>NZ_JBALDK010000045.1:0-64650 GCF_036917455.1 Nostoc sp. | reverse complement strand
AGATGGGCGTTAATAAATATAATATGTTCCGTCATTGCGAAGCAATCGTAATGCTTTGCAATGATATCTTATATTTAATTATGCCTACCTACTTATAATGATGAACCCTAACAAAAACATGCTTTTATATGGTTTTATATTATTAATCAATGTCACATAGGGCGTGCCAATTCGGGATATAAAAAAGCTGCGACCCCGAATAGTCCATTGTAGACATCACACTATTCAGTTGGATATACTTATGATTTCTCTAGATAGAAAAAATTACTGACAACTAAGTTCATTATGAACCTAAGTATAGTTGATGACAAATTGCAGATAGAATTTACCTTTAAAGAGCAACTGCTAGCTGTTCGCTTGAATAAACTTTGGCAAATATCACTAGCCCATATTGAACAAGTTACGACAGCCGAACCCCAAAGCAATTGGCAAGAATTGCGTGCCCCTGGTAGCTTTATTCCTGGAGTGGTTAAGGCTGGAACTTATTACACTAACCGAGGTAAAGAGTTTTGGTATGTGAATCGAGAGACAAATTATTTAACTATTCAATTGCAAGATGAATCTTATAATCGGATTATCTTAACTATTGATAACAATGAGTCTTGGCAACAAAGACTTGCTCAAATAATTGCTGCATAGTTAGCTCATTCAAGTATCTACACTAAATCTTCCGGCGTTGCATAAATGCGGGATGAATTTCTGGTTGAAACTATTGAAAATTCATTACAAATTGACCGAAATCATCCCATGATTCAGCAACGCCAATCTTCCTTGCGAAATGCTACCGCGATTAAGGGAAGCAGCAGCCCTCTTATAATAGCCATTCCCAGTCTTAGACTGGGAACAAGGTAATCTATCACAGGTTTGTCTAATCAGACTTCTATTTTATTTACTGTTCTCTCTATTAACCACCAGCAACAGCAGGGACAATACTTACTTCATCGCCATCTTTCAAGGCTGTGTTAATACCATCTAAATAGCGAATATCTTCGCTATCGACGTAAAAATTTACAAATCGACGTAGCTTGCCTTCTTCATCGCATAACCTGGATTTAATACCAGGAAAGCTTTGTTCTAAGGAATCCAACAATTCAGCAATGGTGCCACCGTTGGATTCTAGACTAGCTTGATTATTAGTCAAATTCTGAAGAGTTGTAGGTACTAAAACTGTTACAGCCATAGAAGTACAAAATGAGGAGTAAAAAGTGAGGAATACAATTAAGAGTTAGGAGTTATGAATAAAAAACTCATAACTCATCACTAAACGAGGACTTGTTGCCATTCCAAGCGATCCAGAGTACGCGATCGCTCGAGGGCGCGTTCAAAACTATCTAGTTTAGCATCAATAGTCAAGGGTTCACCAACGTAGCCTTGGATTGCTTCTTGGGTTTTCAAACCATTGCCGGTGATGTAAATCACGGTAGTTTCATCTGGATCAATTTTGCCAGCTTCTACCAGTTTTTTCAGCACGGCCACGGTTGTACCACCAGCTGTTTCTGTGAAGATGCCTTCGGTTTCTGCCAGCAACTTGATGCCATCAATAATTTCTGCATCATTGACTGATTCAATATTACCACCAGTTTTCTGAGCTAACTCTACAGCATAAATGCCGTCTGCGGGATTACCGATCGCTAGCGATTTCGCAATTGTATTCGGTTTCACTGGCTTAATAAAGTCGCGTCCTTCTTTGAAGGCTTGAGCGATTGGCGAACAACCCTCAGCTTGAGCGCCACTGAAACGGACGCTCTTGTTTTCTACTAAACCAACTTCGATAAATTCTTGGAAACCCTTATAAATTTTGGTAAATAGTGAACCAGACGCTAAAGGAGCAACCACATGATCGGGTAGTTCCCAGCCTAGTTGTTCCGCAACTTCAAAACCTAGCGTCTTGGAACCTTCAGAGTAGTAAGGACGCAGGTTAATATTGACAAAACCCCAACCATGTGTATTAGCAACTTCTGAACAGAGACGATTGACTTGATCGTAGTTGCCTTTGACAGCCATCAGCGTGGGACTGTAAATCAGGCTACCGATAATTTTACCGGCTTCTAAATCTGCGGGGATGAACACACAGCAATCTAAACCGGCGTGGGCTGCGATCGCAGCTGTAGAATTTGCCAAGTTACCAGTGCTAGCACAAGAAACAGTAGTGAAACCCAACTCTCGCGCCCTTGATAGAGCGACTGACACCACCCGATCCTTAAAGCTCAAGGTGGGCATATTAACGGCATCATTTTTTATATAAAGCTTATTTAGACCCAGGCGACGGGCAAGACGGTGAGAACGAACTAAGGGAGTCATACCCGTTCCCACATCTATAACATTGTCAGTTGCGACAGGCAAAAAGGGACGGTAGCGCCAAATTGAATTGGGCCCCGCTTGAATTGTTTCACGAGTGACAGTCAAACGGAGGGCGCTGTAGTCATACTTGACTTCTAAGGGGCCAAAACATGACTCACAAACATTACTGGCTTTGAGTTCATATTCTGCACCACATTCCTTACACTTTAAGGCTTGAAAGTAGGCAGTGCTGGTTTGGGTTGGGTTTTGGGTTTTGATTGCCTGAGTCATAAACTAGCTTTCCCTGTTTGTCTGTCGGCTGTCGCCTGATAGTAACACGAGCAAAAATACCCGTCAAACATACCCGATAAAATATGTCGGGTATGTTTCGTATTGAAAAAATTGTTTTTGTATTTTTTTAACCTGCAATCCTTGTATTTTATGTTTATACCGTAAGTATTTATACATAAATATTCATAAAACGATTAACACTTGGTATGATAAGTTACACTAAATTTATGATTAATTTATATTTATTTCAATCACTATCCTATTTTTAGTGACCTGAATCACTTACTTAATTCGATTTTTTTATCTAAATAACTCCAGAGGGTAGTATGCATCTATGACAGTAAAAACTCAAAAGCATTTACATATATATAAGTTGTAGTGTTTTTAGCGTCTGATTAGATCACTAAAATTACTATGTGTATTCCCAAAATAAAGTTAATTTTTCAGCTTTGCTCCACTCACTTCATCGCTAGATAAATTACTTATTTATACGGAAGATATTTGTAGCGGCAAAAGTTACATTACTACGAAGATAGACAATTCACAGTAAGTTACCCCTATTTGTAGTTGCCAGCCTTGATAATCAATGGTAAACGCAAAACAAGTAGGCAATAAATTTTCTTCCTATTGTCTCAATCTAGTTTTTTAGGAGTGTCAATAAGTTAACTACTCAAATAGACATTTCCGAAACATTAAGGTATTGGGCAGGTCTAGTTGGTAATTCTTGAAGAAATTGCCGAACTTTATCCTGTCTCAAAACCCAAGATACAAGTTCAGCAAACAAACAAATTATTTCCATGATAAATCAAAAGAAATTTATCAACAAGCAGCGCCAGCTTTATCAATCTTTAGTAGCAACAGCATTATTAAGTAGTAGCCTTTTCCAATTTATTGCACCTGTACTAGCTGACGGTACAGCTGGTGGTCAACCTATAAGTAACACAGCGACAGCGAGCTACGAAGATCCCAACGCGCCAGGGACAACTATAAATGCCACTTCTAACACTGTAACTGTAACTGTGGCAGAAGTTGCTGGTATCACTGTCACCGCGTCAGGTGTTACAGATAATAATGGTGGCTCTGTTGCAGCTACCGATTTACTAACCTACACCTACACCCTAACGAACGTAGGTAACGACCCCACCAAATTCCATATTCCCAACCAAGCAACAACAACCGGGCCTGGTACAGTTTCTGGTGTACTTCCTAATGATAAAACTGGGGCAACACCAGCTAGTGGCACACTGCAATACAGTACTGATGGTGGTGCAACTTGGACAAACGTAACAGCAGGTGGTGTAGATACACCCTCAATTCCGGTTAGCGGTACTGTGTTGGTGCGTGTGCCAGTGACCGTACAGAATGGCGCTCAATCGGGTGATGTAATCAAAGTTACCCTCGGTAACACTCCTGGTGATGCCCAAAACCAACTGCGGAGTCCCGATGGTGGTGACGTTTATACTGTAGATAACGCTGATGGAAGTCCTGGGGAAGTTGCTGGCGTGCCAATTAACGGTACACGAGAAGCTAGTATTACCCAGCAAATTCAAGTGGGCAAAACTGTTAAAACCGTTGCTCTAGCCACAATACTCAAAACTCGGACAGCTTACAACCCTGGTAATGCTTCCGTACTCAATGATGATGTGCTAACTTATGGTTTAAGCTTGCGAGTTGAGGGCAATGACGTAACCAATCAGGGGCTAACACCCGCAGCCTTAGCTGGTACAACTATCAATGTAAATGGTAGTCCAGTTACTCGCATCTTAGTTTCTGATGCACTTCCAGCATCCACAACTCTTAATGGGACTCCAACCGCTCCTCCAGGGTGGATAGTAGTTTACACTGCCGATCCTACAAGTATAAATGCTGCTCAGGCTCAGTGGAACACTACAGCACCAGCCAATGTGACACGGGTTGGTTTTATTAACGATCCTAACTCTATCTCTACAGTTGCCACTGGAACAACTGTTACAGGCTTTAGTGTGCAAGTAAAAACTACTGGAATCACAGTAACGACACCGACAGATGTTAACAACATCGCTCAAGTGTTCGGTAAAACTGCTGGTGATCCAGCTAGCCCCCTACTCTTTGACGATTCAGGTGACCAAAACCCAGATAACATCGACCCCACTACTGGAGCCTTTCCTACTACACCTGATTCTGGCTATTATCCCACTACTCCCGCCAATACTGACAAAGGCAATAACAACCAAGGTGCTAATTCTGTAACAGGAAATGTCAACGTTTATACTGTTTCAGTCGCTCAAGCGAGCTCAGTTTTAAATGGACCGAATAATGCACCTGATGCCACTGGTCCATCGGGTTTAACCAACGATGACTTTACCAACAAATCTGCCCTTGTTCCTCCTAACACATTGCCTGGTAGTACACTTGATCCGCAATCAGTTGGCTTCACTAACACAATTAAGAACAATGGTACTAGCCCTAACGATATTACAATAGTGCCAACCGCACCAGCAACTCTTACAGATTTGCCAAATAATACAAATGTGACTGTTAGCTATAACAGTCAATCGGCTGTTTATACCTACAATAGTGGTACTGGTGCTTTTACCATAGCAACGGGTAATACACCAATTAAAGTCTCTGGTGTCGCTCCTGGTGCCAGTGTTAATTATGGTCTAGAAGTTGACTTACCAGCTGGTACGAAACTATCGACTGATATCGGCAAAGGTTTCCCAGTACCCATTACTGCCTTCATTGACACTGATAATAATGGTGTAGTTAATGTTGGTGAAGTCAACAACATTACCATCGATCGCGTCTACACTGGCTTCTTACAACTGGTGAAAGTGTCACGAGTTTTACAAGGAACTGGGCCAGCTGTTGGTGCAAATCAGGGTGATTTTGAGTCTACACCAGCTTACACAAATCCTAATACCACCACTGTTATTGATCCAAATCCAGGAGTTGCTGATGTACCTAGAAATCCTGCTCCAGGCAACATTATTGAGTACCAGATTCGGTACAAAAATATTTCTGATGCTCAAGCTGGAACTGGTAACGTGATTTTGAATGCTAACAAAGTTGTGATTACTGAAGATGGTACGCAAACCCCCAACAACTGGGCGCTAGACAACGATAGTAACACTCAAATTGATACTAGCAACATTGTTGGTTCAGCTAAAGATTCTGGGGCTTCGACTATCCAGTTCTTCACTGGTAATCCAGCTACTAACTCTGGCATCGATCAAACTGGAACTACAGTAAACAGTGATGTCACAAAGTATGTAGATACTGCTACTGGACAGGTTGCACCGGGTGTTCAAAGAACATTTACCTTCCAACGCAAAGTTAACTAGGTAGTTTGACCTCACCCCTCTTTGTAAAAAAAGAGGGGTGTGATAGCGCATCTGTGTTTGTAGTTGGCGATTTAGGACTAAAAGTGCCAACTACAAAACAATTGTTCCCACCGAAAACAGGGAAAGATAAATCAGCAATATACATTGTGAAAGTTTTTTGAGGTTATTGATATGAAGCGTCTTTCTTTTGCAAGTTTAGGAGCGATCGCACTTATTGCTACAGTACCATTTGTCAGTCAAGTGCCAGGAGTGGCTTCTCTGTGGCATTCTACAAGTGCGATTGCTCAAAATGTCAAACCTCAAGGGCAAATACAGTTGCGCTTAGAGGCAGAAAAGCAAGTGGTAGCACAGGATCAACAAGGTAAGCAAAGCAAGGCATGGCAACCTTTGAAAGGTCAAGCTGTGGTGCAACCAGGAGATGTATTGAGATATACATTAATTGGTGAAAATAAGAGCGATCGCCCAGTAAAGAATTTGATTCTCAATCAACCTATTCCCAAAGGAATGGTCTACATATTGAAGTCTGCAACTGCAATTAATAACACAAAAATAACTTACAGCATTGATGGCGGACGCAGCTTTGTCGAAAATCCCACTGTTAAAGTTACTCTTCCTGACGGCAAAGTGGAAACAAAACCAGCACCAGCGAATGTTTACACCCACGTCCGTTTGCAAGTTCCTTTAGTTGCAGCAAAAACAACAGTCAAGGCCACTTATCAAACCCAAGTGCGCTGATTCGCTATGTCTATATGGATAAGATCCCCCCTAACCCCCTTTTTAAGGGGGATCTTAAGAGCCAACTTTTTAAGGGGGTTGGGGGATATCTTGTGCCTAAGTCCTAAAAAAATTACTTCTAGCAGTAGCTGGTATCAAAGGTTAACGGCTACTGCCCTTCTAGCAAGTTTTTTACATTCCACTTCTATACCAGCGATCGCGCAACCGACTAACAATCTGGCTGCCTCTTTGCCAATAACTAATCAAGCTACTTATACTTATACAGATTCTGCGAGTAATTATGAATATCAAGGAAGTTCTAATCAGCTTAATGTTAACCCTAAGCCATTAGTTGACCCATTAGGGCGAATATTAGGTTGTGCTGGCGCTGTTTTACCTGACTATACAGGTTTTTCAGTTGGCATATATGAACTTAACCCTAGTGACCCAACAGGGACAGAATTGGGCAGATTGCTTGCTTTGACTCGAACAGAGTTACCCGATATTCCTAATAACAACGTTCCTGGTGGTAAAGCGCCAAATACCGAGAATAGTAACCCATATTTCCTTACAAATAACCCTGCGGGTTTCTACAATTTTCTACTCGACCCGAATAAAGGTCAAACTGATCCAGGTAGAGCCTATATTTTTGTAGTCAATCCACCGCCGAATTCTATCTACAAACAACGGCGTATCAAGATTGAAATTGTTGCAAAAACTAATAATGATGTCGTGCAATACATCGCTACTTCCCTAGATGGTCAACCAATCAATATCACAGGTGAGACCAGGCTAGAGCAAACAGTTGTCTTGGTTCCCAGTGCAGAAACAGTGGGACTGGACTTATTAGCCTTTGAATTCACTACAAATATGTGTCAATCCAATCAGTTGCAAATTATCAAAACAGGCGATCGCGCCGCAGCCGAACCTGGAGATACAGTAATCTACCGTCTCTCAGTAAAAAATCTAGGTGATGCAGGTTTGAATAATATATTTATCACCGACAACTTACCTTTAGGATTCCAGTTTTTGCCTAAATCTGTGCGGGGAGAGTTAGATGGTCAAGCAATTACTATCACCTCAGAACGCAATGGTAACACGGTGACATTCCGCACAGATGTAACGATCCCCACAGAAAAAACCTTGAATATTGCCTACGCTGCTCAACTCACAGCCGATGCTCTGCGTGGTAACGGTCGCAATAGTGCGATCGTTAATGCTCAACGAGCTGATAACCGTTTCAGCACCAAGGATGGCCCTGCAACGCACCAGTTAAAAATTCGTCCAGGAATCGTTTCTGATTGTGGCACAATCATCGGTCGCGTGTTTGTTGATAAAAACTTTGACGGTGAACAACAGCGTGGTGAGCCTGGAATACCAAATGCGGTGATTTTTATGGAGGACGGAAACCGCATCACTACAGATCCTAATGGTTTATTCTCTTTAGCCAACGTCTTACCAGGAAACCACACAGGTGTACTAGACCTCAGTAGTGTACCCGGTTACACATTGGCTCCCAACCAAAAATTCCGCGAACGTAATAGTCAATCTCGCCTAGTGCGTTTAGAGCCTGGTGGCTTGGTACGCATGAACTTCGCAGTTACCCCCGCCTTCCAGGAGCCAGTCAAGAAATGAAGCCCAGACTGCACCATACAAGTATTTTCAACCTGAAGATGATGGGGGTGATGCCAATAGCTTTCAGCCTCATTTTGTATCCTGCCATAGTTAAGGCAGAACCTGCAAGTGAAAATCTTTTTTTCCCCGATTCGTCTTCGCAAGCAGACAAGGGTGTTGAAGATCCTGACTTTTCAGGTGATCTGGAAAACCTCTCCCCTTCTAGCAAAGAGGCTTTGAATTCTCCCCCAACACTAGTAAATAAGGGGGCTGGAGAGTTAGGTTTTGCTTTGGTTGTTGCAGATGATGTGAAAAATCAGACCGAAGTTCAAGCAGATCAGGAGAAAGTGCTTGAAAAAAGTACGGATTCAAATTCGCCCCATCTTTTGGGAAGTTCCGACGAACTTACCTCAACTTCTTCAGCACCAGTTACTGATACTTCAATTCCAAATGTTCAGCCAAGTGAAACGCAAATACAAGCATTTCAACCAGCAACTTCTGTTGATTTGCCCAGAGGCTTACGCAAAATAGCCGGAATCAAGAACGAAGGACGTAAAGACACCGAGATCCAGTTTCAAGCTTCTACAACGAAAATACAAGCATTCCAACCAGCAACTTCTGTTGATTTACCTAGAGGCTTAAGCAAAATAGCTGGAGTAGACGCAGGAACAAGTGGACAAGGGGTGAATCAAAATCTCCCCGTGTCCCCCATTTCCACAGCAATTAAAATTTTGACTCCAACGCCTAATAGTGTTGTAGATGTACCAGCTACTACGGTGATTGTGCAATTTACCGTTGGTAGTAAAGTGGAATTGCGGGTAAATGGTGCGTTGGTAGACCCTTCCTTAGTTGGACGGACGGAAACCGATGCCACCACCAATTTGGTAACGCAGACATGGTATGGTGTCTCCTTAAAAGAAGGTAATAACACCATCTCTGCACAAGTAGTTGGAGGGACAGAACCCCCTGTAACGATGCAAGTAGCAGTCCGGGGAGCGCCACAGAAACTAACCTTAGAAACAGTTGAGTCTCGTATCCCAGCAGATGGACGTTCTACAGCGACAATCCGGGGTCAACTCATGGATGTAAATGGCAATCGCTCTAATCGTGATACTGTTGTTACTTTGATACCCAACGCTGGGGAGTTTATTGGAAAAGATTTCAAACCCGATGAACCCGGATTTCAAGTAGAGGCGAAAGCGGGGCAATTTACAGCTACTTTGCGATCAGAGCTAAAAGCGCAAACTGTACAAATTCGCGCGATCGCTAATGATTTAGAAGCCTTTACCCAACTACAGTTTGAAACAGCACTGCGTCCGAGTTTGGTAACAGGGGTAATAGATTTACGTTTGGGCGCTAAAGGTACAGATTATTACGGCAGTTTCCGTGATTTTCTCCCTCCTGACAAAGATAATAGAACGCAATTAGATTTCCACTCAGCGATCTTTGCCACTGGTGCGATCGGAGAATGGTTGTTTACAGGCGCATACAACAGTTCTCGTAATCTCAACGAAGATTGCAACTGTGATAATCGTCTGTTTAAAACTTATCAATTCAACGAACAAAACTATCCTGTCTACGGTGATAGCTCCCAAGTTGATGCGATAGCTCCTTCCATTGACAGCGTATATCTGCGTATTGAACGTTCAACTCGTATCCCTGGAGCCGATCCAGATTATGCCATGTGGGGTGACTACAACACAGAAGAATTTGCTCGGCAATCGCAGCAATTTACTTCTATCACCCGTCAACTCCACGGCTTTAAAGCTAACTACAACTTAGGGAACTTACAAATTACAGGTTTATATGGCAACCACTTAGAAGGGTTTCAACGGGATACTATTGCTCCCGATGGTACTAGTGGTTATTACTTCCTATCTCGCAGAATACTACAACCAGGCAGTGAAAATGTCTTTATCGAGTTAGAAGAACTTAATCGTCCTGGGACTGTACTAGAACGCAAGCAGCTTAACCGAGGCCCAGACTACGAAATCGACTACGATCGCGGTACCTTATTATTTCGCGAACCCATTCTTCGCACTGATATTGATCAAACTGGACAAGTCTTAGTACGCCGGATTGTTGTTAGCTATCAATATGACAGCCAAGACTCTGATGGGAATATCTTTGCAGGTCGTCTGCAATATAATCTTTCCCGCAAACTTAATCAGGAAAGTTGGATCGGTGCAACTTACGTCCAAGAAAATCACGGGGTGCGTGACTTTCAACTCTACGGCACAGATGCACTGATTTCTTTGGGTAATCAAGGTAGGTTAATCGCAGAATATGCCCATTCCACTAATGATTCTGATGTTGTGGGAAAAATCAGGGGTGATGCGTATCGGTTAGAAGCTGAGGGACAAATTGCCAATGGGATTTTAGGTCGTGCCTATTATCGCTTTGCTGATACAGGTTTTGCTAATAATTCCACTATCAGCTTTGTCCCAGGACAAACCCGTTATGGAGCGCAGGTTACAGCTAAACTCTCGTCAAGTACCAATGTCAGGGCGCAATATGACCACGAAGACAACTTTGGGATTGCTCCCCAACCTCTAGACACCTTTGAAGAGCTGTTCGCACCGCGTTCTGAGGCCATACCTGGGAGCAATGTTAATAATTCACTGACGACGATTTCCGCCGGGATTCAACAACGCTTGGGTAACGCTACCCTTGATGTGGATTGGATTCATCGTCATCGGGAAGACCGCATCCCCGACAGCGCCCTGAGTGGTGATTCTGATCAATTGCGATCGCGTTTTTCTGTTCCTCTTGCGAAGAATCTAACTTTCCAAGCCCAAAATGAACTGAGTTTATCTTCCCAAAAAGATACTGTTTACCCAGACCGTACCATTTTGGGGTTGAATTGGGCAGCAATTCCTGGTGTGAATATCAGTCTGGCCCAACAGTTTTACACTAGCGGTCAATATTCGGGCAATTCCATCACCAGCTTGAGTATCAACGGTGAACACAAACTCGGATCAGATACCACCTTGACCGGTCGTTATTCAATTTTGGGTGGTGCTAACGAAATGACTACCCAAGGGGCGATTGGTTTAAATAATCGTTGGACTATTGCTTCGGGATTGCGACTGAATGTTGCTTATGAACACGTCTTTGGCAACTTCTTCGGACGGACTGCGGCTGGTCAACAATATGCCCAACCATTCGCTTTTGGTCAATCAGCATCTGCGATCGGATTCGATGGTGGCGATAGTTACAGTGTGGGGCTGGAATACTCTGATAATCCGCAGTTTCAAGCCAGTGCCCGTTACGAACATCGTTCCTCTTCTGGTGGTAGCAATACAGTAATTACCGCAGGTGCTGCGGGTAAAATTTCTCCGGCTCTCACAGCTTTGGTACGTTATCAACAAGCTGGTTCTTCCAATCAAAAACTTTCAGGATTGGGAGATACTGCTAACCTAAAGCTAGGTTTAGCTTACCGCGACCCCAATAGCGATAAATTTAATGCTTTATTACGTTATGAATATCGCCAAAATCCATCAACTATCCCTGACACTATCCTCTTAGGTAGCGGTACGGGTTCCCAAGACCATACTTTTGCTTTAGAGGCTATTTACGCTCCTAACTGGCAATGGGAATTCTACGGCAAGTATGCCTTGCGTAACAGTACTTCTTACATAGCCAGTGATTTAGCTGGTACTAGCACAGTAAATCTGGCCCAATTCCGCGCTACTTATCGCTTAGGATATAGCTGGGATTTGGTGGGTGAAGCTCGTGTAATTAGTCAGTCTAGCTACAGCGAAACAGGGTTTGTTGTAGAAACAGGTTACTACCTCACACCTAACCTGCGCGTTTCGGCTGGATATGTGTTTGGTAAAGTTGATGACCGGGATTTCTCAGGAACACGTTCTGCGGGAGGTGCATATTTGGGTATAAGCGTCAAACTCAACGAATTATTTGATGGCTTTGGACAGCAAAAACCTGTACCACGTCAGCAACAGGAATCTGCAATGAAAACTTTGGTGGATAAACTCAAGGCTGCAACGAGGGAGACGCAAAGGCGTGAAATATAAAACGGTTATTTGTAGAGACGTAGCACTGCTACATCTCTACAAACCGAAATAATGAAATTTTAATTAAGTAATTTTACTTAGATATTTAACCATTATTCGTGGGAATGCTATTGTCGTAACTATTTTTTATCCGTTTTGAATCTAGTGCAAAAACGCTTCAATTTTCATTCTGTTATGTGTAAATCTATAAGCTTCTTTTTGCCAAGTATGTATTTTTACTTAAGCTAAATTATGAAATCTTTATTTAAGAATTTAAAATCGATCAATAAACCTGCTTGGAAAAGTATTCCAGGCATCAGTCTTTCTGTGTGTACTTCCTTACTAACTATCAGTACCAGCGTTGGAATCGGCATTACTTTTAATCCAGAACGCAGTTGGGCAGGTAGTGCTTGTGCTGGTGTGTACTCTAGTAGATCTGGTGTACCTACATCAACTCAATCACAAATTGGTTACTACAACTCAATCACGAAAAGTTATGTAAGCGTAGCTACTTACAATGGTGGCAACATTAATGCGATCGCCACCCAACCATCAACTGGCAATCTATTTTTCGTGAATCGGGCTACAGGCAATATAGTTGTTTATAATCCAAATACAGGTAGTCAAACCACTCTAACAGGAACTCTTCCTGGTGACACCACTACTATCATTGGTGCCACATTCAACGCCAGTGGCAAATTATATGTTTATTACTCAAACAGAACATTAATTGAAGTCAATCCAAGTACAGGCAGCCAGACAGGCTCAACCATAAGCATCAGTGGTATTCCTGGGAATAATGATGCTTCCCCTAGAGTTACTAACGGAGATATTGCGATCGGCACTGACGGTGTTCTTTATGCGGTTGGTGACACCAGCAGCAGTGGTGGTAGCTACACTTCTCAGCTTTATTCAATTACTATTTCTGGTACTACAGGCACAGCAACACCAGTTAATGGAAACAATCTTATTACAGGAGTTAGTGGTGCTGCAGTTAATGGTCTGGCGATCGACCCATCTACAAATAAATTTTATGTCAGTACTAGCAACGGAACTTATGAGTTGGACTTCACCACCAAAGCTGCAACTCTACTTACTAGTGCTACTGGAACGAATGACTTAGCTGCTTGTGGTTCTCCACCACCGGATTTACCCACTATTAGTAAGTCATTTAGTCCAGACACCGTAACAACTATACCAGCAAATAGTACTCTGACGTTGACTCTGGGTAATACTAATTTGGTTCCGATTTACCTAATACAAGCATTAACTGATAACTTTCAATCTGGGTTAACTGTTAGTACTCCTAATGGGTTAAGTGGTACTTGTACAACTATTTCCGGAAATACAGTCACAGCAACAGCAGGAAGTGCTTTAATTAGCTTAAATGATGGGTTTAAAATTCCTGCTGGTGGTTGCACCGTTTCTGTCAATGTCACAGCTAATAGTGCAGGTACTTATACGAACAGCATTGCGGCTGGAGCCTTGAAAACTTTCGTAGGTAACAACGCTAATGCTGCTACTTCCACTCTGTCAGTTACCCCTAAGGTGAGCATCTCTGGTACAGTTTTTGATGATGCCGATGGCAGCAAAATTCAAAATGGGACTGAAACTGGAAACAATGGAGGTGGACTCAATGCAGTCTTGGTCAATAGCAGCAATCAAGTGGTTGCGACTACGGCAGTGGCGACCAACGGGACTTACACCTTCAGCAACGTGCCATCTAATGCGAACTACACTGTTCAAATCACTACCGCAACTGCAACCGTAGGTTCCACTCCCCCTGCTGTTAGCCTTCCGACTAACTGGGTGAGTACAGGTGAAAATCTCAACGGTACGATCGACGGTACAGTGGATAGCAAAGTCAGTGTCAGCGTCACTACTAACAATGTGACTGGTGTCAACTTTGGGATTGAACAAGTCCCAGATACAACCACTCTCAGTCCCGCTTCTCAAACCAATCCCGGTGGCACAGCGAAGGTGCAGGTGCCAACCTTGGCGGGAACTGACCCAGAAGATGGCGCATTGGGCAGTGGCAATACATTCAAGATTGTCACCTTGCCAACCAATGGTACGCTGACCTATAACGGCACTGCTGTAACCGCAGGACAGATAATTTCTAACTATAACCCTACGTTATTGCAGCTTGACCCCAACGATGGAACGATTACCGTCAGCTTTACCTACGCGGCTGTGGATAGAGCCGGGCAAGTTGATCCCACGCCTGCGACGGTGAGTATGCCTTTTACCGCAGCACCTGTCACCATCTCCGGTACAGTTTTCGATGATATTGATGGTAGCAAGCTAATCAATGGTACAGAAACTGGAACCAATGCAGGTGGAATAAATGCCGTGTTGGTTGATAGCACAAATAAAGTGGTTGCCACCTCTACTGTAGCAGCCAATGGTACTTACACCTTTAGTAATGTACCTGCCAATGCAAACTACACCGTGCAAATCACCACGGCGACGGCAACTGTTGGGGCTGCACCCCCTGCGATCGCACTCCCCTCTGGTTGGGTCAGCACTGGAGAGAACCTGAATGGGGTAGTTGATGGTACAGTGGATAGCAAAGTCAGTGTCAGCGTCACTACTAGCAATGTCACTGGTGTCAACTTTGGGATTGAACAAGTCCCAGATACAACCACTCTTAGTCCCGCTTCTCAAACCAATCCCGGTGGCACAGCGAAGGTGCAGGTGCCAACCTTGGCGGGAACTGATCCAGAAGATGGCGCATTGGGCAGTGGCAATACGTTCAAGATTGTCACCTTGCCGACCAATGGTACGCTGACCTATAACGGCACTGCTGTAACCGCAGGACAGATAATTTCTAACTATAACCCTACGTTATTGCAGCTTGACCCCAACGATGGAACGATTACCGTCAGCTTTACCTACGCGGCTGTGGATAGAGCCGGGCAAGTTGATCCCACGCCTGCAACGGTGAGTATACCCTTTACCGCAGGAACTGCTCTCGCCACAATACCTAATGTCTTGCTTGTGAAACGGATTACAGCGATTAATGGCGGCACAACCACACTTGGGGGGGATTCTTTAGTCAGTTATATTGATAGCCCAACTAATCCCTACGATGATAATGACATTACCATTCCAACCCAACCCACACCAACAGACCCGCCCCAGGATACTGACAAGTGGCCGTCCTTAAATAGCTTCATGCTCGGCGGCATTAATGGCGGTTATGTCAAGCCTGGTGAAGAAATAGAATATACGATTTATTTCCTCTCCGCAGGTAAGGCAACAGCAAATAATGTTTTGATTTGCGATCGCATTCCTGATAATGCCACTTTCATACCAACTGCATTCAATAATTTCGCACCTAAAAACACAAGTGGTCTTAGTAGTGGCGATCGAGGGATCATTTGGCAAAACAATGGTGTAACTGAATCCTTAACTAATACCAAAGATGGGGATACAGCAGAATATTTATCCCCAGGTGTTAACCCCACGACTAATTACCCTAGTATCAAATGTGATGGTAGTAATACTAACGGTGTTGTGGTTGTGAATTTGGGAAATGTGCCAAATGCAACTGCACCAGGTACACCAATTAATTCCTACGGGTTTATCCGTTTCCGGGTTAAGGTGAAATAGATATCTGATGACAAAGAATGTGAAGACGTAGCATTGCTACGTTTTTACAAGGGTTCTGGATGATGCATATTTAATTTCACCAAATGTCTAATTATTAGACAGATAAGGCTTGTCTCACTTCAACTGGTTCACCCGTCAAGCTAAAAGGGCGAACTTCGATAATTTTTACCTTCACTAACTGCCCTTTCAATTCTTTGATGTCGCCACTGAAGAATGTCAGACGATTACCGTCAGTGCGTCCCATGACTTGAGTTTTATCTTTGGGGTTTTGGTCTTCTACTAAAACGGATTCGATGCGTCCAAAGTAACGTTGCGATCGCTCGGCTACTTTCAAGTTTCCCAGATGATTGAGCCGTTGGAGGCGATCGCTTTTAATTTCTTCACTTAGCTGATTGTCCCACAAAGCAGCAGGTGTCCCTGGACGCGGTGAATATGCTGCTGTATTCAACATATCAAAGCCAATATCTTCCACCAGTTTCAAGGTATTTTCAAACTGTGCCTCTGTCTCCCCAGGAAAACCGACAATTGCATCAGCACTAATGGAAGCATCTGGCATATATCGCCGAATGGTATCGATAATCCGGCGATATTTCTCATGGGTATAACCCCGCGACATCGCCTTTAAAAGTTCATTATCCCCAGATTGAAAGGGAATATGGAAGTGTTTGCAGACTTTGGGCAACTCAGCACAAGCCTTAATTAATCTCTCTGTAAAATAACGCGGGTGGCTAGTAGCAAATCTCAATCTTTCAATCCCCGGCACATCATGGACGTAATAAAGTAAATCTGTGAAGTTGTGCAGATGTCGTCCCTCTGGCGTTGTTCCTGGCAAATCTCTACCGTAAGCGTCAATATTTTGACCAAGTAAAGTAATCTCTTTATAACCTTGCCGTCCTAATTCTGACATTTCAGCCCGGATTGCTGACGGCGTGCGAGATTGTTCGATACCGCGCACATTAGGAACCACGCAATATGTGCAGCGTTCGTTACAGCCGTAAATTACATTTACCCAAGCTGTGACTTTACTATCCCTTCTCGGCTGGGTAATATCTTCAATAATATGAACCAACTCGGTTGCAACAACTTGATTGCCGTCAAACACCGACTCCAACAAATCTTTGAGACGATTAGCGTGTTGTGGCCCCATTACCAAATCTAATTCTGGAACTCGCCGCAACAGCGCTTCGCCTTCTTGCTGGGCAACACAACCAGCAACAATCAGGGTTAAATCAGGTTGCTCATGCTTACGCTTTGCCTGTCTGCCAAGATAGGAATATACCTTTTGCTCGGCATTATCTCGAATTGTGCAGGTATTGTAGAGAATTACATCTGCATTATTTGGATCTTCTGACCATTCAAAGCCCATGTCTTCCAAAACGCCAGCCATGCGCTCTGAGTCAGCTTTATTCATCTGACAACCGAAGGTAGTAATGTGGTAGTGGCGTTTAGAAGTGGTCATGGGCAATTTTGCTTAATTAGCTAATGTATATAAGGTTTATTTCTATTCTATAACGCTCTTAGGAGGATGTTTTAAAAGTCCTTGTATGGCTAGAATGTAGCCCTTAACCGCTTTGTCTCTTGAGGATTCTTCTCAATTTAATTCAGTATCTCACTCATCCTTTAGTATCAAAAAACTTTCCGCTATATTCTTTTACCACAAAATATACTATTTTGGATATTGTCGGTTCTATAATGCAAGCGTTACAGACCTCTTTTGATCGCAATGACACGAGTGCAACTTGTTTATCCAAAAATTCCAGATAGCAAAAATTGTCCTTGGGAACGCTGCATAGCTTTTGAGAAATATGATGGTACAAATCTTCACTGGGTTTGGGAATTGGAACTTGGATGGTATGCCTTTGGTACGCGTCGGGATCGGTTTGATTTAGATGATATGGGAATTGCACAATTTAACAAAGCTCATCCAGGTTTAGAAGAAGCTCCTGAGATTTTTAACAGAGACTTTGCTAATCCTTTGCAAAGAGTATTTCAAGAAAATTCAAATTATCACTCTCCAGAAATCACTGTATTTACAGAGTTTTTTGGGACTAACTCCTTTGCAGGGATGCATCGAAAAGATGACCCAAAACAACTGATTCTCTTTGATGTCCAAACTGAGAAATGTATTATTGCTCCCGAACGATTTCTCCAAGATTTTAATTACCTAAACATTGCACAGGTTGTTTATCGCGGTAAGCTAACAGGTCAATTTATTGATGATATTCGAGAAGGAAAATATGGTGTATCAGAAGGTGTTATTTGTAAAGGAGGTGGCAGCGATAGTAATAACGTATGGATGGTGAAAATTAAAACATATGCTTATATGAAAAAATTACAGCAAGCTTTTAAGGATGATTGGAAGACATATTGGGAATAAAGCAAATGCAATTACAAGCGGGCGGGCTGATGCCATAGTTTTGGGGCGACCATTTATCTCTAACCCTGATGGGAGCAACGCGAAAAAGTGAGATCCTCGTGAAAAGAGCTCTTGAGGCAGAGGGAGTGAAGAGAAAACTTTAGTATTTTTTACGACCTTTATAGCTATAAATACACTTATTTCTTTCTCTTCCCCTGCCTCCCCTGCCTCCCCTGCATCCCCTGCTCACAAAATCGCATTGCTCCCACCCTGACTTAGTGGAGCGGCTATGACTCAATGCCCCTCTAAGCGAAGGTGATGTCAGGACGTTCTATGGTGGTAGTGAACATGGCTACACAGACTATCCAACTCTGTTGCAACTCCCTTGAATAGTATGTCAGGATTGATGGTCAATTCCACCAAATAATCTAATTTAATCACTTCGTACTATTGGACAACATCCCAAAAATCCTGCCAAGTACACTCAGGTTTAGCTAAAACTTCCCTAATGTCACTAATCGCTTGAGGCAACATTTCTAATTGCTCGGCTCGATATGCGATCGCAATTGGTGTCGGTTCGCTTCCCAAGATTATCGCCGCAACTTCGAGTGTCTGGGTATTGTTCATCGCGCTGGCGAGATTCTTCAATGCCATGCCCATGAGTCGTAAGCATTCTTGGGCTGCTCGCTGCGGATCGAGTCGATACTATAACGGAAGCAGGTGAAACTGAAAATTATGATTATGACACTGATGGGCGATTAACACTGATTGAACGTGATGGTAATATGCTGTCCCCTTTTGGCGATCGCCAAAAGGGGATGCTCTCAGTTGAGCGATCGCTAATTGGTATAGTTGCAGAGAGGAAGTCAATCCCATGATTTTAGCAGTTAATTTTTTTCGTTCTTTATTTCTGCTAAAATCTTGTCAAGTCTATCGTTTGCGTCCTTAGCAAGTTGAATACAACGTACACTTGAAACCAAACCTCCAGCAGCAGCAACACTTCCTTCGGGAATTTTATTTGACAAAATTAGCCCAGCGCCTACAAAGCCAATAAAGAAAGATACTGTAGTAGCAATCAAGGACAGATTAAAACTATAACGTGCTTGGCGCAAGCGTTCTTGGGTAATGAACAGTTTGATTGTGGAATGAGAACTAGGAGTTGGTTCGTTATTCATGGATTATGCAGAGGATTTAAATTTCATACTTCCGATCCGTTTGGTTTCATCAACCGCACCCTCAATATTCAGCATCTGGCAATATATAACTTGGCTACGACCTTCAAATTTTAAGATTCAATACTTCTGCTTCTAGTTCATAGTAATGCCAGTCAAACTAAGATAGTTTCAGCATCCTAGTGCATTGCAATACATTTCAGTTAAAGTCAAGTATATTGTAGGTTGGATAGAGCGGAGTGCAAAACATTAAGCTTCGCATAGGTGGAATTTTATTGCTCAATTCAACCTACATGGATATTGATTTTTAGCCTTAACTGAACGGTATTGAATCATTAGCCATCTATGAGATGCCGATCAATTTATTTTTTTAGTAAAGACTCAATAATTATGGCGGTGGCAAACAAACATATTAGAATAATAGTCAATTTTGCCAACAAGTCTGCAATCATAGGTAACAGCATTTGAGTCACACCCCCTAATCCCAAAATATTAGAAATAACAAGGGTTATCGCCAAGCCAAATATAAATAGCAGCAGGTATTTCAAAAATCTTGAAGCTAATCGAAATAAGAAGTTATTTTTATTTTCTTGTTGAGTTTTCATAGTTATGCTATCCAAAAATTTGCTAACTTTTTCTATCAATCAATCAATCACCCCTTAAAATATAAGGCAGGAAAAGTTAGATAAACTTTTCCTGCCTTGTAAAAATCACATTTATCATGGCTAGGGGTTGCACATTTTTGACTGTATTTTATTCGTCTTGCTATTGGTTAGTCGTCACAACTATACCTAAGCTTTACTTGTTTTTGAGAAGAATATCTAATTATTCAGTTGTTTGGTGATACTTATTCAATTGTGTTAGAATTTGGAATTCACTTGTAGCGTAATTCGATTTCTTCTCGTCCATCAACCAATTCTGTAAATCCTCGTTATTGATGACATATCGATAGTGGGTAGAACCCATGATAGTCACCACAATTTGACCACGCTTAATTCGTTCGCTTTTTACTTCTATGTGACCGAATCCAGTCTCATGCCAACAAGTAAGAAGAATTACCAGCAGCCGAGTTACAATTCTGTCAACTTCATTCGCTTCGCTAGTTTCTCTGGGCATAGTTACGCAACCTTATGCTATACCAGTGCTAGACTCTCAGTTAAAAATTACAAATGTGTCAACCGTTCAATTGCTAAAAAGAAAGGTGTCACCTTTGCGAACAGGAATCTACCAGGGGATTTGCTTACATGATTGAGTGAGCAGTTTTAATTGTGTTTTTTCAGGAACTAAATGTCGTAATCTGTGACAACTGTCTCATGTATAGAACTATCTCATACCGATCCGATTACTGTCAAGCAGTTAAGTGAGAAATTTTATTTGTATGGCTGTAGTCAAATACGCAAGTAGAGTGTAGATTGCTCAAAGCCTTTTGTTGAAGGGCTCCTTAGCAATCGGCACGTTACTATATTTCACATTTTCCATCAATTGAGAATCTCAAAAAATCAAGATTTCCATACAAGTGACAAGTGTCACAAAAGCTTTTAGATTGTAAGCTATTCTTAGTCACTAAATCGGATGTTAGGTGGAAAGCCGCCAAACGATATGAATCAACAACAGTTGAATGAAACCTTCGATAAACTAACGCCACGTCGCCAAGAAGTGTTGCGTTTAGTTTTGGCTGGGGAGTTAGATGAAGCGATCGCTCAAGTTCTGGTTATTCAGCCAGCGACAGTCAGAAAGTACCTAGAAAGACTATATAGAGCATTTGATGTCACTAAAAAATCCGAATTAGTCACATTATTTGCTAAATACAAACCAGAACTCATTAACGGAACCTCTCATCAGATAGTTCCTGTGGCTGAGAAAAGCTCCTCCAACAGTAAACAAGATTTAGGAGAAGCACCGGATACTGTCACTTTTTACGGACGTACCGAGGAATTAGCTACTCTCCGACAATGGATCGTCAACGAACGGTGTCGAATTGTGGGGTTGCTGGGAATGGGTGGACTGGGAAAAACCGCTTTATCCGTGAAATTAGCGGCACAATTAAAGTCAGATTTTGATTATATTATCTGGCGTAGTCTCCGAGAGGCTCCCAAGTTAGAGACAATACTGAATGGGATCATTAAATTTTTGTCGAATCAAGAAGAAATTGATCTTACAGGTAATATTCATGAAAAAATTACACGGTTGCTGGAACATTTGAGGTCTTCCCGTTGTTTATTAATTTTAGATAATTTTGAATCAATCCTGGCGGATGGCTCCCATGCAGAACAATACCGTGATGAATATCAAGACTATAGTATTTTAATTCAGCGTATCGGCGAATTACATCACCAAAGTTGTTTAGTATTTACAAGTCGGATCAAACCGAAAAAAATTGCTATGCAAGAAGATGAAAATTTGCTAATTTCTTATTTACCACTCCAAGGTTTAAAAGATTTAGAAGTAATGAAAATCTTGGAGGCTAAAAAACTTACTGGTACAGACCAGGAAATACAAAAACTAGTAAGATTATACAGTGGTAATCCTTTAGCCTTAAAAATAGTATCTACTTTTATTCAAGATTTATTTAGCGGGAATGTTTCGGAATTTTTATCTCAAGAAATTACCTTGACACCATTTGTAGGGATAGAAAGTTTATTAGAGCAGCAATTTACCCATCTGACAAAATTAGAACAAGAAATTATGTACTGGTTGGCAATTAATCGAGAGCCAGTATCAGCTTTGGAGTTATTTGACGATATTACCGAAAAACCAATATATTTTGATGCAATTAATGCCTTAGAAAACCTGAAACGATGCTCATTAATTGAAGCCGTTGATGGTAAGTTTACCCTGCAAAATGTCGTATTGGAATATATGACAGGTATTCTGATTCGGCAGGTAAGTAAAGAGTTAAATTCTGGAGAGACGCAATTTTTTAATAGATTTACTTTAGCCAAAGCTACTGCCCAAGACTATGTAAGAAATAGCCAGATACAATTAATTATTAAACCAATTGCTAAAAATATTAATGACTTAGATACGAAACTAGTTAAATTTCTGAAGGAGCAAAAGCAGAAAATTAGGGATTTACCCAAAGGATATCTTGTGGGTAATATTTTAGATTTATTACGCTATCATAACTACAATTTATCTGGGCTTGATTTATCCAATTTCACGGTATGGCAGGCATATTTAAGAGGAGCAGATTTACGTGATGTAAAATTTGTTAATGCAGATTTAAACAAAACACGGTTTACAGAGTCCTTTGGGATTGTTTTAGCAGTGGCGTATAACTCGAAAAAATCGATGATTGCATTGGGTGATACTAAAAGTGAAATTCGTCTTAGAGATGCTAAAGGTCATCAACTTTTAACTTTAGAAGGGCATACAAATTGGATTAGATCGGTGGCTTTTAGTCCTGATGGAGAAATCTTAGTAAGTGGTAGTGACGATAAAACGGTCAGATTATGGAATACCACAACTGGTCAATTTTTGAGATCGTTACAAGGACATAAAGAAAGAGTCTGGTCAGTAGCATTTAGCCCAGATGGAAAAACAGTAGCTAGTAGTAGCGAAGATAAAACAGTTAGACTATGGAATATTCATACTGCTGAATGCTGGAAAATTCTCGAAAAACATACTCATTGGGTACGTGAAGTTGCTTTTAGTCCAGATGGCAAAATTTTAGCTAGTGGTAGTAGTGACAGGACAGTAATTTTATGGGATGCACACACAGGAAATTACATAAGAACTCTGGAAGGACAACATACAGCGCGGGTACGTACAGTTGCCTTTAGTTCTGATGGTAAGATTTTAGCCAGTGGTAGTGATGACCATACCATTAGGCTCTGGGATATTCATAGCGGCAAGTATCTCCAAACTTTACCAGGACATACGCAAAGAGTGCGATCGCTAGCATTTAGCCCAGAACCAAATTCTCGCATTTTGGCTAGTGCCAGTGAAGACCATAAGGTAATTTTGTGGGATATTAATGCTAACAAACGCTACCGAACTTTATCAGAACATACAGAAAAAGTTTGGTCTGTTACCTTTACCGATCCTGAAGGTAAAACTTTAATCAGTAGTAGCGATGACAAAACTGTGAAATTTTGGGATACTCATACAGGTGAATGTCTCAAAACTCTTCAAGGTTACACAGATTGGGCTTGGTCTTTAGTTTTTCATCCTAGTGGTAACATCTTAATTAGTGGCAATGACGATAAAACTATTAAACTCTGGAACTTAGATACAGGTGAAAGTAAATCTTTGGCAGGGCATACCAATAGAATACGCGCAGTTGCCTTGAGTCCTGACGGGAGTACGATTGTTAGTGGTAGTGACGACCAAACTATCAGATTATGGGATACTCAAACTGGTCAACATCGCAAAACTTTAGTAGACCATTTCGATCGCATTTTGACTGTGGCTTTTAGTCCAGATGGTCGTTATTTAGCCAGTGGTGGCGATGACAAAATATTAAGAATATGGAATATTCACTCAGGTGAATATCGCCAAACTCAAGAGAATCATAAAAACTGGCTCTGGTCTGTAACTTTTAGTCCAGATAGCAGGATCTTAGCTAGTGGTAGCGAAGACTGCACAATCAAATTGTGGGATGTAGATACAGGTAAATGCCTTAAAACTCTCTTTGGTCATGATGGATGGGTGCGGTCTGTACGTTTTAGTCCAGATGGTAATATCCTTGTGAGTGGTAGCGAAGACCACACGATTAAGCTCTGGGATGTAACTACAGGTAAGTGTATCCAAACCTTGAAAGGAGAAACTGGCTGGGTGCGGACTGTGGCTTTTAGCCCTAAAGGTCGTTTTGTGGCAAGTGCAGGGGGAAACCCAATTATTGAAATTTGGGATATCAAAACCGCTAAACTCTACCAAACTTTGACCGGACATCAAGAAAGAATCTGGTCTATAGTCTTTAGTGTTGATGGTCAAACTCTTGCTAGTAGCAGTGAAGATGGCACTATTATACTTTGGGATACAGAAACAGGAGAGTTGAAAAAAACACTCAGGTCTCCCAGACTCTGTGAAGGGATGGATATCACAGGTGCAGTGAATCTCACAGAAGCTCAAATTAAAACTTTAAAAACCCTAGGAGCAAAGAAAAACGATGAGTAGAAGGTCTCGAAAGGCGTTGATTGGCATTACAACCTACGGTCGGCAAGAAGCATTACCGTTTTCTTTGCCAAGTGTTTATATAGATGCAGTCCGCGCCGCAGGTGGTACTCCCATATTATTACCACCAGGTGAAACTGACCCGGCGATATTATTAGAGGCTTTGGATGGTTTAATCATATCCGGTGGTGGAGACATTAACCCTGTGTGGTATGAAGGTTTAGATCATCCCAGCATTTATTCTATAGATAGCGATCGCGATGCTTTTGAATTGCAATTAGCCAAATATGCTATGCAACATCATTTACCTGTGTTAGGTATATGTCGAGGTTTACAAATTCTCATCGTTGCTTCTGGCGGTACTCTCATTCCCCACGTCCCAGAGGTTTATGGTAATTCAGTATTACATCGGATAGATCCTGAACCTGGAAAGCGTTTACCCACAGAACATTTAGTCAAAATAAATGGAGAAAGCCATCTAGCTAATATTGTTCAGAATACTCACATATCGGTAGTTTCTTGGCATCACCAAGCAGTACACAAGGTCCCAGATGGTTGGCGTGTTGTAGCCCATGCCCCAGAAGATGGGGTAATTGAAGCAGTGGAACACGAACATCACCCTTGGGCAATTGGTGTGCAATGGCATCCAGAGCTTTCAGTTAACGATCCCCATCATCAAAGAATTTTTCAAGCTTTTGTTCAAGCCACATATATTGAACAAAATTTATTAGCAGCGTAAAAGAAATTAAAGATTGGGGAAGGTGGGGCCCCTCTGGGGATAAGGGAATTGGGTGAAAATTTACCTCGTCTCCTTCATCCCCCAAGTGAGAATTATAGTAAGATGCATGGATGAGGATGAATGTCTTGCAATAAATTATTTAATCCAGACCAAAATTGATCTAACGCCATAGCCATCATGTTTGCACCCTCAATTGTGGGAGTAAATAATTGTGGTGATTTATTGAGAGTAATCTTGGTCAATTCTATTGCTTCTTGAGCGTGTCTTTCTTCAACACCTTGGTCAAAACATTCAGTAAAATATGGCTCTTGTTTAATAAATGGAAAACAATCAGCTAGCGCATTCATTAATGCTTGCATCCAATCATAAGCAAACATTTCAACCACACAGAAAGGGCCTAGAGATTGTGGATAAATATTCTGCACTAAAGATACAAAATTTGCAGTAGTAGGATCTAGGTATTTTTGTAATTCATCTAAACTGCCAAAATCTTCATCTGGGATAGTCAATTTTGCTCCCAAATTAGCAAAAGCTTGACTTAATTGATAATGGTGAATCCCACCATTTTGCCAACTATCATCGTCACTAATAATTTTTAGCTTCCGCTCTCTAAGCGCAGGACTATTTAAGTGCGGTATAAAGTAAACCATGACACGAGTCGCATGGCAAGCTGCTTGGTATCTAAGGTAAATTTCTCCTAATAAATCGGGAGAACGAAGTTGTTCTGGTGGTAACAGAGCTAGACGAGAAAAAAAAGGATGTTTGGATGGCAGATATACTTGGTAAAGCTCATCTAAAATATCTTGAAATATTTGTTCAATATTTTGAGTTTGCATAAGTAGGAAGGCGTAAATAATTATAGGTTTGTAGTGAGGACTAAGAATTTATTCATCTTTAAAGTAATTAAGGGAAAAATATACTCTAACACTAGAGTATAAATTACTATTAAGATTTGGGTCAGGGCGATTTTTGGGGTCAAATTGTTCAGTAAAACAAAGCGATTGCGCCTTGCGATCGCAATTGTTTTTAGTCTAAAAATGCCTAGACGCGCATCAACCCCACGACTTTGGGCGCATCAACTCGCAAACTCATTTGCTCACAACGCACAGTTAACCAAGGCTGACCTAAACCTATGCCAGAAAAAGGACTTTCGGTGGGGATTTCAAGGTTAGAACCAATCAAACCCAATACAGACTCAAATTTAGTAGGGAATATCAGCAAATCAGCACCTTTGACGCTGAAACAAGAGGCACTTAATCCCTGTCTCCATGCCAAGCTTTGTTGATTATACTTAAAACTACACAACTTCTGGTTTCCCCGATCTACAGTCACATGCTCTCCTTGCTCCCAGGTAAACTCAGCTATTTCCTTTGGTAGTCCCCAAATTTCTCGACCGCCAGCCACCGAATCAGCATTATCTACATAAATGTGAGAAATCCAACCACCGATTTTCCTCTGGTAATTAACCAAAGCTGGGGCAATAATTAGCTCACTATACTCCAGTGCCGAGCCTAACCCGTAATTAGATAAATACACGCTAGCGAGAGTTTTACCAGGCCATACAGAAATAATTTCTAACTCTAAGGGAATCAAAGGGCGTACTAGGTCAATATTTACCAAATGCAGAGTTTGAATAGCGTAGCCTTTAAGTATCCAAGGTGCTTGTGGATATGGCATAAGGGAGTTAGGAGTTGAGAGTGAGAACTTATATCATATCCGGCAAATTACTTGTGATATATCATTGCGAGTGTAACGAAGTGGAAGGAAGCAATCGCAAGGCTTTTGGGATTACTTTACTTCGTACCCGAATGGCACTAAGTTAAGCTGAAGGGTATGCAGCGTAAGAATTGCAGAGGAGCAGGGGGGCAGGGGCGCAGAGGGGAATTTCTAAATATCCGAACGCAATACTTAAAACTTCTTCTTTCTCCCCTGCTCCTCCGCTCCTCTGCACCCCTGCTGCCTCAACGATTTTCCCTTTTCTTAGTGCCATTCACTTCGTACCCCTTAGACACAAAAAGACTTTTCACCCAGTCCCCAGTCCCTTGCCATAACATAATACTTTAGCGGAGATGCTGGTTCTTAACTACCAATAACAAAAAAATTCCCACCCAGGCATTTACCTGGATGGGTAATATAATACGGGACAAAATAATCTTCCCGAAAGAAGTAGGGTAATTATTTACTCTCTGTGAAATCAGCGTCAATCACATCGTCGCCGCTACCAGAGGTAGAGCTAGAACCACTATCTTGAGGTTCAGCACCAGGTGCAGCACCGGCACCAGCTTGTTGATAGATGTTGCTACCAACGGCAAATAGAGCTTGTTGCAATTCTGGGGTGAGCTTTTTGATTTGCTCATCGTCTTCTTTAGCAACTGCTTCCCGCAGTTCTTTCACTAAACCTTCGACTTTAGTCTTGTCAGCATCGGGAACTTTATCGCCCAATTCTTGTAACTGCTTTTCAGCTTGGTATGCTAAAGAGTCAGCTTGGTTCTTGCGTTCAATCTTTTCACGCTTATCTTTGTCAGATGAAGCGTTTTGTTCGGCTTCTCTTACCATCCGGTCAACGTCAGTTTTATCCAGGGTGGAAGCGCCAGTTATGCTGATGGACTGTTCTTTACCAGTACCTTTGTCCTTAGCGGTGACGTTAAGGATACCGTTAGCGTCAATATCGAACACCACTTCAATTTGAGGAACGCCACGTGGTGCAGGAGGAATACCATCAAGGCGGAAGGTTCCCAAACTCTTGTTGTCGTTAGAGAATTCGCGTTCACCTTGCAGGACGTGAATTTCTACGTTGGTTTGACCATCCACTGCTGTGGAAAAGACTTCCGATTTCTTGGTGGGAATCGTTGTGTTGCGGGGAATAATTTTGGTCATCACACCACCCAATGTTTCAACACCCAAAGAAAGCGGTGATACATCTAACAGCAAGATACCTGTGACTTCATTATTCAGTACACCTGCTTGAATTGCTGCACCAATTGCTACGACTTCATCAGGGTTAACACTTTGGTTAGGGTCTTTACCCAATACCTGCTTCACAATCTGGTGGACTGCGGGAATGCGGGTAGAACCACCAACTAACACCACTTCATCAATATCGCTTTTAGTTAACTTAGCATCGCGGAGGGCGTTTTCCACAGGAATACGGCAACGGTCGATTAAGTCAGAACAAAGTTCTTCAAAGGTGGCGCGAGTCAGGGTTGTATCCAGGTGCTTGGGCCCATCCTGGGTAGCGGTGATAAATGGTAGGTTAATTTCTGCTTGGGTAACGCTAGAAAGCTCAATTTTGGCTTTTTCTGCGGCTTCAGTCAGACGTTGTAAAGCTTGTTTGTCTTTGCGTAGTTCAATGCCTTCGGCTTTCTTGAACTTTTCAGCTAAGAAGTCAACTATTTTTTTATCGAAGTCATCACCACCAAGGTGGGTATCTCCAGATGTAGCTAGTACTTCAAAAACTCCATCTCCTACTTCCAGCACGGATACGTCGAAGGTACCACCACCAAGGTCAAATACGAGAATGGTTTCGTTACTCTTCTTGTCAAACCCATAAGCTAGAGAAGCAGCAGTCGGCTCGTTGATAATCCGCAGAACTTCAATCCCAGCGATTTTACCAGCGTCTTTTGTCGCTTGCCGTTGAGAGTCGTTAAAGTATGCGGGAACAGTGATTACAGCTTGGGTTACAGTTTCACCCAAGTATTTGCTGGCATCTTCAACTAGTTTGCGAAGAACCTTTGCAGAAATTTCTTCAGGAGCAAACGGTTTACCAGCTATCGGACAATCTAATTTGACATTGCCGTTGCTGCTGAGAACTTTGTAAGAAACTTCAGTTGCTTCGTTACTTACTTCATCGTAGCGGCGACCGATAAAGCGTTTGACTGAGTAAAACGTATTTTCGGGGTTCATCACCGCTTGGCGTTTGGCGATTTGACCAACCAAGTTGTCGCCATTTTTCGCAAATGCCACTACTGATGGCGTTGTCCGAAAACCTTCAGCATTAGCAATTACTGTAGGTTTACCACCTTCCATCACTGCCACGCAGGAGTTCGTTGTTCCTAAGTCAATTCCAACTACTTTTGCCATTTTAGGTGCTGGCTCCGTATAACTACAAATGAATGAATGAGAATAAAAAGGACTAAATTTTGAACCAACAGGTCAATAAATCAGCCAATTCAGCATGAATACCTTTGATTTGGCTTTCCTGGGGTTAAAACTCCAGACTATGCTGATATATATACTGAAGCTTAGTGGTAGCCAGTCCATGAAGGGTGGTTTCCCGAACCTTGCTTGGGACGGTTAAACTAACTAAATTGTGTTTTTAGTTGGTTCATAGATCAATTTGCCTTCACTCTGTCTAATGTATGAGAATTAATACTTTCAGTAATTAGGGTGAACCGTAACGTCAGAGTGGTGTTTGCCGTCTTTAGAGGTAATAAACTACAGAAGTACTGAGAATTGGGGATTGGAAATTGGGGATTGGATAAAATATGACTCAGCACTTAGCAGTTACTCAAGTCGAGAGAAAAGAGTTTTCCAATCAATTACAGGCGGTCTTTGTCCCTGATTGACTAGTTCAAAAATTTTTCTGGAAGTACTTGGCTGAAAAAGGCATTCCACGCAAGCGTTTGCTACATCAATCCGGCTGGTATCACCTGAAAGTGTATCCCCAGTGCCTACGACCACACCGTATTTACCCCCTGTTTTTGCCTTTAGCAGTGTGTTGAGGTCGTATGAGGTATAGGGCCCGTCAATCAAGCGTCCTGGACGGATGATGGTGTAGGGTAATCCTGAATTAATAATGGATTCCTCACCCTTTTGTTTGGCATCCAAGACACCAAAAGTATTAAGAATACTAAAAGGAAACTGATTTTTACGGAGAATTCCACAGGAAGAGACGAAAACGAATCGCTTCAAATTTCTGGGTGCTGCTGTAACTAGGTTGCTGACACCTTGGGCATCAACTTTAGCTGGACTATTCTTTGCTTTTGCTTCGCTAGATTTAGGGTTAAGGAAAGTGATTCCCCATTCAAGCAAGTTTGGGGTTTGGTCAAACTCCCATCGCGTAGAGGGAAAGGCGGTGGTTCCAGCACAACTGATGATGTGGGTGACATTTTGCGTGGCGGCTGGCAGTGTAGCTGGCTGACGGATGTCACCAACGGCAATTTCCACTCTCTGGTTAAACATTTCTTCGGCTTTTGCGGCATTGCGTGTCAGAACGCGAACTTTCCAACCCTTGTCCAGGAGTTTGCCTACTACCAGTTGCCCTACTCCACCAGTAGCACCAGCAACCAGTACCAAATCTTCGACTGAAGTTTCAAAAGAAGTCATAAAATTGCCTTTGAGATAGTCTATTTTTAATCTACTCAAAAAATGCGATCGCGTTGGCGCAGCCTCTCGTAGAAAAGCAAAGCTTGCCGTACTCCTACGGGGAAGCAAGCTACGCGAAGTGTGCCAAGATAGACCCAGCTTAAAGATTTGCCTAATAGCTGTTAAATTTGTAGCTTTTAGGCACACATCTGGGAATTTTAAAATCAGGGCAAACTCCCCAAAACTTGATCCGCACTTAAGGTTTCGAGCCAGGAATGAAAATTAGTCAAAAATTAATTGCGGGTATTTTAGGACTGTGCGTTCGCTTATTTTAAAACTCGAAATTGAATTAAAGCCCTAATTTAGGAGGAAAAAACCTGTTTTTAAGTAAGCAATCAATATGAGGTAATATTTGTTACTTTTTCCTGAGGCTCATAGAAGGGTCTATTTAAGGCGCAGGGGAGTATAAACCATAAAAATGGCTAAAACCTTGTTTGGGGCAAAAATGCCGGAATTGACTGTGGGGGCTAGATTGTAAGCCCTGTAAGGGTTAATTAAATTTTGGGGTCAAAAATGAGCGAACGGACAGTTAGGAATGGCTACTCTCTCAGTAATTGTTGGTGCGATTAGTGCTCATCAACAATTGGAGATAGCTAAGTATCTTGCTCAACAAGAGGCTGAAGAAGTTGCTGGACTACTGGGATATTTCGTAAGTCATGAGCTTAGATACCACGAAACGCGATCGCGTCAGGAAATGCTAGCCCAGTTACAAAAGCATGTTCAATCGCTACACAGGCAACGTCAGCGCGATCTAGAGATTGTAGACCGCAATAAAATCATTTTGGCAGATGTAGTTACTGAAGACATTGGTACGCGATTAGATCGCGATCGCAATAATGAAGTTGGTAAAACTATTCAAGATGATATACCCAGAATATATATTGAGGTCAGTCCTGAGTACCCACAAGGGATTCAATTGATTGCTGTTGCTTTTAAGACTAGCAAAGGTGAAACAATTGGTGCAGTGATTCTGGAATATACACCGCTTTATAAAGCAGCACTAGCAACAGCCGAAAAAAATATTTTTGTGACATCGGTCATCAGTTTGGGTTGTGGCATCCTGGCATTATCAGCAGGCTATTTGATATCTATAAGTATCTCAAAACCGATTAAACAACTCCAGCAAGCTTTGCTATATCTGGCTGAAGGGAAGCTGGATACCAGAGTTAGTATTCACTCTCAGGATGAAATTGGCGAGTTAGCTACCTCGTTGAACAAAATGGCGGATGATTTGCAACATTCCAGAGATAAGTTAGTCAATGCTAACGAACAATTACGAGATGAAATTACCGATCGCCAGCAGGCAGAAGCAGAACTTCAGCAAGCTCTGAAAGACCTGCAAAAAACCCAAATCCAATTAATTCAATCTGAAAAGATGTCCAGTCTGGGTCAACTAGTTGCGGGAGTTGCCCATGAAATCAACAATCCGGTTAATTTTATCTACGGCAACCTCGAATACGCTGATGATTACACTCAACAGATGTTGCTGTTAATTAAGCTTTATCAAAAATACTACCCCTATCCAGAGCCAGAAATTCAAAATGCTAACCAACTGACCGATATTGATTACCTAACAGAAGATTTGTCTAAGATATTAACCTCAATGAAAATGGGGGCTAAACGCATCCGAGAAATTGTTCTCAGTCTCCGAATCTTCTCTCGCTTGGATGAAGCTGAGTTCAAAACAGCCGATCTGCATGAAGGAATTGAAAGTACTCTGCTAATTTTGCAACACAGAATCAAAGGACAAAATAATCGCCCTCAAATTCAAGTGGTTAAAGAGTATGGCGAAATGCCTAAAATCCAGTGTTTTGCAGGGCAAATGAATCAGGTATTTATGAACCTGTTGACAAATGCAATCGATGCTTTAGAAGAGGCTTTCCAAAAAGAACTTTGTCCAAATCCCTTGATTCGCATTTCTTCTCAACAGGTAAATGAATTTGCCGTGATTCGGATTGTTGATAATGGATTAGGAATTCCAGAAGTCATCCAGTCACGCTTATTTGACCCTTTTTTCACTACGAAAACAGTTGGTAAGGGGACTGGTATGGGATTATCGATCAGCTACCAGATAATTGCTGAAAAGCATGGTGGATCTTTAAAATGTATTTCATCACCAGGACAGGGTGCAGAGTTTGTAATTGCAATCCCGATTCGAGCCGGCAAATCAGCACAATTATCAATCAGCGATCGCCATGATTGCGTAACAGGGTAAATATAAGGGTTTTTGAAAAATAAGTGCGTAGGCGTAGCTCGTCGTAGACATCGCCATATAGGGGAAATTGCGCCCGAATTGTTCGGTTCTACCACTTTCAATAGTACCCAAATGGCTATAACCTCGTAGGTAGTAGTGAAATGTCTACCTTAAGACGCTGTTAGTCGCTCTTGAATTAGGGGGTGAAAACCTGTGTACGAATGGATATTACCAAGTCTAAACGAAATCTTAACTGAAAATCAATCGAGTGTGGCTGAATGTTCGTCTGGGAAAGCAGAGCGGCAGTGGCGTGTCAGCCTCGCTGCGACAGAACATTTGCTATTAAATACTTTAGCAGGTACTTCAGTTGACGCAACCCAAGGATTAGTTTTGGCTGCACCCGCACCCTTATTTAGTCAGCCAAAACTGACTCAAAGCTTACAAACAGTAACTTTTACGGCAAAACCATTTAATCCCTTGGCACTGATGCCATTTCAGATGCCAGATAAGATGCCTGGGTTAGACTATGCCAACGCATCTATAAATGAAGAGGTCGCTCCTCATGAATCAGTACTTCCCTTATTACCTGCCGATCCGCTAGGGACAGAGCAGTTTTGCTTAGTTTTTACAGATAAATTTAGATTAGTCCTGGTTTTAGCAACCCACAAAAACGGTAAAAAAACCTTTTCATTTTCTTTTGAGCCGGAAGTAGTACAGCAAGCTTGGCGATCGCTAGGAACCAGGGTAATGCTGGCTAATCCAGAATTTTTTGCCCATCTAGATGCATTAGTAGAACAGTATTCCCCGGTAGCACCAGACTACCGCATCATGAATCAGTTTAGTCAGTTGTTGCTTCAAGAATTAACAGAAGCAGAAGAGACTAGGGAGTGGGGAATAGGAACTAGGGACAAAGAAGACAAACAGAATAACCCATGTTCAATGTCCAATGCCCAATCCCAAAATCCTGATGTAGAATTGCTCCAAGCTTTCGCTCACGAAGTCCGCACACCTTTAACAACGATTCGCACGATGACCCGGCTGTTGCTGAAGCGGCAAGACTTAGATCGCAGCGTGGTCGATCGCTTAAAAATTATCGATCATGAGTGTACTGAGCAAATAGACCGCATGGAGTTGCTATTTAAGGCAGCAGAACTAGAAACTACAGCCTCTACAAAATCTTCAAAAACTCAACTCACACCGATGTCTTTAGATCAAGTGTTGCAGCAAAGCATTCCCCGATGGGAACAAGCAGCACATCGGCGGAACTTAACTTTAAATGTTGTTTTACCCCAGCAACTACCAAGTGTGGTCAGCAATCCCATGATGTTAGATCAGGTACTCACTGGTTTGATAGAGAATTTCACTCGCAGCTTACCTTCTGGTAGCCATATTCAAGTACAAGTTATCCCGGCTGGAGATCAACTGAAGTTACAATTATCCCCCCAATTTGGGTGCAAAGATTCGAGTAAAGCCGCTACACCTGCAACGCCACCAATTCGCAAAGCCCTTGGTCAATTGCTGATGTTCCAACCAGAAACGGGTACGATTAGTTTGAATATCGCCGCAACTAAGCATTTGTTTCAGGCGATCGGTGGAAAATTGATTGTGCGCCAGCGTCCACACTATGGGGAAGTCCTAACGATTTTCCTTCCCTTAGAAGTTAGCAATCAACATAAATCAGGAGCAAAAATCTAGGAGGGAAAATTCATCAACTATTTTTTTAAATTATAAATATTCACCTAAACTAACGTGAGTTAAAAAACTTCTCCTTGCTTGGAACTAAATTTCAAAGCAAGGAGAAGTCTTTTTATGCAGATAAAATATAATCCATAGAACTCACATGAAATTAAGCAGTGATTAAAACCTCTAATATCATGTCCGCCAAATTACTCATAATAAAAGAACCCCACCCCCAAGACGGTTCGGTTAAGGTGTTTATTCCTCGAAGATCCCCCCAACCCCCTTAAAAAGAGGGGCTTATAACCATCTTTTACCCCCTTAAAAAGGGGGTCGCCGTAGGCGAGGGCTTGTTTCAAACAAAAGTTAAAGGCAGGGGTAAAGTGGTAATGGTAGCACAAGGCCCTGTAGAAGTAATAAATTTACAAAATGACCGATTAGTTGTCGATGGAAATTTTGCGATCGCTCGCACAAGTACTGTAAAATATCGCGTTGAAAAAGCTACCAAATCTCTTTTAGGGTCGATGACTTCTGGAGAGTTTCTTGTCAATACTTTTGAGGGAACAGGGACTGTATTGCTTGCTCCCATACCTTATTGGCAAGTCATGATGCTCCGCTAAATTACCGCCGTAATCCCAAAAACTTATAGCTAATAATTATTAGTAAGTAGGGGAAAACAAGGAATTAAAAACTAATTGTTCACAATGGAGATAATTAGCTAGTGGCTAAATTTTAATTCCTTTTATTAACTTTATGAGCAAAATAGATTATGCCTAAATTTGCGATGCTTTTTTTGATTAAGTTTAAAAAAGGCAAGGTTGTATAGCACCACAAAATTACCTAGGGGATAATCAAAACTCATCACTCTTTTTCTATTGCGATCGCTCTTGGGGTATTGTTAACAGTCGCCAGTTGTACTGTAAATGTGGAACCTTCATATAATTTACTTTTCACAGAAATAGATCCGCCACAGCGCAGCAGCAATTGCTGTACTATTGTTAACCCTAAACCAGCACCACCATAATCTTCAGTTGCTGCTGCACGCACCCGATAAAATCGGTCAAAGATTTTAGGAATCTCACTTTCGGCAATACCGATACCCGTATCGCGGAATTCTAATTGGACATAATCGCCTTGAAGACGGGCACGCACCCATACTTCACCGCCATTAGGAGTAAACTTAATGCTGTTGTGCAGCAGACTAATTACAATCTGCCTCAGCCCACCACTTACACACCAAATAGATGGGAGTTCAGTGGGTACGGTGTAGGCTAACATAATCCCTTTTTCTTGGGCTAAAGGTTGGTAGATACTGACTACTCCCGGTACAATATCTGAGAGTCGCACCGACTCTAAAGCCGTCCCCTCTAAATTACGTTCTAGTTGCAACAGTTCCAATAAACCAGTAATTAGGGAATTTTGCTGATCGCACTGGGTATTTAACATCTGTAAATAACGTTGTCGCTGCGGGGGCTTGAGATTAGGAGAATTCAATAACGAAAGTGCTGTCTTCATGTGCGTCAGAGGTGTACGCAGTTCTTGACATAGATTCTTCAGATATTCATCTTGGAGTTGCTCCTTATCATGCAGTTCTTGATTTAGCTGTTGCAACTTGGTAGTGCGGGCTGTGATGATTTGACGATTAATTTCATCCTGTCTTAAGAGTTGTTTGGCAAATAGTTGAGTCATCAGTGCGGCTTGGGGCACAGTTTGACAAATAAAATCAGCAGGTACAATTGGGGATGATTCTGGTACAATTGCTTTTTGGATACCATCTAATACTTGCTGAATTACTCTCCCCTCAACAGTTGTGATAATCAGTAATGGCTGATTTTTATTAGTATTTACCTTTGTCGATATCTGATTTTTGCGTTTTTTAAGTGGTCGATGAGCCAAAATTAAACTACAAAACTGGGGCGATAAAACCATAAGAAAGTTTTCCCGTCGCAGTTGGCTATCTGGTGGCAGGTGAACGGTGACATGATGAGGAGATGAAGAAGACGAAGGAGATGAGGGAGTATTTTCTTCCCCTCCTCCTTCATCTTCCCCTGCTCTCCCTTTTCCGCTCTCCTCAATCTGGCAAGTATAAATGAGACTAGACGCACCCACTGAGGATTGATAACGTGCTAATTCTGATTGCCAAATTTTTTCTGGTGGTAGCTTCACCCATAAAGTGGCTGCAATTTGCTGCTCAATTAGTAAGTCAATTTGCGCTCTCACCAGTGATAGCAGAGTAGCAGGACTGAGGGACAATGGTTTTGGAGGCACTTGCACTCCCATAACCAGTTGATAAACAGACAGATCCTTAGCCAAAGAAACATTCATGAGTCAAGCATAAAAAGGATGAATGAAGCAATAAATAATTCTGTCTTCGATTTTCACCTTTATGTGTGCATTTTTTCCAAAATCCCCACGGAAAGAAACATTAACTGTAAAAAGGGGCAGGGGGGAATGGCACGCTTGTAAAGGGAAAATCGTTGAGGCTCTTGGGTGCAGGGGAGCAGGGGAGCAGAGGGGCAGAGGGGCAGGGGAGAAAGAAGAAGTTTTAGGTATTGCGTTCGGATATTTAGAAATTCCCCTCTGCACCGAATGGCACTAAGAAAAGCTGAAACCTCGTCAGGGAAGGGTGGGGGAGGTGTGGGAGGTGTGGGATGTTTGTTGCTTTTTTCTATCTCCCCACTATCCCACACCCAAAAAGCCAGTTAGATCAGGGCTTTGTGATTAACTTAGTGCCATTCCCCTCTGCACGCTTGCCCCCCTGCCCCTCTGCAATCCTTACGCTGGATACTCTTCAGCTTAACTTAGTGCCATTCGGGCAGGGGGAAGAGTTAGAGACAAATCATTTGTATCCAGCATTTCAGGTAATAGTATGAGGGGATGGGGAATTGGGCAGGAGTTAGAAAACTCAATTTATCCACTTATCGACCTTTGAACTACATTAATGAGGATTTGAACCCCATTAATGAGGATTTGAATTCCAATGCCCAAATTAACGTTGTATATTCAGTCTTTCTTGTAAAGCCTCGCGTGCGTGTTCTCGGTCATCAAAATGGATTTTTTCAGTACCAATAATTTGGTAGTCTTCGTGACCCTTGCCAGCAAGCAAGACTCCATCACCTGGTTGTGCTTGTAAAATAGCAGTACGAATTGCAGTAGCCCGATCGCAAATTACCACTGGTTTTATTGTGGGGGGAATTCCCGCCAAAATATCTTCTAAAATTCGTTCTGGATCTTCAGTCCGGGGATTATCTGATGTCACTACTGCCACATCAGCTAACTCAGCAGCAATTTTACCCATTTTTGGGCGCTTAGTGCGATCGCGATCGCCTCCACAACCAAATACGCAAATCACCTTTCCAGGTATAAACGGACGTGCAGCTTTCAGTAAATTTTCTAAACTATCTGGTGTGTGGGCATAATCGACAATCACGCTAATATCTTGCTCAGGTTGAATCTGTACTCGTTCCATCCGTCCAGGAACTCCAGGAAACTCAGGTATTACAGATGCAACTAACTGCAAATCTAGCCCTAAGTGTAAAACTGCTCCTACGGCTGCTAGAAGATTTTCTAAATTATATTGTCCGACTAGGGGCGATCGAAAAGCTACGTCACCTTTTGGTGTATGTAATGTACCACTGACACCATTCGGCTCATAACTTAAATCGCTCATCCATAAATCAGCGCTATTATCGTTGACACTGTAACTCCAAACCTGTGAGGAATCTAACGAAGCAATTAACCGTTTGCCATAAGAATCATCAGCATTAATTATTGCTCGTCCCTTGAGATAATCTGGGCTAAACAACAACGCTTTGGCAGCAAAGTAATCTTCCATGTCGCTGTGATAGTCGAGATGGTCTTGGGTAAGATTACTAAATACCGCCACCTCAAATTCACAACCCAACACTCTACCTTGGGCCAAAGCGTGAGAACTTACTTCCATCACCCCGAACTCACTACCAGCATTTACAGCCTCTCTTAGCTGCTGTTGCAGTTCCACGGCGAAAGGCGTAGTGTGGGTAGCAGTTTGCTCAAAACCTGCCCAACGAGTGTAGAGAGTTCCCATCAAAGCTGTAGCTAGATTAGCTTTGATCAGCAGAAATTCAATCAGATGAGTAGTTGTAGTTTTGCCATTTGTACCAGTTACACCTACCAGCTTGAGTTTTTGCCCCGGATAACCGTAAAAAGCACTGGCTATCTGGGCACAAGCTTGAGTTATGTTACTTGCACTGATGACTACAGCCTGATTTGTGGGAGGATTTTTTTGTGCAGCTTCGGGAGAGACGATCGCAGCTACAGCCCCCGATGCGATCGCACTTTGCCAAAATTCCCCACCATCAACCCGCCCTCCTGGCATCCCAATAAATAAATCTCCCATGCGACAAGCATGGGAATTCGTCTTCAAACCCCTAACTTCCACATCCTCCAAAGTCGGATGGCTAGGCAATTGCTCAACACTGTCTACCGCCGTTAGTAATTCCCGCAATTTCATGTTGTGAACCTCGTCACATTCTTAATCTTGCGCTTATTCTGCATTATTTTTTTCTAATTGGCTAAATACTTACGCAACATTTGCTCTAACTGCTGCACACTAGCACGAGGAGAAGGACGCGGCAATGGTTTCTCCTCTGCGCCACGGACACTTTGCTCAACGGGGGGGAACCCCCGCACGCAAGTGTCCTCCTCTGCGCCTCTGTGGTTCGATAAATAAAGTACTGGCACTTCATACTCATACGCAGCAAACCAATCTTCACGAGTCGTAATATCCCTAATTTCCAACTCGAAACTGAGATTTTGGATTTGTTCTAGCTTTTCTTGCAAGCCTTCGCATAAATGACAGCCTGGTTTACTGTATAAAATTAATCGCATTGTTTATTTAAGGTGTGGCAAGAGATTATAAGTTTAGAATAACTAACCGCGAAGGAGGAGAGATGAGAAGAGAAGGGTTTGATGTGGGTGAGTATGTTGAGCAAATGGCGTTGTTGTTAGATTTGCAACTAAGAGATGAGTATCGTGATGGGGTGGTGGCAAATTTTGAGAGAATTATGGCGATCGCTAATCTTGTTAATGAGTTTCCTTTAACAGAAGAAATTGAAGCTGCACCTATATTTGAACCATAATAGCTATAGGAATCAGCTTTGATTTTTGAAAATATCCTGAGACTAAAAAGCCCCTTTTATCATGCTTTTCTCAGAAATATTGAAGATACATTTTTCCTGAGAGTGATGCCAATACGGTTCGGATAAGGTTTTTTTATGACACACCCTAGATGACAAAGACGCGATAAATCGCCGTCTTTACAATAATCAATCCTTTGTCTAGACGGCGATCTATCGCGTCTGTTGCCTCAATTTCAGCAAATATTTGATTTACATCTATATATTTAGATACCTTTTCCAGCTTATTTATAATTAATTAACAAGGTTATAACTATTGAAAGCAATTTTTTTAATAAATTAAAAATTACTTTAATCCTCCAACTAACATATACCCGAATATAGATTCGCTCCTGAGTATCTAGCCTTTACAGTAAATAGTAAGAGGACATTTATGAGATTAGTAATTCATGCCTGACGAGCAACGTTTAGAAGAAGGATTTATATCCCAGGAAGCTGAAAAGAGAATATCCGAAAAGCTAGATGGAGCAGAAAAAATAGAAATAGATGTACAAACTGATCTGCTGAAAATAGTTCAGGGACAAGCTGATGGGGTTTCGTTTGCAGGTAAAGGATTAATGATCCAAGAAGACATTCGCATACAGGAAATAAAACTGCAAACAGATAGTATTAACATTAATCCCTTAAGCGCTCTTTTTGGTCAAATAGAACTCAGTGAGGCAGTAAATGCTACAGCCCGCATTATACTTACTTACAGAAGTAGATATGAACCGCACCTTGGCATCAGACTTTGTTCGCAGCCAGATGCAAAACTACGATTTGGATGTAGATGGCGAGATTGTGAGTTTTAAACCACAAGAAATTCAAGTATTTTTACCTGGTGACGGCAAAATAGAATGTAGGGGAAGAGTGTTGTTAAAGGAAAAGGGAAATACTCGCCCTTTAGCTTACACTGCGGTGCTTCGCCCCCGCACTCATGCAAAACCTGCGATGCTGGAAAGTTTTAACTGCACTGAGGGAGAAGGTGTTTCAATAGAATTAGTTACAGCATTAATGCAGAAAGTCAAAGAACTGATGAATCTATCATCTTTGAAATGGGAAGATATGGCGTTCAAGATTAAAGATATAAAAGTAGAAAAGGGTAGTTTGACACTTTTGGTAGAAACTAAAGTGAAGCAAATACCCTCATTAATCACTGAACTATCTCTTTAGTAGTATTGACACTAATTAAGGATAATTTTTGTAACTAGGGAATGATGTAAATTTTTGAAATGTTTTGTAAGCTTTTAAAAGCTACTTAATTTCAAAATGATAACTATGCAAGAGTATGATGTTGTGCTGATCGGTGCTGGGCACAATGGGCTAGTTTGTGCAGCTTATTTGCTAAAAGCTGGTTATAGCGTCCTGTTACTAGAAAAGCGTTCTGTTATTGGTGGTGCAGCAACAACTGAAGAATGTTTACCCCAAGAAGCTCCGGGGTTTAAATTTAACTTGTGTGCTATTGACCATGAATTTATTCACTTAGGGCCAGTTGTTGAAGAATTAGAACTAGAAAAATACGGCTTGCATTATTTGGAGTGCGATCCAGTTGTTTTCTGTCCTCATCCTGATGGCAAGTATTTCTTAGCACATAAATCAGTAGATAAAACTTGTGCAGAAATTGCCCGTTACAGTGAACGTGATGCCAAAAAATACGCCGAATTTGTAGATTTTTGGCAGCGATCGCTAGGTGCAATGATTCCCATGTTTAATGCACCGCCGAAATCAGTTATAGATATCCTTGGTAACTACGACATCACCAAACTGAAAGATTTATTTTCGGTTATTGGTTCCCCTAACAAAACGCTGGACTTTATCCGTACAATGTTGACCAGCGCTGAGGATTTACTTAATGAGTGGTTTGATGAGGAATTTTTGAAAGCGCCACTAGCCAGACTAGCAGCAGAACTTGGTGCGCCACCATCGCAAAAAACCCTTGCTATTGGTGCAATTATGATGGCAATGCGTCACAATCCTGGAATGGCCAGACCTCGCGGTGGAACTGGCGCACTTGTGCAAGCTTTGGTGAATTTAGTCACAAGTAAAGGTGGCGTTATTCTCGCAGATCAGCATGTTGAAAAAGTTTTAATTGATGATGGCAAAGCTGTGGGTGTGCGGGTTGCTGGTGGTAAAGAATATCGCGCGAAACATGGGGTTATTTCTAATATTGATGCCAAGCGGTTATTTTTGCAAATGACTGATAAAAGCGAAGTTGATGGAGCCGATCCAGATTTATGGGAAAGATTAGAACGCCGCATTGTTAATAATAACGAAACCATTCTCAAGATAGATTTGGCTTTAGACGAACCACTACAGTTTCCACACCACGCCCACAAAGACGAATATCTTGTTGGTTCTATCTTGATTGCAGATTCTGTGGCACACGTAGAACAGGCTCATAGTAAATGTACCTTGGGAGAGATTCCTGATGCTGACCCATCAATGTATTTGGTGATGCCTAGCTATTTAGACCCCACATTAGCACCACTAGGTAAGCACACTGCATGGATTGAATTTTTTGCCCCTTATCAAATTGCTGGTGCAGAAGGTACTGGTTTAAAAGGTACTGGTTGGACGGATGAATTAAAAAACAAAGTTGCAGATAAGGTGATTGATAAGTTGGCAGACTATGCACCGAATGTTAAGAATGCAACTATCGCTCGTCGTGTAGAAAGTCCAGCAGAACTAGGAGAAAGATTAGGTGCGTACAAAGGGAATTATTATCATGTTGATATGACTTTAGATCAAATGATATTTTTCCGTCCCTTGCCAGAAATAGCGAACTACAAAACGCCAATTGATAATCTATTTTTAACTGGTGCAGGAACTCATCCAGGTGGTTCGATTTCGGGAATGCCGGGACGCAATTGTGCCCGTGCATTTTTGCAAGCAAAGCATCCCATTAGCCAAACTTTGAAGGATGCGCGGGATTCGATTAAGTCAACTGTTGAGTCAGTATTTGGTATTAGTTAGGTATTACAAAGATAGAGCTATCATCTATTTTTTGCCTTCATGTCTTTTTAATGAAAATATAATTTTGGATGAAAAAGACATGGAGGCATTATCTAAAATGTCTTCTTAATAGATATTGCTTTATTTTATCTGCTATTATCAATGATTAAATAAATCACCATCTCCACAAAACAAGACATTGTTAGAAGCGGGATATTTGACTCCCCAAAATTTGTTAATATAATGCGTGATGCATTCTGAAGTGGCATAGTTAAAATTGCTAGAAAGATGTAAATACGTAATTTTGATGATGATTAACTTAGACAATTGCTTGATATAATAAGGCAAATAACATCATTGTTTGGCGAAAAACTAGTGCGATCGCAACCTGGTTAACTAAAAGAAATATTCCCAAATACTTGCGATCGCAACACATACAGCAACAAAAATAATGTTTTTTTAATGAAATAATTTGTAAGTAATTGCTTTATGTATACTGAATATGATAATGTATTATCCGCTTGATTGAAATAAGCATATATGCATTATCAATCAAGCTCTTTCTGAAAATATAAGTAAATTAATGGGTATAAACTAGTGTATTTTGATAATACTCAAAAAACGAACGAATTTTAACATCGTCTCATAAGTTTTGTAGGTACAGCATGGTTTTTCAGCGCTGCTTCGTTACATCTGGCTTGATAGCTTTCTTGGCATTTGGTTGTAGTGGTGGGGCAAACTCATCAATAGAAAAGACTACACAAGTTGTGCAAGAAAGTAATGTAACCCAGCTTTTCATAGAAGCGAAGACTACCCAAAAAGCAGAAGACTTTTTTCATCAAGGTAATAATTTATTAGATGGACAACGTTATGAAGATGCAATAAAAGCTTATGACAAAGCGATCGCCATCAAAGCTGAGAGTCCTGAAGCTTGGATTAACCGTGGCATAGGCTTGACATCGTTGCAACGTTACAGAGATGCTCTAGCATCTTACGACAAAGCGATCGCCATCAAACCCGACAAATATGAAGCTTGGTATAATCGTGGCATAGCTCTGACATCGTTGCAGCGCTACCAAGACGCTATTGCATCTTACGACAAAGCGATCGCTATTCAACCCGACAAATATCAAGCCTTAATTAACCGGGGCATTGCACTGACAAAACTGCACCGCTACCAAGACGCTATTGCATCTTACAATAGAGCGATCGCCATCAAGCCCGATTTGCACCAAGCATATTACAATAAAGCTTGCTCTTATGCTTTACAAAGCAATCTGAAATTAGCAATTGAGAACCTAGATAAAGCCATCAAGCTGGTTCCTGATAAATACAAGAAATTAGCAAAAACTGACCCAGACTTTAGCAAAGTTCGTAGTGAAAAGCAGTTTCAAGAATTACTGCAATAGTATTTCATAACCACTACTCAGTGTAAAATATAAGCTTGCTGTAGCCACGATTTTTTCTTGAGCGGTTTACGATTAGACATGAAAAAATTGTTAATCACCGGAGCAAGTGGTTTTTTAGGATGGCATCTTTGCCAGCTTGCAAAACAAGAATGGGAGATTTATGGCACTTATTTATTCCATTCTTTAGAGATTCCTGATATAACAATGTTGAAAGCGGACTTAACAAATTTTCAGGAATTGCAAGATATATTTAATGATGTAAAACCAACAGCAGTGATTCATACTGCTGCACATTCGCAACCAAATTTTTGTCAAACCCACCCTGAAGAATCGCACGCTATTAACGTCACAGCATCCTGCAATATTGCCGGACTTTGCGCGGATAATTCCATTCCTTGTGCTTTTACCTCAACCGACTTGGTTTTTGATGGCTTAAATGCACCCTATCGAGAATCAGATTCTGTGTGTCCTGTCAACTTTTACGGCGAACAAAAAGCGATCGCAGAAGCAGGTATGCTAGAAAGATATCCCATGACAGCAGTCTGTCGAATGCCGTTGATGTTTGGTGCAGCCACACCTACAGCCAAAAGCTTTATTCAGCCATTTATTCAAACTTTAAAAGCAGAAAAAGAACTCAACTTATTTATTGATGAATTTCGCACTCCAGTAAGTGGAACAACTGCTGCTGAAGGACTTTTATTAGCATTAGAAAAAGTTAACGGCATCATTCACTTAGGTGGCAAAGAGCGGATTTCGCGTTATGATTTTGGACAAATATTAGTTGAGGTATTTCAACTCTCCGCCATTGGTCTTAAATCTTGCCGACAACAAGATGTGAAAATGGCAGCAGCTAGACCAGCAGATGTTTCTTTGGATAGTTCTAAAGCTTTTGCATTGGGTTATCAGCCTTTATCTTTACGAAAACAATTGCAGGAATTAATCAATAGTCAATAATCAGATTATATTTTTTGTGTACGTAAGCAATGACGGAAATTAGAATAATAAAGACTATAATGGCTTCCTTTGCTCATTTGTTTTTAGTGTAAGAATTCAAGCCAATTTTCTAGAACTTCCCCAACTTCGTATTCATCTGTATCGGTTATATAGGAATCGGATTTGATTCCTGAAAAAATCTAAGTATATGTAGGATGTGTTAGGCGTAAGCCGTAACGCACCAAAAGCTTCGGGGGAGTGCATTACGCTTCGCTAACACACCCTACGCGTATTTCAATAATCAAATAGGAGTCCTATATTAGCGATCGCTTCCACTAATATTGATTTTTGTTTCTGGGTTAACACATTTAACGCATCCGTGCTATGTTCCATACCACATTTCACTGGTGCGGTGGCGTATCAGCCTTTCAGATGGCGATCGCAAATGTTGTATTTTAAAAGTGACCTAAATGCTCCATTTTGGAAGCATGAAAGCTTCACTACTAAATATTAGGGTACTTTTGCCAGATGTAGGGAAAAGAATAATATCATGTCCGGTTAAACAAAAGTCAAATGCGAACGTTCCACTTCGTTGCACTCGCAATGACATATCACAAGTAATTTGCCGGACATGATATAAAAGGTAATTTCTATCCCTTTGCCTTTTAATCTTTTCTCCACTTATGCAAGAAGTCTAATGTTCTTGTCCAGTTGGCCGGATGAGGATTTCGTTGACATTAACGCGCGATGGCTGCGTGACAGCATAAACGATCGCAGCAGCAACATCTTCGCTTTGCAGAGGTGTAATTGCCTTGCGCCGTTCTTCAATGCGTTGTTTGGCAACGGGATCGGTTATTTGGTTGTCAATTTCCGTATCCACCAAACCTGGTTCGATGATAGTGACGCGAATGTTGTCTTTGTGAACTTCTTGGCGCAATGCTTCAGACAGGGCATTAACACCCCATTTGGTAGCATTATAAACACCAACGCCCGCCCGCGCGGTTCGGCCAGCCACCGAGGAAATATTGACTATATGCCCCGATTTTTGTGCCTTCAACAGAGGCAAAACAGCATGAGTAGCATATAACAGCCCTAGAACGTTGAGGTCAAACGATCGCCGCCAGTCTGAGCTATTTCCAGCTTCAATAGTGCCGAGTAAGGCAATCCCTGCATTGTTCACAAGGATATCAACCCTTCCCAATTCTGCATTAGCCTTTGCCACCAAGTTATTTACCTGGTTTTCATCAGTCACATCGGTGACAATGGGCAACGCCTTGCCACCACTAGCTTCAATACGTTCTGTCAAAGCCTGGAGGCGATCGCCACGCCTAGCAGCCAGTACTATTGTCGCTCCAACTGAAGCCAAAGCGATCGCAGTTGCTTCTCCAATTCCCGATGAAGCCCCAGTGATAATTACTACTTTTCCTGCTAATTTACCTGTCATTTATTTAACTCCTTAATAATTGGGAATTGAGTATAGTTATTCTCCTTGTCCCCTTGTCCCCTTGTCCCCCGTCCCCTGCCTCTTTCCGATCCTTAAAACGGATGCAATTGCTGCCGCACAAAGGATTAGGGCTGCAAAACGAAAAGTTCCTTGGAACCCAGCAACGATCGCATCAGGAGGGGCAACAGAGACATCTGCACCCGCAGACATGCTAGCGATTAATGCTCCAAATACTGCCCCGATTAAAGAAACTCCTACTGTGTTCCCTGATGTCCGTGACAAAGACAGCAGCCCCGAAGCAATCCCTAGCCGTTCCTTTGGTACTGCTCCCATAACAGTGCTGTTGTTGGGCGATTGGAATAAACCCAATCCAATACCGTAAATAAAATAGCGCGACACATAGCCAAGCTCAGTAATTTGAGCATCAAAGGTGCTAATCCCCAGACAGCCACCGATCATCAACCCCAGCCCAATTGAAGTGATTAGTCGAGCGCCAAAGCGGTCTGAAAGTGTTCCAGCTAGTGGAGCAATTAACCCACTAAGTATAGGTGACACAGCTAGTAGCAGCCCCACTTTTATCGTCGGATAATGCTTCACACCCTCTAGAAAGAAAGGGACGATGAGTAGGGAACCGCCAATAACAATGAATGCTAGCCAGCCACTTAGCAAACCCATACTCAACTGAAGATTACGAAACAGGTTTAGCTCTAGTAGCGGCTGTTCTAAGATCGCTTCAAGTACCAAAAAAATTATGAAACTTACGGCAGCGATCGCTAATAATATCAGTGCATTTGTACTGCCAAAGCCCTGGCTTTGCCCTAGCGTCATACCCAGACCAAAACTACCCAGAGTGAATAAAGCTAATATGGCTCCAAAAAAGTCAAATTTCTGTTTGCCCTCAATCCGTGCAGAAGGTGGCACTACCCGAACTACCAAAAAACTAGCTATGATTCCCAACGGTACATTGATCAAGAATATACTATGCCAGCCTGACCAGTTTAACAGTAGTCCGCCTGCGGAAGGCCCAAAAGCAATTCCCAGTGACACTACACTACCGATAACGCCAACAGCCCGACCTCGTTCGGAAGAGGGAAAAACTTCTGTAATGATTGCCAAACCCAGTCCAGAAATGAACACTGCACCCAGTCCTTGAAGTGCGCGAAAGGCAATCAACCACTCAATACTAGGTGCAAAACCACACAACAGCGAACTTAAGGTAAACAGAACAAGTCCCCCCTGATATAAGGACTTCTTGCCCCACATATCCCCCAAACGGGTTGCCCCCAAAACTAAACCAGAACTGACCAACTGGTAACTCAATACCGCCCATTGGGTCGTAGGAAAACTGGTATCAAAGGCTTGCACCAATGTGGGTAAAGCAACATTGATGATGCCCACATCAAGGGTAGACATGAACACCCCAAGTCCGACACCGAGTAAAACCCAATTTTTTTGAGAGTCTGACAAAACCAGAGGTTGTGTTTGCAATTGTCCCAATATTTAGCCTCCGCCTTTGACAGTACGATTATGAATAGTTTGTATACGTATATTAATTGTAGGATGCTATCCTGACTATCAAGTTCAGGAAACGAAATTAGTCGCTTCCATCCCAGACTATGTATTTCATCCCTCGCAGTAGGCGCTTCGTTGAAAAATTCAGATATATGTCAGCCCTCGACTTCTCAATCAACAAGAATGACTTTTCTACTTGTTATATATTTAGTAGATTATCTCAGCGATCTTAACTCCAAACTCCTTCGCCTATTTGATAGCATTGTAAAATACGGTAAATCGGTAGAGTCGTTGTATTTTATACTATTTAGCAAAATATCATAGACAACTCTAAGAAGCAAGCTCTAGAAGCTCCAGTATAAGCAATAACTCAAAAGTGGCGAAATCTAGTATCATCCAAACTAACCAAAATCGCTTTCTCCTCGATCTCTCAGCACAAAGCGTAAAGATGTGTATATTATTCGTTATTTGGGAATAATAGCTCAGGAAATAACGATAGTATTGTCTGCGTTGCTCAGTAACTAGAGATAAAAAGGGTTTATTAAAATGGATTCTTTCGGTATTTACACCCTTGCTAATGATGTGGTGTTTGACCAATTAGTAGCTTTACTAAACAGCATTGAGGTGAATATTAGCGCAGATATCCCTATTTGTATTATTCCATATAACGATCAACTAGACCTAGTTAGGCAAGAAGTTAATGCTCGAAAGAATGTAATCCTGTTTGATAATTGGGACGTAATTCAACGCTGGGAAGAATTTGCTCATCAGGTCTGGGCTGCTCAGTCTAGTAAAAAAGAGACAAAATTATCGCGTTCTAGTTGGTACAAAAGTCATTTACAAAGAAAGTTTGTTAGCTTTGAGGGGATTTTTGATAAATTCGTATTTTATGATAGTGATAGTTTGGCAATGAAGCCACTCAATAATGTAATTAACAAGCTAGAAACATACGATTTTATTTTTGATGATTGGGAACATGTTAAGGATGAAGCTGTTGCAGCGTTAAATATTCCAGTTATAGAACAAACTGGACTGTATACTGAAGCAGATATCCGGTCTAAGCTACATTGCTCTAGCTTTTTTGGCTCTAAACGAGGGCTATTTACTGTTAAAGAAATTCAAATAATGAAAGAGCGATTAATTACCCACAGGGAAGTTGAATGGATCAATGGATGGTGGGATGATGCTTTTTTGTTTAACTATATGACTTTGCGCTGCGATCGCCCACTTTTTAACTTTACACTTAGCCCCAATGGTGAAGATAGAACAGGCAACTGTGCTAATGCAGATCCCTTCGTCAATATTAATAATGTTCTTTACAATCAAGATGGTTTAAAACCAATTCATCGCATTCATTATATGAGTTATTCTTCTCGTGATTTTGCCCAGTTATCTCAAGGACAAGATGTTAATATCTGTTATGCAAATGAGTTTTTATATTATCGCTTTCTTAAACAGCCAGAACAAAGACCGAAAGAGTTAAGACCACCTAATATCATAGCAAAAACTAATAAACTTTTTAACAAAACAATAAATAAAATTCAAAGAGCTATGCGCTAAATCTAGCTTTTTTGACGATGCCTTAAATTAGTAATTGATAGAAACTTTCTATTTTTTATATTTATGAGTATATATATGCCTAAAATTACTGTCTGCGTTCCTACTTTTAATCGTGTTCATCTTCTTCCTTACGCCATTGACAGTGTACTGAATCAGTCGGAGCAAGACTTTGAGCTAATTGTTTGTGATGACGGTTCTAGGGATGGTACACCTGAGCTGATGTCACAGTACACAGACAAACGGATTAAATATATCCGTCATCAGCAAAATATTGGTAAAAGTAATAATATGCGCTCTGGTTTTGATGCTGCCATTGGTGAATATTTTATTAAATTTGATGATGACGATCGGCTAACACCCAATTTTCTGGCAAATACCGCATCTATTCTTACTCAACACTATAACATTGATTTTGTTGGTACAGACCATTGGATAATTGATATTAACAATGTCCGGGATGAGGCAAAAACTCAAGAAAATTCTGATCGCTGGGGTAGAAATAATTTACCAGCAGGTATTGTAGATAATTTATTGGAAGTTATATTTATTCAGCAAAGCTTTCAAGTTGGGGCGACATTATTTCGCCGTAAAACCTTGCAAGAATTAGGATATATGCAGCCAAATATGCAAAATTGTGAAGACAATGATTTATTTGTACGTCTAGCCTTGGCTGGGAAAAAGGGTTATTATTTACCAGAATTATTGATGGAATATCGCACTCATGCAGAGCAGCAAGGTATTAATCGAGCCATTCCTTATTTATTTGATAAGATGCGGTATTTAGAAAGTTATAAATTTGATTCTGAAAAAATAGAGACAATCAGAAAAACTCGTCTCACTGAAACGCAATTATTATTAGGTTTGCGCTTAATTGAAAAAGGTGAAACGCAAAAAGGTAGAAAGCTAGTTTTGGCGGGACAGTCTTTTTCAACTCCTAAAGCTTGGACTGGTTTAGGATTATCGTTGTTACCAGTTGGGTTGCGAGGTAAGGCGTTTAATGCACTGCGACAGGTGCGGGGTTAAGCAATGAGAATGTGTTAGTGCAGAATCGCGAAATTATGCAGAGTTTTACACTGCATTAATGTACTTTACTAATTTCTTTAATCAATTATTTTCTAACCACCGATCAACTATTTCGAGCATTTTTTCAATACTTATGGCTTTAACCATCCCTTTACCACGCGGTATTTTAACCCTTTCTACTACATCATTCAATGATTGAAATTGTTTCTTATTGCGCTCATTTTCTACTATTTCTGCTATCTGAGAAGCTTTTTTTTGATTAAAACCAGCATCTTGTAATTTTGAGATAATTTTAACTTGACTAAGTGTTTTAAAAACTTCTATTGGTTCAGTCTTATCAGCCATCTGCTTTTTAAGCTCTTTAATTTCATTTATTAACTTTGCATTAGTAGTTGATTGCTCTAATATTTGCTTTGTTATCTTTTCAAAACGTGATTCCAAATTTATTAAAAATTGTTCTATATCTTTTGAGTTGAAAGATGTTTTTTCTGAATAATCAGCTTTTTGTTGTCTAAATAATTGAACTTGCTTAGTTAAAGTCTCCTCATTTTCAGACTCAATAATAAATACTCCGATCATTTCTCCTTTACGAATATCTATTTCTTTAGCTCTAGCCGCAGCATAATACTCAAAGTCCCCATCTACTACTTCAAAAGATTGCAAACTTGTTCTGCGGACTACAATAGGATTAATAACACCTTCGGATTCTAAAATTAACTGAGCAGCTTGTTCTAGCTCATCATCTGAAAAACTTGAACGAGGCTTGCTGGAAGTAATTTTCTTGACAGCAACAAGTGAAGTAGATAGTTTCATTAATCTAACCCTATTTTTTGTAAAACTTCTATTGCTAATAACTCAAATTCTTGCGCGGCAATTGAATCTGGCTTAAAATCAAGTACAGATATGGGATCAGCTATCTCTATATCTCCTATAATCAGAGATTTTTCAGCACATTTTGCTAGATCATCTCTATCATAAATTACTGTATCCATTACTTCAAGATTATACCGTTTTGGAATTGCTTCTAGTCTTTTAGGTAAAGTATGTTTTACAAATTGATTATTAGTAGATATCTTACAAGGAAGGACACCTAAAGTTTCAATAGGAGTTTTTCTAATTTGTTTTCTAAATGTATTAATACCTTTTATGAATTCTTTAACGTTTGTTAATCCTTGGTTTGCAAAAGGTTTTAGATCCGATGGAATAATAAGATAATCAGAAGTAATCAAAGCAATTCTCGCATAAAGATTGAGTGATGGTGGAGTATCTATAAGGACAACATCATATTTATCTTTTACATATTCTAATTTATCAATAAGTACCAGTCTACTCCCATCAAGATCATTTAATTCAGTTTCATATTTCATCAAATTGATGTGTGCAGGAACAACATCAATCTCAGGATTACAGAACTTAGATTTTCTGGCTACTTCTGAAATAGGATAAAGTTCTTCAGATTGCAATACTTGAAGAAGATTAGACTCCTTAATATCATCAAATTCTTCATCATCAAATTTTACTAATCCTGTAGCAAATGTAGTATTAGCTTGACTATCAAAATCAATTACTAAAACTCTTTTACCCTTCTTGCTAATAGCAGCAGCTAGATTAACTACAGTAGTTGTCTTACCTACGCCGCCTTTATTATGGTAAACCGCAATTATTTTCATTGAATGTTCCCTTCTTGTTTCAAAATTGGAATTATTTGTAGTTATTTGAACTTTTGGCTTATTTACTAACTGTCCTTCTTTCAGACTCTCTCTTCCAATTAAATTTTTAATATTTTCTAATTCCGTCTCAACTTCTTTCCCAGAGCATTGAAATACTAACTGAATGTCAGTCTGTAATTTTTGATAAATTCTAATCTCTTTCCCATTAGTCAATAATCCATACCTAACATGCAAACTGGTTAAATAATGTCTAAGTCTGGAGACATGATTATTTAAGTTTTGTTTGGGATGCTTTGCCTCCATAACCACACTCAAGGGTGAGTTGGCATCTAAAACAAAGGGAATCACCTGTGCGGCAAATGCCAAAAAATCTAAGCGGATGCTACCAATGGCAACTTCTTGATGCCAGGTGTCAGGAGTATAACCTAGCTGCGGTAGCAAATATTGCACTATGAGTTTGCTTTCAACTTCGCTTTCGTTACGGCATAGCTCAGGATTAAAAGGCAATATTTTTCTACCTCTAAATAATTATTGGACTTGGGACTAAACCTGATATTTGCTAGATTATGGCATAGCCTTAATTATGTTAAGTGATATAAATCACCTATAAAATCTCAAAAATCATCATAAAATTAGTACTTCTGCTGATAAAGTAACCAATTTTGAAAGCTAGCTATATTTAAAATTAACAGGCTACGTATGATAGTTGGCTTAGGCTTTTCTTTGGGTAAGCTAGCTTTGGAGTTTAATGGTGAGAACGCCTGTTGTGAACTGCACTCAGATTGGTCAAAAGCTAGTTTTTTCAGCATTTATAGCTCTTTATTAGCCTTTTGGGTTCGCTGCTGGTATAGGGGACAGAAGATACTGATTACATTTTGGGAGTGCGATCGCGTGAGTCTGTATGCTGGATCTGAAAGCGTCACCTTTACTACATTATAGAATACGTTGCACTCTTGATGATGTGCTTTATTCTACAGACAGATGGTATTGCATTGAAATAAGTAATTTAACTTAAGTGCTTAATCGTACTTATCTGACTGCTGAAACACTTCTAGCGTAAAGGAGCGAAGATGAGGCGTGTTGCTGTCAGGAGCGATCGCAGTAATCTAGTATACCAAGGTTGTGATGCCGGGGTTTGTTTAAATGTAGCAACCGACATCAGTTTTTGTCGCAGAATGGAATCCATCCACAGGCTCATATTTTAATGAGCGATCGCTGCTTTCGCTATACAGAACGTTTTTAAAGTCTCTCTTTTAGCAGTCGGAATCTAAATCCAAATTAGGTGTACTGATAATAAAGCGAAAGGAGGAATTTTCAATGCCTCAGACTCAAAAACAAGGAAAACCAACAGATAGTCAGCCGACCTCAACGATCCACAGCGTACATTGAGTGCAATGTATTAATCCAGAGATTTTTTAAAGATAAGTTTGTTTGGGTAAAGCTGCGCTTCAGATAAAAGATGAATCTAATGATAAACAAAATAATTAGACATGTAGAAGATTTCCGACGGCGAAGTTAGAGCTATTAGGCTTTCTTAATCCTTTGTATTGAGAAGAAAAAATTATGCGACACATACATTTAGCTAATTAACATTTTGTTTCATGCTAAAAGGCGATCATCTACTTAAATACTTAAACTGTTTACTCACAAATCCAGTATTAGTTATCGTACTAATGCTCACAGCATTGACGAGTGGTTGTCAAAAAAACGATCCGGCAGCGAATGCTCAAGGCCCGCCACCATTGCCGGTGAAACTTCAGAAAATTGACGCAGGCACAATCGAAGAAAGTTCTGTGTTTGTCGGATCGTTGGAAGCGCAGCAAAAAGTCACGCTACAGCCCCAAACTCAAGGACGAATCGAATCGATTCTCGTGTCGAGTGGTCAGCGAGTGCAGCAAGGTACGGCGATCGCATCCTTGAGTTTAGATCAGACTCAGGCTAATGTTGCGAGTTCCATCGCTGCGGCTAGTTCAGCGCAAGCAGCATTAGGAACGGCTCAAGCAGAGCAACAACAAGCCGAAGCCCAGCGCACCAAATCAGCCGCAAATGTTCAGCTGCAACGGACACAATTCAATCGTAACCAACAGTTAGTCAACGAAGGAGCCATAGCCAGACAAGAGTTAGACATTGCCAGAAATAATTTACAAGCGGCAAATGCAGACTTGCAAGCCACAAATAAACAAGTTGCTGCATCAGGTGCAGCCGGCAAGCACAGGCAAATGTGCGCCAAGCCCAAGCTAGCACGGCTGCCTCACAAGTCAACCTTAATTTCAAACGAGTGGTCGCACCGATTACTGGCGTAGTCGGTTACTTTCCAGTCAAGATTGGAGATTATGTCAACACTGGACAAACCATTACCACAATCACTCAAAACGATTCGCTGGATCTCAATCTTTCTGTACCCTCAAATCGATTGAATCAACTGCGAACCGGATTGCCCGTTGAGTTGATCGATCCCACCACGCAGAAATTGATTGGCAACGGCGCGATCAACTCCATTTCTCCCTCAGTCAGTTCCGATCAGCAGTCAATTTTGAGCAAGGCACGCTTTGCAAATTCACAAGGACGACTGCGTGATGGGCAATACGTTCGAGCTCGGGTGATTTGGAATCGACAACCAGGTATCTTAATTCCCACCGCCGCAATTTCTCGCGTTGCTGGACAAAGTTTTGTGTTTGTCACCGAAAACAAAACCGTAAACGGCAAACAGCAGCAAATTGTGCATCAGCGTTTAGTGCGTCTTGGTGACATCCAAGGCACAAACTATCAAGTCCTCTCAGGACTTAAATCCGGCGAAACGATCGTGACTGCTGGCATTCTCAAACTTAGAGAAGGCGCACCAATTCAACCGCAATCCTAAATCCAGGACATCTGAATAATGTCGATCGCCAACACCTTCATCAAACGCCCGGTATTAACTACCGTTTGTACCCTAGTGATTCTGATTTTGGGGGGAGTGTGTATTCCGCTACTGCCGCTCAATTACTTGCCAGATATTGCGCCGATTCGCGTTCAAGTCTCAGCCACCTACACTGGCGCGGATGTGGAAACCGTCGAAACTGCCGTGACAACTACATTGGAGCGACAGATTAACGGCGTTGAGGGAATGCAGTATATGACCTCAAACAGTTCAGCAGGTAGTAGCCAAATTTCAGTGTATTTCGAGTCACAGACTAATAAAGATATTGACCAAGTGAACGTGCAGAATCGCATTGCCCGTGCTACACCTCGCTTGCCAACCAAGCCTATGAAGGGGGCATGACAATTCGAGAGGCAGCCTTGACCGCAGCCGAAGAACGGTTTCGACCAATTGTCATGACTTCGAGTGCGGCACTGCTGGGATTTTTCCCTCTGGTAATCGCCACCGGAGCGGGTTCTGCCTCGCGCTGGTCGTTGGGAACGGCTTTGTTTGGCGGGTTACTCGTGGCAACGATTTTAAGTTTGCTCTTTGTTCCAGTGCTGTATGTAATCATTAAGACTTTGGAAGATCGCTTCTTGAAACATAAACCTACTAATCGCTCCCAACCACCATCTCCAGATGGAAACGGGGATGGACAATCAAGAGCGATACCTTCTCCTGTTGGAGAGGCTTCTCCACGAGAGGCTGCGCCAACGCCAACGCCAACGACGAACGCTCATCAACATTCATCTGTCATTATCAGGCAAAACACTGATGAGAACAGATCCAATGATTCGAGTGATTGAAATAGGAAATAGGAAATAGGGAGTTGAGGATTGAGCACAAGAGCACCAGAAGAAAGACTGACTACAACTTATCTTTTTCACCTCTGCTCCCCTGCTCCCCTGCCCCCCTGCTCCCTCCTCCCCTGCCCAACTCTGCTTTCTATTACAAGAGATAAAGATTAAGTTACGACTTTGGGAACCTCTGAGACAATGTAGAGTATCTTCTGATTATTTAACAAATTTATAAGCATTGGAGCGAAGCAAATGAACGCTAAATTAATCGCTTTCTCTGGCTTGGTAACAGCATTTGTGGGTGCAGGAATTGGTTTTATTACTGCTAGTTTACTTCCTTGTCCTTACACCAGTCAAATGTATCAAAATTTGGAGAAAAAATACGCGATCGTTGGTGCAGTTACTGGCTTGCTGATTGGTTCTAGTCAAGAAATGATTCGAGAACTCAAGCAAGAGCGGGATGCGGAGACTTGCTGCGAGATTTCAACAAAGCTATTCACTCAACTACAGATAAAAGAAATTTATCATCACAGTTTTTTGACAAGGACTAACAGCTAGTTTAGTAGTCAGCTTGCTTAATTGACATTTAACAAATCAAAGCGATCGTGTAGGGCAAACGCATTTAATAATTTCTCCCTTATAACAATTTTTACCTCTGTTGCTAATAAAATTCAAGAATGGCTAGAATCATAGTGTTTACCTATTTGCGCTAAAGGTTTTGGCTACTGTATCTTGTCCCCATTGCCATCAACTTGTTGATAATCAAGCTATTAGTTGTCCCTATTGCCGGACTACACTCAAAGCTTACGGCCATCCCGGTATTCCATTGCACCGCGCCACTGGGGGCGGGTATCTGTGCGACACCTGCACTTATCACGCTGATGATACTTGCAATTTTCCTCAGCGTCCCTACGCTAAAGACTGTACCCTTTACCAAAATATTGAAGAGACAAAGTTAGAGTTGGAACAGCAGCGTTACACTAACAGTTTTGCAGTAACTGTGAAAAGTTGGGTAAAACGCAATCAGGCTTTGCTGTTGCTATTAGGTTTATTATTAGTCTGTTTTTTGTTTGTGATATTAAGACCTTGATTTGTTTTTTGTAGGAGTGGGGAGATGGGGGAGATAGAATAACTAATGCCCCATACCCCATTCTTCAACCTGTGGTGATTTTGGATGCTTCTGCAATAGCTTCAACTTGTATCGCTGGCGCTTTTTCTTCAAAGGCGGTTAAATCAAACCAAAAAGTTGTGCCAATGCCGACTTCACTCACGAGATGGACTTTACTACGATGTCTGTCGATGATATTTCTAACAATCGATAATCCTAAACCCGTGCCTTCTAGGGTATGAACTCGGTTTTCTACACGAAAGAAGCGTTCAAAAATTGAGTGTTGATCTTCTGTGGCGATGCCAATTCCAGTATCAGAAATTTCAATCCGCACTGGAGAAGATTGGGTGTGATTGGGCTTAAAATCTAGTTGGTAGGCGCGGATTGCCACTTTACCACCAGCTTTGGTGAATTTAAGAGCATTACCAATGAGGTTGCCAAACACTTGTACTAACAGATCGTAATTACCCATTACCAAAGGTAAATTAGCAGTAACTTCTTGAAGGAGTTCAACACCTTTATCTTTAGCATTGAGTTGGTAAGTACGCAGGGTTTGCTCGATCGCTTGAGCTAAATCTACCCCATCAAAGTTATACTGGCGACCAGATTCGAGTTTTGACAAATCTAAAACATCGTTAACTAGGCGGGTTAGGCGATCGGTTTCATGGTTCACTGTTTGCAGAAACTCTTGCCGTTCTTGTAAAGCTAAGTCTTCGCCGTAGTCGTGCAGGGTTTCAATATAAGTTTTGATGTTAAATAATGGCGTTCGTAGTTCGTGAGAAACGTTGCTGATAAATTGGCTTTTTGCATCGTTTAATTCCACCTCACGGGTTATGTCTTGGACGGTAATCGCAATGCCTTTGATGCTTTCCCTTTGCACGTTGAGTACTGTAGTTAAGAGAATGCGGATCGTCCGTGGGGTGGGTTGGTTAATAAAAATGCGGAATTCGGCACTTTCACATTCGCCTGCTGCCATTTCATATAATGGGCCACTGATTTCCATTTGTACTACTGGTGGCAAGTTATGCAACAAATTGCAGCCGACTACATCAGTCGTTTCCCAGCCAAAAATCCGCCGCGCTGTGGGGTTGACTAATATCACCTGCATGTTGTTATCAATCAATACCGCACCATCTGCGATCGTGGAAACTAGGGTTTCTAGCTTGGCTTTTTCTGCGGTCAGTTCCTCAATATTCTGTTCTTCATAGCGCTCTAATCGCTCTGCCATCTCATTAAAGCTTAAAATTAACTCTCCCAGTTCGCCCCCTAAAGGTAAATCAATGCGCTGCTTGAAATTCCCGGTAGTAATTTGCTTTACCCCTACCAGTAGTTCTTTGATTGGCTTAGTGATGGTCAAGGCGTTAATTACTCCTGCCAAAATCACCATTACCCAAATAGTGATAAAAACAGCAATGGTGACATCACGGGTAAAATTGGTGGAAATGATCGCAGTCTGATTGGGGTTGATGCCGATCGCTAATACACCTAAATATTTTTTATTAACGATCAGGGGAATAAACACATCGGTAACAACGCCGTCTGGGGTCATGTGTTGCCGCACCATCGGCTTTTCCCCATCCCCTGGATAATCTTCTGGCAGTTGTATTCGCCGTTTAATGGTAAGAGAGTTTTCTACCTCTGCATCCCAAAAAGGTATGCCAAAAAAGATTTCCCCATTTTCATCAGCGTAGAGCATATAACGCACGCTAGAGGTGCTGCTGTAGAAGCGTTGAGAAAATTGGGCAACCTCTGTGAGATTATTGTCAGCAACTAGGGGAGCAACATTGGCAGCAAGTAGCAGCCCCAAGTCACGCCCGAAGCGGGTGTCATTCATCCGCGCATCCTGCTGAATCGTATTCACAGCCCAGAAGGTCAGACCACTCATTACCAATGAAACCACCAATGTGGCTACAGCCAGCAGTTTGGTCTGGAGTGTGAATTCAGACCACCAACTTGCGATCGCATCTCGAATTGTTTTTAACAGACTTAGCATCTTAAATAAAGTTGTTAGTAGTCTTTGTTATAAAGCCCAACAACTTAAAAATTAACAGTTAATCCGACAAATATGTTAGGGCATTACTTATTCCCTCATATTCAGACTCCCAACTCCTAACTCTTAACTCTATGACCGATATCTTTACGGTAATATATCCCATCAAACTGAATATATTTGATTGCAGCGTAGGCTTGGGCGATCGCTTGCTCAAAATTTTCTCCGATTCCAGTTACATTTAATACTCGACCCCCGTCTGTCACTATTTCTTGTTGCTGGTTCAACTTTGTACCTGCATGAAATACAGTTGCTCCTGTTGCCTCTGCGTTGTCAATGCCAGTAATCACCTGACCTTTCTTATAAACTCCTGGATAACCACCTGAAGCTGCAACCACAGTAGCGGATGCTCCCCCTTTCCAAGCAATGGGCGGCAATTCACTTAATCGTTGCTGCACACAGGCTAGAATCAATTCTTCTAGGGGTGTTTCTAACAGTGGCAAAATCACCTGGGTTTCTGGATCGCCAAAGCGACAGTTAAATTCCAAAACCTTCAAGTCGCCATTGGGTGCAATCATTAACCCAGCATACAGTACACCTCGGTAGTCAATACCTTTTACTCGTAAGGTTGCGATCGCTCTTTCTAACACTTCTGTTTGAATGCGTGCCATCAATTCTGGTGTAGCGATGGGTGCTGGGCTGTATGCTCCCATCCCACCAGTATTTTCACCCGTATCGCCATCCCCAATCCGCTTATGGTCTTGAGCGGGCAGCAAGGGTCGAATTGTTAACCCATCAGTTAACGCTAAAACTGATACCTCTTGCCCAATTAAACATTCTTCAATAACAACAAATTCACCAGCACTACCAAATTGCCCCTGAAAAATTGCATCCACGGCACTTTCTGCCTGTGCAACTGTTTCGGCCACTGTTACACCCTTACCAGCCGCCAAGCCATCAGCTTTAATGACGATTGGCGCTCCCTTAGCTCTTACATAAGATTTTGCTGCTGCTGCCTCCGTAAATACCGCAGCCTGCGCCGTCGGAATTCCTGCTTCTTGCATCAGAGTTTTTGCCCAAGCTTTACTCGCTTCAATTTGCGCTCCCGCTCTGACTGGTCCAAATACCATCAATCCTTTGTCTTGGAGGTAATCGGTGATTCCCTTTGCCAAAGGTACTTCTGGCCCAACTATCACCAGAGTGATACCATTTTCCAGAGCATATTGGCTCATGCCCTCAAAATCATCTACTGCTAGAGTCAAGTTCTGGCAACGTTCTATACTTGCTGTACCTCCATTCCCCGGTACACAGACAACTTGCTCGATTTGCTTAGATTGCAACAGTTTCCATGCCAGAGCGTGTTCGCGCCCTCCATTACCTACGACTAAAACTTTCACTGAATTTCCTCGTGCGTCCCTTGCGAAACGAGAATTCCCTATTCGGCTCTCGCGGATCAATTTTTTCACCAATTATCGCACTTGTGCAAGCCCCCTCATCACTAGAAGAGGCAGGATAGGGGGAGAAAGAATTATCTATATCGGTTTTAAGTCAATTCTGTTGTTGGAATTTCAACTGCGGCTATTCTTAAGATTCAATTTTGTCAACTAGTATATTTATTCCTCTTTTTAACAGCAAAATCTCAATAAATATACTACCATGAAATGAATTATTAAGTATATCTATTTAAGTAATCTTTGTGTTTTAAACAGTACAATAATTGATTAACAAATCAAGCTTAAGTAATGACGATTATTGATTATAAGTACTAACCTGTGAATATAGAAATTTATGAAAATATCAAAAAATAGGTAACATGGCTAAAATTATCGTTACTGGAGCTGCTGGCTTTGTTGGTTCTCAACTCGTAGAGATATTGCTACAACAAGGGGAAGAAGTGATCGGGATTGATGAATTCAATGATTACTACGATCCGATGTTAAAGCGTAAGAATGTTGCACATTTATATTCCTCACCTGGCTTTACATTAATCGAAGCAGATATTCAGTTTTTAGATTGGCAGGAACTCTTAAAAGATGTTGATGTAGTTTACCATCAAGCAGCACAAGCAGGTGTCAGAGCGAGTTGGGGTAAAGCTTTTCGAGGTTACACAGAAAGAAATATTAACGCTACACAAGTTTTGCTAGAAGCAGCTAAAGATGCTAAACACCTGAAAAGATTAGTGTTTGCTTCTTCGTCAAGCGTATATGGTGATGCAGAAACATTACCCACTCATGAGGGAATTTGCCCTCAACCTGTTTCTCCTTACGGTATTACTAAGCTAGCGGCTGAAACTTTGTGCAGACTATATCATAAAAACTTTGGTGTGCCATCTGTATCATTGCGATATTTCACAGTTTATGGTCCTAAACAGCGCCCAGATATGGCATTCCATAAATTCTTTAAATCGATTTTGCAGGATGAGGCGATTCCTATTTATGGCGATGGACAGCAAACGCGGGAGTTTACGTTTGTTGGTGATGTCATCGCTGCCAATTTAGCTGCCGCTAATGCACCCGAAGCAGTGGGAGAAATCTTGAATATCGGTGGTGGTAGCAGGGTGGTTTTAGCAGAAGTCTTAGATACGATTGAAGAAATCGTTGGCAAACCAATCAAAAGAAACCACATAGAAAAAGCGATGGGAGATGCCCGTCATACTGCTGCTGATGTATCTAAAGCGCAAAAAATTCTCGGATATCAGCCAAAAGTTTCTCTAAGAGAAGGTTTGACACAAGAATGGCAGTGGATTAAGTCGTTGTATTAAAGGGCATTGCTTATTTTCTTTTGGGACTTGCAGCAGTTTTCCTTTGCATGAAGTCAGAAGCTACAGGTTTTGAGGCAGGAGGTGGGAGGTAGAAACTCTTTATAGATGCATGAGTCCTGCATTTTGTAACTTACTTGCAATCTGCTGTATACAGAAGAGATCCGCCAACTTCCGTTTTAATCATCACCCCTCCCTATCTCCACCCTAGTAAGAGTTGTTCGAGGGTGGGGACTTTTGCGATCTGTTAATAAAAGTAGGAGAGTTAACAACTAGTTGAAATCTTGTTAACCTTTATGCTTAAAATTGCACAAGAGGTTTGTTTAGCATCTACTGACAGCTAAAGTTAACCCTTTGCAGGACTCTCATAAGCCATGCTGACTGAAATTTTACCTTTCCGCTTTGAGTTAAACACGATCGCGATCGCCGGAGCGAGTTTGTGGTCATTGGCGCTATATCTAGGTTTCTCCTCAGTTAACGAATGGGTAATCAAACAACTCAACCGTTGGTTTAACTTTGCCGAGCGATCGCTCTACACCAGCCAGACAGAGTTTGAAAAGACTCGTAAAGCCAGAGAATCCCAAAACGCTTTCTATGCATCATTATTTAGCATCACGCCTTTTTTGGTAGTTGGTGCTTTATGTAACTGGGGTCTGGAAATTAGTTTAGGTGAAAGTTGGGGAATTAGTACAGGAATATTAGCTTGTATGGGCGCAGGCATTTATGAACTTGGGCGCAGGGATGGAGAATCTTCAGATTAAGTAGAAAGGCGAAGACAAAAGACTTACTGCTCTCCTATCTCCCGCTATTTCTCAACTTCTTCGCTCACAATCTGTGCTATCTTCTGGGCTGCGCCGCTTTCGCCACGAATATTACGCAGTTTAGCGCGGATATCATCCAATTTTTCTGGATGGGCTAATAAGTCTAAAACAATTTCCCCAACTTCTGGTGGTTGGAGTTTACCCATAAGTTCTGGCACTATCTCTTCTTGTGCCCAGATGTTTGGCCATGCTAATAAACCTTTGCGTCTCAATAATTTCAGGAATAACCAATTAATCACCTTAGCAAAAGGCGTACCTATTCCTGGCAGATTTGCCAACAACCCAGGTAAACCATCCCAAGAACGCATAGCATCAAGTTGCTGCGTTGGTAGTAAAACAATCATTGGTACTCCTAAAGCACCGAGTTCGGCTGTGTTTGCCCCCACTGTAGTCAAGCAGATGCAGCACTGGGATAATAATTGATATGCAGGATTTTCTTGCCACAGTTCCACAATTAAGCCCGTTGCTGTTTTGAGCAATGGTTTGCCTTTAGCCTCCTCTGGGGCAATTAAGGAAGCACCAGCAAAGCCAAAAATTTTAGCAATAGAGTTTCTTTGAGGATCGGCAAAACTAGCTAAAGTTTGCAAATCTAAAGTTGGGGCTACAGGAATCACAAATTTAGTTTGCGGTCTTTTCGCGCGAACATATTCGGCAATGCTTAAAGTTAATGGTACTCCTTGGGCTAATTTTGCCGCCTTTGATCCAGGAAGTAGACCAATAAATTCAGTTTTGAGTGATGGAGTCATAGCTGAAGGGGAATTTGCATCTAGGCTTTCCCCTGCTTCCAGCATCAAATCACCCACAACGGTGAATTTGTGAGCATATTTCTGGGGGACAGCAGCAGCAACTTTGGGTTTCATCACGCCAAAGCGATCGATCCACTTATGCCAACGGGCTGACCACTCGGCGTAAACTACTGTCCGATATCCGAGCTTTTTGCCTATGACTACGGGGAAAATTTGATCGCCACCGAGGAAAACTACTACACCGCTACTTCTCCAATCCCAATTATCAAAAGTTTTACCCCAAAACAAAAATTGCCAAAAATGCTCTGCTCCTTGTACTCTATCTACTTCTGGGTAGGAAAGTGCGATCGCAGCTTCTTTACCACTAGCATTTGAGCAAGGCGATAAGACTACACTGATCCTAACTTGATTTCGGTCATCGCCGAATTTTTGTCGCAACGCCTTTACTACTGGACGCACCCAGGTTGTAACCTCACCTGGGCCATTTGATAAAATGAGAATATCTACTTGAGTCATTAGTTAATGGTCAAGAGTCAGGGGTACATTAGTCAAGAGACAAATACCCATGTTCTGTCACTCTCCGGGAGGGCGATCGCTAGAAGCCTCATGAGGCAATCAATACAAGCTATACTATTAGAAAAAAATGGCTCTTGTATTTGTTATTAGATAATAATCGCGTGATACCTTGCTATACAAAAGCTCTAAAATTCAGAAATGGCAAATGTTTTTGGAGAGTGACAGAACTGGGTTATGTCGAAGTAATACGCCGTACAGAAAAAGAATTTGAGGTTTTACCAAGCCTTGGGTAGTAGAAAGAACTTTTGGTTGATTAATCAGTAGCCTCGTCTCAGTAAAGATTACGAACGTCTCCCAGAAATGAGTGAAGCGACAATAGCTGTTATGACTCGTATCATGCTGCACCGTCTGTAGTCTAAAGATTTACTTTACAAATGATTTCTTCATTCACACGCAGGCAAATTTTAGCCACTTCGCTTTTACCTCACCCTCCTCACTCCTGTTGCTTAAATCATTCAGTTGAAAGTAATACCAGTCAAGCGATTTGCCCTTTTAGAAAAAATATAACTTTCCCCCTTGACAAACCAGGGATGACTAGTTATTCTAGTTAAGTGGGCAAGCGAGAGACGCTAACCACCACTGAACCTGAAAAACATAATACTTTGAAAGCTTAAAGAAAAAACCAATCCTCGTCAACAAGATTTACTTTTGGGATTTCCCAAAAAGATAATCAAAATTTAGTAACTAGGATTCCGGGAAATATTTTTTTTCGGAGCCACAAACTCGAAACACAACAAAACGGAGAGTTTGATCCTGGCTCAGGATGAACGCTGGCGGTATGCTTAACACATGCAAGTCGAACGGTGCTTTCGGGCACAGTGGCGGACGG
>NZ_JBALDK010000044.1:0-37954 GCF_036917455.1 Nostoc sp. | reverse complement strand
TGACGCAAGTCGAGAGAGTAGGCTTTCATAGCGACCAGTTATCAGTAGAATTGCTCTCTCCTAAGTGTACTGAACTGGACTGATAACCGCTATATCCTTCGTTAATCGGTGAATTCGTTGCCAGAGAAGATTAGCATTATCCACATCACCTTGATGTTCTTTGAGTAATGCCAAATGAGTCAGCGCCTCTTGGTGAGTAGGTTGTAAATAAATTGCTTTTTGAAAAGATTGTGCCGCCCGCTCATTTTCTGACATCGCTTGCTGCACCTGACCTAGTAAAAGATATCCTTCAGTACTCACCTGATTTTGGTTGAGATAGTCGTTGCATAGTTTAACCGCCTCATTCAACCGACCTCGATCGGCTAAAGCTCTAACTGTTTCTAACAAATTTACCTTGAGGTCTTTTGGCGATATGGGTTTCTGGGAAGTAACATTTAACCTTTCTTGTGCAGCAAACTTGGAATGGTTTTTTTTCGGTAGCTGTCGCCTGCTGAGAACATCTATATTGTTGCTGGTGTGAAGCCTTGTCTCTGAAGATTGATGATGATTTTTGCGAACATTTTCGGCCGCTTTAGACTTTCGATGAACAACTGCTGAATGTTGACGAACTGAGACAAGTTGAGTTTTAAACAATAACCAAGCTTCAGCGTGTCCAACAAATAGCAAACCTTCTGGACTGAGCAACCTTTCTAGGGTTTGAATGGTGCGCTCTTTTGTTGTCAGATCGAAGTAAATTAATAGGTTACGGCAAAAGACTACATCATAAAGCGGCGTGTCAGCTAGAAAAGCCGGATCTGCAAAGTTGTCATTAAGAAAATTCACCATACATCTCACCTGTTCGCACAGGTGGTATCCAGCCTCAGTAGGCTGAAAATAGCTCTCTTGAAAGGATCGGCTATTACTGCGAAACGAGTATTGATGGTAGATTGCTCGTTGCGCTTTTACCAGGCACTTGTTGCTAATATCAACAGCATCAATGTGAATGTTTGTAGGGTTCAATCCTGCTTCCAAAAGAGCGATCGCAATGGAATATGGTTCTTCACCTGTTGCACAAGGTACACTCAAAACCCGCAATACACCCTGTGGATTTTTTGGCAACCACTCAGATAATACGTAATGCTTCAGAAATGCAAAGGACTCTGGTTCTCGAAAAAACCAAGTTTCTGGAACAATTACGCTGTCAATCAGTGCTTCCCATTCATGGCTAGATACCTGCAATTTCCCCAGATAGTTAGCAATATCCGTTATTCCGCAATCTGCCATCCGTTGATAAATTGCACTTGCGATCGCCTCAGCACCAATAGAGTTTGCATCTAAACCAATCTTGCTTTTTAGTAAAGCTTCAATTACAGATTGTGCCATTTATGGAGTCTTCAGACCAATTTAAAATCCAGTATTGTAAAGACTTTCTGGCAAGAGATTGACTTGCTGTGCTTCTGACAACAAATACTCAATGCGAAGACATTGAATCATCCCTTGGTCGTCTACAATCATGTTGCCCAAATATGGTGCTGTATCTATCTGAATATTAGAATCAACAAACTCAACTTCAGACTTGTGTAATGTTTCTACAATTTGTTCTGTAATCAAACCCAAAATATAGGGAGCCTTAAGTTCGGTATTATTGCCCCAATAATTGACTAGCACAATCCTAGTACTCAGGTACTCAGAGGAGGGTTTGCTACGCATCAATCGGCATAAATCGATGACTGGTACAATGCGTCCCCGATAGTTAAAAACACCAGCGATATACTCAGGCTGGTGAGGCAAAGTTTTAAGTAAAACAAATGGTATTACTTCTACAACCTGTCGGCTTTCTATGGCATATCGCTCATTCCCGATGCTGAGAAGTAACATTAACATTAATTTACATCTTCTGTAGTAACTTTTGCATTACTTGTTTAACATAAAATTGTAGCAGTAGGTTGGGTTAATGCAAGGAAACCCAATACTAACAAATTTAATTTTTCTAGAAAAATACTCGATCCCCTTACTTGCAGGCTCTCATGTATGACAATATCTGTAAATTCATTGCTGAAAACTTCAAAGATGATTTAGCAACTTGGTTATTAGGCTCACCGATTAAATTAACAGAACTTAGCCCTACTGAATTATCATCTGAACCAATTCGCGCCGATTCATTAATTTTATTGCAATCTGATGATTTAGTTCTGCATACCGAATTTCAAACTGATGCTGATAAAGATATCCCTTTTCAGATGTAAGATTATCGGGTTAGGATTTATCGCCGCTTTCCTAACAAATAAATGCGTCAAATAGTAATTTATTTGAGAAAAACAAGTTCAGAATTAGTCAGTGAAAACAGTTTTAGATTAAACAACACTTACCATCAGTTTGAACTAATACGGCTGTGGCAACAACCAACAGAAAGGTTTTTGAGTATTCCAGGTCTATTACCCTTTGCCGTCCTAAGTCAGACAAACGATCCTACAATGGTATTAACCCAAGTAGCCAAAGCAGTTGAAGCAATTAGCGATCGCCAGCTACAAAGAAATATAGCTGCTGCCAGTGGGATTTTAGCAGGTCTGGTGCTAAGTAAAAATGTAATTAGCAAAATTTTTGATTAGTCCATTGAGAAGGACTTGGTTTGTGTAGATGCAATTTATATATAATCGCCTGGTTTTCAAATTCTCAAACTAAAACTCAGCACTTTGCGGTGTACGGGGAAAGGGAATCACATCACGGATATTTCCCATACCCGTTATAAATTGCACGAGTCGTTCAAAACCTAGTCCAAAACCAGCGTGTGGAACAGTGCCGTAACGACGCAAATCAAGATACCACCACAAGTCTTCTGGGTTTAATCCTTGCGCTAACACGCGGCGTTCTAATACTTCTAAGCGTTCTTCGCGCTGGGAACCGCCGACAATTTCGCCGATTTTGGGTGCGAGAATATCCATTGCGCGGACGGTTTTTTCATCGTCGTTCAAGCGCATATAAAATGCTTTGATTTGCGCTGGATAATCTGTAACGATCGCAGGCTTTTTAAATAACTGTTCAGCCAAGTAGCGTTCGTGTTCTGATTGTAAATCTAAACCCCAACTCACAGGATATTCAAATTTAACATCAGCTTTCTCTAAAAGTTTGACGGCTTCTGTATAAGTTAAGCGTTCAAACTGATTGTTTACAATATTTTCGGCTGTCGCCAACACTGAATTATCAACGCGCTGATTGAAAAATTCCATGTCTTCCGGGCAAGTTTCTAACACATATTTAAAAATGTGTTTGAGAAACGCCTCAGCTAAATCCATATCGCCTTCTAGATCGCAAAAAGCCATTTCTGGCTCAACCATCCAAAATTCTGCTAAGTGGCGGGAGGTGTTGGAATTTTCTGCACGGAAGGTAGGACCAAAGGTGTAGACGTTAGAAAACGCCATCGCCATAACTTCCGCTTCCAGCTGGCCGCTAACTGTTAAATATGTGGGTTTAGCAAAAAAGTCTTGGCTGTAATCTACTGCTTGGTTTTCTGTGCGCGGAATATTCTTTAAATCTAAACTGGTAACGCTAAACAGTTCACCCGCACCTTCGCAGTCGCTAGCAGTGATGATGGGTGTGTGTACCCACAAAAAGCCTCTTTCTTGAAAAAATTGGTGAATTGCTGTCGAACAAGCATTTCTGACGCGGAAAACTGCACCAAAGGAATTAGTCCGCGATCGCAAATGTCCAATGGTTCGCAGAAACTCAAAGGAATGGCGTTTCTTTTGCAGGGGATATGTATCGGGATCGGCTTCGCCGTAAACTTTCACCGACTCGGCTTTCAACTCAATCCGTTGTCCCTTACCTAGAGAAGCCACTAGTACCCCTGCTACCTCAACAGCAGCACCCGTATTCAATTTTTTCAAGATAGCTTCGTAATCTGGCAAATCCTGATTAATGACAGCTTGCAAATTAGCTAGTGATGAGCCGTCATTGACTTCAATAAAAGCAAACCCTTTGGACTCGCGTTTCGTCCGCACCCAGCCTTGAATTTGGAGAGACTCATCGGGTTGACCACTTCGCAATATTTCTGCAATCCGTCGATTTACCATATTTATCCAGCATAAGACTTTAATATCCAGCCTATGATAACGCCCATTCCACCAAAGCGGACAACTTGCCAGAAAGGTTTTTTGAGGCTACGCCAAGAAAATAACTGGCTTTCTAAGTTTACTTCTAGCATTTCCAACTGCCGTTGAATTTGCCTTAACTCTGCTTTGATTTCTGGTGTCTGAGATTTATTGTGCTTTAGTCGATCCCGATGCTGTTGCCATTGTGCCTGTTGCTGGCGATCGCGTTGCACTCCATCGTAACGTTCTTTTAAGGATAGGAGCGATCGCTCTACTTCCTCTAATTCTTGTTCAAAATCTGGTTCGGGATTTTCTGCTGATGGCTGTGATTGTTTAGGCGGCTTCATTTACAAGTAGTACAGTAGAAGTAAATGCATTTGCGCCAATAGTTATGTCCCAATCTACCCAGCTGCCGAAAACCAGTCAACTGAATGAACTTAGTACTCTGGAACTAGCTCAAGCCTTGATGGAAAGACTAAGCATTTCCCCTAACGATTGGCATCGCCTCAAGTCTAACCGCAATTCTCGCGCTAATGAACAAGTGGCAGCAGCTATTGTGTATCTTTTGAAGAATCAGCCACAAGAAGCTCAGGCTAGATTAGAACAGGCAATTGGTTGGTTAGACCGCTCTATTTCTGCCCCTCCCTGTCCAACTCACGGAAAAAGTTAAAAGTTAGGAGTGAGGAGTTAAAAGTTTTATAATTATCAACTCCTAACTCCTACTCCCAACTCTAAAATACGCTACCGTCGCAGAGATAAACGGGGACGGTTTTCCATTTGTTTACAAAGCCTCAATTCTGTGCCTTTGCGGTTCCACTCCACCTGATCAAAAATGTGATGGAGAAGACATAAACCACGCCCACTTTCTGATTCATCTGGTGGTAAATAATCTGTTGGTTCTTCTTCATTAGTAGATGAAGGAGTAAAGCCCCTACCTTGGTCTGATATTATCCACCAATATTGATTATCTATTAAGGAAAAACGGACTACAACTGTTTTGCTTGGATCGAGATTATTGCCATGTTTAGCTGCGTTTACTAGGGCTTCTTGAAGTCCTAGCCGCAGTTCCGCTTGTAATTTTGCTGGGATTTCTGCCAACAGTAAATCTAATATTGGACAAAGGTAGAGAGTTGAGGCAAAACTAATAGTGCCCCAATAACGTGCAACTGGACGGAGTGAAATTGTAATCACAAGAGAAACCCCATAGCTTTCAGTTAGCTAGACATCAGTTTGCTATTACAGGCACCCTGATAAAACTTGAGGTGGTCATGCTGCCTTCAAACTTGCGTCTTTAAAACTAAATTTTGAAAATGCTAGGGAGCATTAGCCCTATAGTATGAGTTGGGATTTTTTAGATATATAACAACGGCAGAAATAATTTTGATAATGAATTTGGCAACTTAAAAAGATGCTACTAATTTGACAGAGTATTGGCATACTCTTGCTAATTGCCGATTTGTCATTTACATAATCCAATTCATGTTTCTAAGAACCTATGCAACTTGAATTTATTTTAACAAAACGAATTTGTATTTTTGGCTTAATTCAATTTTAGCATCTTTAGTATGCACTAGACTAAAAATTTCAAATTTCAGTTTTTGTAAAGGAATTACTATCCTTGTGCAAATCTGATAGTACAAGAAAGGCGGCAGCTTCAACATGGGCAGTTTGAGGAAAAAAATCAGCAGGTTGTACCCGTGTGATAGTATATTGCCCATCTTGACAAAGCAATTTCAGGTCGCGTGCGAGGGTAGCTACTTTACAGCTGACGTAAACTATCCGAGATGGTTTCAATTGCCGTAAAGTGTCTATGACAGCACGATCGCACCCCTTACGTGGCGGATCGAGTATTACTACTTCTGGTATTGTGCCCATTTGGGGAAGCAATTTCTCTACTGCCCCGACAAGGAAAGTCACATTATCAATTCCGTTGCGGTGGGCATTCAAAATAGCTTGTTCTACTGCTGCTGGCTGCACTTCTAATCCTGTAGCCTGACGGACTTTTTTGGCGAGGGGTAAAGTTAAAGTCCCAATACCACAGTAGGCATCAACTAGCAACTCATGCCCTTGAAGATTGAGTTCTGATTGAATTATCTGCAATAGAGCCTCTGCTGTTTCTGTATATACTTGGAAAAATGTATCTGGGCGCACTTGAAATTCCAGCCCAGCAAAGTTTTCACGCAGGTGGGGGACTCCAGCGATGCAACGGGTTTCTGCTCCAAAGATAGCATTTGTGCGATCGCCATTGCGATTGAGGGACACTCCCACTAACTGCGGATAACGCTTTAACCATTCCTGGGCTTGGGTTTCAATTCCTGATAAATTCCAGTCCTTCACCACCAAAGTCAGCAACATTTCTCCAGTATGTCGGCCAATGCGTAAACCGAGATGGCGAATTTGTCCAAGATGGCGCTGTTCGTTATAGATTCGCCAACTCCGTTGTTGAATATCCAGCTTGACTTCGGCAAGTAAGGGATTTAATCTTGAGTCTTGGACTGGACATTGATTCAAGTTAATTAATTGGTGGCTACCTTTTTGGTAGTAACCAGCTTGTACCTGTCCTGTTGCCGATATCCCCAGAGGATATGTAGATTTATTACGATATCCTAAAGCAGAAGGGGCAGCTAGTACCGGATCTACCGGTGGTTGGACAAAACCACCAATGCGTTCTAAAGCTTGGATAACTTGATTTTGCTTGGCGACTAGCTGGTAATCATAATTAATCTGCTGCCACTGGCAACCACCGCATTTATCCGCCACAATACAACTAGGTCGAATCCGGTAGGAGGATGTCTCTAATAGCTGCTGGAGCTTACCGTGGGCGTATTTTGGTTTAACATGAACCAAGCGGATAATGGCGCGATCGCCAGGTACGGTATCTGGGACAAACACAACACGTTCATCAGCGCGTCCGACACCATCGCCTGTATCACTCAGATTAGCGATCGTCACTTCAATTAATTCGCCTTGCTGCCAAATCATTTTAGTCATTGGTCATTGGTTATTGGTTATTCCCTTTGTCTCCTTGTCCCCCATCTCACTCATTTTCCACTCCCTTATCTGCCAAATAGATAAATTCAACACATAAGTAACTCCTATCTCTTCACTTGTGTACCTCCGACTCGCTAAACTAACAGATAATATTTCAGGTGATTTCAATCATCATGACTGTAATTAGCCAAGTTATTCTCAAAGCCGACGACGAACTGCGTTATCCCAGCAGTGGCGAACTTAAAAATATCAAAGACTTTTTGCAAACCGGCGTACAAAGGACGCGGATTGCGGCTACCTTAGCTGAAAACGAAAAAAAGATAGTTCAGGAAGCAACCAAACAACTTTGGCAAAAGCGTCCTGACTTTATCTCCCCCGGAGGTAATGCTTACGGAGAACGTCAACGCACTCTATGTATCCGTGATTTTGGCTGGTACTTACGTCTAATTACTTATGGTGTGCTTGCCGGCGACAAAGAGCCAATTGAAAAAATTGGTTTGATTGGTGTGCGGGAAATGTACAATTCATTAGGTGTTCCCGTGCCTGGAATGGTAGAAGCGATCGGTTCCCTCAAAACAGCCTCCCTTAGCTTATTGAGTGCGGAAGACGCTGCTGAAGCATCACCTTACTTTGATTACATCATTCAAGCGATGTCTTAATACAAAGTGTGTGCTGGTTCTAGGAGTATACTTTCGGTCTACTAGAGTGAGTGTAAGATATTAGCACTCCAAAGGCATAAGATACCCAATTTTATCGTACCTCCCCACATTTGGTAGTGGCTGTGGCAAAATTTCTGTCAAGTTACCAACCAGTTGTGGGGAAATTTTATTAGGTATAGTTATGAAACATTTCTCAAAGAATAAAGGATATACGGATATTAAAAAACCGACAGTCCTTGATTAAGGCTGTCGGCAATTAAGTGTGTTCCCTATTAATGACTCGGCTAGAGTTCAGTTGTCATTAATTATGCCTAGTTAGCGATCGCTGGGAGACGATCCTAATCATAGATATGTGTGATTCTCGTCACTCGATTGTTACAACAAAACTGCATGTACCCGAATAATCTCTGAGTTTAAGTAGATACTTGCAATATATGATGCTATAAATAAAACTTAGCTTACTTAGTCAAGTTATCTTTAAGCATCGTGTGTCAATATACAGGAAAGTAGAAGTGCGTAGCTTGCCGCTGTAGGCATCGCACTTTGCAACATAAATTAATTAGCATCCCAAAATACTTTTAACGCCATTCACCAAGACAGCTACTAATTGAAATGATGCGGTGGTTGCACCAATAGTATTAATCATAGCTCCTACTGCTGCTGATATTGCCTCCATACTAGCTCCTGCTATAGGATTACTATTTTATTTTTGAACGAAATTAGGTATTGTAGAGTGTGTTAGAACGGAGTTCGTAACGCACTATTATCAAGGATTTGATGCCGTACTCTCCGCGCTCACATCCTACGTATATTTTCTCCAAATCAAACTGGATTCTTATAGTAAAATTAATTTTACTACTTCAATAATATTGCATTTAGTTAATATTAATTTTAGAAACAATTCTTTATTTTTAATAATAGTAAAACTACTCAAATTATCATCCCTCAGCTTAATTGGCTATAAAATTAAGTATTTTTGCAGTTGCCTTGATTGAGTAAATCACAATAGCGCGATAAGCTAGAGTTAGGGACAAAACTGATTCAAAACTGGCAACGAACCTAGCTTGGGGTAACGATGGCAACAGAACAAAAGCACAGCATTTATTTATCAGAAGCCGAAAGCCGTTTGCGTCAACTTTCTATTGAAAAGTTGCGATTAGCAGTTGCGTTTCTGGCTTATTTGCAAGAAACAGAAGAAAAGGAAGTTACTGAAAAAGTATTATTAAATATTCCTGATTTTGCCCAATCTTTCCGCGAGATTGAGCAAAAAGAAGACAAATTAGAAAATATTCCCTCAAATCAGATTGCCTCAGATGAAGAAGTATGGCAGGCTTACTTAACTTCTAAACAGAAATGGCAAGAGGTTTACCGTCGCCTTGCAGACTCCTAGATTTCTTTTTATTTCTCAAGTCTTAGACATTCACCAAGATGAGATAAACAGCTTTGGTGGAACATCTGGTGTCAGAGACGAAGGTTTACTAGATTCAGCATTGGCACAACCTCAAGCCACTTTTGGCGGCGAACTTCTGCATCCTACAATTCACGAGCAAGCAGCAGCATATCTATACCATTTAGCGATGAACCATCCTTTTATTGATGGCAACAAACGCACTGCATTTGCGGTTATGGATACTTTCATAACTTTAAACGGCTACAGTTTGAACTTATCGCAAGAGCAAGCTTACAATTTGGTGATTCAAGTAGTTCAGAAAGAAATATCCAAAGAAGAGTTATCTGCATTTCTAGAACTGCACCTAATAAGGCAACTAAATCGATAGAATAATGCTCTGTACAATTGGTGCATTATTTCCATGACCGCCACATATCCTACTCCCTTCTCACCCCAAGAAATCGCTGCTGAAGGACTTAAACCAGAAGAATACACAGAAATTGTCCGTCGGTTAGGCCGTCATCCCAACAAAGCTGAACTGGGAATGTTCGGGGTAATGTGGTCAGAACACTGCTGTTACAAAAATTCTCGACCTCTACTCAAACAATTTCCTACTGAGGGGCCCCGCATCCTCGTGGGGCCTGGTGAAAATGCTGGTGTTGTAGATTTAGGTGATGGACTCCAACTAGCTTTTAAGATTGAATCGCATAACCACCCATCAGCTGTAGAACCATTTCAAGGTGCAGCAACGGGAGTAGGCGGTATTCTCAGAGATATTTTTACAATGGGTGCGCGTCCCATTGCTCTATTAAATTCTCTACGCTTCGGTTCCCTAGAAGATGCCAAAACTCAAAGGCTGTTCCAAGGCGTAGTGGCGGGGATTTCACATTATGGTAATTGCGTTGGAGTACCAACAGTAGGAGGCGAAGTTTACTTTGACTCGGCCTATTCTGGTAATCCCCTAGTGAATGTCATGGCACTAGGGTTGATGGAAACATCAGAAATAGTTAAATCTGGGGCATCTGGCTTAGGAAACCCCGTACTGTATGTTGGTTCCACTACCGGACGCGATGGTATAGGAGGCGCAAGTTTTGCCAGTGCAGAATTGAGCGATCGCTCAATAGACGATCGCCCCGCCGTGCAAGTGGGCGATCCATTTTTGGAAAAGTCGTTAATTGAAGCTTGTTTGGAGGCGTTTAAAACAGGTGCAGTTGTCGCCGCCCAAGATATGGGAGCAGCCGGTATCACCTGTTCTACCTCAGAAATGGCTGCAAAAGGCGGTGTGGGCATTGAACTAGATTTAGATAAGATTCCCGCGAGAGAAACGGGGATGGTTCCTTATGAATATCTGCTTTCGGAATCTCAAGAACGAATGCTGTTCGTTGCCCATAAGGGGCGCGAACAGGAACTAATCGACATTTTTCACCGTTGGGGACTTCAAGCAGTTGTCGCTGGTACTGTCATCGCTGAACCCATTGTGCGGATTCTTTTTCAAGGTGGAATAGCAGCAGAAATTCCCGCCGAGGCTTTGGCGGAAAATACCCCACTGTATAATCGGGAGTTGTTGGCAGAAGCGCCAGAATACGCCCGTCAAGCTTGGGAATGGACTCCTGATTCCTTACCTGCTTGCACAACTGCTGGAATAGAACTCCAAGGAGGCGTGCAAAGTTGGAATGATATTCTGTTCACTTTGCTCGATACACCGACGATCGCATCTAAAAACTGGGTATATCGTCAGTACGACCATCAAGTACAAAATAATACAGTAATATTACCAGGTGGTGCAGATGCGGCTGTTATCCGGTTGCGTCCCCTTGAAGAAATCCCCAATCTAAAATCCCCAATCCCAAATCAAAAATTAGGCGTGGCCGCAACAGTAGATTGTAATCCTCGTTATATTTATCTTGACCCCTACGAAGGAGCTAAGGCAGTGGTGGCAGAAGCTGCACGCAATCTTAGCTGTGTGGGTGCAGAACCTCTGGCGGTGACGGATAACTTAAATTTTGGCTCTCCAGAAAAACCGATTGGTTATTGGCAATTGGCAGAAGCTTGTCGCGGTTTGGCGGAAGGTTGTCGGGAATTGGCAACACCAGTCACAGGCGGAAATGTTTCTTTATACAATGAAACCCTCGATTCCCAAGGCATCCCACAACCTATTTATCCCACTCCTGTAGTGGGGATGGTGGGCTTGATTCCCGATATCACTAAAATTTGTGGTCAAGGTTGGCAAGCATCCGGCGATGTGATTTATCTTCTCGGATTGCCTCTGACATCCAAAATCAGTTTGGGAGCATCTGAGTATTTAGCCACTATCCACGGCACTGTTGCCGGAAAACCACCACGGGTAGATTTTGATTTGGAACGCCGCGTCCAAAAAGTTTGTCGGGAAGGAATTCGTAATGGTTGGATACGTTCAGCCCATGATTCTGCTGAGGGGGGAGTGGCGATCGCACTTGCCGAATGTTGTATTGCTGGCAACCTTGGTGCTGAAATCAATTTAGAAATAGCACCAACGCAGAACCGTGTTGATGAGGTGCTGTTTGCTGAAGGTGGTGCCAGGATTTTAGTTTCTGTAACATCGGCACAGCAAGCAATTTGGGAATCATACTTACAGGAACATCTCGATCAACAGTGGCAAAGACTAGGTACAGTTGGCAACTTTGAGACGGGTCTGCGGGTTTTCACCACTGATAATCAGGTCTTAATCAAAGTTAGTATCGAAGATATGAGCGATCGCTATTCCCATGCGATCGCTAGGCGTATCGCCAACCAAACCAATATTTCTGAGTCCTGAGTATTTAGACTTCACTCAGAAATCAGCACTAATCACTCAGAACTATTAGCGTCTCTGGGCATAATTACGGTACTGTTTTAATAGATGGTTAAAGATTTATTAAGAAATCAATAATCTATCTATAGACATAATCCCAGTGACTTGACCCCCCCACCAGGAGCAAAGCTAGCATGACCTCTATTCATTCTGTCACTTCGGATGAATACCCCGACCCTAACAACAACCCAATTAATAGTCATGACAATCAACCTGACAAGCCCGAAGAAGCTTGTGGTGTTTTTGGCATCTACGCACCAGGAGAAAACGTTGCTAAACTGACCTACTTTGGATTGTACGCCCTCCAGCATCGGGGTCAAGAATCAGCTGGGATTGCCACTTTTGAAGGTACAAAAGTCCATCTTCACAAAGATATGGGCTTGGTGTCTCAAGTCTTCAATGAATCTGTTTTGGATCAATTACCTGGTAGCCTTGCTGTTGGTCACACTCGTTATTCCACCACAGGTTCTAGCCGCAAAGTTAATGCCCAACCCGCAGTTCTGGAAACTCGCTTAGGTTCTTTAGCTCTGGCACACAATGGTAATTTAGTCAATACCGTGCAACTGCGTCAAGAGTTGCTTGAGAAAAAATACAACTTAGTTACCACAACAGACTCAGAAATGATTGCTTTTGCGATCGCAGAAGCCGTCAACGCTGGTGCAGATTGGCTAGAAGGTTCAATTCAGGCATTTCATCGTTGCCAAGGAGCCTTTAGTTTAGTTATTGGCACTCCTAACGGGGTTATGGGTGTTCGTGACACCAATGGTATTCGCCCCTTAGTAATTGGGACTTTAGCGGGTAATCCAGTCCGTTACGTTTTGGCATCCGAGACTTGTGGTTTAGACATCATTGGAGCCGAATACCTGCGAGATGTAGAACCAGGTGAATTAGTTTGGATTACTGAAGAAGGTTTGGCTTCCTATCACTGGAGTCAACAGATCCAAAGGAAATTGTGTATCTTTGAGATGATTTACTTTGCTCGCCCTGATAGCATCATGCACAACGAGAGTTTATACAGCTATCGGATGCGGTTAGGGCATCAACTAGCTAAAGAATCTTATGTCGATGCCGATATTGTCTTTGGTGTTCCTGATTCTGGTATTCCTGCTGCGATCGGATTTTCCCAAGCTTCTGGTGTAGTCTACGCTGAAGGACTGATTAAAAATCGCTATGTTGGACGAACCTTTATTCAGCCAACACAAACTATGCGCGAGTCTGGTATCCGCATGAAACTTAACCCCCTCAAAGATGTGCTGGCGGGCAAAAGAGTAATTATTGTAGATGACTCCATTGTTCGCGGGACTACCAGCCGTAAACTAGTCAAAACCTTGCGTGAAGCGGGTGCAGTGGAAGTACACATGCGAATTTCCTCTCCACCAGTAACTCATCCTTGCTTCTACGGCATCGACACCGATTCTCAAGATCAGTTGATTGCTGCTACCAAGTCAGTAGCGGAAATCGCCAAGCAACTGGAAGTAGACAGCCTCGCCTATCTCAGTTGGGAAGGAATGCTAGAAGCGACACGAGAAGACACCAATAGTTTCTGCTCTGCCTGCTTTACTGGAGATTATCCGGTAACAATTCCTGAGCAAGTGAAGCGTTCTAAGTTGAGTTTAGAAAAGGTAGTGGTGTAAGAATTGGGGAATGGGGAATAGGGGATGAGACAGAAGAATTAATAACCAATGCCCCATGCCCCATCCCCACTCAAGATAAAATAGGTAAATCCCTCAACAAAGATGGTTTATGAACCAGCCGATATCTGAGAGAGTGCGCTGGACTACCGCCGATTTAGAGTTGTTTCCAGATAACGGGAACCGCTATGAAATTATTGACGGAGAATTGTTTGTTACCAGAGCGCTTCATTGGAATCATCAAAAAGTCTGTGTCAGAATTCTTGCTTCATTAGATATCTGGTCACAGACTACTGGTTTGGGAGAAGTTGTGACTGCTCCAGGCATCATTTTTGGGGATAATGATAATGTGATTCCTGATGTTGTTTGGGCTAGCAATGAGAGGTTGCCCTTGCTTTTAGACGAGGCGGGGCATTTGACTGGTGCGCCAGAACTGGTAATAGAGGTACTGTCTGCTGGTATTGAGAACGAAAAGCGAGACAGGGAACTTAAACTAAAGCTTTACTCAGCAAGAGGTGTTAGGGAATATTGGATTGTGGATTGGCGCAACCAACAGGTGGAAGTTTATCGGCGTGAAAAAGCGAGTTTAAAGTTAGTTACTACGTTGTTCAATAGTGATGAGTTGAACTCGCCCATATTACCTGATTTTACTTGTGCGATCGCATTCTTATTTACCTAACATTGAGCAGTATCTCTTGCATATAATCCAACCAAATATTTCTATCCTGCCCTATGATAACGTGGGAGCCAAATGGTTTGCTTTAGAAAGAGCGCGACTAGTAACTATAGGAAAAACTCCCGCGTATCCAGATGGACAGATTGCAGCGATCGCAAAAGTTAATGGTCTGATTTTGGTAACAGATAATATTTCAGACTATATTGATTTTCAAGAACTTCAACTAGAGAATTGGTTTCATTAATCAAGTAGGTTACTCTTTTTCAAGATTACAAAACTCATTTTAATTACAGAGCGATGGCATCTTTTGAATCGAATGAAATTAATGCTGTTGAAGTGGATAATGTCAGGTTTGAGACTGTGGTATCAGAGAGAGTATTAACTATCCCAGAAACCAAACGCGGTATTTATACTCTTGTAGAGCTTGGTATTCGTATTACTAATAACACACAAAGTTTTTTTTACTTTTCATCAAATTTTTATTCGTTGTTCCCAGAACTGATAGCACCAGATGGTCAAGTAATGCAGACAGGTATCAGCTGCGATCGAATTAACCCACCAATTGAATCTGATTATGTGCTGGTAGTGCCAGGAGAATCAGTAACTTTGTCTCGTGATGCTTTTCTTTTTTGGATACAGAACCGGAAGAAAAAACGTGATCGAAAGTTAACTTTGAACGTCCCTTTTCCAGCTCAAGACATTTATGGTTTTTGCCCACTGTATCCAGGTTTATATCAATTTCGGTTCAAGTATCGTGAATCTCGTGAACGGATGGAGGATTTTTCTAACTGGATTGAACCAAAAATATTACAAACAATATTACAAAATCTCTGGACTGGAGAGGTACTAACTCCACTTGTGAATATTCAATTAGTAGATTCATCAACTTAAAAAACTTCAGGGGAATGAACCTTCTGGAGGAGTCTGGTGTTTTGATAATCTGAAACCTGGGAAGTATAGAGTTCGTTTTACATATCGAAACGAAAATACATCGGCAATAATCGATAAAGGAAGTAATGAAGAGATGAAATTAATAGAGGGTGTTTGGAAAGGTATGGTCTCAACTCCTTTTGTTGATTTTCGCATAACACAATAAAATAATATCGCGATCGCTCCTCTCATCAGTTTAAAAACGAAACCCAACACTTATCACCGATATCCAATTAAAAAATAAAAAGTACAGCTTAACTGTGTTGCAAAAACTCAACTTTGGGCAATAAAGGGTCAGTTACAATACCCACACCGCTAAAACCCCAACGTTTAAGCAAGTTTCCCAACTGTGTACGCGGAATAGATTCCACAGAAAAGCGATTTGCCACTTCTGCCGCATGGGTGTTGAGATAGCTAAGGGCATCAAAGTTTTCTTGAAACAGCAATAAATAACCTGATGTTTCGGTGTCAGGACGAGCTATGAGATAATTACCGTCAGTTTTTGAGCGCACCAAGTAATAGACTTCAGACAACATGGAGATAAGGTTAAACCAATGACAAATGACTAATTAAGATTTTCTAGGCGAATGCGAGGATCGGCGGCTTTTAACATTAAATCAGCGATTAAATTACCAGCAATTAACAACACTGCGCCCATTACCAAGCTTGCCATTAATAAATATAAATCTTGAGCTTGTAAAGCCTGTAGAGTCAACCTCCCTAAACCGGGCCAGTTGAAGAAAAATTCGGCAATGAAAGCACCGTTTAATAAACCAGCTAATTCAAAACCCAATAAGGTAATCAAGGGATTTACAGCATTACGGAGTGCATGAACGTAGATGACGCGGTTTTCTGGCAGTCCTTTGGCACGAGCCGTTTGAATGTAATCTTGACGCAGAACATCCAATAATTCGCCGCGAGTGATGCGTTGTAAACCAGCAAAACTAGTAATTGAGAGGGCAATCGTAGGTAAAATCATGTGCCAGCCGATATCTAAGATTCTGCCAAACCACGTCAGTTCTGAGTGATTAATGCTAGTCATACTCCCCACTGGGAATAAGGGAGAGGTGATTTGGGCTAAAACCAGCAGTGCTAAGGCGGTAATGAAACTGGGAAAGCCTTGTCCGGCGTAGCTAATAACCTGTAAAAGTCGGTCTGCTAGCTTATTTTGGTTAACAGCAGCAAAGATCCCTAGAGGGATAGCGATCGCCCATGTGACAATTAAAGATGCGATCGCTAATAACAAAGTCGCTGGTACGCGTTCCCACAAAAGTGATGCTACTGAACGTTGATAAATAAAACTCGTGCCAAAATCCCCTTTTGTCAAAATTCGCCATATCCATAACCAAAATTGCTCTGGCCAAGACTTATCCAGACCAAACTGCCGCTTAATTTCCTCAATTCTTTCTGGAGATATTTTCGGGTTTTGCCGCAGCGTATCTACATAATCCCCTGGAGCAAGTTGAATAATAAAAAACGACAACGCTGATGCCAAAAACAAAGTCAGTAGTGCCTGCAATACCCGCTTTGCCACATAAATAAAAGTTTCGTTCGTGACTAGCCTGATTAGCCAATCCCGACCTGTCTCCAAGGAAATTCTCGTAGATGTCATTTGTCCTTTGTCCTTTGTTATTTGTTATTTGTCCTTTGCTAATGACCAATGACTAATGACCAATGACAAATAACTAATATTCGATTAGAGAGATAATTGGCACATCCGGCAGATATTTACGCCCTTCTAAATCCCGTAGCTCGATAATAAACCCAAATCCTACTAATTCGCAGCCAATCTTCTGTACTAACTTTGCTGTTGCACTCGCAGTTCCACCAGTGGCAATCAAATCGTCCACAATCAAAACTCGGCTACCTTGGTGTAAAGCATCTTGATGCACTTCCAGGCAGTCTGTACCATACTCTAGTTCATATTCAATTGAGTGAACTGTGGCTGGTAACTTACCTCTTTTACGGACAGGAATAAAACCCACTCCTAATTTATAAGCCAGAGGTGAGCCAAAAATGAATCCCCTCGACTCTATACCAATAACATAATCCGGCTCGATCTTAGCTTCGCTGCATTTTTGTGTTAAAAAGTCAATAGTATAGCGCAGTCCCTCTGGATCGCGCAGTAACGTAGTAATATCCCGAAATAAAATTCCAGGTTTAGGGAAATCTGGGATGTCACGAACGAGAGACTTTAAATCCATAAGATGGGGAATGGGGAATGGGGAATGGGGAATGGGGGAATGGGAAAAAGAAGTATTGATCTATTGACCAATTTTCAATTCCCAATCCCCAATTTCAGATACCTGAAAAATCGTACACTATAATGTCATACGCTGGGGTCGGGGCTAAAGCTTCGCCTTTTATTGACGATAATTAGAATCTAAACCAAGCTAGAAAAGGTATTGCACTAAGAAATGAGGTGAATTGATTTATGTTTTTAAAAGTTTGATTTCAATATAGGGAAAACTGTGAGTAGAAAGAGTTAAGTAATGTATATGTCAGGTAGTCATGCTACTGCTACAAATCTAACGTTCAAGTCTTGGCTACCGATCTTAAATTTGTTTTATCTAGTCTGTTGGAACCGCACAAGGTATTTTAGATAATGAATGTCTCAGCAAGTTTAACGCCGTTCAACAGTCCAACTCAAGATTCACTGCCGACGATTCTGGACACTTTGCCAGATCCTGCGATCGCTTCCAAAACGTGTCCTCGGAGAACGCGGTTGCAAATTGACCTGATTTTATTGGCAATTGAAGCTTTAGAGCTTGGTGGTTCGGAAGCAATCTTGAGTTTTGCTCAAGAGTTGGATCTAAAAGGAATTGTTAAAGACAGAGTAAATTTATGGCGGATGCGTAGCTCTAACCCGCTACGGAGAGCGCACATGCGCCGTCCCTTAACTATCATGGAAGCAAAAGCTCTAGTAGTCATTGCTTGCTACATAGCGCGGCGTTTAACTGTTGTTATCCGCCAGTTATTAATGATATGTCAACAAATGGAAGAAAAGCAGATTCCATTAGAACAGAATTTGCGCCTATCTAATTACCTAGAGAGGTTTAGAGCGCATTTTAAGAGCCGGATGAATGCTCGGCGCTCAGGTGTACTAGCATTAACTTCTGATGAAAAATTAGATGAGCTTGCTATAAATTTGTTAGGACAATTACTATTTTGTACTGGTACAGCTGGAATGCAGAGGTTCTGGATTAGTCTTTTTGACGGTGAAGTGGAATGAATATTCAACGTAAGTACAGTCTACCTAATTGTACACTACTTTTAGAAGGGTTAAGTGATGTCACTAGGGCTGCCCACTTCCAGGAAATGCGCCCGGAATTATCAATATTGGTAAATGCAGAATGCTATTTATCTGGTTATAATCAGCCTTTAACGGGAGGGCGAGAATTTTTTGAAAGTTTAGTGAGGGCTGTTAGTGGCTATGCCCAAGAATTTTTAAGTAGTGTACCCAATCCCCAAGCACACAACCAGGAATCGGAGCTAGTAGAGTTTCGGAAAGTTGACAGCAATCGACACAGGCTAATTGTACATTCCGAAGGCGCTCCAGAGGGGTTCGAGTCTCATTCTAATAATTCCAAACGTCCACCTATTGAAATAGATTTGAATACAGTACAGTTGTTTGATTTAGTGGAAGCAGTGGATCAGTTTTTTGCTGATACCCAAACTTTACCTGAACTTTCCCTAGAACTACAACCAGTTACCAGACGCTATGGCGGTGCTAGTCAAGCTTTGATTAGACAGGCTGTTCCTGCTGCTGTGGGTGTGTCAAGTTTAGCAGTAGCAGCGATCGCCTTTAACTTGATTCCACCGCCCCAAATACGTCCACCACAACCTCAACCAGAAAAGCAAAGTAGCTCTACAACAAACAATATCACTCCCCCAGCATCAGCGGCCGCAACGCCTATCGCGGTTGCAACACCTACACCAACGTCCGTGGCTAATACAAAGCCGACAGTTCAAGATTTAGAAGCACTTTTAAATACAGTTCCAGAAATTACCGATCCATCCCAACTGCGGGCATTGAATCGTCAAGTGTACAACCAAATTCATCCAGCTTGGACTAATCGTTCAGGATTGAAGGAGGAATTAATTTATCGTCTGGGTGTAGCTGCGGATGGTGCGATCGTTGGTTATAAAGCGGTAAATAAAGAGGCGAATCTGGGAGTGAGTCAAACTCCTCTGCCTAATGTACTTTATAATCCAGCTAGCCGCCCTCCCATTTCCAAGGAACCTATTGCCCAATTCCGAGTAGTATTTACTACAAGAGGTGTGCTAGAAGTGAGTCCTTGGCGGGGATATGCTAGAACACCAGAGGTAGTCGGTGCAAAAATTACTGACTCTAATATAGTCAAAAGTTTAAACCAAAAGCTTTATAATACAGTTCGCCAAACTTGGAGTGGTACTCACACCTTTACACGAGATTTGAAATATCGCGTGGCAGTCAATAAAGATGGTGTAATTGCCGATTATGAACCACTTAACCAAGTCGCCTTTGACTATTTCCGAGAAACACCCCTTCCGAAGATGTTCAACGATGTCTACGGCTCCAATGTAGCACCTCCTAATGATAAAGAACCTCTCGCCCACTTCCAAGTGATATTTAAGCCTAACAGCACGCTGGAAGTTACTCCTTGGCAGGGATATCAGTAATTGGGAATGGGGAATGAGGAAAGAATTAAGGGGAGCAATGCGATTTTGTGAGATGGGTAAGCAGGGGAGGCAGGGGAAGAGAAAGAAATAAGTGTAGAAACAGTCTATTTCGGTAGTAAAAAATACTAAAAATGCCTCTTTACTCCCCCTGCTTCCCCTGCTCCCCCTGCCTCAAGAGCCTATTTCACGAGGATCTCACTTTTTCGCGTTGCTCCCGAATTAAGTTCCTACTCCCTATTCCATCTGGATTTTAGATAACGATTAAGCTTGGGTAACAGTTCATCAAAAATTGGCTTAAATCTGCTGAGATATTAGTTTGTCAAAAATTGCACTTTCTTTAATCCGCATTCCTAAGCGTGGACTTCAACTATAAGACTCGGAATTCATTCCCAAGTGGGATGGAAGCACAGTGTGACATTTAAAATATATGATTGCGGCAATCTTGTCTGTACACCGTAGCCTTTTAAGAGAGAGCAGAGTCTATTGTATACAACCGAAAAACGCTAAAAGTAGCTTTTACAAGAAGGGGAAAGCTACTTTTATTACCTTTTATTCTTTTCCCAACTTCTAAAAAAAGTCGATTTTGCTCTCCATCAATTTCTGAGTTAAATACTTATTGCAAACAAAATAAATGTACATCATCCAACTAGCTAGTATCAGTGAAATTGCGTCTATGTCTTTGGAAAGATTTTCCCGAAATTTAGCTGTTTATCAGCTAAAAAAAGCAGCCATTATTTAAAAACGAAGGCTGGCTTGAATTTAAGCGTTGTAACTCCCGTTCTTTGGCGATAACATAGAAATAAGTTTATTTCAAACTTCTCAAACCGCCTTTGGCGTGAGTTTTTTTATGGAGATCCAATTAATCAACATCGGCTTTGGTAACATTGTGTCTGCTAACCGAGTAGTTGCCATTGTCAGTCCAGAGTCTGCCCCAATTAAGCGGATTATTACTGATGCACGGGACAGAGGTCAACTGATTGATGCAACTTACGGTCGTCGGACTAGGGCCGTAATTATCACCGATTCCAGCCACGTAATTCTGTCGGCGATTCAGCCAGAAACGGTAGCGAATCGCTTTGTAATTTCCCGCGATCATCAAACTGTAGATAATTAGCAGTGGATTATTCCTACTCCTCTTTGCACCGGATCGGCATTACTATGTGAATTAGATCAGTTTTCTGTCGCCCTTGCTACAAACTTTTTAGTTACTAGTGGACTTGGCGAGGAACACAAGACTAATGAATAATATCTATTGATGATTCACAGGTTGAGGGGATAATGCCAGTTTTACCCATCCAGAGTAGTGTTACCACCGAAGAATGCTTATATTTAGGCAGGTTGATTGTCTTAACTGGCCCCAGTGGGGTTGGTAAAGGGACTCTAATGCGATCGCTCCTACAACGTCACCCAGAACTTTATTTTTCCGTATCTGCAACAACTCGTTCTCCCCGTCCAGGGGAAATCGATGGCAAAAATTATTACTTTGTCAGCCGTAGTAAGTTTGAACAATTAGTGGCTGAAGGTGAATTTTTAGAATGGGCAGAATTTGCTGGTAATTATTACGGCACTCCCCGGGAAGCTGTGCTTAAACAAATTCATTCTGGTAAGTTGGTAGTGCTAGAAATTGAACTAGAAGGCGCAAGACAAACCCGTGCTTCCTTCCCCAGTGCCCTCAGCATTTTTATTTTACCGCCTTCTTTTGATGAATTGGAGAAACGAATACGCTTTCGTGCCCAAGACTCTGAAGAAGCGATCGCTCGTCGTCTACTCCGCGCCCAAGAAGAGATTCAAGCAGCAGATGAATTTGATATTCAAATCGTTAACGACGATTTTGAAACTGCTTTAAATGACATTGAAACGGTTTTGTTTAAATAAGCTAAGAGTTACTTAGGAGTTAAGAGTTAAGAGTTAGAAGTTATGAACTTTAACTTCTAACTCCTTACTTCTAACTCCTAACTCTTAATTTCTCAATTAACCAAATAAACCTTGAATTAGTCCGAGGTTACTAGTCAAAAAGTAAGCAACTACTGCACCACCAATACCACCAATTAAGAAAGAGCTGGCAAAGTTGTTCCAGCTTTCTTTAGAGTTAAAAGCATCTACCGGAGGATTGGGTACGGTAACGCTAGAAAGTGCTTTGTCGGGATTGCTATTGGAATACAAGGATAGACAAGCGGTGAGCAAAACCACCAAGCCGATAGCTCCCAGTAAACCAGCCAAGTTAGCGTTAGCTGTATCCCGCAGTGGACCCAATTTGGCGAAGGGGCCAAATAGCAAGTAACCATGAGCCTGTCCAACTTCTAAACCGCGTCTAGCAGGAGACAGACCTGGGCGATAGGCAGGTAAGTTATTAATGAACCACTTGACCAAGGGAGAAGAATTAATTGGGGTTTCTAGGTTGCCCAATTGTGGATCGCGAAATGCAGGGAAAACAACTTCCCGATTTCTGGGATCGCTGGGGAGATTTTTTGATGCATCTATAGCTTGTGCCATATTTTTTGTTCGCCTCTAAATTTAAAATGGTGGCATTTTTATATTAATAATAATTGTAGCTAAAGATGTCTTTTGGCTAAGAAGTTTAGAAAAATTAATTTAGCTAGTTCTAAAAGTGTGAAACTCGCGAACTGTAAACAGGATCGCGAGTTTCAAAAAACTCTTTGTGCTGCCTATTTTGGTGAGAATTCTGCTTAATTAAGCTGAATAAATCAACTACATAGTTTTAGGAAAAACACAAGATATTCAAATGTGCTAAATCCCTTTTCCCACTTATGGCAGTGGATGGAAAAGTAAGTCTGGGAAAAAGCGGTTGAATTCAATCAAGATACCGGCTGTGATTGTCAACCAGATGGTAGCTGCCACAGGCGCTGTGGAAATAAATTTGATCAAATAGGATGATTGATCGCCTTTGTCTGCCATGAATTTAGTCTCCAAAACGAAGTGAATTAATTAAGCTGATTTAGCGTGGGGAAATGGGGATTTCTGAATCCTTGGCTGCTAATTTGTTAGAGAGTAATTCTTGGACTGCTGCTGCTGGCCAAGTAAAGCCTGACGCTATGATCGGTAGTGCCAAACCAAGATCGATTTGGATTTCTTTGAGTTCAGTGTCAGATTCCTTTTTGATCGCTTGCAGATAGACACGACCTACCCAGCCAATCCAGCCAGCAATATATAAAAACAGAATGCTGGGGATCAAAAAGTCACCAGCCCGATCTAGACGACCATCAACAATCAAGTGGGGGTAGCCTTCAGGGCCGCACAGCGCCTGAGAATAACGCTCAAACCGCTTTTTCCCTGATTCGGGGTCGGCAGTTGTATTACGGGCATTAGCTGCTAGCTCTTGAAAAGCGGGATTGTCCTTGCACGGTGTCAAATTAGCCCCTAAAGCTTGTGCTGGGGAGGCGAAATTGAACCAAAGACAAATCGCTAACATCAAAGCAAACAATCGTCGCATAGAGTTGTTTCCTTTTATTACAAAACAAGAAGTTCTTTGTACAAAACGAAGCGGCTTGTACAGTTGTTTATTTGCATAACTAGGAAGTCATCATACTCTTGGGTGGGAACCGAGTAAAGTTTAAGTAAATAAAAGTTAAAGCTTCTCAACCAAAATCGAGTACCAAGTCTTGAGTGCTGAGTATAAGAATTGGTGTTGTAGGGTAGTAAAGAAGCAAGATTTTCTCTTTATTACTCAGGACTCCAGACTCAGTACTGATTACCTCAATGACAACCGTTTTAGCAATAGAAACCAGTTGTGACGAAACTGCCGTCGCAATTGTTAAGAATCGTAAAGTTTGCAGCAGTATTGTAGCCTCGCAAATTCCAATTCATCAACAGTATGGCGGGGTAGTGCCGGAAGTCGCGTCTCGCCAGCACTTGGAAACGATAAATGTTGCGATCGCCCAAGCCTTAGAGCAAGCCCAGCTAGACTGGGGAAAAATTGACGCAATCGCCGCCACTTGTGCCCCTGGACTTGTAGGAGCGTTGTTAGTAGGATTAACTGCTGCTAAAACCTTAGCGATGGTACACAACAAGCCATTTTTGGGAGTTCATCACCTGGAAGGTCACATTTATGCAACTTACTTGAGTGAATCAAGTTTAAATCCCCCTTTCTTGAGTTTATTAGTTTCTGGCGGACATACAAGCTTGATTTTTGTCAAAGATTGTGGCATCTACGAAACACTAGGACAAACCCGTGATGATGCTGCGGGTGAAGCCTTTGATAAAGTGGCGCGATTATTAAAGCTGGGTTATCCTGGTGGGCCAGTAATTGACAAGTTGGCACAACAGGGAAATCCCCAAGCCTTTGCCTTACCAGAAGGAAAAGTTTCTTTACCGGGCGGCGGGTTTCATCGTTATGATGCGAGTTTTAGTGGATTAAAAACGGCTGTATTGCGTTTAGTGCAGCAATTAGAGAAAGATGGTGGACAAGTGCCAGTAGCAGATGTAGCAGCGAGCTTTCAGGAAACCGTAGCGCGATCGCTAACCAAAAGAGCGATCGCCTGTGCCTTAGACTATGGTCTAGATACAATTGCTATTGGTGGTGGTGTAGCAGCTAATAGCGGATTAAGAAAAAATCTTCAATCCGCAGCCGTTCAACATAACCTCCGCGTTCTATTCCCACCTCTAAAATTCTGTACCGATAATGCCGCCATGATCGGCTGTGCCGCTGCAGATCATCTATCCCGTGGTCATACATCGCCCCTAACACTAGGCGTTGAGTCTAGGTTAGCACTGACCCAAGTGATGAAGTTGTATTACTCTTTTGAGTAGTCATTGGTCATTTGTCCTTTGTCATTTGTGAATAACCAATGCCTAATGACTAATGACTATTGACCGAATTCTATCGGCAACTTCATCCGGCTGTTCCAACATCGCTAGATGTCCGCAATGAGGAATTTCCAGAACATTGTCACCACAGTATTGAAACAGCCTGTGAAAGCTAGCTAAATGGCGTACATACTTGGGTTCCATAACCTTATCTTCCGCACCAGCCAAAAAATAAACTGGCTGCTTCAGTTGAGATACTAGCTCAGGTAAACGATTGATTTCTTCCTCAGTTGTGGAATCTAACAGAGTTCCTAGCGCTGCTTCCGGGTCAGCAACAACGAAATCAATCAGCCTCTGACGTGCCCAATGGCGATCTAAAGGACGAACTACACTGGCTCTAGTAAACAGCAAATCAATCAAAGGCACTTGGGATAGCCAACGCGGGCGGACTTGCAAGAATTTCTGACCCGCCGAGCGAAACTGCTCAAAAGCTTCTTTGAGGTAAATACCACCGCCAGCGTTGATACAGATAACTCCCTTAACACACTCAGGTATTCGATCTGCTCCCCAAAGAGCGATCGTACCTCCCAATGAGTGACCAATTAGCCAAGCACTGGTAATATTCAGTTGTTTTAGGAGAATGGCTAAATCCTGAGCATAGGCAACAGGAGTATAAACAGAATTGATTGGCAAGCCAAGCCCACTACTAAAAATAGGCATCAGACTCAGAGAAGTTTGGGCCCCATTAAAATCGGTTTTTACCTGGGACTGGGATTCACCAAAACCCCGCAAATCATAAGAAAGGCACTGCAAATCATCTGATAGGCGGGAAATCACAGGTTGCCAATATCCACGGCTATTGAGCCAACCGTGAATAAATACTAAAGCATGAGGGCAGGAAGAAGTGGGAGCCGTTAGCTCGTATGCGTGTGGAACGCCCAAGATTTCGATAGTTGCCATACTTATATCGTAACCCGAAGAGCGGGTCGCGACTAAATACGGAATAGAAAGAGAGTTAGGAGTGAGGAGTTAAAAATTAACAATTCTTAACTCCTCACTCCTAACTTTTTCATTTCCCCAGCAACCTCTGTCGCACTCCTTCGGCAATTTTGTGACCGAGATATTCAGGAATAAGGCTTTCATTTGGCCCCAACAAGTAGAGAATTAGCCGTGTACGCCCGCGCCAAACCAATAAATTGGCATTGACTACCAGCAGGTCTTCTTGCCAGATGGCATACATCACTTTGTAGAATAATCCTGGTTGATTATCGGCTTCAATTACTAGGGCAGGGAGATGAAAGACCGGATCGACATAGAACTCAGTTTGTACCTGCTCTAAACCAGTATCAAGATTAAATTCTACTGCCAGCATCTCTTCTACCTCAAACCGACCTCCTAAAGCCTCGCGAATGGCGCGACAGACATTTTCTGCGGTTTTCTCGGTTAAGGCTTTACTACCGCGAGATACCAATAATTTGATAAAAACTAACATCGGCGGACGGATCTGACCGTATAGACTCAAACCGTGAATAGTCAACCCATAAGCTGCTAGTACACCAAAAATATCGCTGAGGAGAAAAGATTGGTTGCGGTAAGCAAAATGCAAAGCACTTTTACTACCTTCCGGTTTCAGTTCAATAACAGCGCGTCTAGTTTTATAGAGACGGTAGGCTAACCGTAAATTTTGCAGTTGAATCTCACTGCTGACAAATTGCTCATAAAACTGGGGAAACGCTCGATTAAAGCGCTTTAGAAGTTCCAGTGTTGAAGATTTTAAACCAGAAGCCATTGTTAAGGGTAAGACTCGCTTGCTTTCGTCACCTGGGTGTTGGGTGTTGGGTGTTAGGTGTTGGGGACTGGGGACTAGGGACTAGGGAAGAACTTTCCCAAATACTCAATCTCTTGTATACAATTCACTCCTAAGCTAACGTGCATTTAAGCTCTATACGAGCAATTGCCAGGATTTGGTTTTTCCATATTAAATTTTTAATTTGAAGCAGAGGCTTCTAACAATCACAATCATAACTTCGGTGTCCAATTGCATTAGCAAGTAAGAGGGCGAACTGAACAGGATGCGATCTGGAATTTTGAATTAGTTTATATCCTTACCCTTTTGGTGAATTTCTCCTAGCCTCTACAACAAAATGCTAAAGTTGAAAATGATTGGTGTGAAACACGCTCTAACTAGCTGTTACCATTAGAAATCCCGAAAACAACCGAAAAACTTTGAGTGTAAGGGATAGTAAAGGGGGATAGCTATGTTAAACATGAATCAACACTCCTGAGAGTGGAAACCAATTTAGTTATACTACCCGAACCACGTTGGCATGGGTTTTTGGAAAACTTGGTTTAGTACTCCTGAATCTGTAGCGACAACTAGGACAAACCCCTTTGAAGAACGTGTTGATGCTGCGGGCAACTCCAACCCCACCAGCATTAGCGAAGCATCTTCAAAGGAAACTCGCATCGTCTTCAGTACGGAGCGAGATATTGACCTGTATGAGCTAGAAGAACTCTGTGATGCAGTTGGTTGGTCGCGTCGTCCTCTAAGAAAAGTGAAAAAAGCTATTGAGCATAGTTTTCTTGTCGCCTCAATGTGGCAGGTGAGAGGAAACCAAAAGCGGCTCATTGGTTTTGCCCGCGCTACCTCAGATCACGCGTTTAATGCCACTATTTGGGATGTGGTGGTTCACCCAGACTTCCAAAGTCAAGGACTGGGTAAGGCACTAATGAAATACGTTCTGAAAAAACTTAGAAGTGAAGAAATTAGTAATGTCACTCTCTTCGCCGATCCCCATGTTGTAGATTTCTACCGGACTATGGGGTTTATGGCTGATCCAGAAGGCATTAAAGGCATGTTCTGGTATCCTCACTAGCACTCGATCAAAATAAAACCCGATTTGCATAAGGAAATCAGGTCAAATGGTGAAAATCTGTTATTTTGATGTAATTTTGCTTTTTTTCTGCCGACGAAGGCGCAAGTACATATATTATCTTGTAAAACTAAGTCGGCAAAAAACCTTTGTTAGTGTAAAAATGTAATTTATCTTGTTCTTGGCAAAATAGAAAAAAGGTTAGGCACAAGCCGTATGATGTGATATTATAGATTTAATGCTTTTGGTAAAGCGAGATTCGCTTTAATGGAAAATTAAAATCAAAGCCCAAAAGTAGATGAGTGTAAACGGGATGTAGCGCAGCTTGGTAGCGCGCCTGCTTTGGGAGCAGGATGCCGCAGGTTCAAATCCTGTCATCCCGATTTGGATAGTATATTTAATAGCTAAGGCGAACTCAATAGGCTTGTGTTGCTATCTTGTGTGATTTATTTATAGATTTTACGGTTTAAGAACAAATCGTCTGTTAAAGTATTGGTCTGGCTGTTGAAGCGTTACACACGCATTTCGCCCTCAAGCAGTAAGATATTCCTCATACTGAGCTTTCTATCAGATTTGGGAAGATATTAAAGCAAGTGCAGATGGAACGATTGATTAAGTAATAGCGTCACCCGATCTTAGAGAAAGCCGATTAAAATGGCATTTATCGTATCCAAGGTCGGAGAGACTGAAAAGCTTTTCACTGTCGGACAAGACATATAATAGGCATCTACAGCATTTCGTGGTAAATAGCAAAGCGAAATCGATAGAAAACACAACTTTTGCACAGTTTATTTGTGAAAACAATACTACAGCAACCCTAAATAGTTGTAGAATATTGCATTCTGACCGTTGACGCTTAACACTCAACCTCAACGCTCACGATGAATTTTTTACAACTGAAATAGATTGCTATATAACTAAAGCTAGTTGGTGCTGTGCAAATCCAACCATTTGTTTAATTTAATTGGATTATTGATGCGAGGAGCAGTCATGAAATCATTTATTCACTTAGGCGCAACATTGGGTATAGCTGGGAGTGTATTTTTAACGGGACTTTCAGGAATAGGCAATCTACCAGGAATAGGCAATCTAGAGGCGGTAGCATTGCCACAAGAGCAGATAGTGAAAAAGCTTCAAGAAGTACCTGTATTCACGCTCACCAATCCTAAAGGTGAATTCGTAGTTCTTTCGAGGAAAAACGAATCCAAAACGATCTCGCAAGTTGGATTTTTTATTAGCAAGCAAGATGCTCAAACATTCCTTGACAATCGGCTCAAAAAAGAAAACCCCCAGTTGGCAAACACGCTACAGGTGAGACCTTTGTCCCTGGCAGACTACTATAAAATAGTCCAAGAAAGCAAAAAGAAATCAGACTCTGTAATTTATACTTTAGTACCGACGCAAGCACAGGTAGCTTCAGCAACAAGTATGCTGAATCAAAATGGTAAAAAAGGGCAGCAATTCAATGGTATTCCCTTATTTGTACCTAAATTTAAGAAAGATAATAGCTATTTGACCATTCCCCTTGCAAAAGGCAACGAGCGGTTCATCCCATTCTTTTTTGAAAAAGAGCAAGCAGTGGCTCTGTTAGACCAATTCAAAAAAGCCGTGCCAAAGGAAGCAGACAACACTGAAATTCAGGTAGTGGATTTATATGGTGTTATGGAGGCTCTTAATAGCAGCACCGACCCTAGTATAAATAAAATTGTTCTGTATCCATCGCGGGAGTCCATCAGTTTTATTCGCTCGCTTGCGCCGAATCAGTCATCCGCGCCGAAAAAATAACGTATATGCTCTCCAAGGTTGAAGCATGGGGGAGAAACATCTGATAGTTTCTGGTTTACAACTTTGGCAGTGGCGAAATGCAGCTCTGAAAGCATCGATCGCCACTGATGTTCCACCAAGAGAGGTAGATTGGCTGCTCTTAGAAGTTGCTGGGTTAGATCGCTTGTCACTGCGTTTGGAATCTTTTAAAGACTGGCCGCAAATTCACCTGCAATTGTCTCTAGAAGAGTTAGACCGGCTATGGCAGAGACGATTGAGCGATCGCTTGCCAGTGCAGTATATTACCGGAGTAACACCTTGGCGTAACTTTAAAATCGCCGTGTCAAGCGCAGTTTTGATTCCCAGACCAGAGACAGAGTGCTTAATTGATTTAGCTTTAGCAGCTGCTAACGGTGTGTCAGGACATTGGGCGGATTTGGGTACTGGAAGTGGGGCGATCGCACTAGGATTAGCAGATGTCTTGCCAAAAGCAACGATTCATGCAGTTGATTACAGTTTAGAAGCATTGGCGATCGCACAAATCAACGCCCAGAATTTGGGTTTTGCCGATCGGATTAAATTTTATCAAGGTTCTTGGTGGGAGCCACTAGCATTTTTAAAAGGTCAGTTTAGTGGTATGGTGTCGAACCCACCTTACATACCCACCAGTACCTTACCTACTTTGCAACCAGAAGTAGTTAACCATGAACCACATCTAGCTTTGGATGGTGGTGGTGATGGCTTAGATTGTATCCGCCATTTGATAGAAATCTCCCCTAGTTATTTACAACCTGGTGGCGTGTGGCTGATTGAGATGATGGCAGGACAGGCGGATGCCGTCGGAAAATTTTTGCAAAATCAAGGTAGCTATCACAATATTCAAATTCACGCTGATTTAGCTGGAATTGAACGCTTTGCCCTAGCTTATAAAAGTTAGGGTTTTTCTTTCTCAATTTTGCTATCTCCATCTGTTTGAGCCATTCCAATATCACTGGAATATCATCAATCACAAAAGAACTTATCTTTACTATTTACCCCATACCCGCACCGGAATCAATTAACGGTTTTCTAAACTCTCTTGATTTCTAAACCGTAATGCAGTCGGGTTATAAAATACACCTGTTCTTTTTCGCTCAAGGCATTAATTTATTTTGCCATCTTCAAATGAGCGAACGTACAGTTATTGATATTATCTCCGCTAATAACGAAGTTTTCAGAATAGCACAAACAATCAGCAATTCGTCTAAATCAATTATGTGGTTGTTATCAAAAGTGTTGAATGTTAAGAAAAATTCGATAAAAACAGCAGCAGTAGTTTTAACAGGAGATTTAGGAAATTTGCTCGGCAAAGAGCTAGATTTAAGGGTAATTTGGGATTATCCCCCGATCGCATCTCTTACACAATATTTAAGCGAGTAATTGCATACTGTGCTACTGGTTGATAAATATTAGACATTTCGCATAAATATATTTACGCAAAAATGGGGAAAGGTTTTAAGTCCTTTCCCCTTTCCCGCTTTAATCTTTTCCCTAACTTATCCAAGAAGTTGAGTCAAAATATATATTGAATTGTTCTCGCCGACTCACTTAGTAAGATGACGCAAGTTTCCCTCAAAGACCTAATAGTTGGCGCACGTGCTGGCTTGTTGGTGAGCTTTCCTACGGATACTGTTCCTGCACTTGCAGCGATACCAGAAAAAGCAGCATTAATTTTTGCGGCGAAACAACGTAGTCAAGACAAACCTTTGATTTTGATGGCTGCTAGTGCTGAAGATTTATGGCTGTATGTCAAAGGTAATGAGAATGAGTATAAAGTTTGGCAAGAACTAGCTGATAAATATTGGCCAGGAGGGCTGACATTAGTTTTACCAGCCTCAGATCGCGTGCCAAAGGTGATGAACCCTATGGATCCAACAACAATTGGTATTCGAGTCCCAAACAGTGCGATCGCTCAAACTATTTTGGCGCAAACAGGCCCCCTTGCTACTACCAGCGCTAACTTTTCCGGTCAGCCACCTTTGCAAACGACGGCAGAAATTGAGGTTCAATTTCCCCAGGTTTTGACTTTAGCAACAACAGAATACCAGGATGAAATGTCAGGGATGGGTGTACCTTCCACCGTTGCGAAATGGACAGGCATAAATTGGCAGATTTTACGGCAAGGTTCGATAAAGTTAGATATTTCGAGTGATAACCAAATATAGGTAGTTATAATGTTGTTTTCCTGATTTTCACAACAGAGAAATCTGGAACTTTAGTTTGCGTTGTTGTGATCTATTAACAAGTTAATAATTGCCAAATTATGAATTTGAGTAACTGGATATATCTAGGAGCAGGACTAGCACTAGGTATAAATTTTCATAGGTTATTGGCGCGATGGCTACGCCCCCCGCAGGCATCGCCAAACATTTCATCTAGCTCATCCCCTGTAGCGCCATTAGAGCAAGAGGATATGCCACCAATATCGCAACAGCTACAGCAAACGCAGCTGGCATATCGAATGGCAAGGGAAATGAGCCAGTTTAAGGCTGGTTTTTTGGCGCGGACTACCCATGAATTGCGATCGCCTCTCAATGGTTTGATTGGCTTGCATCAGTTAATTTTGTCAGATTTGTGTGAAGATCCAGCTGAAGAACGAGAATTTATTGCTCAAGCTCACGAGCGGACGCTGAAATTGCTCAAGCTAATGGATGAAATTCTCACCGTTGCTAGAACAGAACACGGGACTAATAAATTAGATATTCAGCCCAGACAGTTATCGCAAATTTTGGAAGAGGTTCATAACTTAACTTATATGCTGGCGGCCAATCGCAATTTCCCCTTGCAATTGTTACCCGCCGATCCAGAAATTTATGTTTTGGCAGATTACCTCTGGCTCCGCCAAATATTGATCGGTTTAATAGATACTGCCATTACTCAAATGGAAGAAGGCAGCATCTGTATTTCCAGTAGCACCATATCTACAAATAATTTTGTAAATATTTGGCTGGATGTACCAACTCATGCTTTTCCCTGGAGCGAGCCGATTGATTTGATCGAATCTGATGAGCAGCATATCCAGATTGACCCAAAGAACGCTGCTCTTTCTCCAGGAATGAGGTTATTAATCAATCAAACTTTAGTGGAAGTTATGGGAGGAAAGTTAGAAATCCTGCCTTCGAGCATTGTGAAGCAACCACATCAGGAGATTACCAGACTACAAATTTCTATCCCCCTAATAATTCCTGAAACTGAACTTCTGTAGTAGTAAGAAAAACGCGGTTAGTTAAGTTTTGTAGTACCATTGTAGTGGTAGAGTTGGTTTGAAAACCAATCTTTTCATAGAAACCCTGCTGGTGAGTAGTCATCAGGTAAATGCGCTCAACCCGTCTCATCCGGGGATGACTCAAAATGGTTTCTACTAACTTACTTCCCAACCCACCATGTTGATACTCTGGATGAATTACAACATCCCAAATTGTGGCGCGATATATGCCATCAGATGTTGCTCTAGCAAAACCAATGAGTCTAGCGCTATCCGACACAGAAATCACGGGTTCACTGTTGGTAATGGCTATACCTAAATCTTCAATACTGCGTCCTTTTGCCCAGAAAGCAGAAACGTTTAACAGTTCTTGGAGTTGGTAAAGGTCAATTTCAGACTTGCAATCGCTGAATTGAATCTGAGACTCGTTCATGTATGGCATCCACTTTCGGCAGTATCTTTGTATATTTAAGTCATATTTTGCTAAAAATTGCTGTCCGTGTATATGTATATGCAATGAGAAAGAAAAACTAATGACAAACCCACTTCCACAGAGGATGAGTTGGCCCCTGTTGACGTATCCGATAAACTTGTTTTTCTAAACGTTGTTTTTCCGGCTGTGGTAGTCCAAATAAGATATTCCGACTTTGCCAAACTAAAACAGAGGCAGTCATCCCAATACAAAAGGCTAAACCAAAGGTAGAGAGTGGATGATAGAAAAGTCCATATCGCACCGCTACCCAGGTAAAATATTGTTGCCACAGAGCAATTTCTGTCCGTAGACCCCACAAGCTAACAGGTGCAATGGTAAGCCATAAACAAGCGACAAATAGCCATCTACCATATATTGTCAGTTTATGTAACCTTTGTACTTGTTGAATAAAGGATGTGTCAGAGTTTTCAAATTCTGGGTCAGTGATTGATGGTTCTTCAGGTTGATCCATAGAAGAATAAAATTCCAAAGCATGAGTGAGCAATTTAAAATGCTTTAACCCAATTGTGAAATGCACACAAATTTAACTATCCTGGGAACTGGCAGGTGTATCAATTGGCTCTGCACTCTCTACCACCTGTGGTTGACTCTTGCGCTCTCTCCACCAAGCCAAGAGAGTACTGGCAAGGAAAATACTTGAATATGCACCCATTGTGAATCCAATAATTAAGGCAAGGGCGAAGTTTCTCAGGGTTTCGCCGCCAAATAGGAATAGGGAAAACAATGTTAACAAAACAGTTAACGTGGTATTGATCGATCGCGTTAGAGTTTGATTGATTGCATCATCAACAACTTTATCAATGCGCTCGTTAGGATGTAAAGTCAGTATTTCTCGAATGCGATCGTAGATGACCACGGTATCTGTCACCGAAAAACCAGTAATAGTCAAAATAGCAACGACGAAAAGGCTATCGACTTCAATACCTGCGACTAATCCCAAGATGGAGAAAACACCAAGCGTAATCAAAACATCATGGAACAAAGCAAGAATTGCAATTACGGCATAGTCCACCTGAAACCGCACACTCAAATAAATAACGATCCCAGCAAAGGAGACAACCAGAGCTAATAACCCTTGGGTAAATAGCTGACGACCAAGTGTTGGGCCAACGGTGTCAATTTGAGTGCCTTTTGGGTCAAAGGCTCCAATTTTTTCACTCAAAGCTGTTTGCAACTGGGTGCGTTGCTCGACATTTAATGTCTTGGTGCGAATCGATATTCCCTGTTGGTTTTTACCAACAACTTGGATGCTACTATTATTCAACTTTTCAGCGTCAACGACTTCTCTGACATCAGAGATATTAATCGGTTGAGTGCATTTGTCTGGTTGTCCACAATCACGTTCAAATTGTAGTCGCGTACCACCAACAAAATCTAAACTGGGACGTAGTGGTGCGCCTAGTTGTTGCCAAGAAACCACCATCGCCACGATGCTAACGATCATCAGAATGGCAGAAATTGCCCACCAAAAGGTCCGACGTTTACCGACACTAAATTTCATGACTGCACCTCTGCACCAGACTTAATTGACGTTGAAAGATTGGGACAAAACAACTCTGGCTTACGCAAGTTGGGAAATCCCAATGTTAGAAACAGCAGTGTGCGACTACAAGTAATGGCAGTAAACAAATTCACTCCTAAACCTAGTGCCAATGTCAAAGCAAAGCCTTTAACTAAACCTGCTCCTAACCAAAACAGTGCTGCACAAGAAATTAATGATGTGACATGACTATCTAAAATGCTAGACCAAGCTCGGTAAAATCCTGACTCTACAGAACGATATAAAGTTTTACCAGCACGTAGTTCTTCACGGGTGCGCTCAAAAATCAGTACGTTAGCATCAACAGCCATGCCGATACTGAGGATAAACCCAGCAATACCAGGAAGAGTTAGTGTAATACCTAGCAAAGCGAAGGTAGCATAGGTCAATAACGCATAGATAATCAAAGAAAAGTCGGCAATTAACCCTGGTAGTCGGTAGTAAACTAACATGAAAATCAATACTAACAGCAATCCACCAATCCCAGCGTAAATACTGCGTTGAATACTATCTTTACCTAAACTTGCCCCGACGGTACGGTTTTCAACTATTTCTACTGGTACGGGTAATGCCCCACCGCGTAGTTGCACACCTAAATCATTGGCTTGTTGTGCGGTAAACCGTCCTGTAATTACGGCAGAGCCACCACTAATACCTGCGGAAGCAAATTCTATACCTACGGTAGGAGCGCTGATCAGTTCATTGTCCAGAAAAACACCAATGCTCCGCCCAGTACCAGCAAGATTTTTCGTCAAATTGGCAAAGAGTTCACCACCCTTTTGGTCGAAGCGAATGCCAACATGCCAGTTGTTACCTTGAGTGGGTTCACCATAGGCATCCTTGAGGTATTTGCCTATTAGCGGTGGATTGGTGCTTTCAAACAATTCTGCGATCGCTTGATTATTTTTTTGTAAATCTTCTTGATTCTTAGCAATTGCTGCTTTGTCAGTACTCTTTCTCAATTCTTCTTGCTTGACTTTCAATTCGGCTTTAGATGCTTGGAAAGCAAACAATTGGGTTTCTGTATTTGCCTTTTGGGTACGAAATTCTAACTGCGCCGTCCCCCCTAGTACCCGTTCGGCTTGTTGTGGATCGTTTACCCCTGGTAATTGTACCAATATTTTATCTGAACTGACTGTTTGGATTACTGGCTCGGAAACACCCAAGCCATTAATCCGACCTTCCACAACTTTCTTTACACCTTCCAATTCACGGTCGGTAATTTTGGGAATTTCCGGTGATGGTTTTACCTGAATTGTGAGCTGTGAACCTCCCCGCAAGTCCAGTCCCAGAGGTATGGGAATTGTCGCAATCACCGTAAACGCGGCAATTATCAGGACTAAAATCAAAATTAATAGCGATCGCTGTCTTTGCATACCATAACTCGCAACTGACAAAGGCTATAATAGCGCTCTTTTGAGGAGTTATGAGTAAGGATTGGGTACTAGGGATCGGGGATTGGGCATGAATTATTCTCCTAATCCCCAGTCCCCAGTCTCTAAACTCGCAATGATACCATTTTTTCTACAGCTTCTACGATTTGCTCTGGCTGGATGATTGTTAGTCGTTCCAGATTGCCGTTGTAAGGTGTGGGGATATCTTGGGAAGAAAGCCGCAGTACTGGCGCATCTAATTCATCGAATAAGCGATCGTTTATTGAGGCGATGACTTCTGCTCCAATACCCGCAGTTCGCATGGATTCTTCCACTACAATGACTTTATGGGTTTTACGCACTGATGCCCCAATGGTATCAAAATCTAATGGCTTAAGGGATATTAAATCAATAACTTCTGGATCGTATCCTTGTTTCTCAAGTGTTTTTACTGCTTGCAGCACATGATGCCGCATCCGAGAGTAAGTGATAATTGTGACATCTTTTCCTTGACGCACAACTTCGGCTTTATCTAGGGGTAGTAAATATTCTTCTTCTGGTAAATCTTCTTTCAAGTTGTAAAGTAAAACGTGTTCAAAGAACAACACGGGGTTATCATCGCGGATTGCGGATTTTAGTAGTCCTTTGGCATTTCTTGGTGTGGAACATGCAACAATTTTCAATCCTGGAACTGCTTGGAAGTAGGTTTCCAATCGTTGCGAATGTTCTGCACCTAGCTGCCTTCCTACACCCCCAGGGCCGCGAATTACCATTGGAATTTTAAAGTTACCGCCAGAAGTATAGCGCAGCATCCCAGCGTTGTTGGATATTTGGTTGAAGGCGAGCAGTAAAAAGCCCATATTCATGCCTTCAATGATGGGACGTAACCCAGTCATCGCTGCTCCTACTGCCATGCCAGTAAAGCTATTTTCAGCGATGGGGGTGTCTAGAATGCGAAGTTCGCCATATTTTTGGTACAGGTCTTTGGTAACTTTGTAGGAGCCGCCGTAGTGTCCTACGTCTTCACCGAGAACAAATACGCTGGAGTCTCGTGCCATTTCTTCATCAATGGCTTCCCGTAAGGCGTTGAAGAATAGTGTTTCTGCCATTTAGACCTTTTAGTACGATTATGGTTTTAGAATTTTATCGTGCTGCTGTCGCAAATACGGTGAGCGATCGCACTAGTTAGAGATTGGTTTTTTTAAATGAACCGCCCAACGATAGAGCGAGTAATTGCCATAACTATGATCAAAGCCATTTTATTTAGATTTTAGAGGTTTTACGAGCGATCGCCTCACCTTCTGGCAAATGGGCTGATTTTTTTAGTTGTTTTGTGAGTTCGCTGTATTTCGCTGAAATGTCCGCTTAATAAGGCTTATAAAAAACTTTTTGGTTTACTGATAACTGCCTAACGACAAGCAATTCTTTGTCTACGTCCAAGCTAAATGCCCCAAATAAAAGGATAAAATCGAATCAGACTTCAAAACATGAAAATTATAAACACAGCTATTATTGCCAAAGTAACGGCTGATGGAAAGCTAGAAATTCCTCCAGAAGTTTTGGCACAGCTTCAGCCCTCTACTGAGTATGAAGTCTCGATTACGGAAGATGAAATTGTGTTAAAAAAATTACTAAATTGAATGTAGATTTAGATGAATTTCTGCCAGGCTTAGAAGACTTAGAACCCGATCCAAATCAACGCACCTTGGAAGAAATTAGTGAAATTGTCAAGGATGTCAGACAAGAGTTATGGTCTAATCCATGAGAGTTATCCTTGATGTTAATGTTTGGATTTCAGCATTATTGTCGGGCGGTGTTCCTGGTAGAACCTTGCGTTTAGTAAGAAAACAACAAATTAATATATTTGCTTCTGAATTTTTATTATTAGAACTAGAAACAACTTTCAAACGTGATAAATTTCAACTGTGACTAAGTAGCTGGGCGGGAAAATTTATAACTATGTAACGAAAAATTAATTAGAACGATTAAAGTCAAATTTGACACGTTTTGTACTGTAGTTTCCTTTTTCTCCTCTAGCTTTGACACCATCAATCACGGCGTAAGCGA
>NZ_JBALDK010000043.1:0-8245 GCF_036917455.1 Nostoc sp. | reverse complement strand
ATTCTAAAATAGTTTTCCTTGGAAATTAATAATATTAATATATTTTATTTAATATATATGCTTAATATTATGTTGCTGTAATTATAATCACTCAGTATAGTGTCTTAAGCTAGAAAATTTAAAATTCTTAAGTATAATAAGTTTTTAATTAACACAGTATATATCTGCTACAGTATACACTTTTACTCTTTAGTATCTTCCTTTTAAGGGTATTTTTTACATTTGTTAATTTTTTACAGTCGTAGTAAAAAAGACGTAATTTTTTAGAAAAAAGGAATTGTCTGATCTATAAGAAAAGTAACAAAATATACAATTAATTATAAATAAAAGTTAAAAACTCAAAAAGGAGCTTGGAATTTGAGCATAATTCGATTGCCAACAAATCCAAGATGTTTCTCAAATTTATAAAAACATAAAGATTGAGATTCAGACCTCAAGCGATGTCTGGTGACAAGTCACTACGTGTCTACGCACCTGATTTTCAACTAAATTATCACTAAATTATTTGTAATGCTATCTCCTTCTACATCTGTGATTATCTGTACTATGGACAGGTGTAACTTTCTCCCAAAAGTAATGAGCGCTGTTTCTAGCTGGCGATTTTGTTTTCAAGAGCTAATTTTAGTTGTCGGCCCCACAGAAGATGAGACAGAATTAGTTTTATTAGAATACAAAGATATTATTAATCAGATTATTTGTACTGAAAAAAGAAATGTGAGTGTGGCTAGAAACTTAGGTTTGAAAGCAGCATCAGGAGATATTATTTTCTACCTGGATGACGATGTTATCCCTCCACACAATTGGATAGATTTACATTTACAAATTTACCGAGAACAAGGAGCAATTTGTGGTTGTGTCGGTGGAGCAGTTATAGATAAAACTCAACCAATCCTTTCTTTACAATTTGCTAGAGGTGTCAATAGCCGTTTGAGCGAATCTCGACCGGTTCTTTGTGCGACAGAGACAGCTAAATATACCTCCAGCCCTGAATGGTTTTGCGGTGTAATGGGAGCTAATGCTTCATATCAACGAGAAGCTTTAGTCAGAATTGGCTATTTTGATGAGTTTTTTGAATATTTTTTAGAAGAAACCGATATCTGTTTGCGTTTGCTGGAAGCTGGCTACAGGGTTCATCATATAGATGCGGTTGTAGAACACTATGTGCAACCCAGTCATAATCGCCGCGATCGCCGACATCTCACCTGTTGGTATTCCCTCGCTAAAAATACTACCTACTTTGCTTTCAAACATGGTTATCAAAAACTACCTTTACCAATGTTTTTAATCCGTCTCAGTTTACTTCTGAACTACCGTTGTTTGTTAAGAATTTTCCGCCTTAAATTTACTCATAATTTGCCTTTTTATTTGTTGTTTAAATACATTCAAGAGTCGATTATAGGTGTTCGTTGCGGTTGGGAGGCAGGAATGAAATTGCATAAACCTCAAAACTGGAAAAATGAGAAAATGAGAGTAAAATTAGGATGATGCTGTGCCAAAAAGAAGCAAAGCGCCTAGCGTCTCAAAACAAGAATCCCACTCTCGTCAATTTGTATAATTGCGTCTCTCTACACCCAGATAAAATAGCCTACACTTTTCTAGAAGATGAGGAAAAACCGAGTGCCAGTTTAACTTATCAACAGTTGGACGAAAAAGCCAAGGCGATCGCAGCTTATTTACAATCTCGACTCTGCGTCGGCGAAAGAGTCTTGCTGGTTTATCCCCAAGGATTAGAAGCGATCGCCGCTTTTTTTGGTTGCCTTTACGCTGGAGTGGTTGCCATTCCCGCACCTGCACCGGAAGCGGCACGGATGAAGCGAGTTTTGCCGAGATTGGAAGCGATCGCAGCTGATGCCGGTGCTTCATTAATCTTAACCACCGCCAACCTGTTAGCCAACCGTGACGGCAACCATTTAACATTCCAAGCCAAAAGCTTTGTCAGCCGACTCAACGACAGGGCATCACTTCTACTCAACTACTACTTGGCAGAGGGAGAAATTGCCCAAAAAATACCCCAACTCGCTACCATTCCTTGGATAGCTACCGAGAAAATTCCCTCCCACCTCACTGACCAATGGCAACAACCAGAAATTAATGGCGATACCCTAGCTTACCTGCAATATACCTCCGGTTCCACTTCCACCCCCAAGGGAGTGATGCTCGACCACAAAAACCTGATGCACTGTTTAGCAAATGTCACATCGGTTTATGGGTATAGTCCCGATAGTATCACCGCCACTTGGCTACCCTATTTCCACAACTATGGTCTAATAGGAGGACTTCTCCGACCTCTTTACAACGGCACTCCTTGTTACTTAATGTCTCCGCTAGCATTTGTTGAACAGCCACTGCGATGGCTGAAAGTTATTTCCAATTATCGTGTCACCCACAGCCTAGCTCCTAATTTTGCCTACGCTTATTGCCTGCAACGGATAACAAAAGAAGAACGTGCGACCCTGAATTTAAGCAGTTGGGAAGTAGCCGGAAGTGGAGGGGAACCTATAAACCCAGAAGTGATAGAGCAATTTTGTCGTACCTTTGAGCCTTATGGGTTTCGTCGGCATACCTTTTCCTCAGGTTACGGACTCGCTGAAGCTACTTTGGCAGTAACAACAAGCAGAAAAACAGATGCTCCGGTTTTTTGTACCATTTCTGCGAAAGCATTAAGGCAAAACCGTATTTTAGAGGTTTCAGTCGGTCAAAAATTGGCTGGTTCGGGACGGCTGTTGGAAAATACTAAAGTCGCAATTGTGCATCCAGAAAAATTGACACAATGCGCCTCCGATGAAGTGGGGGAAATTTGGGTAGCGAGTGTAGGGGTAGCGCGGGGTTACTGGCAGCGTCCTGATACGACTGAGGAGACTTTTAGAGCTTGCACCGTAGATACGGGAGAGGGGCTGTTTCTGCGGACGGGGGATTTAGGATTTATTCAAAATGGGGAATTGTTTGTTACGGGTCGTCTCAAGGATTTAATTATTATTCGGGGAGAAAACTATTATCCCCAGGATATTGAATGGGTGGTGGAAAAAAGCCATCCGATTTTGCGTCCAAATTATGGGGCAGTATTTTCTATAGAAATTGATGGAGTCGAACAATTAGTAATAGTGTTTGAGGTCGAGCGCGAGAAGAGTGAAAATCTTAATGTTGGTGAAGTGGTAAGTGCTATCCGCAATGCAGTAGCAGAACACTTTGAGTTACCTGTTTATGGGATAGTACTGCTCAAACGAGATAGCATTCTTAAAACTTCTAGCGGTAAGATTCAGCGTCAAGCCTGTCGGAAAGCTTTTGTTGATGGCAATTTGGATAGTCTCGCTATTTGGACAATAGAAAGTGCATCAAGCCAGCAGAAAATTATTCCTCAGAATCCGGTAAAGTTGCAGTTAGTTCAAATTTGGCAACAGGTTTTAGGCATTACATCGATTAGCAGTAATGATAATTTCTTTGAGATAGGGGGAGATTCGCTAAAATCTGCGGTTGTGTTGGCTGAAGTAGAAAAGGTATTTGGTAAAAATCTCCCTTTGGCAAGTTTGGTAGTAGCACCCACTATTGAAAAACTAGCCAATTTCATCATTCGGGGAAACAGCAAAAAAGAATTTAGATCGCTCATTCCAATCAATCCTCATGGCAACAAACCACCTTTTTTTTATGTACATGGTATTGGCGGTTATGGCTATCAGCCAGAATTGATGCCTTACCTAGATCCAACTCGCCCTTTTTATGGCTTACAAGCAGTAGGACTTGATGGAGAAAAAACTCCCTATACTTGCATAGAGGAGATGGTGGAACACTACATCCAAGAAATCCAAACTATTCAGCCTGAAGGTCCATATTTCTTAGGAGGTCGCTGTACAGGGGGCAATATTGCTTTTGAAATGGCTCAACAATTAAGAATGCGGGGTCAGCAAGTTTTAATAGTTGTGATGTCAGATAGCCCGAACCCATTCATTGAAGAATCGCAACGAGTGAATTGGTTAAATTATTGGAAATCATCCGGCAAGTCAACCTGGAGACAAAAACTAACTGATAATAATTTGAGTCTCAGCCAAGTTGAGAATATTCTTAGAGTCATTGATGCAAATCAGCAAATTATAGCTAATCATAAACCACAGCTATATTTAGGACGAGTTGTTTACTTTTCGGCTCAAGATAACTGGCAACAGATGTTCGATCCAATGCGAGCCAATGGCTGGAATAGTTGGGTTATAGGTGGAATCGAAGTTATTAAAGTTCCAGGCAAACACGGTATTTACCATGACGAACCCCACGTCCGAGTATTGGCAGAAAAGTTGAATGCTTGTTTGGAGCAGGTAGATTGTGAATAACAAACCAAGTGCTGCCAAACTTATCTCAATCTCAGGCAATTGGAGAAAATTTAGCACTCTTGAGAAGGAGCGATCGCTTTCCTGCAACTAAGCTTCATCTAACTAGGTTTTCTCGAATGTCATTCAGAAAAAGGTTAATTGTTAGTCCTTATATCTAAATTACAAACCTTTCTGCACAATTTCTCTAATTTCTCTAACAAACTCAGGAGGAGTTTGGATAATCAATCCACTCTCATATCAATCCTGATGTGGCAAGTTGCCAAATAAGGGGTATGAGATGAGAGTCGAATGATGAAGTAGAAATATACGCTGCAAATTTAACATCGCTCTCCAGGGGTATACTCAGTGAAATTACTGGACTTTATTTTAAGAATCTTAAATTATTCTCTTTAAAAATGAATTTAAGACTGATTTCTAGGCATTTTTGAGGGTTCAGTGTAAGTGCTGGACACTGAGTATGTAACAAATCTCATCTCCAAACACTTAGCTTTTGCATCTTTGTCACTTAAACTTTTACAATTGGTATAAACTTGCGGTGTTAACCAACTAAAAAAAAGCTGAAAATTTCGGACAGCGAAGGTCAAAACAAGCCTTTTAAAATCATCTATTAAGTCAGTAAGCTAAAATACGCGTTGTGTATCCCTAGCTTAGAGAAAAATTTATCCCAAGTGTGTCATGTATCAAGAACTTGAAGAAAAAGGATATGTAGTTGTTGATTTTCTCAGTGAAGAGCGAGTGCAAAACCTTTTAAGTATTTATAAAAAATGTCCTCTTCCTCAAGATTCAATCACTGATGCCCCGTATTTGTATCGCAGCGACATTAGTTCAGATATACTATACCGTCAGCTAGTTAATCAGGAAATCAAAAAAATCTTTATTTCTCAAATAGAAACTTTATTTAAAGACTACAAAATTGTTTACTGCAACTTCATTAGGAAAACACTAAATTCTCCATCTGTGTCGATACATCAAGACCCATCAATAGTAGATGAGACCTCACATAAATCTTTTATTATTTGGTGTCCCCTCATTGATGTAGATGAACAAACTGGTTGTCTTCAAGTTGTTAGCAAAAGCCATCTAATCACTTCAAACCCAAGACCTCGTTTTGTTTATGCAGGCTCGTCTTGCAGTCAAGATATTTTGTCTCTGATGCAACAAAACTATCTTACCAATGTCCCCATGCAAGCAGGTAAAGCACTTATATTCGATGGCCGGCTTTTTCATGGCTCTTCTCCTAACTTATTTACTAATGGGAGAGTAGTAGCGACTTGTCATATAGCTCCCAAAAACAGTTCTATTAATTTTTGTTATCGAGAGTCACAGACTTCTGACAAATTAGAAATTTTTGAAGTGGATGAAAAATTTTATGAGCAATACATAAGAGGTCAAAAGCCAGAAGACTGTAGAAGTTTAGGAGTTTTTGATTATAAAAATAATCCACTAATACCAGAACAATTTGTGGAGTTTATGAATGCTCCAGAACCAAAAGCAAATAAAGACACTGAAATCATAGAAAGGTTTTTATCACTTTTCAACTTACTTCGGGGTAACGATTGGTGGTTCTACAAAATCCCCCCATTACTCGCGATCGCCTACGCTGAAATCTTCATCCAAGATACACCACCTCAACAATCTATCATTACACTACTGGCTCTTTTAGTTTCAATGTTTTTCGTTGCAGCTTATGGTCATGTTGTCAATGACATCTTTGATATTGAGCTAGATTTTCAAGCTGGGAAGCACAACAGAATGGCTCATCTTTCGAGAGGGCAACGTATTTTATTAAGTCTTGGTTTAGCGATCGCAGGTGCAGTCCCGTGGTTGTTTATTAGCTTTAACTCAACTTCAGCAATTTTGCTTGCTTCTATCTATACATTGCTGACCATTTATCCGGCTCCACCACTCCGCCTCAAAGAACGATATATCTGGGGCGCAGTCGCCGATGCTGCTACCGTACACGCAATTCCCACATTGCTAGTCGCTACGGTATTTTCTAGCTTAACGGCAACTCCTCAATCGGGAAGCTATTCTCTAGCGATCGTTGCTACAGCTTGGGCATTTGGGGTTGGAGTTAGAGGTATTCTATTGCATCAAATTTGGGATCGAGAAAATGATTTGAAATCGGGTATAAAGACATTGGCTACAAAGTTTGGTGTGCAATCACTCCGAATTTGGATTAATTACATTGTGTTTCCACTCGAAGCTATTCTTTCCGGTGGACTCTTTCTCTTGATTTCCCAATCTGCGCCTTTGTTTATTGTCCCCTTCACTATTTACCTTTTCCTACTATTTTTCAGTACCGAATATGACGAGTTCGATCCTTCTCCATCTCAAAAAGCTTATGTTGTGTTGCACGATTTTTATGAAGTTTGGTTGCCTTTAAGCTTATTAACATTGCTATCTTTCCGACAACCTGTATTTTTGATTATACTCGCCTTACACATAATTTTATTCTACTCCGCTATTAAGCAACGACTGCTTATATTAGCTCGTTCGCTAGGTTTGAGATTGAAAAAAGTTATCAATTTAAATGCTTCCACGCAAGAAAAGTTAGAAATAAATACAGATAAAGTTACAACAAATCAAGTTCAAAATAAAAATCAAGCATTTCTGGAATTACCAACTAGCGAATTAGAAATTAGTATAGTAAAAGCTATAGATTTTTTAGAAGAGAATCAACTAGACGATGGAGACTTCCCAGCAGAATTCGAGCAAAAATACCAAAACCCAAAACATAGAGAATCCTGGGACTTTGATAGCACTCCTTTCGTGACATCCCTAATTCTTTATTCTTTGCATTTCCTGAGAAGCGAAAGAAAAGTTCAGAACATACAACAGAAAGGAATAAAATTTTTACTAAATGAAATGCAAGTTGGTGGATTATGGAAGTATTGGTCAGCTAAAAATGAAAAGAATACAACGATACCACCAGATTTAGATGATGTTTGTTGTATCTCTTATATTTTAAAAATAAATAACATCCCAGTACCTAATAACACAGATATTATTCTCGATAATAGAAATAAAAAGGGAATTTTTTACACTTGGGTTTTGCCTCGCTCTATCAGAAGTGTAGCCCTGAATGTAATGACATTTGGTAAAGCTCTATCACATTCCGAGGAAATTTGGAAGCTTACAGATCGAGATGATATTTGTTCCGTTGTTAATGCAAATGTTGTGTTGTATTTGGGCGAAAACCGGAAAACTCGAAAAACAATTGAATATCTAATCGATATTATACTTAGGGATAGTGAAGAAGAACATCTTTCATTTTATGACCACAAACTAAGTCTTTATTATATGCTTTCAAGAGCATATTTTAATGGAGTGACATCGCTAGGTGTAGTCAAAATCCCAATTATCACCAAAGTTTTGAACTTACAACAAACTAATGGCTCCTTTGGTGACGAACTATTGACTGCCTTGGCAATGTGTACGCTACTTAATTTTAACCATGTAGTCCCTAGCTTAGAGAAAACTATCAAATTTCTGCTCGACACTCAACAGTTTGATGGTTCGTGGCAGAAAATCCCGATGTATGGTGGTAAGCTCAATCAAAGACTTTTTAGATCGGCAGCATTGACTACAGGTTTTTGTGTAGAAGCGTTAGCTCGTTATCGTTTGCTGGATATTCCTGGAGATCGTCAACAAGAAGAAGTGAAAATACAAGAAGTAGAAGCACAATTAACAGCAGATTCAGAGCTTCAACTGCAACAGACTAAACAAGAATTGACACAATCCCAGTCTCACCTATCCGCTACGCAGACTCAACTATCACAATCTCAATCTGAACTACAGACCTCACAAGAAAAATTAACACAATCCCAATCTGAACTACAAACTTCACAAGCTGAATTAACACAATCCCAATCTGAACTACAAACCTCACAAACCGAATTAACCCAACTTAAATCTTATCTCCA
>NZ_JBALDK010000042.1:0-2980 GCF_036917455.1 Nostoc sp. | reverse complement strand
CCAGAAGCAACATCAAACTCTACACCTTCACTCTCGAAAGTATCAGCAAATGCACCACTCAACACTAAATCTTCCGGTGCGCCAACGTGTAAAATTCCATTAGTTGCTAATAGCCAAACTTTATCCGCTAGACGCAAAGCTAAATCTAAATCGTGGGTAGAAAGGAGAATAGCTTGATTGGTTTCTCGTGCTAACTGACGCAACAATTGCATAATTTCCACCCGTCGCGGTAAATCTAAAAATGCTGTTGGCTCATCAAGTAACATTACAATAGGCGACTGAGCCAAAGCACGCGCAATCATAATTTTTTGGCGTTCACCATCACTTAATTCGCTAACTTGGCGTTGTGCTAAGTGTACTGCTCCTACAGATTTTATTGCCCAAGTTACTATAGCTTCATCTTGGGGTGTCAAATTTCCCCACCAATCAGTGTAAGGATATCGTCCCAGAGTTACCAAGGTGTAAGCTGATAGCATTCCTACATCAACTTTCTCGGTGAGTACCAAACTCAGACGTTTGGCTAATTCTTGTGGTGCTAACTTGTAAATATTTTCTCCCAAGAGTCGCACTTCACCATCGATTGGGGATTGCATTCCGGCGAGCGATCGCAGTAATGTAGATTTACCTGCACCATTGGGGCCAAGTAAGCAAACAAGTTCCCCAGCTAAGAGAGATACCGAAATATCCGATGCAACACACCGAACAGTTTTTCGGGATGTTTTATAACCAATAGTCAAGTTGTGAGTTGTTAAAATCGCATCATTCATGACGGAAAAGATTTTTGGGAATTACGCCGCAGAATTATCCAAGTCACAACAGGAGTTCCAATCAAAGCGGTGACAGCATTTAAAGGTAAAACCATCTGACTTACCGCAAGTTGAGAAAACAAATCTGCAAACAATGCTAAGATTGCACCCATTATTGTTACGCTAGGGATTAATATCCGATGGTCGGAAGTATTGAACAGACTACGACACAAATGGGGAATAGCCACACCTAGAAACGCTATAGGGCCACAAAAAGCAGTAATTGCTCCAGCTAATATAGACGCACTCGTAATAATTGAAAATCTAGTTTTTTGCACAGTTAAACCTAGACTACGTGCATAAGATTCACCAAGTAAAAGTGCATTCAAAGATTTTGATTGTAGCACTGCTAAGAATAAACTCAAAAGTATCACAGGAATTAAAACAACTAACTGTTTCCAAGTCACCCCAGCAAAACTACCAAAAGTCCACATAATATAACTTTGAATGCGTTCTTTTGAGCTAAACTGCAACAAAATACTAACAATTGCACTAGTAGCATAACCAAACAATAAACCTAAAATTAATAGTGTCATCGTATCTTGCACTCGGCGAGAAACAACTAACATCATTCCTAAAACTGATGCTGCCCCTAGACTTGCGGCTATGACTAAACCAAAATCAGCAACGATTCCCAAATCTGCTAATAATGTTGGTGTTGTTACACTTGCTGTCAACACAACTAACGCTACACCTAAACTTGCACCAGAACTAATACCCAACACAAATGGCCCCGCTAAGGGATTTTTAAATAGGGTTTGCATTTGTAAGCCACTTACACCTAAAGCTGCACCTGCTAAAATTGCAGTTAAAGCTTTAGGTAGGCGAAATTTGAGAATAATATGAGTCCATGTCACTTTTTCTGCTTCTTGTCCTAGCAAAATTTTGATTACTTCATTAACAGGAATATCAACTGAACCTAAAGCCAAGTCTAATAAAAAAGCCAAGATTAAACTTATAAGTATAATTAAAAAAATAATAGTTTTGAAAAACGGAGCTTTTTGGGTTATTAGGGAAAATTTAAATTTATATTTTTTGCTTAACATTATTAATTAAGTTTGTGGTAATAAAATAGTTTATGGTTAGGTAATATCTCTGGATGCAGTATTTTAATCAAGTCAGATAAAACCATATCTGGGTTACTAATTCCGCTTTCCCAGTAATCATTACCTCCACTTTCATTGATACGGGCATTATTATTGTAAAGATTGCCTGTTTTCACAGCCTTAAAATCAGCATAGCGATTATCTTCAGCTACTAAATCTTTTAGATTTTTCCAAGATTGACTAAAATTTAACCAGTAGTCAGCATTCGCTGCACGTTCCAAAACAACTTCAAAAGATAAAGGTAAACTACCAGAGGATTTATCATCACTCCAGAGATAATTGGTTCCTGCGTCAGCCAGATATTTAGCTACATAACTTTTGCCTCCAGGCATATACCAAGTACCTTTAAAATTGAATCCCACAAATATAGTTGGACGATTTTTTACAGATTTAGCTTTTTGAGCTACTCGTTCATATTTATTGGCAATTTCACTAAATATTTTTTCGGCTTGTTCGTCTTTATTAAAAAACAGAGCCGTAAATTTTAACCATTCGCTTCTTCCCAGTGGTGTGTTTTCCATATATTCAGAATTTATCCCCACTTTCAAACCCGCCTCCGTGAGTTTGGCATAACTATCAGTTTGGGAATTTCCAGTACCAAAAGTTGTCACCAAGTCAGGATTTAATTCTAGTACTTTCTCTATATCCACATTTGAATTATCACCTACTTGTGTTACCTTTCCCGCTTTGATTCTCTCGACTACATCAGGAGTATTGACTTGTTTGCTATTACTAATACCAATTAGTTTATCAACTACACCTAATTTGGCTAGGTGGGGTAAATGAGTAGTAGATAGAGAAACTATGGAATTAATGGGAACTGTAATTACCCTTGCTTGATTAAATCCTTTTGGCGTGGGAGTTCCACATTGGACTAAAACATATTGAAAACCTGTGTTGGCATTCTGCCAAGGATTTTTTATAGTGACGGTTTTGTAGTGTTTATGATACTCTACTGCAAAGCCTGTTGCATGAGTAATCTGAATTTTATTAGGAAAGTAATCAGTATTGGAGTCATATTTTTGAATACAGCCGTTATTATTGGTATTTGTAAAGGTATTAATTGCT
>NZ_JBALDK010000041.1:0-9252 GCF_036917455.1 Nostoc sp. | reverse complement strand
GGAAACTACAGTACAAAACGTGTCAAATTTGACTTTAATCGTTCTAATTAACTTTTCGTTACATAGTTATAAATTTTCCCGCCCAGCTACTTAACGGTGACTCCAACTGTGTCAATACACCTGCAATAGTCCCCGCTTCTTGGTGCGTCTTATTTAAATAATCCCCCACCAACCCTAAATAACGTTCCTGCTGACCGCGATACAACCAAGCGATCGCCGTGATATTCTGGAGTTGTTCTTCACTAAAATCGCGGATTTTGCGCGTCACTACTCGGTAGAGGTTCCGCGCATCAATCATCAACACCTTATCTTGGCGTTCTGCTGGTTTACCCTTGTCAAAAAACCACAATGTACAAGGTAGCGATTTTGTGTAAAAAAAGTTTGTTCCAATAGAGATAATCATATCCACCGCTTGAGTGGCGATTAATTCCTCTCGAATCTCCTTTTCCCCATGTCCCGCATCCGATGCTGAACTCGCCATCACAAACCCGGCTCTACCTCGCTCATTTAAATAACTGTAAAAATACTGTATCCAGAGGTAATTTGCATTGCTCACTGCTTTAGTTTTCGCCGCAATTCCCGGTATCTTTTTTTCAGTAAACAGCCGCGAGTCAGTCTTCACCTTCTCTGGACTCACCCCATTGACATTAAACGGCGGGTTAGACATGACAAAATCACATTGACCCAGCAACTCTTCCCAGCGATCGTAAAAAGTATTACCCTGGCGAATTATCCCTTCTAATCCGTGAACCGCTAAATTCATTCGCGCTAGACGGGTGTTAGTATCCGATTTTTCCTGTCCGTAAAAAGTAATCTTTGCAGCTACATCCTCACCGCGATTTTCCACAAAATGTCCTGTCTGCACAAACATACCCGCACTACCGCAAGCAGGGTCTAAGACATTTCCCCGGTCAGGTTCAATCATATTTACAATGGTGCGTACCAAAGAAGGCGGTGTAAAAAATTCTCCTCCTTCCTGTGCGCCAGTCATAGCAAACTTATTTAGAATGGGCAAAAACGCAAGGTTCTCTTGGTGGTGCCTACATAGATAGAATCAGGGGAGACAAAGCAGATAACATCGAAAATGCCATCGCCGCTTTTACTTCTGTTCTGGAAGTGTTAACGCACAGTACCTTTCCTGACGATTGGGCAATAACGCAAAATAATCTGGGGATTGCTTACCGTAACAGAATATTAGGAGACAAAGCAGATAACATCGAAAATGCCATCGCCGCTTTTACTTCTGTCCTAGAAGTATTGACCCGTACTGCCTTTCCCGAACTATGGGGACAAGGACACAACAATCTGGGAAATGCTTACTTTGACAGAATATTAGGAGATAGGGCTGAAAATCTCGAAAATGCGATCGCAGCTTATACTGCCGCTCTAGAAATACATACCCGAAGTGCCTTTCCTGTTGATTGGGCAAACATACAAAGTAATCTCGGAAATGCTTACTCTGAAAAAATATTAGGAGATAGAGCTGAAAATCTCGAAAATGCGATCGCAGCTTATACCGCTGCTCTGGAAATATATACCCGCAGCGCTTTTCCTGAACTATGGGCAAGAACGCAAATTAATCTGGGAAATGCTTATCGTAACACAATACTAGGAGACAATGCAGAGAATATCGAAAATGCGATCACCGCTTATACCGCTGCTCTGGAAATATATACTCGCAGCACCTTTCCCCAACAATGGGCAACCACGCAAAATAATCTGGGAGGTGCTTACGCTAACAGAATATTAGGAGACAAGGCTGAGAATTTTGAAAATGCGATCGCCGCTTATACCGCCGCTCTGGAAGTATATACTTGCAAAGCCTTTCCTGTTGATTGGGCAAGAACGCAAAATAATCTGGGGCTTGCTTACTGTGAGAGAATAAGGGGAGAGAGACCTGAGAATCTGAAAAAAGCGATCGCTGCTTGCTCTGCTGCTCTGGAAATTAGGACTTTTGACGCTTTTCCTCAAGAATATGCAAAAACTTTGTGGATACTGGGAAATGCTTACCAATACGCAAACCAGTTTGACTTAGCGTACAGTAATTTTAAATCTGCCATTGACACAATAGAATCTTTACGGGAAGAAATACTTTCTGGTGAAGAAAGTAAGCGCAAACAAGCAGAAGAATGAAACAAGTTATATATTAGTATGGTAAGAGTTTGCCTCGAATTAAATAAGATTACTAAAGCGATTGAATATGTTGAACGGAGTAAAACTCGCAACTTAGTTGAGCAAATCCTGGAACGTGACGCTAAAACAATCTTCCCTCCAGATGTTGTGACTCAACTAGAAACCTACAGAGATGAAATAGCCGTAGGACAATATCAAATCCAAAATGGTAAAGCGGAGAATCCCCAAGACTTAGCAAAACGTCTCCAAGAATTGCGACAGCAACGCAACAACTTACAAGATAAATATTTGCCTATTGGTTCTGGCTTCAAGTTTGCTCAATTACCCACAACTTTAGATGCAAATACAGCAGTTATAGAATGGTACATTGCCACAGATAGAATTCTTGCTTTTATCATCCAACCTCACGGACAACAATTAATTTCTTGGCAATCACCAGCAGCAGAATTAGATGCACTAATTGATTGGCGTAATGAATATTTAATAGATTACTACAACCCAGAAGACGAAAATAAAATCCAATGGCAGAATCAACTAGAAACACGCTTGAGCAAATTAGCAGAAATTCTGCACATTGAAGAAATACTAGGCCACATCCCCGAACAATGCCAAAGATTGATCCTCATTCCTCATCGCTTCTTACACCTATTCCCTCTCCATGCCTTACCCGTCAAATCATCATACTTAATTGACTTATTCCCCAAAGGCGTAAGCTATGCACCTAGTTGTCAAATCTTACAACAAGTGCAACTGCGTCAACGTCCTGAATCTCAATCATTATTAAAATCTTTATTTGCTGTGCAGAACCCCACAGCAGATTTATATGAAAACGGCGAAAAAGACTTAGGTGCAGTCAACGTCATTAAAAAGAAATTTACTCAAGCTCATATTATCAAACAAGCCAAAGCCAACAAATCAGCAATTCTCCATGTTGATGAAAATCATCACACCACCCTCAACCCAGAATTACGCCAAGCGAACAACATCTTTTTCTTTTGTCACGGCTACTTCAACCCTAACTCTCCCCAAGATTCCGGCTTACAATTAGCCGACGCAAACCTAACTTTAATAGAGATCATCGCTCACTTCAAATTAGCAAACTGTCACCTAGTCACTCTTTCAGCTTGCGAAACTGGAATGATAGATTTCAGAAACACCAGTGACGAATACATAGGTTTACCTAGTGGCTTTTTGTTAGCTGGCAGCACCAATGTAGTCAGCAGCCTTTGGACTGTCAGTGCTACAGCTACAGCCTTATTCATGATGAAATTTTACGAAGAACTACAGCAGCAAACTAATATTGTATTAGCTTTAAATGCAGCACAACACTGGTTAAGAAATACAACAATTAAAGGCTTTCAAGATTGGCTACCTAAATCATCATTAAGTATATTTGGGCAGAAAGAAATAAATAAACGCTTGTCTGAAATCGCCAAAGATAAAAGAGAATCTACACCACCCTTTAAGTCACCTTTTTATTGGGCTGCTTTTTATCACACAGGTAAAGGAGTTTAACAAATGTCATCTCAAACTAGCATCCAAGCCCTTATTCAAATACTTAATTCACAAGCACAGTTAATTTCTCTACCCGACTGGGAAGAATTACAACAAATACATAGCAATTTACCAGAAGATGACGATGAAGAAATTGCCGAAAGATTAGAGGATTGGTTACAAACAGAATCTCGCAGTCAACTGTTAGCAGCTTACGAAGAAAACCTCGAAATAATCACTGCTGAATCTTCTATTGATAAAGATAAACACTTAGGGATAGCTAACAGTAAATCACAGACACCACCAGATAAACCCAGCCCATCATCAAAGGAATTGTTAGACAATGCTATTAAACTCAACGCGCCTTTATCAGACAAGCCAAAATCTCAACCAACACAGTGAAGAATTTTAGCCTCAGCCTCTACGCCTTTCATCTTCGCCACACCCTCACCCATCTTCCTGATGAAGTTGTGGCAGATGCTCACTTATTATGGGACAATTTGGTGAAATTGGGAGAGAATACCCTTACCTTTCCTGGCTTAAAAGATTTGCGTTCAAAATTAGTTTCTTATCATCATGGTGTATACACACCCCAGCAAGAAATAGCCATCAAAAGTGAATGGTTAAGCATTTCAGGAAAAGATTTAGACTTAGGTAGTCTCCCCACCCCAGCCGGATTTAACATTAACGCTAATCTTCAGCCATTCTTACTTAATGACACCTACGCTGTTGATTTAACCTTATCTCCCGAATTACCAAACACCGAGATAGACATACCCCAACTGCAACATTTTCAACCCCAATCTTTATTACCCGCTAATATTCAAGCATCATTAGGACAAACATTATCAGTTTATGGAGAAGTAGAACCCAGTGAAGATTGTGAGACTTTAGCACAAAAAATTGCCATAGCCTTAGTAGCAGGAACTAGTTTAAATTCTCCCACATTAATACACAAGGGAGAACTGTTTGAGAGTTTATTATTTGGATACCAAGCACTTGACACCAATGCACCAGATAACCCTGCTAAACAGTGTCAAATTTTAATAGTCATTAATAATAGTCAAGCAGCAACAGGAACGCTTGCAGAATCAGCCTATAACTGGTTGCGAGATTTATTTTGTAGCTACCACAAAATACTTTACATTTATCAACTAGCGCGTCAACGTTATGGAGAAGGGAGAAAAATTTACGGCGATTTAGAAAATAAAATCCAAATATTTAACAATCTGATAACTGGGAATCAAACAAAATTATCGGCATTAAAAAGTTTAATATCCCAAGTTCCGCAAACAAGCTTAGACTACACCAGATGCTGTCAAGATTTAGAAACCCACCACACAGCAATTACTACCAATATTACTAATTACAAAACCTGCTTAGATAACATTAAAGCCATTAATAACGGCAATATTACCCAATTCTGGGAATATTTTTTCAACAAAGAATGTCAAAAATGGCAAGAACAAATTCAAACAGATATTAACTATCTTGCTCCAGGTAAAGAAATATTTGGACAATTAGTTGATACTATTCGGGGGATAGTAGAAACAGAACAAGCAGAGCGCGATCGCTCCTTAGAAAACACCATTCAAATCATAGGTATCGGCTTAGGTGGTGGTTCAATAGTTTCAGGTGTTGTCACCCAACACATAGATAAACCCTTCGCACCAGGGATAATAAATTTTAAGTACCCAATTCACCCCTTAACATTATCCTTGCTAGGGAGTTTTCTAGCTACACTCGTTTGTTTTTTGCTGGCGTGGTTGTGGTTGTTGACTAAACGTAAGCAGCGTTAGGATAACTTATCCTAACTTATGTCATGTAAACATGAGGAACAATTAGGCGTTTATACTAAACTTCTACAACTTTAATTCCAGACTAAAATTCCCGAACAATATCCTGCCCAATTCCTTAAAATCTGATCCAAACAACTGGAATACACTAATCTTCGCCTTTTCGCACACAGGAATAATCAACTTCACCAAATGATAAGGTTGACTTTGATTTGTTGTTGAGGCTATCCTCAACGATTCCATGATTCCTCCTAAATATCCCAATAAATTCACATCCTTTCCAATTGCTTGTTCAAACACTAACAAAATCAATTGTAATTTTCGGGTTAACTCGATCGGGATGGGTTTATAACCTAATTGGGGAGTAAGTGCAATTAATTCGCTAATTCCTTGAATATTAACTCGATATTTCTCTATTTCTTCTTCGCCTTTAATTTCCTGTCCTAACCACCCGTAACAACGAGAACAAAATCCCGTAGGTGAAAACCTAGCCATCACAGGTAAACGGGCACCACAATGAGAACATTGTTCTATTAATCGCTGTTTGTGAATCAAACAAAATTCTACATCCTTAAATGACCATGATAATGGTTCATAGATAGTTTTGTTCTCCTGCATCCACTCTTCGCAACAACAAGGACACCAAGCGCGATAGTTCCGAAATAACCCCTTGTCATAAATCATTCCTTTCCAGCTTAAAAGGGTCAAAAAGCGTAAATCCTGACGCATTGTTAACTCTTCTAAGACAGTGACTAACTTTCCTGTCATTTCTCGCATTCCGTTAATAGCCGGTTTAGCATCGCTATTTCCCAATAAGTGACTCAGATTTTTTGACAGTAGCTCAGATTTATCCTCATCTTTGAGGATAAGTGGCGCAATTTCTCCCATAACGAGCTTCTGAGAGGTTAAACAGTGCACCTGTGCCAAACGATGGAGATAGCTACTAAGACTTTCTGCGTAGGGAGTTCCCACCGCCATAGGTTCAAGAGAAAATAACCGACTCCGTTGCGGGATTTCTAGAGGTTTTAGGCTCCAATGTTCTGAGTAAATAGTCATCCCTTTTGGATTAACCTAAATGCTGGTACTTTAGTTTTAACAGCTAAATTTTAGGGATTAGTTTCCGATTCACTCTTAACCTCGATACCGTAATTAACAAAGAGATCGGAGACAGATATCTCCAAAGCTGCGGCTAACTTAACAATATTTTTTAACGAAGGGTTACGCTCTCCGGTTTCGATTCCTGAGATGTAGTTGCGATGAAGTCCTGACTTTTCAGCCAGTTCTTCTTGGGATAAATCTAACTCTCGCCTTCGCCGCCTAATGGCTTTGCCAAAGCGGTACTCAATACTGGGGTGTTTTTGCGTCACAAACCAATACTGAACCAGTATCACCATTAAATCCATCTACTATCAGTGGACTTTTGCACAATATAAGTGTTATAAAGTTAAGTAGTATAGCATCAGGCAAGCAAGTTCCTAACTTTATGGCCTTATTTTGATAGATTCATAAAATAAAGCGCTTTGCGCTTACTAAGGAGTATATGAAAGAGCAATTTGAACAATGGGTTGCTCGCCTTCAAATATCCGAGGCAGGGCAAAAAATTATTGAGAAAGTTCGCTCATCTGAGCCATCCCGTCGCGTTGGTGGCGGTAGCAAGAATGTTTCGGGACGCTACCCTAGCCGCAAGATGGGAGTCACGATTCAATTTGAGTCTCATCGGGTTGAACTGCCAATTATCTATCAGTTAGAACATGATGAAAATGTTCTAGAATTCTACGATCAACCACCGCAAATTAAACTTGAGTATCAAGCAAGTAACGGACGTAGATTAGGCGTTTTACACACCCCAGATTTATTTGTCATCCGAACCAATTCGGCTGGTTGGGAAGAATGTAAAACTGAGCATGATTTGAAAAAACTAGCACAGAAAAACCCCAATCGTTACTTTTACTCTGAAGAAGATAATCAATGGCATTGTCCGCCAGGAGAAGACTATGCTAACCAGTTTGGGCTTTATTACCGCATTCGCTCAGATCGGGAAATCAATTGGGTTCTGCAACGTAATCTGCAATTTTTAGAAGATTATTATCGCTCAGAATCTCTAGTAGTGGAAGAAGCGATCGCTCAATCATTACTTGCAGTTGTGTCATCTCAACCAGGAATCACTTTAGCAGAATTACTCAATGGGTCAACAGGAGCTAAATCTGACGATATCTACACCTTAATTGTTCAAGAGCAAATCTATTTTGATTTAAATACTACAGCACTTGCTGAACCAGAAAGATGTCTAATCTTCCGTGACGAACAAACTGCTGGTGCTTATAGATTAATGGTTGAACAGCCAAGTGTAAGTCTTCCGGCTATCTCTCCTGTAGTCAATATTGTTATTGGAACGACTGTTAATTGGGACGGCAAAGGTTTAAATATCATCCATGTAGGAGAAACAGAGGTTATACTTGGCGCAGAAAATAATCAGTTAATTGAACTTAAAAAAGCTATATTTGAGAATCTGGTTCGCCAAGGAAAAATCACAAGTCTCCAAACACCAGAAAAAACAGCTATTAGTACAGAATCTTGGCAGCGATTTTATCAAGCTAGTCCTGAAGACCAAGCAGAAGCTCTTGAACGCTACAGAACTATCGAACCCTACTTAAACGGCCATCCCCCAGAAAACGAAACAATACCAGCCCGTACCATTCGTGACTGGAAAGCTAAATATCTAACTGCAATTCAAAAATACGGTTGCGGCTACATTGGGCTTTTGTCCCATCGCAGTGTCAAAGGTAATCGTCAGCGCAAGCTGCCCGAAGACACCTTAGCAATTATGGAGAAGTTTATTTTAGAAGACTATGAAACTCTTAAACAAAAAAGAATGTGGGAGGTTCACGCGGCTTTAGTTCGAGCTTGCGAACAATCTGGTGTAATTGCTCCGAGCTATAAAGCATTTACCAAAGAAGTACAACGCCGGACTGGTTACGAACAGACTAAAAAACGCCAAGGTCGTCGTGCCGCTTATCAGCATGAATCCTTCTATTGGGAGCTTGCTATAACTACCCCAAGACACGGCGATCGCCCTTTTGAAATTGGGCATATAGATCATACTGAGTTAGATGTAGAGCTAGTTTGCTCTGATACAGGTCGCAATCTTGGCAGACCTTGGGCAACATTTCTCGTAGATGCTTATTCACGGCGATTGCTGGCAGTTTACCTAACGTTTGACTCACCCTCATATCGTTCTTGCTTAATGGTGCTAAGAATTTGTGTCAAGCGTCACGGCAGGCTTCCCCAAATTGTAGTGGTAGATAACGGTGCAGAGTTTCACAGCGTTTATTTTGAAACACTACTAGCTACTTTTGAATGTACAAAAAAGCAAAGACCCCCAGCCAAAGCTCGTTTTGGTTCGGTTTGCGAACGTCTATTTGGAACTTCCAATACTCAATTTGTCCATAACTTACTTGGTAATACACAAATAACTCGTAATGTCCGCCAAGTCACCAAGTCAGTTAACCCTAAAAATCTAGCTGTATGGACACTTGGTTTACTTTATGAATATCTTTGCGCTTGGGCTTACGAAGTTTATGATACAGACGAACATCCGGCACTTTTCCAGAGTCCGAGGGATGCGTTTGCTGCGGGTATGGCGATTGGAGGCAGTCGGGTTCACCGCATGATTCCTTACGATGAAAACTTTCAGATTCTTACTCTACCTACAACCTCAGAGGGAAAAGCAAAAGTTCAAGTCGGACGTGGCGTAAAAATTAACTCAATCTACTATTGGTCTAATAGTTTCCGCGACCCCCAAATTGAAAATATCTCTGTGCAAATAAGA
>NZ_JBALDK010000040.1:0-113246 GCF_036917455.1 Nostoc sp. | reverse complement strand
TTTTTTAGATTAAATGGTGTGATCGCTTTTGGCTTTTGCTGGATAAGAAGGTAGGCGATCATGTTGTAAGGTATAAAGTATGTGATCACCCTTTTTTGTTGTTTCTGCACCTCTTCCTAGATAGAATTAAAAATGACAAATATCTGTATGATTTCCTTCCGTAATAGACGATAATGTTCTTCTAAATTTACTAAATGTGCATTGAAGGAATAAAATATTGTAGTATAAATTTAAAACCAGAGGAAATCAATAAGCCAAATAATATCCAAAATATTCTATTAACAATTTGTTTAGTTATTTTTTGATTAGCATTTTCATACTATTCTATAGCATTTTCGTCTCCTTTTGTGATACAAAAATTTGGATATACTTGAAGTTTATCAATTTTTTTATCTATAAAACTTTCAATTTTCAATCCCAAAAACAGCCCAGCCATAAAAATTGCTGTCATAAATATAAAAATCTTTTGAAGACTATCAATAGATACTTCCTGTTTTATCCCGACAAAAGGAAAAACATAATTGGAATATAGTGCAAAAATTGCTAAAAACGTTACTGGTGATGCATAGCGAATGATTTCGCTTAAAAGCACTCCTTGTTTTTTAAAAAATTTATGAATCGAGTTAGGTTCAGGAGAGTTTTTTAAGCCCTCGTGCCAATTACTCACAATATTCAGTAATTCGATTGCAATAATATTATTAATAAAATCAACTTTACATACAGTAGGAGTCTTTGCTTCTATTAATTCTGCAATGTCGTCACTTGTTAAAAGTAGTTGAATTATATCTTTTGGTGGAATATCATTACCAATTCTTAACTTCATAGAATGTCTCTGAGGTAGTTGATAATGCGGTAGTTTAATTAAAATATCCCAGTTAATAGTAATGGTTTGAATTTTTTCATTAACAGTATCCCAGTTCTCCCTCTCAAACTCAGCCCAAGTACAATAGTCTTTAATCTTTTTATTTGAGAGAATAAAGTTAATTGATGCAATTTTCGCAACTGTATCATGATTATTGAGTTTAGCTGCTACTTGTTCATCAATATTCCTAATATCCGCTAATTCCAAAGTTTTTTTACCCGGCAATAAACGGATCTCAGTATCAGGTTTTGCATTAAGTTGATAAAATAAAGATTTGAATTCATCTAGAGGTATCATTGCCTCAGTCTTATGTGGAACAATTCCTGAAGTTTCAGGAGCCTCAAAGTTATTCATGACAGTATATTGTATATAGCTTAGTGTAAATTATAACCTAAAATTTTAATTAGCTAGTCAGTTTAACAGTCATCGCTCCAACTCGATAACACACTACTGTATATTTAGATGCGATGCACAATAAGTAGCCCCTTGGGATGATCGCCCTCACTCGACAAGAAACTAAGCGATGTCTACGACGGGCTGCGCCTACGCATTAAACCGTCCAATCCTCTATTGACAATCCGGGTAGTTTGCCCAAATCCCGATGATTGCGTGTTAATAAAACTGATTTACGAGATGGTGCGACACCGATAGCGTAGCGACGTAGGAGCGTCGTAGACATCGCAGAGATTGTGTGTGAGATGCACAAGAAGTAGACCGTATTAGCGATCGCCTCTAACTCAGGGATGTTACTTAATACACTTGAGGCACAAAAAACTGCTCATTACGAGGTGCGCGAACATAATCTTCAGCCATAGGTCTAGATGGAAGCTCTAAAGGAGGAGGTGTCATGTCTTCGTAAGGAACTTTGCTCAACAAATGATGAATGCAGTTGAGCCGCGCCCGTCTTTTATTATCTGCTTCAATGGTAAACCAGGGAGCTTCTGGAATATTTGTGTAAGCAAACATGGTATCTTTTGCTTTTGAGTATTCTACCCAGCGATCGCGTGATTCTAAATCCATTGGGCTGAGTTTCCAGCGCCTTGCTGGATCGTGACTGCGAGAAAGAAAGCGTTCCTCTTGTTCGTCATCGCTGACGGAGAACCAATACTTGATTAAAACAATGCCCGATCGCACTAGCATTCGTTCAAATTCCGGGCAAGATTGCATGAATTCTTGATATTCTCCTTCAGTACAAAAACCCATTACCTTTTCAACTCCGGCTCGGTTGTACCAACTGCGATCGAACAAGACTATCTCGCCTGCTGTCGGAAGATGTTGCACGTAACGCTGAAAATACCACTGAGTTTTCTCGCGATCGGAGGGGGTTCCCAGAGCAACTACACGACAGCCACGGGGATTGAGTGGATCGGCAATGCGTTTAATTACTCCTCCTTTGCCGGCTGCATCGCGTCCTTCAAATATGACGACAACCCGATAGCCGACGTGCTTAATCCAGTATTGCATTTTGACTAGCTCAACCTGGAGTTGCTCTAGTTCAATTTCAAAAGTCTTTTTGGGAATTTTCTTGGCAAAAACTTCTGTGCTACCATCAAAAATCCGTTTGGATTTTTTAAATTTTTTCTTGTCTTTTGACTTTACTAGGTTTCCTACTAAGTCTGTAGCGGGTTGAACTAGATCATTATTTTTCTGGTTTTCAACTTCATCAATTGACATCGCTGTTACCCCATGCCATTGAATCGGCATAATTAGAGTTTATCTATCAAGTATATATTTTAATGCGGACTAAGTGTAAATATACACGTTCGCAAGCATAACAGTACCAAAGATGTAATATTAAGAGATGCGAGTGCTAGAACTCAGGTTAGCAAAAGCTCAAAATTTTTCTCGCTGGAGTAAGTTTGTCTATAGCATTGATTCGCTTGTAGCTTGTTATACGATTTTACATCTTCTTCTGATAGGAGAATGCTCATTCTGTCATAACTATTGAGCTTATTCCAAAAGTTTGATTCAAACATAATTAGAAGATGTTTAGAAGTAATTGGATAAACTACTTGGACACCATGTGAAGCCAGACCAGTTCCAAAATGCTCATGCTGTTTGATTGCTATTGGATTATCTGAAGTCCATAGTGGAATTGAAGTTGAGTTTATACCAAATAACCAAATATGACTTGATAATCTTTTTGATATCTCTGAATCAGAACCTTGATCGAGAATGTTCGAGATATAAAATAAATGCTGTGCTATTGAGTCTTCTTCTATACCTACCTTTAATAAATCATCAAAATAAATTGAATTACTGGAAGGTTCGGGACAAGAAAAGCTAGCTTTTTGAATATCTATCTTATTATTGAATAGTGCCCGATCCATTCTTTTCTTTAGATCATCTAAAGATTGAAATATTTCTTTAATTTGCCCTCTAGGCGTAGTTGTCCTGACCAACTGAAGTGCTAAAAAGGCAGAGAATTTTTTCTTTGCCTCTTCATCCAGAACTCCAAGAGAATCAAATAAGTTCTTTTTTTCGATTTCTTCAAGACAATCTATGATCGGTTTGAGAAAATCTCTAAATCTGGATTCGACTTTAGCGAGATCATGTTCAATGAATTGAGATTTTGTTTTATACCTCAATTCATCAGGTAAAAATGAATCAGGAAAATCATTAAAATATCTCTGTTGTGCAACATTTTTTACATGAGATGGATAAATAGATTTTTCTATTTTATCCAACACAAATAATGTATCTTCATTAGCAAAGTTTCTTAAATAGAATTGAGGTACAAAGTGCTGCTGTTTAACTTTATTCATTGAAATAAATCCTCTAATTTCAAGAGATCCCTAAGTAGTATATAGTGAGATAGCTTGACTTTTAATATAGTCACTACATAATACATAATTGATGTCATTGCTACGGATTCATCCGAATCAAGTCTGTTAAAATATTATCCAAGCTGCCGTTAACTTGAATGCGATCGATCTTCTCTGCAATCCGCTCTAATACTTCGAGTTCCTTCAAACGCAAGGCGACGGGGTTATCCTCCATCACTTTGGCAGTGTTTAGCATACTACGAGTAGCAGCAGTTTCTTCTCTACGTCTGACTACGTTTGCTTGAGCGGTTTTTTCTGCCTCCACTACTTTGCTCAAGATAGCTTTAATCTCACCAGGTAAAATAATATCTTTGACCCCTACAGAATCTACTTCAATTCCATAGTCTGCGGCTTTTTGGCGAATGTATTCAGAGATACTTCTATCTATTGCACCTTTATCTTCTAATAAAGCATCTAAGTTGCGTTCGCCAACTGCACCACGCAAAGCAAACTGTAATTCTTTGTACAAATAACCAGAAATATCTGATAACCCATTTTTTGCTCTCAATGGGTCGAGTATGCGGAAGCCAGCCGTCAAATTCAACCGCAGAGGTACTTTATCTTTTGAGAGGATATCTTGACCAGAGACTTCCATATTTTGTAGTCGTAGGTCAATGGTTTCGGTCTGAAAAGAGCGACCAAATAACCACCAAGCATGTACCCCTGGCGATCGCTGTCCTTGAAACTCTTGATTAATATATACTAATCCAACGTGCTGGGCGGGAACTTGGCAAATATGCAAACAGTTGCGACTAAGCAATTTCACGTCTGCTGAACCCTCAACCAACTCAGCCACTAGGCTTGGCTGTAACTGAGCATCAGCGCTGATGTCGAGAATTTCTACTGCAACACCCTGCCAAAATAATTTACGGCTGGTGGGTGGCAAAATAGAAATCACTTTCCCTCGATATCGCACAATTCCAACTTGCGAAGTCTGTAATTGCACTGGCTCACAATAAGCAGCAATAAAGTGGGGATGTTTTTCAATGAGTACATCTTCGAGGGGAAAATCTGGATTAGGAATAATCCGGCTGAGAATTCGGACTGTTACATCTCTATCTACCGACCAAAAAGCATACTCTCCTGCTTCTAGAGGTCGCACAAAATTGTTTTGCAGATATAGTAAACCAATCTCAGACTCCGAGATTTGGAACTTCTTCAATCCATTCAACGTAACTGAGCGCAATTGCTGGACAAATGAACTAGGTAATTCCCAGCTTTCTTCCAAGTTGAATATATGAGACTCTAGCTCAATAAAACCACGCCAAAAAGCAATCAATTTATTTGGTGCAACGCTTACCCAATTCTGACCGTAGCGGACTAACGCAACTTGGTTAAATGTGGTTCTGATAATTAATAAATCTTGTTGCAGTTCGGCTTCGTGATTTCGCAACAACAGTTCTAGGTTTTCAATCTGAGCTAGTGGCTGATTGAGGTCATAAATTTTGACTTGCCAATGGCGACCAAAATATGTATATGTACCGGGTTGCAAAATTTTCTTAAAGTCACTGCGGTGATATAAGATACCAATTTCGTTAGGTTTGATATAAAACGTTTGCCACATAATAATTTGCATAAATAATTTGCGCGATCGCTTAAGTAAGCTAGCTAAGAAGATTCGATCAACACATTTATAACCTTGGTTGAACTCAAATACCACCTGTGTCTCACAGCTTAAGTACAGGAGTACACAGAATTCATTTAGAGGTTCTTAGGCTTTAGAACCCTGTAGATAAAGGCTAAAGGATTGGTTTCATCTCTTTGTACTACTATATAATACAAAAAATATCTTTAATTGTGTATTTACAATAACGTCTGTTACTTCTTGCTGCACTGATTTACTGGAAATCTTAGTTTTATTATCATTAACAGTAAAACCTTCATTATCAATAATAAATTTAGTGTTTTTAATCAAATTAAATATTTGGTGCAATGCGTCTCCAGAAGCAGAAAATGTTAAATCGTCAGCATAGCGCGTATAAGAAAACCCAAGATTTTCAGCGATTGTAGCGAGACGATTATCGAAATGACGACAAATTAAATTAGAAATAGCAGGACTTGCAGGTAAACCTTGAGGTAAGTGGCGGTTTTCTGAAGCTGCGATCGCAAAAGCGCTAAATTATCAGTTCCCAACCTTTCTAGATTACTTGCAGTCGCTAATGAGGTAGTGGTTAGATTTTGGCTATACATACTACAAAAGATTTTTTAACTCTGCCAGTGCAAGCGTTTACAGTTTAGGTGTGGGCAAAAGCTTCTCCAAAACTGGATTAAGATTGCTATTCCTTTTCCCAAACTGCTCAATGGCAATCTAGAAAAAAGAACCACACTCAAATATACCGTTCAATTTACTAATCTAGAATCCCCAAAGGAAAACTAGATGTAGCAAACGAAGGGACATACTCAAGTTAGGGAAAAATGCAGTTGCGCTTACTCCTTAACTGACGCTACCGAAGATCGCCCTTACGAGTAATCCCGATAGCAGAACACTTACACCGCAGAGTTGAGAAAGTGAGGGTCTCGAATCTGTTAGGATCCGTACCATATTGGCTACCTTGGAAGGGTATTGTCTTTTGACCCGGACAGGGTTCTGGGTGAAAGTATAGGAATCGAACCTACAACACATCGATTATGAGTCGATTGCTCTACCAGTGAGCTAACTTCCTGGGGTTTGATACAGGACTCGAACCTGTGACGCATCGATTATGAGTCGATTGCTCTACCAACTGAGCTAATCAAACGATGGTATAGTTTAAAGCACTCGGCGATATACGCTGAATATCAGAGATTGGCGCACCAGTTAGGCTTATGGAACCTAAACTATAGCTTTGTAACTTTATTACTATCCCGCTTCAAATGTAACACAGGAAAAAAGCTGTAATTTATTCTTTGGGAATTCCTAGATGATCCCTCAAATCAACGTAAGGTGTTCTATTACTTTTACTTAAGGGTTGATGCCAAGCCAAGAGATTATTTAGCGCTTGTACCCCATCTTCATTGGGTTTGAGAGTCAATATCAACTTTTCACAGCGTCCATTGACTTGATTAGCGGTGCAAATCACATTTTGTCCGTTCATTTTGCCGACAGTAATAAATCTCAAGTCTCTATTGCGGCGGTAATTTTCCAAACGTTGGCTTACGTCTTGACAGCGCGTTACTTTATTGTAGCCAGCATCTCTGAAGTAATTGGAAGTCCAGCGAATCCAAGGCTCACTAACACCTCTAGGATTTGTGTACACCGTCACGGGTTTGTTTCCTGAAGTGTCACAATAAAATCCTCGCATACTTTCAGCTTGACTTGGCTGATTGATAGTTGCAGTCGCGCTGAGGGCAATTCCACCTGCAACCAAAATATTTGTCAATGATGCCAATTTCATGAGTATCTCTCAAATGTTGAGTAAAAAGTTTTTATTTGCCTTGTATTTGGCATTATTCCTACTTCATTTAGTAGGGAGATGATAAGAAGATTTAACTTCTTATTTCCCAATTGCTTGAGATTTTAGACGTTTTTACTTGTATATATAATGAGCCGCAACCCGCTTGCGACCATGATTTGTTTTTTCCCAATGTGCAAGAACCAACACTTTCTTTTTGACTTGTGGTGTATAACGCTTAATTTGGGGTGGTTTTTTTGCTATTATTTGAGCGGGTCTATTAATAGCGTGGGGCTTCACAATAACTTGTAATGCTGATGCTTGTGAAGGAATAGAAGTAACAGCAAATGGTAAAAGAAGTGCTGCACCAGCAAGAATATGTTTGATATTCATCACTCAATCTCCTTTAGTAGACTGGATGATTAAAGTTCAAAAAACTTTAATCTGGTTGATGTCTTATGTTTATAAGGATATGAGTTAAAACAGCTACAAACTAGTGATAAAAGTAACTATTGAATTATGACTTAAGTAATCTTTAACGTCAGGGTTTTAAAGTTTGAATCATAAATGCTGTTTATCCTGCGATGAAGGGGAGATAAAATGGCTATGATACCGAATTAAATAAGACTTATAGTTAAATGTCCTTATATTGAAAGTAGGAGTATTCCCCAATTTTGCAAAACACAATTACCTTAAATGCAATGTCTGCAATTAATTACGCCTACGCCTCAATTTGACTAATGCTCACGATTTATTCTTGTGCTTAGTCTGGGAAAGCTAGACCAGTCATGGGGTCGCGGATATATAATCCTAATGTCAGACTACGCATCGCTTCATCCCAAACGGGTATTAATTGTTCTGCTTGATCTACCCAATAATCGAATGTAATCAAGCACTGAACATTTGACCCCAAACCAATGCAAGTCCGCGAAAAAGCTTCCCGTGGTTCTTCTTGAATATCAATGAACTTCATCTCCGTCCAGACAATTCTGGCGGTTTGGCGTTTGATGGTAATAATTTCTCCCCTAGCAATGACGTTGCGACTGTCGTCTTCCAGCACTTTCTTCAATGTAGATTTTAGCGGAAACTGGCTCCAGTCGTTGGGTGGCAAGCGATTAAAAGATACTTCCAAACAGCAATCATCGTTGGGTGGTTTTTTATCGAGGAACTTGAAAGATTTTTCTTGTGGCTCAAGAATCCAATCTTGGGGAACATTGAAGCGAACAGCGCCTCGATCTGCTACAAATATTTTGTAGCCTGATGGAGATTCCCAACGATGGTCAGGTTTTAATTCAAGCGTTTCTTTGATCCACTGGAGATTGCTTTTCTTACGCTTTGCCATAGTGTTTCTGCATTTTCTGCTGAAGAGGGTGATGTTGAATTAGCCCATCGTAGACATTACCCTTTTTGTTAATGTTATCAAATTGCGAGGATTTTGAATAACTATTATATTAAATTAATAAGATTTTAGGGATTTTATATCAAGGAATCCAAGGTAACTGTGACGTTGTGATTAAAATTTCAGCTTTTGGCATTAAAATCTTAGCCGCAGTGTTCATGGTTATGGATCATGTGTGCTATTTGCTAATGCCAGAGTTAAGAATCTTGCACTTTATTGGACGATTGAGCTTTCCTCTCTTTGCATGGCTTCTGGCTAAAGGTGAAAAACACACCCAAAATGTATACCGCTATGGTAGTAGATTATTAATTACAGCAATTATAACTCAGCCTATTTATAGTTTTGTTTTTCGGAGTTTATCGCTTAATATTCTCTACACGCTTGTTCTTGGACTTGTGATGTTGCGCTTAGTTAGGCGTTATTCGCAATTCTGGCAGCAATTAATAATTATTGGATTGAGTGCAGCAGTTGCCGAAAGTGTGGGCGTTGAATATGGAGCTTATGGGATTGGAGTAATTTTCTTGATGTCTTTAACAGACAAACTGAAGCCTAGTGTATGGTTGCTCTGCTGGTGCATCTTTGAGTTTATTTTAGGAACTCTATTTATACCTAATATATTTCAACATTGGGCAATTTTTGCAGGATTCATTGTTTTTCAATTCAATGGTAAACAAGGTTTACGAGCTAGATGGTTTTACCTGTTCTATCCGGCTCATTTAATTATTTTAGGTATAATCTATTATTCGATACACTTCTTCTAACCAAATAGCGATCGCACTATCATCACAACCATCAAAACTAGCGATCACAGCAAAAAAATATAGATAAAGTCAAATTTAGTTAGCAAAAGCTCATTTTGAGAAAGCAAAAGCAGCTTTTACTTTCTCATTTTGGTGTTTTCCGCAAGTAAAACAAGCTTTTACTTACTCAAAAGCAGCTTTTGCTTTCTCATTTTGGTGTTTTCCGCAAGTAAAATAAGCTTTTACTTACTCATTTTGGTATTTTCCGCAAGCAAAAGCAGCTTTTACTTTCTCAAACCCCAGTTTGCTTTCTCATTTCAGTATTTTGCGCATTTATAAGAGCGATCGCATTTGTAGCAAAAACTATTGCAGATTTGCCGAAATTCTCTCAGCCTAATCTATACGTAAACAAATTAAGGTAAAGAATGTTAACCGTATTGTATTACAAGGTGTAGCTCATGGCTCGGAGAAAAAGAACTTCTTTAGTGTTAGAAAAAGCAGTGCGTCGTGCAGCTGGTATAAACTCAATTGCTTCAAGTTTAGATTTAGGCAATGGACTCACCTTACTTGGTTTCTCAAACCTGATCGAAACGATGCGAACTAGAGAAAATGCATATAACACTGCCCTTTCCACTTTAGATAAATTGTACCGAGAAATGCTGGAAACAGAAGACGAGTTGGGAGATATGACAGAACACATGCTAATGGCAGTTGGGACTCGATATGGCAAAAGCAGTGTAGAGTACGGTATGGCGGGAGGAGTTCCTAAAAACCAGCGTCGTAAGCGATTGCGAGGCGAGTCGTCAACTCCCATTGATGATGAGCAACCGTCAATAGTTGCCAGTGTGGAGAGCAAGAATGGAAAGAAACCAGCAGCGACAACTTAAAATGTGCCCTACTACTCAAAATTTTGTCAAGCTCAAATAATTGCATAGATGCAAAATGATATTATGGTGCGTTGTGTTTTGCAGCGAAGAAACCGATTTTGTGGAACCTTTTAAGCAAGTGCGATCGCACTTTAACCATTTATGACTAATCTAAACTACACCAAAGGAATCCCGAAACATCTTTCAGGAAAGCAAACTTAACTGATGCTGATTTTAGTCATGCCAAGGTGCAAAATACAAATTGTTCCCTTGCTGTATTGATGGAAGCTTGTGTTTTGAACTGGATAATTAAACCCCATAACCACTTGACAAATGTTTATTGTAAATACCTTTATCTAGAACCAGCGCAGCAAAATTGGCAACCGACTCAGGGTAATTTTCAACGGAGTGAGTTAGAACAGGTACTAATTCGATTTATTATCAGATGAATATTATTGAGCAAACATTAACTCAATTAAAGTTTGAAGGACACAATCAACAATGGCTCTGGGGAGTATTGTTTAGCGTCCCTTTTTTGACGGTTGGATTTAGCATAGCTATAATGACGAGCAACGTAACTACATTGGAATGTCAGCGAACTAACCCTACCCAAATAAACTGTAAACGAACAATTGCCGGCTTACCAGGAACAGAAACAACCTGGATTCCTGGGCAAATAAAAAGAGCCTATGTCAAGACAGTAGCAGCGACTGGAGTTGTGCTGAATATTTCTAATAATCAGGAGGTGAACTTAGTTAACCACGGAGTACTTGTGAGGGAAAAGCACAGCCAAATTGCAGATGAAATCAACGTTTTTATCCAAAACTCTCAACAAACTGAGCTAAGAATTCAAGAGGACGATCGCTGGCAAGGATTTTTGGAGGGACTGGTGCTATTTTTGCCTGGAATTGGAATCATTTTGCAGTCCCTGGCAATACCAATACAAGTCTTGTGTGATTTTGACAAAATCTCAGAGCAGATGAGGTTGGAGAAACAATACCAATTCTTTGGCACATTTACCACAAAAAAAAAGCTGGCTGAAATTCAGCAAGTTCAAGTGATTCTAGTAGAAAATACTAATAAAAGTCCGTGGTATTTTGTACAACTACAATTAATCTCAGCTAAACCGATTTCTCTATCAGCACCTACTCGCGATCGCCAGCAATGCCAAATTATGGTAGATGCGATCGATAAATTTCTACACCTTAAAAAAAGGGCTTAAGCCCCAAGTATTTTTTGAAAGAGTAGCTTTAATTGTTTGCTGCGAGCGCAATAAATTTGCATAGTACTCTCTTTAATCTTGTTCTGTCTGTTATCTGATATTTTAACTGCGATCGCTAATCAAATTTGACCTTATCCAGCAAAATATTTACCCGTAAGATTGAGTAGCAGTGGTGAAATTAAGCTTTTCTTGGATATAGCATAGGCCTTGGTGGTTAGAACATCAACAGATGATGAAACTTAGACACAAGAAGACTTTTCACCCAGTTCCCAGTTCCCAGTCCCCAGTCCCTTGCTATATTTGAAATATTTGATTGATAGTGCATTGCACTTTGCGACAATGTACCCTACACCTGGACAAAAAAATTTCAGCAAAGATAAGTCTCTACACATATTGGGAACTATAGAGGTAAATTAACTTAGCATCAACTTCCAGCTTTCAGCTATGAAGACTCACTACCCCAGCAAAGGTAAAGCATTTCCTTTACAGATTGTCCTTGTTGTTCCCTTCCTTATCCAAATTTTTGCAGCGGTCAGTTTAGTGGGTTATTTGTCCTTTAAAAACGGAGAAAGAGCAGTTAACAACCTAGCAGAACAGTTTATAGATCGCACTACTGAGGTAGTGAATGAACACTTAAAGTCTTATCTTTCCATTCCGCAAAGCCTTAATCAGATTAACGCAGATGCTATCCACAGGGGAATATTAAATGTGCGCGATCGCCAAACCCTGGGCAAATATTTCTGGGATCAGATGCAAGCCTATGACCTGACTTATATTGGTATTGGACTAACAACGGGTGAAGGGCTGGGAGCGGCTCGTTATGATGGCAAGACGATCACTATTGACGACTGGACTGCCAAGCCTCCTAATAATACCTTCACTTATGCCACAGATAATCAAGGTAATCGAACTCAGGTTAATGCTCGGTGGGATTGGAACAATTTCAGTGAATCTTGGTATACCCAACCAATTGCTGCTGGTAAACCTATTTGGGCAAAGATTGTAACTGCAAATTTTCCAACTGGCCCCTACATCAGCGCTTCTGCTAGTCGTCCCATCTATGATTCACAAAATCGCTTGCTAGGAATGATTGCAACGGATATTCATCTGTTGAAACTCAGCGATTTTTTACGCAGTTTGAATATTAGTCAGTCTGGGCGAGTATTTCTTTTAGAACGGGATGGTACATTAATCGCCAGTTCTGGTAAAGAGAAACCTTTTGTTCTCATCAATCAAGGTATCCGACGATTAAAGGCGATCGATAGTTCTGACCCAATCATACAAAACATTGCTAAACACCTCCAAACTTCTGGGTTCGGATCTATCAACCAAGACACAGATTTTAAACTTGAGGTGCAAGGAAAAAGGTATTTTGTCGATGCTATGCCTTGGCGTGACAAGTATGGCTTAAATTGGTTGATGGTAGTAAGTGTGCCTGAAGAGACATTTATGGCGCAAATTAACGCCAATACACGCACCACGCTTGTACTTTGTTTTGGTGCATTAGTTGTTGCCTCGGTAATGGGTGTATTTACATCCCATTGGATTGTCCGCCCGATTCTGCAACTCAATTGGGCAAGTGAGGCAATGGCATCCGGTAATTTAGCCCAGAAAGTAGAAGTTAGCAGTATTCAAGAATTTAATACCCTTTCCAACACCTTCAACCACATGGCAGAACAACTGCATGAATCGTTTACTGCTATAGAAAAAAGCAAAGAAAAACTAGAAGAGCGAGTAGAAGAACGTACTACTGAACTCAAAAATGCATTAGAAGAATTGCAACGCACTCAATCTCAAGTTATTCAAAGTGAGAAAATGTCTAGTCTGGGACAACTAGTTGCTGGAGTCGCACACGAAATTAATAATCCAGTCAACTTTATTCATGGCAACCTCGACCATCTACAGCAATATACCCAAGATTTATTAGCGTTTGTGCAGTTGTATCAGCAGTACGATCCTAACCCTGCGGCTGAAATTCAAACTCTTGCTGAAGACATCGATCTAGAGTTTTTGCAGGAAGACTTAGCAAAAATGTTATCTTCCATGAAAGTAGGAACCGATCGCATTCGTCAAATTGTACTATCGCTACGAAACTTCTCCCGCATCGACGAAGCAGAATTTAAAAGTGTTGATATTCATGAAGGTATGGACAGTACTTTGATGATTTTGCAACACCGCCTTAAAGCAAAACCAGAACAACCTGAAATTGAGGTAATTAAAGACTATGGCACTCTACCCCTAGTAGAATGCTATGCCGGACAACTCAACCAGGTATTTATGAATATCTTAGTTAATGCAATTGATGCGTTAGAAGAAAATAATACTAAGCTTACCTATAAGGAGATTGAGGAAAATCCCAGTCAAATTAAGATTCGCACATCTGTAATTAATTCAAAATGCTTAGAAATTGCGATCGCTGATAATGGAGTTGGTATTTCTAAAGAATTTCAGCAACGCATATTCGATCCTTTTTTCACCACCAAACCCGTTGGCAAAGGTACTGGAATGGGTATGTCTATCAGCTACCAAATCATCACAGAAAAACATGGCGGCAAACTAGAGTGCTTCTCAACTGCTGGAGTTGGAACCGAGTTTATCATCCAGATTCCTCTCCGGCTAAAAGCTGATGAAGTAGTTTAATTTAATACTGTGTTGAAATTATCAAGTTATCTAAATAGTAGCAAAATATACAATATGCAGGTATTAACACACCATACAGTTGACACAGATAGTTAAATAAATAGTCCTATTTGTTGTTAAAAAACCTATGCAGATAAATCAGCTGATTGAAACCTATGATCGCGGGGCGGTAGATTATGATGCGATTATGAAGCGTTACTGGCACATTGAACGCGAACCCCTAATTGCTTCTTTGCAGCTTCAGCCAGGACAAACCGTGCTAGATGCTGCTGTAGGAACGGGTCTTAATCTTTCAGCTTACCCGGAAGGAGTAAAGGTTGTGGGTATCGATCTTTCTGAAAAGATGCTGGATGAAGCACGTAAAAAGCACGTATCCGCAGATATCGCTTTCAAGATGTCGGATCTCTGCAATCTCGATTTTCCTGATAATAGCTTTGATGCAGCAGCATCGGGATTTACCTTTTGTGTGGTTGAAGATCCAGTTCTTGCTCTTAAAGAAATCTTACGAGTTACCAAGCCTGGTGCATTTATTGCCATTCTCGATTACTGCAAATCGCAAGATCCAGAGATTCAAAAATGGCAAGAGTTAATAGCTGATAGTAGTTCACAACTAGGCTTCCCTACTGGCAAAATCAAGTGGGATGCGTTGATGGATTATGACGAATTGATTTACAACAGTAAGCTGACGATTGAAGTGCTTGCGGACGATCGCATAGAAAGTCCAAACCCGTTCTCATGTGGTTGTCAATTGCTGCTGAAAAATTCAAAAGGTTAAAAACAATAGGATCGCACTCACTACACAAGAGTGCGATGTTTACGACAAGCCTGATCACAAGTAATTTTGAAACAGTTCTAGAACATGTTGCCAAGCATCAGGAGCAGCTTCAGGATTGTAACTTGGGTGTTGTTCTATAAATGGATACTTGTCTTTGAAGAATCCGGCGAAGAATCCGTGTCCTGCATCGTATCGAAATACACGATGATTGATATTATGTTTCTTTAATTCTGCTTCAATTTGCTCGTTTTCTTCTTGCGAAACTAATGCATCTCTTGTACCAAAAAAGGCATAAATAGTACCTTTAATTTCTGAGGTGCGATTAATAGTTGGAGTCTCTTCACCATAACTGGAAGTAGTAATCCCACCACCATAGAATGAAGCTGTGGCTTTGATATCGGGTAATGTTGCAGCCATGTAAGCAACATGACCGCCAAAACAGAAACCAATCACACCGATCGCATTATCTTTGACATTGGGTAAAGTTTTAAGGTAGGTAATGGTAGCTTGAATATCGCTGAATATCTCTTGATATTTTACTTGTTGATAGTATTCCAACCCCAGCCTATAGCTTTCTGGACTAAACCCAACATCTTCTGGGCTAAAGTCAGCTTCAAAACCGGGAGCAGTACGTTGATACATCGCTGGGGCGATCGCTACATAACCTTGTTTAGCGATTAGTTCGGTGATATCTCGAATATTACTGTTGATTCCAAAAATTTCTGGAAAAACTATAACTGCGCCAAAGGTTCCATTTTGTGCTGGTTGAGCTAAGTAAGCATCGATTTCTAAGCCATTGTTAGGTATTTTGACTTTTGCAGTATTAATTTCGATGTTTGTTGTTTCTACCATCTTTGTTTCGGCTACTTTTATACTAACTCATCTATTTTGACTGTTTTTTGATACCAATGGGTGATGTCTACAACGAGCAAAAACACCAAGAGTATTGCTTTACTCAATAGATATGATATTTCCAGAAATTAAATGTGTGTTAACCAGAACCTTTTTAGAGGGGTAGTTCTATTACCTATATCTATGCAAATCAGATGAATTTCTAACTTTTGAATAAATAGCATCTCAAACTTCTGGATGATACTAATGGTTTTGAATTTGTGCGACCTTACATAAGGTAAGCATAAATCAAAATTAATAACCAGAAGAAAAAACAATGCCAGATCAAAGTTTTAGAACAAATATTCCAGAAGTTGATCCAACAGAGATAGAAGATAATCGAACTGCGATCGCAGATGAACATCGCTCATTTCTAGAAAAAGTCCAGGTCAAAGCCGGATTTGCAGATCCCTATGATGCCAGAGACTTTACCGAAGTTGTGTTTCGCGTCATGCGGGACTTAATGACCACAGAAGCTAGCGATCGCGTTGAGGCAGAATTGCATACAGAGGCAGTGCCTACCGATGAGAAAGCGCTCCAGTTTGAAGTGTCTGATTTGTGGAAAGACACCAATCCAATTGTGGGATTTTTGAGCCGGGTTCGTCCACCCTTCAAAGGCCCAGGTATCTTCAATATCGATTCCGATCGCTTCCTGTTCCGAGTTGCTAATGAAAGTGGAATGCCGCGATCGGTCGAACGAGAGCAAGCGGTTAAAGCAGTGTTTTCTGCCACTAAAGACGAACTTTCCGAAGAGCGGATTCAGGAAATTGCTAGCTGGCTACCTGATTATGTCCGTGGGCTTTGGGAGCAAGCTTAATTAGAAACGTGAAAAAGTCTGTTTGCGATGATTACTCGCAAACAGACTTTTTCAATAGGTTTAGTCTACACCAAACTCTGTATACTGCCGTACATGAGGTGCGTGATATGCGATCGCAATATCTTGCTTAGGCACACCCTCGCTCACAAGTTGATCTGCAAGTGCATCCTCCGTTCCGTCATGCTGCACCCAAATTTTCCCATCTTTAATATCTACATACAGCACACAGCCGTAAATTCGGGTACTGCTATTCTTCCATCCCACATGCATAAGCTGATAGTGGTCTTTTGTAATATCAAAAATGGTTTGACTTTCTATTGGAGCGTTCCCAGAATGCAAGTTTGCCCGCGCCGTCAATAATCTCTGAATTAGTTCACGATACAAATTTAGCTTATCCATTCTGCAATCTCCTGTTTTTTTGTGCAGCATCTCGTAGAAAAGAGAAGATATCCCCTCACAATCAAATTTGTGACAAAATAGTTTTGTTGCCCTACAGCTAATGTAATCGGCTAAGACCTATGATTTCTACCATCAAGCGCCGCTACAGTTTAGATGAATATCGCGCAATTGAAGAAAAAGCCGAAGGACGCAGCGAATATCGAGATGGAGAAATTGTACCCATGCCTGGAGGAACGCTCAAACACAGCCGCATCAGTGGCAATATTTTTGCCTTTTCCAAATTTTTGCTGCGTGATACTCAATTCGAGCCAATTAATAGCGATTTACGGCTGTGGATTCCCGAACATCGACGCGGAGTATACCCAGACGTAATGATTTTTGACGGCGAACCGCAACTAAATGCTGAACGTTTAGATGAAGTCTTGAATCCTACTTTGATTGTTGAAGTTCTATCTCCTTCCACCGCAGATTACGATCGACAAAGTAAATTTCGGATGTATCGATCAATTCCAAGTTTTAGCGAATATTTATTAGTCGAGCAAGATGAACCTTTTGTGGAACGCTATAGTAAACAACCAGAAGGTTGGTTGCTTAGTGATTTTAGCGGTTTAGAGGTATCTATTTCTTTAGATTCAGTTGCGATCGCATTATCAATGGCAGAAATTTATCGCGGCGTTGTTTTTTAGTAAATCAGCTTTGTGACGATGTATGCTTTGGGAGGGGTGCGATCGCTATCACTCACTGTTAATTTAACTTTGTTTATAAACCATTTCTATTTTCAACTTATCAAGCTCCAATCTCAACTTGTCATTCTCCATCCTTAACTTAGCATTCTCTTCCCTAATCAACTCAACTTCATTTTTTTTACTCAACGCCTGATTAATCGCCAACTTCCGCATATCTAGCGAAAACCAACGCTGATAAGTTTGTGTATGAACTTGCACACTATGCCCCAAATTATCCGCCGCCGCTTTAATTGGTATCCCCAAAATATGCGCTCGAATTGCCCAAGCGTGACGTAAATCATAAGGTTTAAAATCTAATCCTATTTTGCGAAACCACCAACTAACTCGTTGTGTTAACGCCGTTATCTCAGCATGATTAGTGTTATCTTTTTTAGCGATCGCACTCCCCAACATCTCCAAATATTTAGGATTTCTCAAATCAAACTCCTTAATCCATTGTCTATATAAAGGTAATGCTTCTCTCTCACCAGTCTTACAATCTTTATGAACTTTCCATGTCAAATCGACATTTTCTTCACTTAACCACCAATCAAGATCGGGATTAATAAAAAGTTCCCGTGGACGTAAACCAAAAACTGCTAACATTCCATACGTCCAACGCCAAAGTTGCCAACTATCTTGAACATTTTGATTAACTTGATTTCCTCTGTTATGCAAATAATCTTCAAACTTGATAATTCCATCAGCTATTTCCGCATCTGTAGGGATAGTGCGGGAGTTATTCTCAGGCATCTTGGAATATTTAGATAAATCAATTTCGATTTTAAATGTCATGCAAAATGCTGATATAGCTCTAACTGCATTATATTTAGCCCATTCTTTATCGATTTGCTCAATTGAACTTATCAAATTTTCAGCGATCGCTAAATCTTTGGGATTCGTAAATCGTTTAGTTCGGGAAAAGTAATAAAAAAAAGTATGCTCGCTTTTCGTAGTTCGTTTATGAGTCTTAAAATACTCTTCTTCAAATTGCTCAAGTAATTCTCCTATAGTCTTAAATCCTTTCTTAACTGCCTCATTACCTAAATATTTATCATTCCATTCAAAAGTTTTCCGAGCGATTAACTTTCCTAATTCGTATGCTTCTTCCTCAGCCGTCTTCAGTCCATCCAAATTAGAGGGAATATTCAAACTGATATTGTATTGTTTTTTCCCAGTACCATTGCTATCTTTATCTCCCGGCTTAATTGGTAACGTCGCCCGTAATTGCAGACTTCCATTTGATTCTCTAATTGTCACCTTTGCCTTTGCAGACTTCAAACGCAGATTAACTTTCTCTAATTCTAGTAGTACTTTCGTTCTCATGTGTTCTTTTTGCTGCTGTGCTTGCAGAGATGAGCAAAAAAACGGGCGATTTTTTAACCGCCTTAGCTCAGGACAACATTTAGATGATGCGTGAGTCCTGAACCTAATTATGCTGTCTTTTTAGCCTATATTTAGCCTAAAAATAAATGTGTTATCAGTGAACAATGTTTAGCAGAGACATTGCTTACTGCAAACATTAGACAGTTGAAAATAATTAAACCACCAAAAGGATTACTCCGGCCCTTATCACGGTTATGACGGCTTCGCCATCTTCGCACGTGACATGGACTTGGCACTCAACAGCCCAACCTGGGGATTAATTGGCGCTCCTTGGAATGAAAAAGCTCAGGCTAAGAAGGCTGAAGCTAAGGCTAAGGCTGCCGTTTAGGGAAATGGGAGAGAGAGATAAGTAAGGATAACCTGGGGCTAAAACCCCAGGGGGGAGTTGGGAATACTAAATTCAAAATTGAAAGATTAAAAATTCGTTTTGATTTTTGCATTTTGAATTTTGAATCATATTTCCACTCCCGCCTTAAATCTTCATTCCTCGATTAGTAAAGAATTCAGTAACCTTGGAGATCCAGAAATGCCTCAGAATCCTGAAAAAATTCAAGATCACGTCGAGTTATTCCACCAACCGGAGTACAAACAGCTATTTGAAAACAAAAAGCAGTTTGAAAACGGTCACGAAACCGAAGAAGTTCAACGGGTTGCAGAGTGGACAAAAGGTTGGGATTATCGTGAAAAGAACTTCGCTCGTGAAGCTTTAACCGTTAACCCTGCTAAAGGTTGTCAACCATTGGGAGCAATCTTTGCTGCTGTTGGTTTTGAAGGTACTCTACCTTTCGTTCAAGGTTCTCAAGGTTGCGTTGCTTACTTCCGCACCCACTTAACCCGTCACTACAAAGAGCCATTCTCTGGTGTATCTTCTTCAATGACTGAAGATGCAGCCGTGTTTGGTGGTCTGCAAAACATGATCGACGGCTTGGCGAACTCTTACCAACTGTACAAGCCTAAGATGATCGCTGTCTGCACCACCTGTATGGCAGAAGTAATTGGTGATGACTTACAGTCTTTCATCAACAATGCCAAGGAAGCTGGTTCAGTTCCTCAAGATTTCCCAGTACCTTACGCTCACACCCCTAGCTTTGTTGGTTCCCACATCACTGGTTACGACAACATGATGAAGGGAATTCTTTCTAACCTGACCGCAGGTCATAAGAAAGAAACCAGCAATGGTAAAATCAACTTCATCCCAGGTTTTGACACCTACGTAGGCAACAACCGCGAAATCAAGCGGATTGCTTCTTTGTTCGGCTTTGATTACACAATTCTAGCCGACAACAGCGACTACCTGGATTCACCAAACACAGGTGAGTTCAATATGTACCCAGGTGGTACAAAGCTAGAAGATGCAGAAGATTCAATTAATGGGAAAGCAACGATCGCTCTGCAAGCACACTCTACCCTCAAAACCCGCGAGTACATCGAAAAAGAATGGAAGCAACCAACCTCAGTTTCCCGTCCTTGGGGCATTAAGGGTACTGATGAGTTCTTGATGAAACTCAGCGAATTGAGTGGTATCCCCATTCCTGAACAATTGGAAATTGAACGCGGTCAGGCAGTTGATGCCATGACTGACTCCCACTCATGGATTCACGGCAAGCGCTTCGCTATCTACGGCGAACCAGATTTAGTATACAGCGTTGTTGGCTTTATGCTAGAAATGGGTGCTGAACCTGTGCATATCTTGGTTCACAACAGCAACGACGTATTTGAAGCAGAAATGAAAGAACTGCTTGCTTCTAGCCCCTTTGGTAGCAATGCAACTGTTTGGGGTGGTAAGGATTTGTGGCACATGCGTTCATTGTTGTTCACCGAACCAGTAGACTTCTTAGTTGGTAACACCTACGGTAAGTACCTGTGGCGCGACACCAAGATTCCCCTCGTGAGAATCGGCTACCCCATCATGGATCGCCACCACCTACACCGCTACGCCACCATTGGTTATCAAGGTGTAATCAACTTGCTGAACTGGGTTGTAAATACTCTGTTTGAAGAAATCGATCGCAACACCAACATTCCTTCTAAGACAGATATTTCCTACGACTTGATTCGTTAGAAATTGCGTAGAAACACAACGTGTTAATTAAAGGGTGAAGAAGGGGAATAGGGAGTAGGGAATAGGGAATAGGGAAATATTCAAACCCAATGCCCGATGCCCAATGCCCAATCCCCAACTCCCCTTTTTCTTGATAGCATTTACCCAAGGAATTTATCAATGGAAACCATCAATCACACTCACGAACATACTCACCCTCATCCTCATCCTAATTACCATCCACCTAATCAGAAAAAGCCAGGGTGGTTCCACAATCTTCTTAATCCGTTGCGTGCTGTAGTGGATGGAATTCAGGTTAAAAATAATCGCATCGCTCATCTAATTTGCCAAACAATTCCTTGTTGTTGTCCCTTTGAGCGACAAATTAAATTATTTGGGAAGTCTATTGATATCCCACCACTATGTAAACTCAATCCTTTATATGACGAATTTGTAGGATTGCGTTTTCGCGCTCTATCTTACCTTGCTGATGTATGTGGAGAGGATGTCACGAAATACATTTGTTAGTCATTGGTCATTAGTCATTAGTCATTGGTCATTAGTTGTTAGTTGTTAGTTATTCAAAGGACAAATGACAAAGAACAAATGACAAAGGACAATTAACAATTAAGAGAAGAGAGATGAAAAGCACCCAAGGCAAAATCAACGAGCTGCTGACTGAGACAGGATGCGAGCATAATCAGCACAAACAAGCGGAAAAGAAAAACAAATCATGCGCTCAACAGGCACAACCTGGCGCGGCTCAAGGGGGCTGTGCCTTTGATGGTGCAATGATTTCTCTAGTACCGATCGCAGATGCAGCGCATTTAGTCCACGGGCCGATCGCCTGTGCTGGTAATTCCTGGGGCAGTCGTGGTAGTCTGTCGTCTGGCCCTCAACTCTACAAAATGGGCTTTACGACTGACTTGGGTGAGAATGATGTCATCTTTGGTGGCGAAAAGAAGCTCTACAAAGCGATTCTGGAACTCAAAGAGCGCTACCAACCCGCAGCAGTATTTGTCTATGCCACTTGCGTTACAGCCTTAATTGGCGATGATATGGATGCTGTCTGCAAAGCTGCGGCTGAGAAAATTGGTATTCCTGTTGTTCCTGTCATTGCTCCAGGATTCATTGGCAGTAAAAATCTCGGCAACCGTTTCGGTGGTGAAGCTTTATTAGAATATGTTGTCGGAACAGCAGAACCGGAACATACAACGCCCTATGATATTAACTTAATCGGTGAATACAACATCGCCGGTGAAATGTGGGGAGTCACACCACTGTTAGAAAAATTAGGCATCCGCATTTTGTCTAAAATTACGGGCGATGCTCGCTACGATGAAATTCGCTACGCCCACCGTGCCAAGCTCAACGTCATGATCTGCTCACGAGCGCTGCTCAATATGGCGAGAAAGATGGAGGAGCGTTACAACATCCCCTACATTGAAGAGTCTTTCTACGGCATCGATGATATGAATCGCTGTCTGCGAAATATCGCTGCTAAATTAGGCGATCCCGATCTACAAGAACGCACAGAAAAGCTAATTGCAGATGAAACGGCTGCTTTAGATTTGGCACTAGCTCCTTATCGCGCTCGACTCAAAGGTAAGCGGGTTGTTTTGTATACAGGTGGTGTCAAGAGTTGGTCGATTATCTCGGCGGCTAGAGACTTGGGTATTGAAGTTGTTGCTACCAGTACTCGGAAAAGTACTGAGGAAGATAAAGCCAAAATCAAGAAGTTGCTCGGCAACGATGGCATCATGTTGGAGAAGGGCAACGCTCAAGAATTGCTACAAGTGGTTAAAGACACCAAAGCAGATATGCTGATTGCTGGTGGACGTAACCAATACACCGCTTTGAAAGCTCGAATTCCTTTCCTTGATATCAACCAAGAACGTCACCATCCTTATGCAGGTTATGTGGGAATGATTGAGATGGCGCGGGAATTGTACGAAGCTTTGTATAGCCCGATTTGGGAACAAATACGTAAACCCGCTCCTTGGGAAGAAGAGGAAGTTTAATGGCGATCGTCACTGTTTCCAATAAATCACTGACAGTTAATCCCCTCAAGCAAAGTCAAGCTTTGGGCGCAACCTTAGCCTTTTTGGGATTGAAAGGGACGATGCCCTTATTCCACGGTTCTCAAGGTTGTACTGCTTTCGCAAAAGTTGTCTTAGTGCGGCATTTCCGGGAAGCGATTCCTCTAGCTACCACAGCAATGACAGAAGTCACTACTATCTTGGGTGGTGAAGAGAATGTCGAGCAAGCAATTCTGACTCTGGTGGAAAAGGCTAATCCAGAAATTATTGGTTTATGTAGTACTGGGTTAACGGAAACTAGAGGCGATGATATTGAAGGGTTTCTTAAAGAAATCCGCGATCGCCATCCCGAATTGAATGATTTAGCGATCGTTTTTGCACCAACTCCAGATTTTAAAGGTGCGTTGCAAGATGGTTTTGCTGTTGCTGTCGAAAGCATAGTTAAAGAAATTCCTCGCGCGGGTGGACTCAGAACTGAACAAGTCACGGTTTTGGCGGGTTCTGCTTTCACACCTGGGGATGTACAGGAAATCAAAGAGATAATCACGTCCTTTGGATTAGTGCCGATCTTTGTACCTGACCTTGGCGCTTCTCTAGATGGACATTTAGAGGATAATTATAGTGCGGTTACAGTCAATGGAACTACCTTAAAACAGCTACAAGAAGTAGGTAGTTCTGCTTTCACCCTGGCATTGGGTGAAAGTATGCGGGGTGCAGCCAAAATATTGGAAGAACGCTTTGGTACACCTTACGAAGTGTTTGGCGAACTGACAGGATTAGAACCAGTAGATGAATTTATCCAAGCATTAGCGTTTCTGAGCGGTAACAGCGTACCCGAAAAATACCGCCGCCAACGCCGTCAGTTGCAAGATGCGATGCTAGACACCCACTTTTACTTCGGTGCAAAACGAGTTTCCTTAGCACTGGAACCAGACTTATTGTGGTCAACAGTGCATTTCCTGCAATCGATGGGTAGTCAAATTCATGCTGTGGTGACAACCACGCGATCGCACCTTTTAGAAAAACTCCCAGTTAAAAGCATCACCATCGGCGACTTAGAAGACTTTGAGAGTTTAGCGGGTGGTTCTGATTTGCTGATTGGTAACTCGAATGTGGGTGCGATCGCTAAACGGCTCTCGATTCCTCTTTATCGTCTAGGATTGCCCATTTATGACCGCTTAGGTAATGGTCAATTTACCAAAGTTGGCTATCGAGGCACGATGGAACTTGTGTTTGGCATCGGCAACCTGTTTTTAGAGGCAGAAGAAGCGAGAGTTAAGCAGTTTCAAGAGTTCGGAACTGTGAGCGCTGAGTTTTGAATTAACAGTTGAAAATTCAAAACAGTTCAGTTAAAAGTCGATCCTCCCTAACCCTCCTTAAAAAGGAAGGAATAGAGCAAGTCTTAAATTAGCCCCCCTTTTTAAGGGGGTTGGGGGGATCTTCCGAGGCTAAATATCACTAACTGAACCATATTGCTTCAAAATTCAAAACTTTAGAGAGGAAAATGACGATGAAGATTGCCTTTACGACGAGTGACGGAGTTCATATTAATACTCACTTTGGAGGATCAGAACAAATTGATGTTTATGAAATTTCAGATGAAGGATATAAATTTGTAGAAGCTATCAAATTTAATTATGAAATCAAAGAAGAGAATAATGAAAGTAAACTCGCGCCAAAAATTGAAGCATTAGGTGACTGCACAATTGTTTATGTTGTAGCAATTGGTGGAAGCGCGGCTGCTCGGTTAATCAAGAAAGGTGTCACCCCAGTGAAGGCGCGATCAGAAGAAGAAGAAATTAGTGAAGTGCTAAATAAGCTAGTGAAAACCCTCAAAGGTAATCCTCCACCTTGGTTACGTAAAGCTTTACAGCCAAAAACCAAAAACTTTGCTGATGAAATTGAAGACGAAGCAACAGTATGACCACAAATAATAGTGTTAACGGAACTGCTACAACTGAAGTCTTGAATTCACCTTTCCTTAAGGTATTAATCAAACAAATCCGTGGTCAAGACAGCTATGGAGTTTATCGTACTTGGTCGGATGAGTTGATTCTCAAACCCTTTATTGTCACCAAACAAAAGAAACGGGAAATCTCCGTTGAGGGTGAAGTAGATGCAGTAACTCAAGCTCGAATTATGGTATTTTTCCGAGCCGTAGCTGCTGGGATTGAACAAGAAACAGGTTTAATCTCCCAGGTTGTAGTTGATTTGAGTCATGAAGGATTTGGCTGGGCGCTAGTTTTTTCTGGTCGTCTTTTGCTAGCTGTGAAAACCTTGCGAGACGCTCAACGCTTTGGCTTTGACTCAGTAGAGAAATTAGCAGAAGAGGGAGAAAATTACGTCAAAAAAGGTCTTGATTTGGCGAAACGTTTTCCTGAAGTTGGCAACCTGTAGGAGTGCTGATTGTGCAAGCAGAAGAAACGAGTATTGAGGAGTTACAAGGGCAAATCAGACGGCTCAACAGCAAAGCAGGTCAAATGAAAATGGATCTGCATGATTTAGCTGAAGGTCTGCCAACAGATTACACACAACTTATGGATGTTGCAGCTGCAACTTATGAAATCTATCGCCAGTTAGATGAGCTTAAGCAACATCTGAAACAATTGGAGAATGCAAAATGACTGGAACAATTGATGAATTCAAGAAGCTCATAGATGCAGAAGAATTTTTTCACTTCTTTAATATGCCCTACGACTTAGAAGTTGTGAATGTGCATCGTCTACATATTCTGAAAAAGTTTTCTCAACACATTCAGGAAATTGATGATAATTCTTCTGACTTGAGTCAAGAAGAGAAATTAAATCAATATTCTTTGGCTTTGCAAAAAGCTTATCAGTTATTTACCGAATCGACAGCTTACGAACAAAAGCTGTTCAAAGTGTTTAACGACAAGCCGAAAAATGTAGTCACACTGACAGAAATCACTTCTGATTAGGAGGTATAAATTGGTTAACCTAACGCCTACCGAATTAGAACGCTATCGTCGCCAAATGATGCTTCCGAACTTTGGCGAAACAGCACAGAAACGCCTGAAGTCAGCGACAGTTTTGGTTACAGGTGTGGGAGGATTAGGCGGTACGGCGGCGCTTTACTTAGCAGTAGCGGGCGTTGGGCGGCTAATCCTAGTCCGGGGTGGTGACTTGCGGCAAGATGATATGAATCGTCAGGTTCTTATGACTGATGATTGGGTAGGTAAGCCAAGGGTATTCAAAGCTAAAGAAACTCTGGATGCGATTAATCCTGATGTCCAAGTGGAAGCTGTTCATGATTACATCACCCCGGAAAATGTAGATTCGTTAGTGCAATCTGCTGATATGGCTCTTGATTGCGCCCACAACTTTACAGAGCGCAATTTGTTAAATGAAGCCTGTGTGCGATCGCGTAAGCCAATGGTGGAAGCCGCAATGAATGGGATGGAGGCTTACCTGACAACGATTATTCCTGGTGTGACTCCTTGTTTATCTTGTCTGTTTCCAGAAAAGCCTGATTGGGATCAGCGCGGCTTTTCAGTTATAGGCGCTGTTTCTGGGACACTAGCTTGTTTAACAGCACTGGAAGCTATCAAGTTGATCACCGGGTTTAGTCAGCCTCTATTATCGCAATTGCTGACAATCGACCTAAATCGGATGGAATTTGCTAAACGCCGTTCTCACCGCGATCGCTCTTGTCCAGTATGCGGCAATAGTGCGCCTTGGAGACACGCGCAATCTAATTCTATGGAACCTACAGGGATTGCACAAAATAGTTAATTTTCGTCCCCACCTGAAATTAGACAACTAATCGCTACAAATCAGGAGACTTAATGGCCGTTATTTTATCAGAAAAAGCAGAATTTCATCTGCGGGCATTCCTCAAAGGTTCAGCACCCGACGCTAATGGCGCAACTAAAGGTGTCCGCATCTCTGTAAAAGATGGTGGTTGCAGTGGCTACGAATATGCAATTGATATCACCAGCAAGCCCCAACCAGATGATTTGGTAAGTCACCAAGGCAAAGTGGTCGTTTACGTTGATGCCAAAAGTGCGCCCTTATTAGACGGAGTTATCGTTGACTTCGTTGAGGGAGTGATGGAAAGCGGTTTTAAATTCATCAACCCCAACGCAACTGATACCTGCGGTTGTGGAAAGTCCTTCAAAACAGACGACGGTACGCCTACTGGTGTACCTTGCAGGTAACATCATTCCGTTAGCACCAAGTCTGATTGGAGAGGCTTTCTGTAGATGCGGTAAGCGTTCGCGGAGCGTCTCTAAGAGTTGCCATACCGCAGGCTTATCGCCTTGCCTTGAGGTAGCTTCTCGTTCGCGTTGCATCCCTTGCCCCTATAGAGAAGCCAACTCAACTTAGCATCTCCGTAAGAAGAAGGGGAGCAAAAGTAGGATAGGTTGCTCAAAAACTTCGGAAATTAAACCAACTGTATAACGTTTGAGGAGAATCGGAAAATGGCTTCCTACCAAGTTAGATTAATCAACAAAAAAGAAGACCTCGACAGCACAATTGAAGTTGACGAAGAAACTACAATTTTAGAAGCAGCAGAAGAAAATGGTATTGAGTTACCCTTTTCATGTCATGCAGGCTCTTGCTCTAGCTGTGTAGGCAAAGTTGTCGAAGGTGAAGTTAATCAAGACGATCAAAACTTTTTAGATGACGATCAGGTTTCTAAAGGATACGCTCTACTTTGTGTAACTTATCCTCGTTCTAATTGCACAATTAAGACTCATCAAGAAGCGTATCTCGTTTAAACTATTACTTTGGTTGCTGCCTTTAGTAACCAAATAAACAATGAAGGATGAAGGATGAAAATAGACTTCATTTTTCATCCTTTAAAATTGCAAATTTATAATTAAAATGTTTACCTGCTTCAGTGTAACTGGTTATTCATTAGAATTATTAACAATAAGAGAGCAAGGAGTCGTCACTTTCTGTAAAAGTCACGATGAAATAATCTTAAGTAAACTGATATTAATAGGTATATTAACAGGAAATATTATTACTTTAAAACAAAATTTTCCTTCATTTGTTATTAAAATGGAAAACACATCTTTAACACTAAACACAGAAAGTATCCGCGCTATTTATATTCCTATTATTAATAATTGAATTAATTAACATATAATAATATTTTCTAACGATAATTTAACTTCGTAATTAATAGCTTATATAAAAACCATTTATTATAACTACGAATTAAGAATTACGAATTAAAAATTACATTGGACTCACTCCTTTACTTATTAATTCCAGGAGTGAGGTTACGAAATTTAGAGATATCAATGCAATTCGGTATTAGAGATAGAGCCGCTTGCAATAAAAGGCAATTTACCTATTTTTACTCGACAGCAACTATCACATCTGATGATTTAATCACGGCATAAGCCTCCTTGCCTTCTGCAAGTCCCAGCTTTTCTGCTGATGATTTTGTGATTATTGAGACTAACTCTACTCCTGGTGCAATTTCTAAAGTTACCTCAGTATTAACTGTGCCAGGTACAACTTTTGTTACAGTTCCTTTGATAGAATTACGAGCGCTAATTTCCATGTTTCGTTTGTGCTTTACTTATTTATACCTAAATAAACTAACAAATTTGGCTTGAAAAAGGAAAACTTTTGAGATTTCTTAATAAGTTTCAGCATGATAAAGTAAATCTCACCGTAATATCTCTGCTTTATTAAACACAAGGTTCAATGGAAAGATGATATCAAATTTGAGCTTTATCAATGGGTTTAAGTTCATTATTAAAATTAGGAAAATTCTCACCACAGTGTATTAATGACTACTTACCAAAAAATGTATTTGCTATTAGTCTAGATTATCAACTGACATTGTAAAAAGTACTACATTTTAATTGTTTTTAAATATTCTTTTTTAGATATATCTGGGGATCTTTAGAAATGATTCATAATTCAAACTTATCAAAGTGATAAGATATAACTAAGCTAAATTGTTGCTAGTTAACTTAGTATTCGACTAACCCAAAATTGCTAGATGAGGGTGGGGAGCAAGGAGCAGGTAAAAGATTTTTTCGTTTTACCTAACTTTTGAATAAATAGCGAATTTGATTTGGTAGACTACTAGACTTTAGTTACTTGGATAGCATTCTAAAATAATGGTGGGCAATGCCCACCATTAAGTTTTTCAAGCATAAATCTGCTTGAAAGCTGCTTAGTTTTTTGCCCTTAAAAGAACAATTATGAGTCAAGTAAACAGTAAAGATTTGAGTGAAGCAACAAGCCAATGGTTAATAGCAAGAGGCTATAATGCTGGGGATTTGAATCAACCAAGAGAAAATGGCGATACAGCTTTGATGAAAGCTACAAGAGAGGGAGTTTATGAAATTGTTAAAGAATTAATTGATGCAGGCGTAGATATCAATGCTCGAAATAGCGATCGCAACAATGCTTTATGGTTTGCTTGTTTTGGTAATCACTACGATTTAATTAATTTAGTGTTGGCTCATAACATTGACATTAACAATCAAAATGATAACGGTGCAACTGTTTTAATGTACGCAGCATCAGCCGGAAAAACAGAAGTCGTCAAGTTACTTTTAGAACATAATCCTAATTTATATTTAAAGAACTTAGACGATTATAAAGCCATAGATTTTGCTAGCAACGTAGAAGTATTAAGGATAATTAAAAATGCCATCAAGTCAGATATCGGGCAAAGCTTATCATGACGCTACCAAGCATTCTTACTTATCGGTACAACTCGATCCAAATTATGTAGATGCTTCAACACAGCCATCTTCATTTAAAGTTTATCCTAAGTTTTATCGGAGAGTGAAATTAAATCTCAATAATCCTGTTCATTCTTTTATCTCCTTAACCAGTGCGATAACGCTGGAAAAAGTATACAAAGATGGCCCTTATAAACTGCGGGTGAATCCATCAGCAGGCGCTCTGTATCCTACGGAAGTTTACGTACAGGTTCGCGGCATTGAGGGAATGGTAAATGGTATATATCATCTAGAAGTTGAGAATAATTGTCTAACTCTCATCTATGAATTAATTGATGATGGGTTGGAGAATGATATTATACCAGGTAAAAGTATCAACGGATTCATCTTTTTAATTAGTTGTGTTTATTATAGGTCTAGCTGGAAATATCAAAATAGAAGCATCAGATATTGCTTCTTAGATAGCGGACACCATTTAGGTGCGATCGCAGCTTCAGCTTTTCTCCATAATCGAGATATACAACTAATTTTTGACTTTGATAAACTCACTCTCAATTCAGATTTGGGATTTGAGAATAAAGAGTTTATTACTGCTTGTGCGGTGTCAGGAGAAATACAAGATAAGAAAATTAGGCGCTTAAGGCTGAAAATTCCTTTTGTCTCTGGTACTGATTATTTTGAATCTAATCAATTTATTGAAGATGCCTATCAAGCAACTACTCTACAAAATAGTAGCCAGCAGAAATTAGAGTATCCTCAATTTGACTTTGACAAGGATAAACTTTATCAAGTTGTTTGGAATAGACGTTCTATTAGACGTTTCCGGAAAGAGTCTATTTCTCAAGAAGATTATTTATATATAGTGCAGCAACTTGAGCAATCAATACCGACAGAAAACTATGAGAAAATAGAAATTTACTCAGTCGTGCATCGAGTAGAAAGAATGACACCTGGGTTATATAAAGGTACGTATCTGGTTAAGACAGGTAATTTTAGTGAAAAGACAGGTTACTTATGCATTAATCAGGCTATCGCTAAAGATGGCGCTGTAACTTTATTTTTTGTGTCAGATTATTTAAACTATCAGACTGCTATGCAAATAGCTGGTTTTCTGGGACAGAGACTTTATTTAACTAGTAATTATTTGGGAATTCAGTGTAGTGGGATAGGTGCTTATTATGATGACGAAACCCAGGAATTATTAGAAACAAATAAAGATGTACTTTATGGAATGGTGATTGGGATATAAGCAGGAAGCTAAAGAGATATGCCTAGAAAGATGTATTACTTAAATGGTGATGACTCACATCCAATACAACCGACATCAGCAGATATTATACTGCGACAGCAACTAGAATATTCTATTAGTAGATACTTTTATGACGCTTGCGATCGCACAATTCAAAATCTTCTATCTGATTGTCGGTGGTATGTCACAACCCACGCCAATGCTCTGACATTGGTAATTGAATGTCCCGATCAAGTTATTAATTGGCGTGTTCTGCAAAAAATCGTGCCAATGGGGACATTGCTACATGGAATTGTTAGCAGTGCTAAAATCCGTGTTTGTCCACCAGAAAGTCAAGGTGTACCTTTTGAAATGAGGGTAGATGAACTTTCGGTTTATCGGGATTGGGCGTAATTCGATTTTGGATTTTGGATTAGTTAATATTCTGTTTGATAAGTGCAGCTACCTCTTCAAAAACTAAATCAGCAGAATGTTTGATAGCAGGGCTTAATTCAAGTCCCAAAGCAAGATTTGCCGCCTCAATTAAATAAACTGTCACATCTTCGGGAAAGTCATTGTGAAAGATTTTCCGTCCGGCGGCTAAAGCATTATCCCAGCGAAAATCGTGCAAGTTATAACTAGGTTCGGGCATTGCTTCCAGTTCTCTTCCTGGAACTTTAAACACAGCACCTGGTTCAGAACCTGTTGAACTTGCATCAATAATTACTAATTGTTTACTACCTCTAGCTTGAAACATTACTTCCATCCCTGCGGTGCCACAGTCATAAACTCGCACATGAGGATGAGGGTTTTCAGCTAGATATTTTTGTAAGCGTTGGGCAATGATTACGCCTACAGCATCATCACTGCGATTGAGATTGCCGCAACCGATAATAGTGAGCATGGGATAATGGCGATCGCTCCTACGAAGCAATGTATAGTTTAGGCAATCAGTAGTGACTGAAACAGAGGCTTTGAGTAAATAATACAGACAAAGCCTCTGAAAAATAATTTATTAGCAGGAAACTAGAACTCTACACCATGTTTCTTGGCAACTTCAGTAAGTTTATCATACTGATCTTGTGACACTTTAGTTAATATCTCTTCAGCCTGTTCTTTAGTACTTCCCTCTTTAGGAATTAAGTACTTGATATAAAGAGACACGAAATCGGCTGCGATCGCTAAACCGGATAAAGCGTGTTTGTCAGCTTCTTTGCCAGCGATCGCAGCTACCAAACCCGCTTTAATTGGATCTGGTTTAACTTTCATGAACTGCTCGACAAGTTTAGGAACGTAGTCTTCTGGTGGCAAATTATCTAACTTACTTCTATCTGGAGTAAAGTTACATTCTGCGGCTTGAGCTTGCTCTAAAACACACCATTCTATGTATTCTTGCAATGCTGCATCGGGAACGCGAGGAAGATAATTATGTAGCGCTAAATCAGACACAAGCTTACCGTGTAAATTGCTGTTTTATGCAAATGCATTAATGCAAGCCTAACTCACTGTTTATCGAAGTTTTAGTATGTTACGCTACGACTGTTGAATCAGCTGATTGTGTAAATGATTAATCCTGAATCTAAGCCATGTTTGCGTGTTTATCAGCCATTGCCTATAATTACGCAACGAGAAGAGACAGAAGCAATTTTGAGTCATGGATCATTTGATGAGTTGATGGTGTTACTGCTGGCGTTGGGCGAACATTATCCCGACTGGAAATATGCTCAAGATGTGTGCCTTAAACTTGCCAAACATGCCGACGATCGCATTCGTGCTAATGCTTGCCTAGGGCTGGCCTACGTGGCACGTACCCAAGGTAAATTAGAAAAGCACTTAGTTAAACCACTGGTATTGCGGGAATTACGAAGTCAAACTGAATGGCGGTGGCGGATTGAAGATGCGATCGCCGATATTAATAACTATCTCGGTTGGCCTTTAGCCCAAGCTAGGCTGGGAAAATAGTTTTTTATTCTCAACATCATGGCTCGTATTCAGCTAGCATATCCTAAAATTCTCGGTAGCAAAAACTACCCCTCCAGTCGCTGTATTGCTTTTGATAAATACGACGGTACGAATCTGCATTGGGTTTGGGAAGTCGAACTAGGGTGGTATGGGTTTGGGACTCGGCGCGATCGCTTTGATTTGGATGACAGGGGTATTGCTGAGTTCAACGCCGCCCATCCAGGGCTAGAAGAGGCTTCTAACCTGTTTCAAAAGCTTTTCGCCATCCCCTTAGACAAACTGTTTCGAGAAAACCCCGCTTACAATAGCCCAGAAATCACCGTCTTCACTGAATTTTTCGGGGCGAATTCCTTCGCGGGGATGCACAAACCCGAAGAACCCAAACAACTGATTCTCTTTGATGTACAAACTGTTCGCGGGATGATTCCCCCCGAACAGTTTGTACAAGATTTTAGTAATTTAGCGATCGCCCGCGTTGTCTATCGTGGCAAACTCACTGGACAATTTGTAGAAGATGTCCGCGCTGGGAAGTATGGCGTAGCTGAGGGTGTAGTCTGCAAAGGTGGTAGCAATCCTGCTGATTTGTGGATGGTAAAAATCAAAACTAACGCCTATATGAAAAAGCTACAGCAAGCCTTCCAAGATGACTGGGAAAACTATTGGGAGTGATAGAGCAGTATGAGTCTGAACTTTCTAAACCAGGCTAACTACAGAAATTTTGGTGCGTTACCCTACGACTAACGCACCTGACAATTAAATTAAGCAGTGCGAAAACGTGCCAACTCTTCACCAGTCTTAGCATCGTGGGCGTGAACTGTACACACCAAACATGAATCAAACGATCGCGCCACATGACCAACTTCTACCGGATCGCTAGAATCGTAAATGGGTGTCCCAATTAACGCTTCTTCAATTGGGCCGCGGATTCCTTCACCGTCACGAGGACCGATATTCCAAGTACCTGGAGCAATAACTTGGTAATTTTTAATTTTACCGCCCTCTATTTCTACCCAGTGAGACAAGGAACCACGTGCTGCTTCCGTTGCACCCCAACCCTTACCATCTTTTTCTTTGGGTTTAATATACCAAGGGTCGTTTAATTTGAATTCGCGTAAACAGTGTTCAGCTTGACGATATAACTTGACAAGTTCGTGAACTCGTGCTAGTTGACGCACATGAATACTAGCACCACCCATGTTTTTGAAGACATCCAGGATGAAGGGGTCGTAGTGTTGCCAAGATTCGCCATGTTTACCACCAGCTACTAATTGCCGCGCTAAGGGGCCAGTTTCCAAGCGTCCGAAGTCTTTGTGAAGGACTGCACTCGACCAAGAGTAGGCGTTATCGAAGTCTTTGGTATTGATTGCAGTAGGTTTAGTGGTGCGATCGCTAGGGTGAATATCTTCTGTCCCTTCATCGTACCAAGAGTGAGTTGTATTCTCGCGGGTAAATGACTGATCCATTAAGGTGTGAGTGTGTGCGAAGCTGTCGTACACTCCACTTTTCATAATCATCGCCGCATTTCGTCCCTCGATAGTCGGCTTTTGGTATTTATCTTCATGGGCTAAATATCCCCAAGTGACATATTTACCAACACCAGCGCCATATCTATCTAAACCGATGTCTAAACCCATGCGCCAATAAAAACCTAAGTCGGAATCTCGATGATTGCGGTCTTCATCTAACCAATCTCTGAAGTCATCATAAGTTTGGATTTGTTCGTAGCGTTCTAAAGAACAACCTAACCACACTGGTTCTAACCAATTGGTGCGGAAGTATTCAAGAATCGCCCAAGCGCGGGTAATGTCTGTTAAAGTTGGGGCGCACATCACGCCACCGGGAACCATGTAACTAGAATGAGGCCATTGTCCGCCTAATAGTGCATAAATTTCTACAGGTTTAGCGGAAATTGTTATGCCTAGTTCATAAGATTTGCCAGTGAAAGCAGCAAAGCGTCTGGTAGCTTCTTCATAAAAGCGACTATTGCGGTATTTTTTATTAGTTAAATCAATGGCAAAGAGTCCATAAAAATAACGGGGAATGCTTTGAATTGTTTCAACAATTTGACCGAGATTTCTCGCTAAAATTGCATTGCGGGGAACTTCTGTTTCCCAAGCTGTATCTAATGCCCAAGATGCACAAGTTAGGTGAGAACCGCCGCAAATTCCGCAAATGCGGGGTGTGACAATTAAGCCGGCTTGAGGGTCTTTACCGCGTAGGATAACTTCAAATCCGCGAAATAATTCAGCGTGTGTCCAGGCGTTGACTACTCTTCCATGTTCAATATCAACTCGAACATCTAAATCGCCTTCAACTCTACCAACAGGCGATATATCTAATGATTGAATTCCCATTTGTTATTTGTCCTTTATCATTGGTCATTTGTCATTGGTCATTGATCATTGGTCATTAGTCATTGCTTTTTCAAAAATGACAAAGGACTAATGACTAATGACTAAACAGTAAAAAAGTCTTCTTCTGCCCAAGGTGGTGCTGCATCTTTTGCGACCATTGTGAGTAAGGCGTAGTCTTTTTTGTTCACCCCTGGCGGTAATTCTTTGGGAACTCCCATCACTGTTTGGGTTTTGAATACAGTTCCAGGTTTGAGGTCAAAGAAGGGAAATTCTGGTTCTGTGCAACCTAAACAAGGCATTCCGGCGCGAGTTTTGGATGAAACGCGGTTCCATAAGATGCGGTTGCAGGAAGAATGAGTCATGGGGCCGCGACAACCCAAGTCATAAAATAAGCAGCCTTTGCGCTGACCAAATTCGGCAGTTGATGCTTTGTAGGCAAAGTGAACGTTGCGCGTACAACCTGTTTGGGTATAGGTGTTGAAGAAGGTTTGGGGACGATTTAGTTCATCGAAAGCAATGTCTGCTATGCGTCCAGTAGCGATCGCAACTAATATCTGCGTAATCCAGTCGGGATGGGCGGGACATCCAGGTATATTAATTACAGGTAATCCAGCTTGTGATACGAAATCTTTCCCTAAAAAGCCGCCTTCTTGACGTTTGAGAAATTGCAAACCTTCTGATTCGCTGGGGTTAGGTGACATAGCAGGAATTCCTCCCCAGGTTGCACAGTCTCCCACAGCGACAATAAATTGAGCAACTTTGGCGAGGTCTAATAACCAATCTTTCATGGCGCGATCGGCAAACCGATTCCATTCGCCTGTGCCGTTGGGGGCGTTAACAACACTGCCTTCAAATACCAAGATATCTAAAGGAATTTTGCCAGAAATGCAATCCCACAACAGTGTTTGTAAGTCCTTGCCTAGTTCTAATCCCAAGGAGGGATGCCAAAGTACCTTGATACCAAAGTCAGCAATTAAATCGCAGACTGTCGGTTCTTCAGCATTGAGAAATGACATGGTGTTGCCTGAACAAGCACCACCTTGTAGCCATAGTACATTAGTCATCGGCTAGGTATTTTTGTATTGTTTCCCATGCATGATGTAGGTGATAATGCTTGCAAAGTCTCACCTGTTTATCAATATTTATTTTTTAATAGTAAGATATTTTTTTATCTAATTCACTTTCATTAAAAAAGAATTAATCATTAACAATAAATTAAATAGTCTCAATATTATTTTCAATAGCTTTGTCTGTTATATACAACACATTATACAAATACAAAATAGTAAGAATAAGCACCGCATCTGATTTTTAAATCTTAAAATTAAAGAAACTCAATATGCTTAATTTATCGTCGTCAAAACTATATTGTTAATAATTACTGTCAACTGTTAATTTGCATAAGGTAATGAGTATTTCCAGTCATCATATTTTTATATAATAAATGAGCCAAAAATAGGGGCACTAAACTTTGCGCCCCGTCAACTATATATCAGTTGTTCTAGGATTTTGGTTGTGCAGCTTGCCTAACAAGTTGTTCGTCCAAACCTAACGCTTGAGCTATCTGCTCAATACTTAAACCAAACCCTAATAACTGGGGTATCGTTTCTAACTTCCCTTCTTGTTTCCCTTCTTGTTTCCCTTCTTGTATACCTTCTTGTATACCTTCTTGTTTCCCTTCCTGTCTACCTTCTGCAAAAACATCTTGGTAAAATCTAGTTTGCTTTAATTCATTTGATCCAAACATTTTTCCTATCTCCTCCTGGCTCAATCGCGGTAACTTGTAGATTAATATCGTCTCTATTAATTGTATTATTTCCCTAATAGTAGTGACATCTGGAATTTGCTGTCGGGCAATGTTTACTATCTCTACAGCTTTTATTGTTGCAGTTGATTCGGGTTCGATGATGAGTTTAACTGTCTCTATACCGATTGATGATGCCTCCATTGAGCTTAATTCGTCGAGATAGACGCGAGTTACTCGTTGGGAGTTGAGTAATTCTGTATATCTTTCGGTATCTCCAGTATCAACGCTGCGGTTGGGGAAGATGACAACACCACGCCAATTGTTAGTTAATTCGGTTTTGTCGAGATAGTTAAAGATTTCGGTAAATAAACGTGAGTAGAATCTTTTATCTGGTTGAAATTGCACTTCGGCAAAATAAATCGGTAAGTCTGGCGTATTTGGAAGAAAGACACCATCGATTCTAAATGCCAGTTGCTTAACTTCTACTGAAGAAAATTGGTAAGCACTAGCTAGTTGGGGTGGTTGGTTAATCAGTTCAAAAAAAGTACTGGGGATACTCTGAAAGATTCGATAAAAGATACTGTCGGTTTTCAAAAGAGCTTGTTTTACAGTTGATGAATATATTTTACACAATGACTAACCCGTGGTGACTATTTTGAGTACAATAAATATTATGTATGTCAACAATTCAATAAAAAATATTGAAATTGTATAAGGTGATGATACAAAAAGTATTTAAAAAAAATTAGGTGTTTAAAACTGACATTAATATTAGCAATTTCCCCCTAGAATTTTAGAAATAGGGTGTTTTATAGTATTGTATTGAGCATGGCATAAGACATTGGCTATAGGGGATTAAGTTTTTTCCCTAGTTTCTAGTCTTTAATCCTAGCTCAAATAAAAAAGGGGAATTCCGCCTAAAGGACTCGAAGCCTGCGTAAATCAGTATGGCCCGTGATTAGATGCGTTTACGTATTTCAATCATTCGTGGGCGTTGACAGATTCAATTCCCAATTGGCTAGAGTACGGCAGAGTTATGACCCCCAGCATTACAGATTCAGCGGTGAAGGCTGCGGTAGCAGCTGTTGCTTCAGAGTCAGCCTCAGCAGAAGAAAAAATCCAGATGCTGATTGAGATAGCACAGGGTTTTCAAAAAAAGCCCAAAGCTGCCCAAGACTTGCGAAATGCAGTTGGGTTATATTACCGGGCCTATGAAATGTGTGGTGAGGAGTATCCCTTATTAAAAGCCAGGGCCCAAGTAGGTATGGCGGGGACGTTACAGGCAATACCGGATGCTGATTACCAACTGTTGATGCAAGCGAAAGTCGGTTATGAAGAGGCATTACCGATTTTACAACAATTAGCAACGCCCGAGGAAGTGGCAGAGACGCAGATGAATTTTGGGCTGGTGTTGCAGTCGCTAGTGCCATTTAATTTGGCGCGGATAACTGACAGCATCCAGGCTTATCATGAGGCTTTGCGGGTCTTTACTTGGGAAGATTACCCCCAAGAATACGCCATTTTGTATAACAATATTGCGATCGCTTACCTTTCCATGCCTTTAGCATCGGAACGGGAATACTTGCGTCAAGGGTTAGCTGTGCAATCCTTTGAGGTGGCGCTAAAGCACATTAATTTGATTGACCATCCTAGAGAATACGCGATGTTGCAGAACAATTTAGGTAACGCTTTGCAATACCTAGTGAGTTCCCATCCTGTGGAGAATAACTTACGTGCGATCGCAGCTTATGACGAAGCGTTAAAAGTGCGTAATCGCAAAGATACACCTTTAGAATACGCTAACACAATTTCCAACAAAGCTAACGCCCTATTCAACTTACCAGACGAGCCAGAAAAACCAGAAGTTGGTAATCCCAAAAATCTTTTGCAAGCGCGTCTTTACTATCAAGCTGCATTAGAAATATTTACGGAACATCAGCAAATTGCACAAGCAGAAGTAGTAATTCAAGCACTACAAGACGTAGAAACAGAAATGAATGATTAAGAGTTATGAATATCATTGAACTCTTATTACTTTAACAATGAGTAAAAAAACAGCATGAGAGATATTTTAACAACGCAAAATCTAATGAATTTTCTCACAAGTTTAGCAGATGGCGATCTGAACATAGCAACAGAATTAGTGTGGCTAATCATAGCAGCCGCCTTATCTATGGTTGGTGGTGCAATTGGTGGAATGCTATTAGCTGGTAAAGATATAGGCTATCAGTTTTCAGCAATGCTTGGAGCATTATTTGCCCCTGCGGGTGTAATTCCCGCCATTCTCTTAGGGCTTGCTGCCTTAAATTTCTTGACAAATTATTAGGAGAAAACATGTTAGAGATAGGTTGGTTTTCAGCCAAGTTATTTTTTAAAGGAAAGCTATTACGCGATCCAGTGTACTTTGTCAAGCAAACTACTATTGGTATTGCTGTAGGTTTCTTACTGCTAGTGTTACTCGCACAAGCCCCAATTCCCTTCTACCTACCAATAATATTATCTAGCTTAGTGACGGGCATAATTATGCCATTTCTCCTCAAAGACTTCAAAATGAAGTAATTTGTCATTGATAAATAACCAATGACTAATGACAAATGACCAATGACAAATGACCAATGACAAATCTTGAAGAATTAGTTCAGGAAATTAATCGTTTTGAGGCAATTATATCCGAGTGGGATGAAAGCCAACGGTGTGTAGCAGTAGGTTTAAAAAGAGCAATAGAAGCTTTGCATAAAGCTGCATTGACTAATTTAATCAAAAGTCTGAAAGAAGAATCAATGCCAGCTTTACGCCATGCAGTTGCAGATGAAATAGTCTATGCAGTGCTACTGTATCACGAACTAGTTAAACCACCAAAACCTCCGCTTTCACAACGAATTCAGACAGCGCTTGAAGAAGTTCGCCCAGGCTTAAAAAGCCATAACGGTGATGTAGAATTAGTGGCAATTAAACCACCAGATACAGTAGAAGTCAGATTAATCGGAACTTGCAGCAGTTGTCCGACTTCTACTTTAACTTTATCTCAGGGAGTAGAACAAGCAATAAAAAACCATTGCCCCGAAATTACCAAAGTATTGGCAGTTAATAACAGTTCTACTATTAACAATGCTAATTCTAGTTTAATCAGTCCATTCTCTGCAAAAATAACTTGTACTTGGATGAAAGTAGCGACCCTTGATGAAGTTCCTGAATTTAGTGTAGTGGCAGTACAACTTGCTGGTACTTCACTAATTTTACATCGTCAAGGTACTACAGTAAAATGCTACCGGAATGCTTGCAGTCATCTAGGATCTCCCTTAGAAAAGGGTAAAATTGAAGATGGTATTATTACCTGTCCTTCCCACGGATTCCAGTACAAATTAGAGACAGGTGAATGCTTAACTGCGCCTGATATTTCGCTTCAGTCATATCCAGTCAAGATTAAAGGCGATAAGGTTTTTGTGAAAATGCAAAAATGATAATGCGAAGGTAAAATTTCAATAAATATACTTGACAATTAGTCAATCACAGCTACTTTGCTTTTTCATTTCAGTAGTTCGCGCATTCATTTTAGTATTTTGTGCAAGCAAATTGCCTGAATGCTTTCTCAATATCTCTGAATTCATTCTCATTTGTGTAATTCAGGTATTGATTTTAGCGTTTTGAGAAAGTAAAAAGGCATATTACTTTCTCAAAAGGTCATTTGACTTATTCAAACCCCAGTTTGCTTACTCATTTTAGTGTTTTCCGCAAGCAAAAGAAGCTTTTACTTATTCAAACTCCAGTTTGCTTACTCATTTCGGTGTTTTCCGTAAGCAAAAGGTCATTTGACTTACTCATTTTAGTGTTTTCCGCAAGCAAAAGAAGCTTTTACTTTCTCAAACCCCACTTTGCTTTCTCATTTAAGTATATCGCGCACTCATACCAAAAATTTACTATGTAGTAAAAGTTACTAAAGGTTAGCTAGATTTTTTAAGCTTGATTAATATCAAAGTTAATTAAAGGTTTTAACTAAATTTAAAAAAGTATAATGCAAAACCGTTACTGTTGTTACACGCTAATCAACATTAATGTTTTTAAATAAATATCAGCGTCTATCTGCGGTTCATGGATATCCCAATCATAAGTAATCCCATATCACAATTACCGCTAGAAGCAACAGAAATTTTTCAACAATTACCTTTATCACCTCAAGGTGCAGAGGTAATTTTAGGTAACATTATTGAACCAGAACAATTAGTCATACCAGTAGCGCCTAATGCTACAAATATGTTTGGGCCTCGTGGTGCTTGTTTATTATCAGAAACTGGCCCTTTATGGGTATCAGATACAGGACATCATCGATTATTAGGATGGCAAAATTTACCCACCAGAGATAGTCAACCGGCTGATTGGGTAATTGGACAGCTTGATTTTTATCATGAAGGACAAAATGCTAAAAATATACCGGGAAGGGCAACTTTAAGTGTACCAACAGGGATTTGTGCTTGCGGCGAAGGGTTAGCTGTAGCCGATGCTTGGAATCATCGGGTTTTGATTTGGAGAAGCTTACCAGAAGATAATAATGTTCCAGCAGATTTGGTATTAGGGCAAGTTAATTTTACCGATAATGAACCAAATCGAGGAAATCAGCAAGCATCTGCTAGTACAATGCACTGGCCTTATGGTGTTTACTATCATCAAGGACGGCTATTTATTGCTGACACTGGTAATCGAAGGCTATTAATTTGGCATCAATTACCAACAGAAAATGGCCAACCTGCTGATTTAGTTTTGGGACAACCAGATATGATATCTCGCAATGAAAACGGCGGTGATTCTCCAACCGCAGCGAGTATGCGATGGTGTCACGACATCGCCTTTTGGGGAGATAATTTGGTTGTCAGCGATGCAGGTAATCACCGGATAATGATTTGGCAGGGAATACCCACAGAAAATAATGCTCCTTGTGCAGTGGTTTTAGGACAAAAAAGCTTTGATTTTGTGGAAATGAATCAAGGAGTTTATTATCCTAATGCTAGTAGTTTAAGTATGCCTTATGGTGTGGCGGTGGCTGGCGATTGGTTAGTAGTTGCAGATACAGCTAATTCTCGTTTATTAGGATGGAGAAAGCTAGAATCAATTTTATCACTGCAAGGTGTAATGGCAGATGGGTTAGCAGGACAAATAAATTTTCAAAGTAAAGGTGAAAATCGTAATTACAAATTGCCTAAACGAGATAGTTTAAATTGGTGTTACGGGATAAAAATTTGTGGCAATACGGCGGTAATAGCTGATTCTGGAAATAACCGAATTTTGTTGTGGCAGTTTAATAATGACGCTCGCAGACTCGCTACCACTACGCTAACGTAATTCGTAATTTTGGAAAGTCAAATTTATATGCCGACTGAAGAAATTAGAGTTCGCGGTACTGTTCAAGGAGTAGGATTTCGCCCTACTGTATATCGTCTGGCTAAAGCTTGCGGTTTGCGTGGAGATGTTTGTAATGACGGACAAGGTGTATTAATCCGGGTATCTGGTAGTGAAGAAGCAATCACCAAATTTGTTGCCAGATTGCAAACCGAATGTCCACCGTTAGCAAGAATCAATGAATTAACAAGAATTAGTTATAAAGATGAATTAAAATTTGATAATTTTGTGATTTCTATTAGTGTTAGTAATGCCATTAACACAGAAATTACTCCTGATGCAGCCACTTGTCCACAGTGTCAAAAAGAAATATTTGACCCCTTTAGCCGCTTTTATCGTTACCCCTTTACTAATTGCACTCATTGCGGGCCCCGCGTGAGTATTATTCGTGCCATTCCTTACGACAGATGCAATACCAGTATGTCTGCGTTTACTATATGTCCCGAATGTGCAAAGGAATACCACGATGTTGAAAATCGCCGTTTTCACGCCCAACCTGTAGCTTGCCATGTTTGTGGCCCTTCAGCTTGGTTAGAACGTGCTGATGGTAAATCGGTTACTGCTTCCATGTTTTCCATGCTAGATGATGTGGATGCCGTTTGTACTTTGTTGCAAAAAGGCGAGATTGTCGCAATTAAAGGGTTAAGTGGTATTCATTTAGCTTGCGATGCAACTCAAGAAACTGCTGTACAAAAACTGCGTCAGCGTAAAAAGCGCTATCACAAACCATTTGCTTTAATGGCGCGAGATATTGAGATAATTGAACAATATTGTACTGTCAACGCCAAAGAAAAAGAATTATTGAGAAGTTCTGCTGCACCAATTGTTTTACTACAAGCGATAGGTAAAAACTTACTAGCACCATCGGTAGCATCGGGGCAAAATACCCTTGGCTTTATGTTACCTTATACGCCCTTACATCATTTAATTTTGCGGCGGATGAATCGTCCAATTGTTTTAACAAGCGGTAATCTTGCCGATGAACCGCAATGTATTGATAATGAGGAAGCAAAAGAAAAATTAGGGACAATTGCTGATTATTTTCTCTTCCACAATCGAGAGATTATTAATCGGGTAGATGATTCAGTTGCAAGAGTTATCAGTGATAAAATCCAAATAATTCGCCGTGCTAGAGGATATGCACCAGCATCTATTAGCTTACCGTCGGGATTTCACGATGTACCGCAAATTTTAGCAATGGGTAGTGAATTAAAAAATACCTTTTGCTTATTGCGTGAAGGAGAAGCAATTCTCTCTCAACATCTAGGAGATTTAGAAAATGCTGCGGCTTTTAATGCTTATCAAGAAACTTTAAATTTATACTTAAATTTATTTGAGCATCAACCAGAAATAATTGCCATTGATAAACATCCAGAATATCTCTCAAGCAAACTTGGTAACGAACTAGCGAATACAAATCAAATTCCAATTCATCAAATCCAACATCATCACGCCCATATCGCCGCTTGTATGGCAGAAAATGGAATTCCTTTAGATTCACCTCCAGTATTAGGTATAGCTTTAGATGGTTTAGGTTACGGTGATGATGGTACACTCTGGGGCGGAGAATTTCTTTTAGCAGATTATCGAAAGTTTCAGCGACTAGCAACATTTAAACCAGTAGCAATGATTGGTGGTGAACAGGCGATTTATCAGCCTTGGCGTAATACTTATGCCCAATTAATAGCTGCTAAACTCTGGGATGATTGCCGAAAACAGTACGCTGATTTAGAAATCGTAAAATTTCTGAATAAAAAACCACTAAATCTACTTAATCAACTTATGGAGAAGAAAATTAACTCACCTCCAGCGTCTTCCGTGGGGCGGTTGTTCGATGCAGTGGCAGCAGCTATCGGTATTTATAGAGATGAATGTAGCTATGAAGGACAAGCTGCGATCGCACTTGAAGCTATAGTAGATGTTAGCAGCTTAAATAATGATAAAGAAGCGCCAATATACCCTTTTAATTTTAGCTTTTCAGATAGTATTTACTGTATAGACCCACGCCCAATGTGGCAAGCCTTGCTAAATGACTTACAGCAGCAGATTCCACAGTCGGTTATAGCTGCCAAATTTCACAAAGGTTTAGCTAATGCGATTGTGGAAATGGTTAAGCATCTTTCCCAAAAAAATCTGATTAATCAGGTAGCTTTAACAGGAGGAGTCTTTCAAAATTGTATATTGTTAGAGCAAGTTACCAAACGATTACAAACATTGGGAATAAAAGTACTGATTCACAGCTTAGTTCCAGCTAATGACGGCGGTTTATCTTTAGGACAAGCAGTAATTACAGCCGCACAATTAATACATAAGTGTTGATATTTTACAACCTTTTTCTCACAAATAATTCTCTCTGCGTTCTCTGCGCCTCTGCGGTTCGTTTATCTTAAAAAGAAAAAAATGTGCTTAGGAATTCCCGGACAAATTATAGAAATTACCAACATTAACCATAAATTAGCCCTAGTTAACATTGGTGGTGTTAAGCGCGAAGTAAATATTGCTTGTATCGTTGATGAACAACATCCCCCCGAAGCTTGTATTGGTGATTGGGTATTAGTTCATGTTGGCTTTGCCATGAATCGAATTAACGAACAAGAAGCAGCAGAAACATTACAACTTTTTCAAGAATTAGCAACAGCACAAGCAGGGATTAGTACTTAACGAACCGCAGAGGCGCAGAGAAGCCAGTGCGTTGGGCGGGTTCCCCGACTTGAAGCAACTGGCGCGGTACAGAGAGAAGAAAGAAATACCGTATTGACATAAAGCTTACTATTCCCAAATCCTTATGAAATATGTTGACGAATTCCGCGAACCGGAAAAAGCAGAAGCCTTACGCCGCGAAATCGCCAAATTATGCCATCAGCTAGAAAAACCCATCAAAATCATGGAAGTATGCGGCGGACATACCCATTCCATTTTTAAATATGGTATCGAAGAAATTCTACCCCAAACCATTGAATTAATTCATGGGCCTGGTTGTCCAGTATGTGTTATGCCAAAAGGGAGATTAGATGATGCGATCGCAATCTCTCAAAATCATAACGTCATTTTTGCCACCTTTGGCGACGCAATGCGAGTTCCCGGTTCCAAAACCACTTTACTGCAAGCCAGGGCGCAAGGTGCAGACATCCGTATGGTGTACTCTCCCCTAGATAGCTTGCAAATTGCTAGAGATAACCCCGACAAAGAAGTAGTTTTCTTCGCTTTAGGCTTTGAAACCACAGCCCCCAGCACCACCTTCACCATTCTGCAAGCAGCAGCCGAAAGAATTCATAACTTTAGTATGTTTTCCAATCACGTTCTCGTGATTCCCGCCCTCAAAGCACTATTAGATAATCCCGATTTACAACTAGATGGATTTGTTGGGCCAGGCCATGTCAGCATGGTAATTGGCACTGACCCTTATGAGTTTATTTCCCAACAATATAATAAGCCGATAGTCGTTTCAGGATTTGAACCTTTAGATATTCTCCAATCCATTTGGATGCTATTGCAACAGCTAGTAGAAAATCGCTGTGAAGTAGAAAATCAATATAACCGAATTGTCCAAAAAAGCGGAAACACAGTAGCCCTTGAAGCCATAAATAAAGTTTTCGCTGTGCGAGATAGTTTTGATTGGCGCGGCTTAGGTGACATTCCCTATTCAGGATTAAAAATTAAACCTGAATATGCCCAATTTGATGCCGAACTTAAATTTACCATTCCTAATCTCAAAGTAGCCGACCATAAAGCTTGTAAATGTGGAGAAATTCTTAAAGGAGTCTTAAAACCTTGGGAGTGCAAAGTATTCGGTACAGCTTGCACACCAGAAACACCCATTGGTACTTGTATGGTATCTTCCGAAGGTGCTTGTGCAGCCTCTTACAAATATGGGCGACTCTCTACCATTGCCAAAAGAACAATCACTCAAAAACCAAAAATAACTCAAGAACCTCTCCCCGCCTGCGGCTTTTCTTTGGAATAATACATCCTTTAAATACTCTGCGTTTTAAAATTAATCCTCAATTCTAATATGAATGTTTATCCAACAAACTCAGCACAAAATTCCTTGTTTCAAAAAATAGAACAAGCCCGCCGTCGCCAAGGTAAAGTGCGAGATACTCATATAACTCTCGCACATGGTAGCGGTGGTAAAGCCATGCGCGATTTAATAGATGATATTTTTATCAGCAATTTTGATAACCCAATTCTCTCACAATTAGAAGACCAAGCCAGCTTTAACTTAGCCCCTCTCCTCCAACAAGGAGACAGACTCGCATTTACAACAGATTCTTATGTTGTAGACCCGTTATTTTTCCCAGGTAGTGATATAGGAGAATTAGCCGTCAACGGCACAGTTAATGATTTAGCTGTAAGCGGCGCTAAACCTTTATATCTAACTTGTAGCGTAATTTTAGAAGAAGGATTACCTGTCGAAACCTTACGCCGCGTCGCAAACAGTATGAAAGCAGCCGCAGAAAAAGCTGGTGTTCAAATTATCACTGGTGACACAAAAGTTGTACATCGCGGTGCTGTCGATAAACTCTTTATTAATACTGCTGGTATTGGTATCATTCCGCGAGTAGTTAACATTTCCGCCCACAATATAAAAGCTGGAGATGCAATAATAATTAATGGTGAAATAGGCAATCATGGGACAGCAATTTTAATTGCCCGTGGGGAATTAGCTTTAGAAACTAATATTGAAAGTGACTGTCAGCCGTTGCATAGTTTAGTAGAAACTATTCTCCATGTATGCCCACAAGTTCATGCTATGCGAGATGCTACACGCGGTGGTTTAGCTACAGTATTAAATGAATTTGCCCTGACTTCTAATATAGGAATCCGTCTCTTTGAAGAATCTATTCCAGTGCGTGAAGAAGTCAACGGAGTTTGCGAAATTCTCGGTTTAGACCCATTGTATTTAGCTAATGAAGGTAAGTTAGTTGTAGTGGTTCCAAAAGAGAATGCTGGCAAAGTTTTATCCGCTATGAAATTACACCCAGCAGGTAAAGATGTTTGTATTATTGGCGAAGTTATTTCTTCACCCCCAGGTATCGTATTGTTAAAAACACTTTTTGGTGCTGAAAGGATTGTGGATATGTTGGTAGGCGACCAATTGCCACGAATTTGTTAATTTTTAATAGATTTTATAGTATGCACGAACTTGGAATTACCCAAAATATTGTGGCAATTGTTACTGAACACGCTAAGGGCGCAAAAGTGCAACGGGTTTTATTAGAAATTGGCAAACTTTCAGCCATTATGCCCGATGCTATCCGATTTTGTTTTGATATTTGCACTCAAGGCACAATTTTAGAAGGGGCGACATTAGAAATTTTAGAAATTCCCGGCTTAGGGAGATGTCGCCAATGCGGTGCAGAAACTTATTTAGATAAACCTTATGGTATTTGTAGTTGTGGTAGCGTGCAATTAGATTTAATTACTGGTGAAGAACTGAAAATTAAAGAAATAGAAATAGAGGAATTATGTGTGTAACCTGCGGTTGTTCTGATGATGGTGAAATAAAAATTACAACTCTAGAAACAGATGAATTTGAACATCATCATACTCACACTTTATCAGATGGTACTGTTATCACTCATTCCCACAGTCATGATACTCATATAGAAGCACCTCAAATTCATGCCAAAATACACAACACAACAATATCTTTAGAACAGGATATTTTAGCAAAAAATAACTTGCTAGCTGCCCAAAACCGGGGATGGTTTAAAGGTCGAAATATTCTCGCCTTAAATTTAATGAGTTCTCCTGGTGCTGGGAAAACAACTCTTTTAACGCAAACCATCAATGATTTAAAAAATCAATTATCTATTAGTGTCATTGAAGGCGACCAAGAAACTGCTAATGATGCCAAAAAAATTAAAGAAACTGGTTCTAAAGTCATCCAAATAAACACCGGAACAGGCTGTCATTTAGATGCATCAATGATAGAGAGGGGTTTACAACAACTGAATCCGCCTCTAAATTCAGTTGTGATGATTGAAAATGTCGGAAATTTGGTTTGTCCAGCCTTATTTGATTTGGGAGAACTGGCAAAAGTGGTGATTCTCTCCGTCACTGAGGGAGAAGATAAGCCGATAAAATACCCGCATATATTCCGTGCTAGTAACATCATGATTCTCACCAAAATTGATTTGCTGCCTTATGTAGATTTTGATGTTCAAAAATGCATAGATTATGCTAAGGAAATAAATCCCAAAATTCAGATTTTTCAGGTTTCTGCAACTACTGGTACTGGGTTAGAAAAGTGGTATGCGTGGCTCATTGAAAACTTAAAAATTTGTCAACGTTAATCTCTTTACGCTTTCTTCTATATTGACCATCCTACCTATTTGCGGATAGCTGCGATCGCACGTATCCGTAACCGTCACGATAAAATTGGTAAAGCATTGCGCCGTGGACATCACTTTGTAATTATTATAAAATTGCAACACCCTGGACTTTAGAAGTACAGGGTGTAATAAGGATGAACCAGCTATATTTGTTGTGATTCCCAGAGTGTGCCTATTTACCTCACAACCAATCTCGATAAGCAGATATTTCATTTACGCTGATTTCAAACGGCATCCCCTTGCCAAATGGCGGATAAACGCGAATTTTGCCATTGCTAGCAAACCGTTCTAACCTATTACCCAATTGGGCAATATTGCTAACTATATGCCAGTAAGATACTATGTCAGGACAGTCAACAATTAATGTTAAGATAGTGGCATTTGTTGTGAGATACCACTGACAATTAGACAACAAAACTCGCGTAATGCGATCGCAAGCTAGAAAAAAGCATCTGCCAGTAGACTGTTCTAGCTCCATTTGCAGCATTCCATCCTGTTTCGTTACCTCATCAGGAGGTAAATCATCGGGAGGAAGCTGGTAAAGTTTAGAAGACATAATTTCGCACCTCTTGGTTGTAGCGCGTCAAACTCTCCAAGTTTTTTTCCATATCCGAAGACGAGGGTTTGAGGGCTAGGGTACTTAAATTTAATTCGTCCTGAAATTTCTTGATTTTGTCTCGACAAGTCTCCACATCACCGATAATTGAGTTCTCAATCAAATAATCTTCGTCGAAACAAATGTTTGTGCGATCGAATGGTTTTTGGTTGGGATTCGCACTACTTTGCAATACTTGAGCCGTATTAGCCTTCATTTTTTGACTAAATTGGCGGATGAAAGGCAATGCCTCACTCACTGCTTCATCAAATGTTTTGCCAACATAAAAAAAGCGTGCCAGCACGAAGTTTTCTGCACCGCTAGAATTTAAGGCTCGATATTTGGCAACAGTATCCTTCAATCTGGGTAGGGAGAATGGCGGCCCACCCATTAAGCTGAAGGAATGTTTAGCAGCAAACTCGATACCATCATCGCCGCCAGTGGCAACATACACCGGTACTTGACTCTGCAATGGTTTTGGGTAAATGGTTAAGCGATCGCATTGATAATACTTGCCATTAAATGATACATCAGTTTCATATAAAAGCTTTTGAACCAGTGCGATCGCCTCTAGTGTCTTAGGACGTGCTTCACTTGGAAGTGTCGCAAAATGCTTATTCTGTTGCGGGAATGGGCCGCCTTTGGCAACTCCAAATAATAATCGTCCATTGCACAGGTTATCCAGAGTGGCGATATCCTCCGCTACCCTAATCGGGTTATGGAATGGCAGTAACACCGCCGCAGTACCTAATTGGATAGTTGAAGTCAATCCCGCCAAGTGTGCCATTAACAGCAACATAGACGGGCTGAGATTGGATTCACTAAAATGATGCTCACTCACCCAGGCTGACTCAAAACCTAAACTTTCTGCCTGTTTTATCAGCGCGACTTGCTCAGAAATGGCACGACGAGCATCTTGGTGATGATTATCGTAATTGCAGAAAATTCCAGTTTTCATTACTTGCGTTAATACTTTGTGCTGGCTACTTTACTGGTTGATAGGTTCGCATTAAGCATTTTAGTGCTTAAATAATTGATAATTTTAGTCCTCAATTACCACCTATCAAATAATCTATAAATGACTAATTTGCAACCCACTGCAACTCCAACCATAGGCGTGGATTATTGTATTTGAGCTTCGACATCGGATCGCCTAATAATCGCTTGGCATTCATGCAGACTACCTGCACTAGACCCATGTTGTATGCTACTTCTCTGAGTATTTCTTTGTGGGCTTGCACACAGGAAATCATTTCGGCAGAGCAATAAATTCCTATATATTGCAAGCGTCTAGCAGGTCGCCCCCAAAAACAGGTGATCACTTTCACATAACACCCGTCTAATGATTCCCCAACTTTTGGGTAGTAGTGGTTGAGGACTCTTGTGAATTCTTTGGCTAAGATATCTTCAGCAATCATTGTAACTGATATTTCTGTAGCGCCCATTACGCTATTTAATATAACATAATTTTATCAATTAAATATGACAAAATGTCTTATTAGGCTTTAATAAAATATTAGATATTACAGAAAAAAGAGGCGCAGCTTATTTGGTATCACCTCCGATTTGCGTAAAGCATCTTTATATTGAATGAGATATCAAAGTAGCCTTAATGCCAAAAGTTTGATATCAAAAATCATGAATTCAAATAAAATGTATTTTATTAGTACATTTTATTTGAATTATAAATATTAAGTTTTTAATTATTATCGAGCATTGCGTTCACAGACTAATACTTCGGCTATGATATCCGGCACATTTCCAAAATCTGCAAATCCTTCATTACCACGAATTTGTGATATAAATGTATAGTTTGGATCGCACGCTCCAGTATCATATACTTGAATAAACCATCTATCGGGAAATCCTTCTACACCTAATTCTACAGTGTACCAACTCTCGCCAATCAAACGAGAGTTAAAGATTGTGAACCACTCCCGATTTTCTTCTGAAATATTCCAATCTGCCATAAGCAGTTCTAAAGCAATTTGCCCCGCATCCGTTGAAGTCAACAACATTTTTACTCCTTATTGGCGACTTCAGTATTTTCAACTTCGGTATTTGGAACTTCTGGGTATAAACCCAATTCTTTAGCTAGCTCACGTGCCACAAAAAATAAAAACTTCGCACCATCTTGATTGCCTTCATGGGCAAACATAGTAGCTACTTGTAACATTGTTTCTACGAAACCAGAATCAATCAACTCTGGCTTAGATTCTAAAACTTGTGGTTCCTGACCATTAGGGCATTTGAGCAATTCATCAATCAGGTTAAAATACAATTGTTGGCGTTGTTCTGACATGGTTTTTCTGTTGATTTTAGTAAGTAAATAGGGAATTGGTTACTGTTCGATACTTTGTCGCCACAGTCTTTCCAACATTTCAACTTGTTCTTTTAAAACAGCCGCACGATGTACAAGATATCTGTCATAAAAGAGAATACCTAACCCAACACAAATAGGGGTTAACAAGAAGAACCATTGCAAAATAGCGGCAAATTTATATTTTTCAGCAACAGTCAGCATTTGATGAACCACATTACGATCAGAGGATTGGATGCTAGTCTGAGGGGAATGTGTAACCTCTGTCTGGGGAGCCAAAGCGGGAGCATTTTTAGTAGTCTTGTTAACTTCGTAGGCTAAATTTTGGGATTTTACTAAGTCCAGATGTCGCTCCCAAATTATGCCAAAGACTACTAGCCCTGGAGAAAGCATTACTAAGGTAACTACACAAACTGTAAGGACATTTAAAACTTTTGCTTTCATCTTGGCTCTCCCTTGCTAGGTAGTTTGCACCCAGTAAGAAAATATCCTTTGCTGTTTATCTCAAACAGTTTTGATATTAAAATATGTGTAAACGGTAATTTTCAGAATCATAAGTTGTCAGTTCTTTTTCTAATTACCACTGACTACTTACTAATGAAAAGTTACCAAACTTTTCGCAAAACGTAGGATTATTCAATCAGAAGTAACGCATTTAGATCGGGAATCTGGTTTCATCTTACTCTCAAAAGAGAGATTAAGAAGTCCCCCCTAGTTCACTCAGCTTTCGCTCAGGAATGTTGGGGGGTAGAGGGGAATCTCTGCGTAAATCCTATACGATTTATATCAGTCGCTCTCCATAAAACAGTCTACCTCAGCCCCGTTAAGATTATTAAATTAATTAGAATAGTACTCAAAGCCTGTAATCTTGATCTGATAAGCATTATAAAAAATTGTTGGGGTATGGGTACTAGTGTTTTTGAGAGGGGGTTCTAGTGTTTTTGAAGTGGGGTTCTGGTGTTTTTGTACTCAACCTAAAAGCAATGTAGGCAATGGTTTAGAACTGTTTTGGATGTTAGTCTTGCTAGACAAAACCTGCACTCAAAAGAAAACATCAATGTCTTTTGATAAAGATAAACTAATAAATTAATAAAAGCAATTAAATATTTTTAAATTAAATTGCATTTTCATAAAAAATTGAAAATAGTAATAGAAATTATTAATTTATACAGATTTATAAAAATTGATCTTAACTTGAGAGACAACAGTCAGCAATTCCAAATGGTAAAATATAAGAATGAGATCGACGGGTAAAAGTTCTTCCTAAACTTTCATATTTTGTAGTTTAGTTAGAATACAGAGTATATGCACTCATTGACATTAAACTGTAAATTAAATACAGACAAGCTTATTGTTACAAGTAAATACTTTGTACTAAGATTTAGAATTACAGGAGTTAAATAATGCGGATTGCTCAAGATATAACAGAATTAATCGGACGAACTCCTTTAGTTCAACTAAACAAGATTCCTCAAGCTGAGGGAGTAGTAGCAAGGATAGTTGTCAAATTAGAAGGGATGAACCCAGCAGCTTCGGTGAAAGACCGAATTGGGTTAAGTATGGTACTTTCAGCAGAAGCGGCTGGCTCAATTACCCCAGGAAAGACTATTTTAGTTGAGCCTACTTCCGGTAACACAGGAATTGCTCTAGCGATGGTAGCAGCAGCGCGTGGCTACCGTTTGATTTTGACAATGCCAGAAACGATGAGCCAAGAACGACGCGCTATGCTGAGAGCTTATGGTGCGTCTTTAGAGTTGACACCAGGCACTGAGGGGATGCGGGGAGCTATTCGCAAAGCTGAAGAGATTGTGGCTAAGACTCCTGATGCTTTTATGCTGCAACAGTTTCGTAACCCTGCCAATCCTAAAGTTCACCAGGAAACTACCGCCGAAGAAATTTGGACAGATACAGACGGTGAAGTGGATATCGTCATTGCTGGCGTAGGTACTGGTGGGACGATTACTGGCATTGCAGAGGTAATTAAAGGTCGTAAGAAGACTTTGAAAGCGATCGCAGTCGAACCCAGCAACAGTCCCGTCCTCTCCGGTGGTGAAGCCGGGCCACATAAGATTCAAGGCATTGGTGCCGGATTTATCCCCGATGTTCTCCGCCTAGAATTGGTTGATGAAGTAATTAGAGTCAGCGACGAACAAGCGATCGCTTATGGGCGACGTTTAGCAAAAGAAGAAGGCTTATTATCTGGGATATCCTCTGGTGCAGCTTTGTGTGCTGCAATTCAAGTAGGTAAACGCCCAGAAAATGCCGGACGTTTAATTGTGATGATTCAGCCTTCTTTTGGCGAACGTTACCTCAGCACCCCAATGTTTCAGGATTTGTCTTTAGAAACTGCTGGTGTGCGTTAATCAAAGAACTAATTTTTGACGGCATCTGGAAAACCTCACTTCTAAATCTCTCTCCTAAAAGGAGAGAGACTTTGAATTTTCCCCTTTCCCGCATTGGAAAGGCGGTTAGGGGGTTAGGTTTTCCAGATGACGTAAAAGTAAAAATGACAGAAGCCTTGTGAAGACGTAGCAATGCTACGTCTCTCTTATGTCTAATGTTTAGAGCCGCCTTCCTTATGGTGTTGATGGCTATGATCTTTACCGTGGGAACAGTTTTGCAAATCTTGCTTTAGAAGCTTGTCGCTGATTTCTTGCAAGGATTCGTCTACAGCTTGTAAGCCAATCCAAGTATCAATCTTTTGGACATCAAATCCTACCTCACGGCGATCGCCTATTTCTAACAAAGGACGGCGAATTAGCAGTGGCTCTTTCAGCATCAGCGCCAAAGCTGTTTGTTCATCCACTTTTTCAGGAACCACCTCACCAGATTTTATCTTGGGGGCGGAAAGATTAAACCATTCGGCTACGGGGCGATCGCCAAAAAAGGAACGCAACCGTTCAGCTGTCCAAGGTTCTTTTAGCAGGTTCTGTGGTATCACTTCATGACCAGCAGCTGTTAGCAAAACTTTTTGCTTAACACCACCTTTACAGCCTGGTTTGCTATAGAAAATTACTCTTGCCATTCAACTATCTCCTAATTACTCTTTCGCGCTAAAGCGCCAACTACGAACCGATGAAATTAAAAATTCCTCGCTTTATGGCTAATTAAGTCAAACTCAAACCTCTCACTTGGATCGGTTTCGCCATAAATATTAAAAGTCACAGTTGGTTCATCACCCACTGCTTCTACACTGTGAATTGCATCGGGAGTAAAGCTAATAATGTCTCCTGGGAAGAGAGTTATTTCTCCCGTTGCTTCGATTTTGTCCTGAAATTCTGGGCTATTAGTGCGTCGCCAAAAAGTATTTTTTTCCTGGCCTTTTAGCACCGCCACGATTCCCCACGTTCCATGATTATGAATGTTTGAACTGGTTCCCGGTGCAAATATTACTGTTTGCACTGTTAACGGAAAACCCAATTCATCATATAGGAGTAAAACAGAGCTTCCCGTTTTGGGTGAAGGTTCTAAATTTTGACTTTGCACCCAGTAGGAATTTACCATCAAACGCCTTACGAGCATCCGAATTTCTGGCAGACAATTGGTTTCATTGTCACTATTATTGAGAACATCTTCCAGTTCAGTTAAAAACCGATAAAGGCGGTAATTTTCTCTCAATAAATCCCATGCTCTTACAGATTTACAGGCTTGATGCTGACCGTCCCCTGTTAGCAGCCAATCCCTACCTTTCATAATTTTTAAATTGATAGTGGAGAGGATTGGATCACAATGATCGGTGAGACATTAGGAATGTTACCTACAGAAAGTTTAGTAGGTATGGTAATAGTAGGGATGATAGAGTTACTATCAGTACTTGCTCCTAATAGGGAATAGGATTTAGTAGATAACCAATTGTTCATGATTTCACCTTGACTTTTCATTACTGACTAATTAATCGTCTTCTTCTGCTGGACGTGTCAAAATATCCAGCAGAATACCAGAACCAAAATCATTCTTTTCGTCTATCTGTTTGACTCTGGTGCTGATTTCTTTGGCTTGCTCAATTTCTCCTAACTTTGCTAGCACTAATCCAGAAGCAGCATAAGCATTTAAGTACAATCGAATTTGTGAGTCTTCTTTGCGATTGACTAATATCGGCTGAAGTTGCTCCCAGTCATCAGGTAATTGTTCTATTTCTTTAATTTTATCTAATAATTTGACTGTTGTTTGTAATGCAAGAGAATAATTGTTTTTATAATAGAAAAATCTATAGGCTGCTACCAAGACATCTGTATTATCACCAGTCTGGTCTAAAGCTTGTTGAATATATTTTTCGGATTCTGATGTATTTTCCCAGTTTTTTGCAGCTAAAATTAATAGATTTTTGATATCATCTGGAACCTGAAACCATGAGAATTTGTTTGTATTAGCTTGCATATTGGGAATGGGGGATTGGGGATTGGGGATTGAGGATTGGGGATTGGGCAATAACTCAACATAATTACGAATTACGAATTGTTAATGCCCCATGCTTAATTTAAAACAAAGTCAGAACGTACACTAAGGTGAATAAGACAATCCAAATAATGTCTACGAAGTGCCAGTAAATCTCTGTCATTTCGATGAAAGTATGATTGGTTGCTGAATATTCACCAGGGAGACGCGATCGCCACAATGCGCGTAATATCAATAACAGTCCCACAAAAACGTGCAAACCGTGGAACCCAGTCATGATATAAAAGCAGTTAGCGAAGACGTTGGTGGTCAGTCCGTATCCCAATGTTGAGTACTCATAAACCTGACCAGCCAAGAAAATTGCACCCATGATTGCAGTAATTGCGTACCACAGTTGCATTCCCTTGACGTTATTCTTTTTAATCGCCGTATCACCGAAGTGAATCACGAAACTACTAGACACCAGAATAATGGTGTTAATCGTCGGTACAAGTAGTTCTACTTCACTCCCTTCTGGTGGCCAAACTGCTGTAGTACTTTTAAAAAACAAGAAAGTGGCAAAAAATCCCCCAAACATCAGGGATTCAGAGGCGAGGAATGTCAACAATCCCCAAACTCTTAAATCTGGATGTTCTTCGTGTCCTGCACTGTGTTCTTCGCTTGTGGTTGTAGCTATAGTCATAGATTTTTTGACAATACGATCTACTCTGTCTGTGGTGGAAGCTTGAATAAAGAATGAAATCTGAACCAGCAAAATTTCCATTCTTTATCCAAAATCCTTATTTAGCCAAACTCTTGACTTGTTCAGGAATTCTCAAAATTCCGAATTTCGTGTTCTGAACTCGGCCTTTCATGTTCTGAACTCGGTCGTTCGTGTTCTGAACTCGGCCTTTCGTGTTCTGAACTCGGCCGTTCATGTTCTGAACTCGGCCTTTCGTGTTCCAAGCTTGAAGTTTCGGGTTCCAAGCTTGGAGTTTCGAGTTCTCAAATCTAATGACTAGAAGTTTCAGTGACTTGAAGTGCGATCGCAATACTGAATATACCAACTAAGCACTAGCTTCCGGTGTTGCAGATTGCTCTATTTCAAGAGGGTTATCATGACCGTAGTCATAAGGGCCGTGAGTCACAACCGGCAATACTTCCCAGTTTTCAATTGCTGGTGGTGAACTAGTTGTCCATTCTAAAGTCAAAGCTTGCCAAGGATTATCACCAGCCAAAGGCCCTTTCAACCAACTGTAAATCATGTTGATGGCGAAAGGAATTACCGATATCCCCAAAACAATTGAACCGAAGGTACAAATTTGATTGAGGTCGATAAATTGGGGGTCATACATTGCCACTCGTCGGGGCATTCCTTTCAAACCCAACTCGTGCATGGGTAAAAAGGTGAGATTCGTGCCGATAAAGGTAAGGGCGAAATGAATCCGTCCTAAGCTTTCATTCAACATTCTTCCGGTCATTTTGGGGAACCAGTGATAAATGCCGGCATAAATGCCAAACACGGAACCGCCAAACAGAACGTAATGGAAATGTCCAACAACATAATATGTGTCGTGGACGTGAACATCAAAGGGCGCTGTTCCCATCGTCACACCACTTAAGCCGCCCATGACAAACATAGACAACAAGCCAATGGCGAAAAGCATTGCACCTGTGAAGCGGATTTTACCACCCCAAAGGGTAGCAACCCAAGCAAAAATCTTCACACCAGTGGGAACTGCAACGATGAGAGTGGAGATGGTGAAGAACATCCGCATCCAGCCGGGTGTACCACTGGTAAACATGTGGTGTACCCAAACGAACAAACCCACAACGCAGATGGCTACACTAGAGTAAGCGATCGCTTTATAACCAAAGATTGGCTTGCGGGAGTGAACTGGAATTACCTCCGACATAATGCCGAAGATGGGCAGAATCATTAAATATACTGCCGGGTGAGAATAAAACCAGAATAAGTGTTGATAAATTACAACGTTACCGCCTGCATCTGGTTTGAAGAAGGATGTACCAAAGTTGAGGTCAAACAACAGCAGAACTAAACCGGCTGCTAATACAGGTGTGGAGAGAAGTGCTAGCAGGGAGGTTGCCAAGATTGCCCAGCAGAATAGGGGTACTTGATCCCATTTCATGCTAGGAACCTTCATCATCAAAATGGTGATTACGAAGTTCAGCGAACCCAAAATTGAGGAAGTTCCCACCAAAACGATCGCAAGTATCCACATAGTTTGAGCAATTGGTGCTGTCACCAAACTCAAAGGTGGGTAAGCTGTCCAGCCAGATTGCGAACCGCCGAAAATGAAACTACCTAATATAAGCGCACCTGCTGGTGGATTTAACCAAAAGGCGATCGCGTTCAGCTTCGGGAAAGCCATATCCCTAGCACCGACCATCAACGGCACTAAATAGTTACCAAATCCGCCAATAGCGCTAGGGACAATCCACAGGAAGATCATAATCGTCCCGTGATTGGTCATGAAAGCGTTATACAGATTGGGGTCGAGTACGTCTGATTCTGGTGTTGCTAATTCGACCCGCAGAGCGATCGCCATCAGTCCGCCGATGAGATAGAAGACAAACGCCGTCACCAGGTATTGAATACCAATAACCTTGTGGTCAACATTAAATGTAAAATAATCTTGCCATTTCCACGCCTTCGGATGGGAAGCGTGGCCAGCCACCATTTCCGGTTTCTTTCCTTCTGGTGGAGTATTCCGTGGAAATTCTACCTGCGTCATATTTTTGTCCTTTGTCGTTTGTCATTTGTCATTTGTCCTTTGTCTTTTTGTCCTTTGTCATTTGTCCGTTGTCATTTGAATGACTAATGACCAATGACCAATGACCAATGACTAATGACTCATGACTACTGACTCTAGAGTTGCTGCACTGATTCCCATATCATGGGTGTGGGGCGCGAGAAACTCTGATGTTGATAAGTCGGCTGGATTAACCCTTTGGGTTCGCGAGTTCCCCATCGCCGGAAACCGCCAAGACGGGGACTCGCTCACTGCAACAACTTGATTGAGGTTTTGCTGTTGAGCAATCTGGTTTTCTGTCCGCCAGCTTTTATATTCTTCTGGTGTGTGGACAATTACCTGTGTCCGCATTGAACCATGATAACCACCGCACAACTCAGCACAAACTACGGGATATGTACCTGGTTTTGTGGCGACAAATCGTAGTTCAGTAGGGATACCGGGAAGTGCATCTTGCTTCAGGCGGAAGTTTGGAACCCAAAATGAATGAATTACATCTTGTGCTGAAAGATTGAGTTGAACATCAGCACCAACGGGTATGTGCAATTCCCCAGAGGTAATGCCACTATCAGGGTAATTAAATAACCAGGCATACTGTATGCCTTTGACATCAACAACTAAATCAGCTGGTTTGTTTAGGGTTTGAGGAGACGCGCCAATACCGATTGTTGGGGCGATCGCTGGAGCAGTTGTTGCTTCAGAGGTATCGCTAAGTGTAGCTGCGATCGCCGTTCCTGGCTTATGAGCAACATGAGCCGCTGAATGAGGATGACCCGCAGGTTCAAAACCGCCCATTCGGTTAAAAACATCTACACTGTAGATTCCCAAGAGGAGAACAATCACTGTTGGAATTGCTGTCCAGAAGATTTCTAAGGGAACGTTACCTTCCACTTGCACGCCATCGGTATCGTCACCCTTGCGGCGACGAAACTGAATCAAAAAAAGTACAATGGTTCCTTCTACCACCAAGAAGAGTGCGATCGCAATGGTAAACATGACGTTGAAAAAACCGTCTACCAAAGGCGCTTGTAGCGATGCCTGCACCGGCATGAGAGTGTGGTTTTGACCGATCCAAATACTGATTGCTGTAACTACTATCCCAGCAACCAGAGTCCATAGTGAAACAGGAACTTGTTGCATACATGCTACCTGTGTAAACAGTCTTTAAAGGTGTGATTTTCTGGGAATAGGGAATAGGGCATTGGGCATTGGGAATTGGGAATTGGGCATTGAGCATTGAGGTAATAATTAATAGTTCTTCTTCCCCTGCTTCCCCTGCTCCCCCTGCTCCCCCTGCTCCCCCTGCTCCCCCTGCTCCCCCTGCTCCCTCATCCTCCCCATTCCCTTTTCCCTTTTCACTTATTAACTTTCTAACGTGCAGCCATTAAAAATGGGGGAAACTTCCAGATTTTTTCCATATCTTTCCCCCAAAAAAATACAAATTATATTTCAACTCCTATGAAAAAGTTAGCCCCCTGCTTTCAAAAAAGCTCGTTGTTCCAAGAGGGCACTGTTGACCTAATATTGATTAGGCTATATTAGCAGCAAGTTTAAATTTGTTAATAGCTGACATTTTGCGATTTACGGATTTGTTTACTGTGAACTATTTATTAGTTCCGGTAAATACTTAGTATTCCCCTCAAGTTACCTTGCCTAGCGCATTCGCGCTTTTTACAAACAGTGCCTCCTTGAATTAACAACAATTTGGACTAACTCTAAAAACTCTAATTATTTACTGCAACATGGGTGTAGCAATTTTTCGGACAAATCCGTGAACACGCTTCACAACCAATACAGTTTTCTGGAGAGGTAACTGCCATTACTTTCCGTTCAACTTCTTCATCATCTTCGTCTTCTACAAATTCGCCTTCTTCATTGAGCGCCTTTAAACCTAGCACATTGTACCCGCAGACTTTAACACATCTGCCACAGCCGATACATTTATCTTTGTCAATTTCTTGAGCAAATTTTGGTGTCCAAGCTTTACCGCCAAATGTCAAACCTGTTAGTTGTGCCATTAATAATTCCTTGGCTATTTTGCCTATCAATCTGTTTGTGCATTAATCATCATATTATCCTAATCTTTTATTCTTTTGTATTCAAAACTCACTTTCGCTTGATAAAAAATCGATGACTTTGAACACAATGAGAAATTATTTTTTAAATAGAAAATAAATGCAAATTATTGACAATAATAATTATCAATGCTTAAGTTTATCTCGTTCATCTGCTGGCATAAAAACGCATTCATTGAGTCAGAGACTCGATATTTGACTAGAGGCAGCAGCCGCTAATCAGCTATTCCCATACAGCATAAATTACAGGTTTGAAACCTACCCTCGTCGAGAAAGCCTGATGTAAACGCAAGTATATCGATAAAAGTGATGATATTATTTTTCAAATACTTTTAGATTTAGACAACGAAATGTAGATAAACAGTATACATATATACAAAAACAAATGTTCATTAATTACATTCTGATATGTGCAATATGTATTTTGCAAAGCAACAATTTGCAATTTAATCTGATTCAACTATTTATATAAATGATGACAAAATAAATATTAGTTTTACATTTAAATCAATATAATGAATTTATGAAGGGAACATAATCAATTTGTAAAGTAACTGTGATTTTTATGGCAGAATCCGAACCCACCTTAAATATTAAAATTATTAATAAATCAGATAAATTCCAATCTCATCAGGGTTCAATATGTTCTTAAAATACTTTATGTTTAAAGTTAAAATATTCATTCAATACCTAATTAAATGAATCTTAAGATATTTTTCTAAGCTCGGTACAAACAAATTAATGATTTTTTTCATGAAATGTATAGTTAATAAATAAGTTTTGTCCGGCTCGGTTTCAAAGCCTTAAATAGCTTCCGATTGGATGCAAAGTCAAAATATGGATGTGGGGAGTGAATATGGTGAGAATAATTTTTTCTCGCCAGAAAGATTATGTGATAGCGAGTCATGAATAGACAGGACTCATCCAGGGGAGACCTGAGACAGACATCTCAACGATTAGAGTGGGAAAAGAGCCAAATGCCTTATACAATTCCTAACAACAGTTGCGTTGGATGTGACAACTGCCGCCCCCAATGTCCTACGGGTGCAATCAGAATAGAGAACAATGAATATTGGGTTGATCCTGGTCTTTGTAATAATTGTGAGGGCTATTATTCAGAACCGCAATGTGTAATAGCTTGTCCAACTAATTCTCCGATTCTTTGGCAGGCGAAAAAAGGGAGATGCAAAGTTGAACCGAGAGATTCTACCAGTTTAGATTTGTTTTCTAACGGCAAGAATAATCCATTTGCTTCTGCGATCGCAATTTGGGAAGCTTGTAATGTACTAGCACAACGTACATCCCTACATTGGGAAACCGATGAAGATGGCTACATCAGTTACAGCCGACAAGTTAATCAAGGTAAGGGTGCGATCGCTTTCCATATCCAAGATCCATTTAAAGTTAACGACAAAGCCACAGATATAGCAGCAATTGAGGCGCTTGATATCAGAGCCGCTTGCATACATCTAATTTTTGCAGGTTATGCTACAGCTTTAGATCAACCTTGGGAGCAAGAATTTGCGATCGATGAGCGCCAAATCGAGAAATATTTGGGGATGGAGAAACGCAAAGACTTAAGCAAAGCTGCCAAGCTAGCTTTAATGAAAAATCTTGTCCAGCAAGCTTGCTCCCTAATTATCTCCATTGACTGGCCCCAACAAGGTCGAATTAACGGATTCTCTGTTACAAACAGCCGCTTATGGCACTTAGTAGATATTCAGCACCACTTTCAAGAAGACAATCTTGGATGCAAATATCTGATTGGGCTAACTTTTAAAGTCAAAGCAGGCGCATGGGCGCAATATTTCTTAAATAAACAAGCATGTAAAGAGCGAACCGCATTCTATCAATACGGTAGTCTTCCTAAAACACTACTAACCACAGTTATGAGTATTTGGCAGCAACATGAAGGCGCAGTCCGGTTAATGCTGTGGTTGCTGTTTAAAACCAAAATGGGCAAAGAGCAACGCATTACGATTCCTACCTTGCTGCGTATTGCTTACGGTGAAGAAAAAGTCGCCCTTGCATCCAGACAACGGGAAGAACGCAAACGTCTGCTGCGAACCTTTGAAAGCGATTTGGAAATTCTCAATCACTATGGAATGAAGCCACTTTTCGATCCAGTTACTTACCCACCAGAAATTCAACCTTTGTGGGCGAAGTTAATCGATCTTCCCGAAGATCCAGATGAAGCATTAGAATTTTGGACTAACGACGGTGGTGCTGAAACTCGCCTCACAGACACAGGCCCCCGTGGTAAGTGGAATCTCTTAATGAATGCGCGGATTTTAGCTTTTGAACTTCCACCAGAATGGGAACAGCAAATTTCAGAATCGGAAAAAAAGCAACGGCGAACTGCTAAAGCCAAAAGAAAGCCTAAAGCTACAAACGATTTACTGGGTGAAGAGATTTTGCAGGCGCGAAAAAATTTGAATCTTTCCCAAAGAGAATTGGCAAAACTCACAGGTAAAAGCCAAAGCTGGATTCGAGATATCGAAAATGGTCGTTTAAAAGCCAAATTAGAAGACCAAGTTCTGCTAAGGAAAGTCTTAAATATGGCTTCATCTTGATTTTGGATCTAGAATTTTGGTTCTAAGTGAAGAGTTAGGAATTATTTTTCCCCAGTCCCCAGTCCCCAGTCCCCTTTACTGTCAACCCTTCGGTAGAAAAAGCCGATAGGATTCACTATCCATCAAAATTCTATAGCCCAGCCACATTAGTACAAAGGGAAATATCTTACTAGCATAGCGGCTGAGGACTAAAGCAATACCAGGTAGGCGAGTTAAGTTATAGGACATCAATAGCCAGCACAAAATAGTGAAATAGCAAACTGGTATGATTACGGATAGATTTTGGATTGAGCTAGTGGCAAATAGGGGAATATATATCCCCAGATTGTTACCACCGTTGGCAACCGTGACCGCAGAGACACGATAGGTTTGTGGATCGCGGATTACATCCCAGAGCGATCGCTTTCTGGAATCAAATCCTCGATATTTAGAGTTTATTTTCAGATTGGCTGACTTATCTTCATTTGAGTCATCCTGATTAAGGTTGCGTAAATTGTTCAAACCAATGAGTATCGGCAAAATCCCTAGTAGACCAATCCAAGTTGACGGAATTACTAGACCCACTAAGAAACCAATCAAACTTACTGTCAATAATGCTGTGAACCCTAGAAGCTCACCAACTACAACGTGCTGAGGCCGAAAAGTCCGATTAACTGAGCTAAAAAAAGCAGTCAGATAAATATTGTCGTCAAAGGTTGTTGCTACAGCAGCAGCTAGCCCGATCTTAATTGTTGCAATTAACCAATCCATCACCATCACTCGTTCAACACCTGTTTGATGACCGAAATTACCAATCGCTCAACTTGAGCAATCAGCCCCGCAATATCGATAAATAAGGTTTGTTCCACTCGCCATGATCCAAAAACCTAAGTTATTTACCAATTTCTCTAACTTCAAAAAAACGGGGTAAGCCTCAGTAATAATATATAAACAGCCCAAAGAAGTATAACACTCTGGCTGCATTCTCGTATGTAGTGCGCCATTCATTCCCAGCATCAATTAGTAGAGGGGTTTTAGCCCAAATCCTTCACAATCATCCGCCTAACCAAATAGATGGTTATTTCAGCCAAGGACTCATAATGATTAGCCGTTTCATTAACCTTCTGCCTAGAAGCACAGGTCAAAACATCTTACAGTTGCTCAGAGTAGCCATTTGGAGATCGGCTGCCTACAGGTTTGCAGTCTTATTTTGCATTGGTCTTGCTGCGAGTTTGGTCTGGACTCTGGCTTTTGACAGTCATGCTGTTGCCGCTTCTGAATCTGCCAATACACTTTCGTCTCTACTAAATCAGTTCCAAATACCCAAAAATTCGACAACTCGCTTACTAGAAACCGTGGGGCTATTTGTGGGGGGCATAATTTTTTGTATAGCTTTGGATCGCTGGTTTTCTAGCCGTTCTGTTGGATCTAGCAACACGCCCTTAGCTGAACAAGCGCGGCGGCTCAAGCAACTCAAAATTGGGTATCCAGAGGGAATGACAAATCTAGAAGTTCTTCGGACTCAAGGCTTGCTCGAAAATCGTTTGCAACCTTATGGGCTGATTGTCACCTGGACAAGCTTTTTATCAGCCTCTTCTTTGATAGAAGCACTCAGTAACGGGACAATTGACTTCTGCGGTGGTGGTGGTACGGCTAGCATTTTCTCTCAAGCAGCAGATCATGTATTTGTGCGGGTAGCAAAAGAAAAATATACCGCTCCTAAAGGTCAAGCGATTTTGGTACCGGAAGATTCGCCGATTCAGACACTAGCAGACTTGAAGGGTAAAAAGATAGCTTTTGATAAAGGCTCAAGCGCCCATTATGTACTTGTGCGATCGCTAGCGAAAGTAGGTCTCGATTTTAGTGACATTGAGCCAGTTTATCTCACACAGCCGGAGGCGCTGCCCGTATTCCGCCGTGGTGAGATTGATGCTTGGGTGATTTGGGTTCCTTACACAGCAACTCAGTCCCGAAGCTCTTACCCAGGGCGATCGATTGCCGATCTAGAAAGCATATTTGGTGACAAAGCCTCTATAGAAGTTCCGACCTATTACTACGCGATTCCAGAACTTGTACGCGACTATCCCGAACTGCTCAAGGTGATTTTAGAAGAGGTAAACGAAGCTGGAGCTTGGGCTAAGAGACAGGAATTGGAAGCGGTTCAACGAATGGCACAAAACCATGAAATCGATCCATCCATTGTAGAAACTTTACAGCAACGTAGTGCCGAACGTGCAATCATTCCCATTGACGATCAATCGCTCACTGCTCTACAGCATCAGGCAAATGTGTTTAGGGATCTAAATCTGATTCCTGAGCGAGTGAATGTGCAAGATGGAACCTATAGCTTGCAGACTAAGCAAAATTGGACTTATTAATTCGACACTGAGGGAAAAACAAGCCTGGGGAAGAGGAAAGTTGATAGTTATCGTGGATGCAGGGATTGAGTAATTTAATTTCAGTAAATCGAAAAGTATTTTGCAAAAGCGCGATACCTGCGGTGGGCTACGCCTACGCTATAAAAAATGTCATATACTCATTCGGGAATCTTGCTACGCGCAGAATCTCGTCGAGAGCATTATTAAGCGAATTACGAATTTAGGTAGATGCATATCCCAGTCTTTTAGACACTATAACTTATCACCTTATTAGAGGTAAGCCAAAGACTACCTACAGCATATTTAGTAACTACCAACTCTTTTGTTGCATTACATGAACTCTTGAGTTGTTGAGTTCTTGTTTCATCTCTCACAAGTTTAGCTTGGTAAGTGGAGAGAGAACCAGAAGGTTGTTCAAAACTTAGTTCAGCTAGAATACTATTATTATCTAAACTTTGCTCTAAAATTTTACCTGCAACTTTATAGTTAAACCAATCCCATCCGTTTTTAAGGATTAGTTCTCTTTCCAAAACCTGAAGTGCAGCAGGCAGAATTCCCCAGCCTCGATAGACTTTGTGTAAGCATTTAATATCGCCTGTTCGAGTCAAAATTGATCTAAATGAATCTCGATCGAGACGACCATAATATCTTCCTTCTGGCAAATCTATGATTGTTGGCGCAAACCGATGTCCACCAAAGTGGGATGATTTCCAAATTCGCACTTTATCCAAGCAGAAATCAGCATTACTAGCTGTAACATGGAAGTAAAAAGGAGCGCCATATCTCGCACAGCACTTATCATGGCTACCGTGGGTACAAACTAAAATATCTCTAGTCGGACTAGTTTCTACCTCAGAATTAGAGCTAATACCCCATATCCATTTTTGGACAACTGCTGCTACTTGCTCGATATTTCCTAGCTTAAACTCTTGTTTATGGTATCCATCACTTAGTCCCTCTTTCTTTTGATAAATCAACAGCGTAGTGTGATTTACTTTGTGTGAGACATCATTAGCAATTAAAAGAAATCTAATCGGTAATTTAGCACGTTTCACTTCTTCTACCAAAACCCTCAAGTTCTGGGGAACCCATTTAGAATTAAAGGCTTCTGATGTCCAAGGTAAAGGACACTCAACTAAAATATAAGTTTGATAATTAGTGGCGCTACCAATAACATCTTCTCCTACTTGCTGTGACTCATCAGAACAGAAAAAAGTATTCATCTCGCTGTACTCATTAGCTTATTTTTTGGACAAAAGGTATTACAAAATACATTTGTGTTCTTAGCTACAATATCCTTGGCTAAAGGAGATAAAGAACAATATTCATTTCCCAGTTAAAACTAGGTAGCCACTTTATAACATCATTGTTGATCGAGGTCTTTCCGGTTAATAAATTCTCCACAATAAAGATAAACACTGTCAAGATAGATTTTTCCGTATGAACGGCGTTAATTTTGTATCTAGTTTTATTGTTATTTGGTATTTTATAAATTTCCACTTGCTGAAACTCGCCTTTTATGAACTTACTTTCTTTGGTAAAATCAAATATATTAAACCTTGTACATAGGCGCAAAGCTACTTGAAGAATTACCAAGGATTAACTTGCTGATAATATCAATGTAGCTGATATTACAATCCAAAATATTGTTAGTAGTAAAATACTTATTTAAAGTTTTGGTGAAATTATTTACATAGCTAGTTACCAATCCTGTTTTTACATATAGAAATATAATTCGTTGTTTTTTGCAAACAATATCTTTCTAAAGGTATATGTGTAATAACTCGATATAGATTAATGAGATTATTCCTACTATCTACTTTTAATATATCTATCTGTTTAAGCATATTGCAAATAATTCTCAATTAAATCGGAAAAATAAAAACACTGAAACTAGGGAGAAATGCTTTAGTGCTCCATACTTCATGCATTACGAGTTAATGTTAAAACTTAGTGACTAATCACTAGCCGCGTCACTGACATCAACATTAGCAAACCTGTTATTTACCCTTTTATCTAATCTAACTTCCTGAAGCGTATGTCAGGGTTTGATTATATTCATCTGCTTTGACTGTAACTGAACTCAATAATAAATGCAAGTATTTGAGAATCTTTATAATTTCATTATCGTTTGTTGCCTCTAGAAAGTTGGTTAAATCAAGGTAAATGGACATTTTATAGTGGAGATAGCTCACTTGAGGAAGGATCGATTTTTTCAATACAATAGATAAAGCTTCGCAATTGTGAAAAATTGTTGCCAGTAGGGTAATCCGAATATCTGTAGCTATGGCGATCGCATATTTCTCCTTCCATGCAGAATTGAATCATTTTTTACCACGGCATCAGAAGCAGGTGAAAATCTCCCATTTTTTTGAGGAGAAAGCCTCAATCAAGGACATGATTGAGTCGTTAGGTGTCCCTCATCCAGAAGTTGATTTTATAAATGTTAATGATGAATATGTAAATTTTTCTTACATAGTTTCGGATGGAGATACTATCAATGTTTATCCAATTTCAGGTAGGAATGTCATTATACCAAGCATTTCTGTTTTGCCAACACCGCTCAGTATTATTCGTTTTGTTGTAGATATCCATTTGGGGAAGCTTGCGACATCTCTACGACTTTTAGGTTTTGATACTTTGTACCGCAATGACTACGAGGATGAGAAATTAGCCCAAATATCCTCTAGTCAAGAGCGGATTCTCTTGACTCGTGATAAAGGTCTATTAATGCGTAGTTTGGTAACGCACGGATATTATGTTAGAAATACTAACCCTCAAGAACAAATTATAGAAGTACTGCAACGCTTCGACTTATTTAAATTAGTTGCACCATTTAAACGGTGTTTGCGTTGCAACGGATTATTAGAATCTGTAGAGAAAGAATCCATCGTTGACAAGCTACCAGAAAATGTGCGATCGCAGATCGATCAATTCCAGCGTTGCCAAGACTGCGATCGCATTTATTGGAAAGGTTCACATTATGAACGATTGCAACAGTTTATTGATGGAGTATTGGACTCAAGAAAAGGTGAGTGAATGACATTAATTTTAGCTCTCGATTTTGGCGGCACTAAGCTGGCGGCTGCATTGGTAAACATCGGTTCGAGAAAGTGGTTGCGTTATGAACGTCGTCTCTCGCCAGCCAATGCAGATGCTAGCACTGACTTGGAAATTATGCGATCGCTTATTTACTCGCTGCTAGAAGACGCAAAACCTGCTGCGATCGGTGTCAGCTTTGGCGGCCCAGTTGATGCTTCCACGGGGACGGTGCGACTATCTCATCATGTGGCTGGATGGGAAAATATTCCTCTCAAAGGATTGTTGGAGGATGAGTTTGGCGTTTCTGTGAGTGTAGACAATGATGCCAATATCGCTGCTTTGGGTGAACATCGCTTTGGTGCGGGACAGGGATACGATAGCCTGTTTTACATTACTGTCAGCACTGGCGTGGGTGGTGGTTGGATACTCAACGGGCAGCCTTGGCGAGGTGCTGGTGGGATGGCTGGCGAAATTGGACACATCGTTGTAGATCCGGCTGGGCCAGTTTGTTTGTGTGGGAAGCGGGGATGTGTGGAACGTTTGGCTTCGGGGCCTTATATGGCGCAAAATGTTAGGGAAATTTTGGAGAACGAACCGCAGAGGCGCGGAGGACTCAGAGATGGAGAGGTTTTGAGGAGTTTGGTGGGGGATGATTTAACGTTGCTGACGGGGCAGTTGGTAAGTGAGGCGGCGACGGCTGGGGATGATTTGGCTAAGGAAGTTTTGCATAAGGCTGCTTGGGCGTTGGGTGTGGGTATTGGCAATGTGGCGAACTTAATGAATCCGCAGCGCTTTGTGTTGGGAGGTGGTGTGATGAAGGCGGGGGAGGATTTTTGGCAGGTAATGCGTCAGGTGGCGCGGGAGACGGCTTTACCGGAGGTTGATTTTGAAATTGTGCCGGCGGTTCTGGGGGATGATGCACCATTGTGGGGCGCTGTGGCGATCGCTTTGCTCGCAAATCCTCAATTTGTAAATGAGTGAGGCGTGGAGCGAAATGCAAACAGAATTAGTTATTTTTGACTGTGATGGAGTGTTAGTAGACAGCGAAAGATTAGGCAATCGCGTTCTTGTGGAATTTGTCGCTTTTTGACTCTCCCAGTTAGTACTCATAAAATTTATCTTATTTACATTTTAAGTCAAAACTAAATTATCTCGATGAATTACTGTTTCCACACCGGCATAGCCTAAAATTGTGGGAATTTCTCGTGAATGACAGCCACGAATTTTTTGCAGATCGTTGCTATTGTAATTCACAAGTCCTCTAGCAATTTCGTTACCGTTGCTGTCACACAATTGCACAGCATCTTGTGTGTCAAACTCTCCTTCTACTATTTTGATTCCAGCAGCTAATAACGATTTTCCCCCTAGAGAAATTGCCGCGATCGCACCTTCATCTAAATACAATTTACCCGCAGGTAAAAGTCCGTAAGCTATCCAACGTTTACGCGCCGAAGTTGGTTCAGGTTGCGGTTCAAAATGCGTCCCAATAAGTTCACCTTGGATAATTTTTTCTATATTTCGAGGAAATCGCCCTTGGGTAATTACAGTCCGCACTCCCGCAGCGATCGCAATTCTGGCAGCTGAAATTTTCGTCAGCATCCCGCCAGTCCCCCACTGAGAACCTTGGGAACCTATTTGTAATTGAGCTAATTCTTTAATGCTACTAACTAAAGCGATCGGTCGAGCATCTGGAACAGAACGGGGATCGGCTGAGTACAGGCGATCGACATCGGTAAGCAAAAATAACCAGTCTGCTTCTACTAAGCTGGCAACCAATGCCGAAAGGGTATCATTATCACCAAATTTTAGTTCGTCTATCGCTACAGTATCATTTTCATTAACTATGGGGATCACTCCCAGCCCCAATAATTCCTGAAAAGTATTGTAGGCGTTGAGATAGCGGCTGCGCTGTACCAAGTCGCTGCGAGTCAATAATACTTGAGCGATCGCTTGTTGTAGTGTAGTAAATAAATCATCATATATACGGATTAACCTACCTTGTCCAACTGCTGCTACAGCTTGTTTTAGTGCGATCGCTTTAGGACGTTCAGTTAAGCCCAACCGCGCACAACCCACGCCCACAGCACCAGAAGAAACTAAAATTACCCGATGTCCCTGGTGTCTTAAATGGCAAAGTGTCTCCGCCAAGGTAGCGATAGTAGAAAGTGCTAATTGTCCCGTTTCTGGTTGAGTAAGGCTAGAAGTACCGATTTTGACAACAATTGTTTTAGTCATTAGTCATTAGTCATTAGTCATTGGTCATTGGTCATTAGTCACTAGTCATTGGTCATTAGCAACTGACGAATGACAACGGACAAATGACAATTGACTAAATAAATTGTAAAGCGCCAATCCCTCTATAGTGAAGGTTGACGCTTTACGGAAGTATATTTACTTAGTATGAGTTAGGGTCTTTTTTGGCTGACCCTATGTTATTAATACTTATGATCCCCGATTTTTGACTTCCAGTAAGATTCCTTAAGCATTTCTTTAGATTTACTTTCCTGACGATTTCTCAAGTTTTGTGAATCTTGCTTTTCTTGGGGGTAATGGAGGCTCCTAAGATTTCAGATACCCAAACTTCAAAGTTGCGGACGGGATGAGAGCGCAGGGCTTCATCAGCATGGACAATCGGTTCAACTAAAATGGTAAACATCCCCAAGCGATTACCTGCTATGACATCGGTAAATAAGCGATCGCCTACCATTCCCACTTGATGCACTGGTAGATCCATTCCCCTAAGTGCTGCCCTAATTTTGCGTCGGGAAGGCTTCGCTGCACCTAAATAGTAAGGTAGGTTGAGCGATCGCGCAATTCCCCCAATTCGGGCTTCACTTAGATTGTTGCTCACCAAACACAATGCAGTACAGGTGCGAATTTGCTCCACCCACTCTCGTAGTTCTGGGGAAGCTATTCCTACCGTAAAGGGTACTAAGGTTTCGTCTACATCCAACACCAGCCCTTTAAGCCCGTATTTTTGGATAATATCTGGTGTTAGATTCAACACTGAACCTTCTAAAATCAAGTCAGGTTGCAAAAGGTTGTTCCAGGCCATAGTCAACAGTCAAATTTAAATAGCTCAGACAAATGAGCATAACCCAATATAGTTTAGTTAGTCTAACTCCATACTGGAATATCTCCCTGAACATTTTGAGATAAAATCCCTAAAATATTTTATATTTCTTTGATGTAAAAACTATTCAAATCCATAAATATATCGTTTGCTTCTAATTTAAAAAAATTCCAAATATTGTCGGTGATTACCTCACAATAAATTTCCTTAATTTCATTTACTTCCTGTTAATTAAATAATTTTAATGCTAATATTACCGCTAAATATAAATTTATAATTTCCCTGGCAATGCTTGAGATTAGTTGTATTATAAAGTGGTAAATAGAAGTTTTGAATATTAAATAAAAAATGATAAAGTAAACACATACATATTAAGATGTTGACAAAAATTTAAAGTATATTTATTGGCTGATGATTATAAAATTATTTCCCAAGATTGTCAAAATCCTACATTTATGGTTCTCTTAGGGATTTGCTTTATCCAAATTGTTGGGAAAACATTTTTTACCAGTACAGGGTCAAAATACAAACGCACTTTCGGCAGTGCTAAATAAGTTTATTGGTAAGCTGAGATTGTAGCGATCTCCGATAATAGGCATTGGTTGCTATCGCTATCCTCGCAGAGTAGCAGACAGAAAAGCAAATAGGGCGATAATGCAAAAACTCCTTTTTAATGATAGAGATAAATTTAGAGCGCAGGCCCTATTCCTTGGTGAGGATATTCACTTACAGACGTTGGAGAATTACGTTTGTTTGGCGACTATGCCACTAATGGTTACAGTCGGTGAACACGGCTGTGTGGTGCTGCTGGAATATGGTGCAGTTGTCTTGTTTAATCTTGAGCCTGTAGAAAAAGCAGCCTTCTTGACCAAACTATCCTCTCAAGTTAGTGACTCTTTTGCCGACCCAGAAACAGAAGAAGTGGAAGTGCATCTCAACATTGCGGAGAGTGAAAGAGTTAGGGAAGGAAAAATTTTGCTGCATGAATTTAGTGTAGAACGGTTGCAGATAGTGGCTGATATCCTCGCTAAAAGTGTTGTGCTGTCTCATTATGAAACTAGCCTAGCGACCGTATTCGGTCAAATTAAACCATTTGCAGCTAGTCTCCAACGCGAAAACAGAGGAAGAAAGCAGAGTAGGGAATTACTGCGTCAACTTGGGACTGCGCTGTTAGTTCAACATAAGATTGTAGGTCGAGTAGAGATTATTGATAAGCCGGAGTTGCTCTGGGAGTCCCCACAGTTAGAAAACTTATATCTCCGCTTAGAGGATGAATACGAAATCCGTGAGCGTCATAATGCTTTGGAACGCAAACTAGAGCTAATTACCCAAACCGCGCAAACAGTGCTGGAGTTTATGCAGCATAGCAGTAGCCAGCGAGTAGAGTGGTATGTGGTGATTCTGATTGTGGTGGAGATTCTGCTGTCACTGTACGACATAGTTTTCAAAGGCTAACGCTCAATTTGGAGATCGTAAAAATTACTGCTTTTTAGCAGTAGCCTTGAGTCGGGCGATCGCAGCCAACACTACAAAATTCTATGCTTTTTTTAGAATCTTAAACAACAAAAACTATCCCAATTTTGTATCAATGTTTCATTGCTTCCACATTTAGAAACGTCGATTAAATAAAATGCAAAACTTCATCCTCTATCTAACTTCCCTCTCCTTTATAAGGAGAGGGATTGAGGGTGAGGTAAGCCAGGGACATAAATTGTATGTTATTTAATTCTTATTCCTTAACGGGATATGGTAAAAGGTTTAAGTAGTTTTTGATTAAAATAAAAATTCAAAATGAAAATGTTACATTTTGAATTTTAAATTTTATTCTACTTCATTAAAAAGATGTTCCTCTAACAGAGGTTGCACTTGGCGAAACTCTTCTGGAGAGAGTAATTCCGGTTCACCTGTTTTTGCTATTCGTGCAAAAAATAACAGGGGATCGAGGGGTGTATAAATTGCATACTCCTGATCTTCATCATAGAAGCTAGCAAGTAACTGTAACTGCTCTGGATCTAAATCTGCTTCTTCGTCTTCAATTTCTAAGGTAAAGAGTTCTGATTCTTCGACTGGCGGTAAATCACCTGCAACCGTCAAAGCATAAGCTGTATTCTTTAATACCAGATTCTGCTCAGATAGTACAGCTTGAGCAGTTGCAAAAATTTGCTCAATGATATTATCGTCTTCTACCAGAACTGCTTCTTCTTCCTCATCGTCACCTTCCCAAGAAAAAATCTCTACAGGTGAGTCTACTGGAAGAAGTAAAACGTATTCTTGTCCATCTACCTCAAGGGAATGCTCTACATAACATTCGAGCGATCGCCCTTTATCATCGGTTAAAGTGATGGAACTGGTATGAGCGTTATCATTTTCTTCAGGAAATGGAGGGGAAAACATAGCCGAAAGGTAAAAATTTAATAAATATCAGCAAGTTTGGAAATCGCTTAACTATTTAATGACATATTATTATGTCAGTGAAATAGCTTGACACGTAGATACAACTGCTGGCTAATCGTTTTCAGAATATCATGTTAAAAGGTATCAATATTCAATAGCCGCAACTGAACTACGGGAACTAGCACGCTTAACATCCAGCCATTGCTGCAAGATTAGAGCGGCTGCTTTACGGTCAATCAAACCTTTATGGCGTGACGGGGAGCGGTTCTCAGCTATCAGCAGTTGCTCTGCTTGAAATGAAGTTAATCGCTCATCCACATATTCCACAGGCAATTTCAGCGCTTTAGTAAGTCTTGTAGTAAATTTTTGAACTTGACGCGCCTGGAATCCTATTGAGCCATCCATTGAATAAGGTAAGCCCATAACTAGGATTTGCACCTCGCGTTCATTAACTATTTGCCGAATTTGCTCGACATCCTGCTCAAAAGATGTGCGCTCAATTGTGGTTATCCCAGTAGCAATTAAACCCGTGCGATCGCACCCAGCCACACCAATTCGCTTGCGACCAAAATCTAGTCCCAAGGCGGAAATAAAGGGTTTTGGCTGCTCCTGGGATCTCATTAATCCTCCTGCTCTGCATCTGCTGATTCCATAATCGGCGATGCTTCTATACTAGGGTTTTTTACTGGAAAGTTAATCGGTTCTGACATGATTGGCAGTGGTTTATCTGAGGATGGTAGCTTTCCTGGTTGTATCCATGACATTCCACCTGGTATAGGTTTACGTGCTGGTTGTAAACCTTGCAGCATATCAGTCCACTGAATACCTTCTAAAGAGACAAATTTAGACTCCCGTAGCTTGTGCCACACAGAGCGAGACATCACTAATGTATGTTCTATCCGTTTTGCCCCGATTTGTTCCAAGTACTCTTCTCGCTCTGCCTGATAGTCAGAGGAAGCCAATTGTAACCCTTGCTGGGGAAAATCTTGAGCAATCCGAGCTAGTTGAGATAACAATTCTGGATACAGCCAAGTGTAAGCAGGATGAACCGTCAACGTTGCCACGTGGGGAACTTCGCCCTTTCGGTCAAGTTGCACCTGAAAATAGCCGATCGCAGCTTTGCGTTGTGGTTCAAATACGTAACCACTGACTACTTCTGTTTTGGTCAGCCATTGCTTCACTGCATCAGTTAAAGCGCCAAACAAACTGGTTTTAAAGTCGCGGGTATTGCGGTCAAAAACCTGGCGTACCAAAGGTGGCATAGATGCCGTATCTAGTTGGTATAGCAACTGGGCATCAGCATTACTCACTGGCAAAAGATTGGGCAAATCTGGCTCTGCTTGTGCCAATTCAGCCAGTAATTCCGGCCCAATTTCCCAATATGTCATTTCTGCCAGACGCTGGAATCCATTTTGTCGATATAGTGCCAGCGCCTCTATGTCATTGATGTTGACTTCCAGCAGCCAAGTGCGAGCTTCCAAAATCGATTCAAAGCAATGACGCAAAAGTTGCGAGCCAATTCCTTGTTTATCGACACCACGCTCTAACAACACTCGATCAATGCGCCAAGTACTGCGTGTCCGGTTAAATGGTGATACTTGAATCATTCCTAAAAGCATCCGCCCTTGCTCTGCAACATAAGCACAGAGGCGATACTGAAGCGGGTTAGGAAACCAACTCAAAAACTTGAGTAATCCATACCAGCGACGCAGCATGAGCATCTGGCTGATGGCAAAACTTGCTCCTTGGGGAGTAAGGGCTGCGAATGACTCTTGAGTTATGCGCTCAATTCCGTCCAAATCCCGGTATTGGACTGGTCGGATAACAACGCTGAGGTTTCTGGGAAGTAATGAAGTCATTTTTATTCGAGCCGCTATTTAGCCTTAACTAACTGCTCTTCAAAGGAACTGCTGCAATAATATTAACTGCTTTCTGCCATTTACTAGTGCGTCAAAAGTGGGATTTGAGTAATTTGATACTTCAAAAATCAGAAAAAGCAGACCTTGTGAGAACACCATTGACGTTAACCCAACAACATCTGCCTTTATTTTATTTGAATTTTGATTAAAATTTGTATATATTTACAGCCCTTGTCGAGAAACTAGCTTTTCAAAGTTGGCTTGGCTTTGATGGAGTAATTGCTGACGACTATCTACCAGTGTTTGCTTCAGGGATGGAACAAGATTGCGAGCTTGCAGAGTCATGTGAAGTTGCAGGTTGGCGACATATTCACTGAAATCTTGATTCACTTCATCTGTGCCCGCATCTGTTAATAAATTTGATTCCATTGCCACTGTGTTCTCCTGTGTTAATCCTGTGCTGTCTCTCTTCAATAACCAAAAACTATCACGTTGTTTGGACTAACTTATGAATTTGCAATGAAGTTTAACGCTTCTCAGGGATAGCGATCGCAGCAGGGTTTTTCTTTGCCCATTAAAATCTAAAACCAACACCACCTTGTACAGAGATAGCTGTACCACCACTATCACGGTAGGCATCAAAAGCAATGATGGCATTACCAAAAAGGACAGTATTGCTATTCGGGATCATATAATCAATGCCCGGTTGTAAAGCAAAACTGATTTTGTCGCCCACAGGAGAAGATCCACCACCACCAGCCAACACTAACCCAGCACCAAGGTAAGCATCAGCTTGCCAGTTAAGGGGAATATCGTAAGAAACCGTTGGCACAACTGCTGTATTATTACCTATTAATACTTGGGCACGCAGTGAAAGCGGTGCTTCCAAAAGCTTGTAGCGCCCAGCTATTACTCCCCCAAACTGGATACCATCAGTAAAACCAACACTGGGGCCTATACCTATATAACTGCCATAAGCTACTTGAGCCTGTGCTGGTTTCGTAGTCGCCATCAAAACCAAGCTAGCCCCCAAAACTGAAACCAAATATGGAATATATTTCATAACTGACTCCTCACACCATTTTGTTATTGGGCATTGGGCATTAGGCATTGGGCATTGGGCATTGGTATTATTCTTCCCTTGTCTCCCTCTGCTTCCCTTGTCTCCCTCTGCTTCCCCTGCTCCCCTGCTCCCCTGCTCCCCCTGCCCCCCTGCTCCCCTGCCCCATGCTCCCTACTCCCTGCTCCCCTCCATTCTACGGGCAACGAGGATGAATGCCTCCTTGAGTACAAATGTACGCTAATTGCTTGGCATCTAAATTTTTCGCTTGAGAAAAATCAACCCCTTGGACTACGGCAGATACTGAGCCTAAATCTGGGGTTTTGACAAATTGATCTGCTGGATCTTCTTTGCTAGGGGCGAGAATTGCCCCCTTAAAATCTGCTCCTGCCACATTTGCTCCCCGTAAATCTGCAAGACTCAGGTCAGCATTTTGTAAGTTAACGTTTTCCATCTGGGCAGAACGCAAAACAGCACCAGCCAGACGAGTGGCGCTCAGGTTAGCATTGCTGAGATTAGCACGATCCAAATAGGCTCCTGATAAATCTGCTCCTTGCCAATCGGTGTTAGTTAAGTTGGCGAAGGATAATTGCGTTCCTATAGCAGTAACGCGACCTAAACGGGCTGCATAAAGATTAGCTTCGTTCAATTTAGCATCGCCTAAATCAGCCCCAGTTAAGCTAGCTCTTTCTAAAACTGCGTTTCGCAGATCAGCTCCTACTAGTTGGGTGCTGTTAAGTTTAGCGTCATATAGACGCGCGTTGGATAAGTTGGCTCTGTTGAGAGTGGCGCGGCTCAAATCGATCCGGTTCATCAAGACGCGACTAAGGTTAGCATCAGTAAGATTGGCTTGCTGCAACTGAGCTTGGCTTAAATCAGCCATTACATCATCGTAGGTATCCCAGCGTCCATCTTCACCCGCACCCCGAAAGCGGCTACCTTTAAAGCTGGCTTGGTTAAGATTTGCAGATTTAAATTTAACTCCAGATAAATCAAGGTTGTCTAATATCAAGTTGAAGAACGAACTTCCTGGAGTACCGCTTTGACCTAATTGGGTGCTACTAAGGTCAACGCCCTCCATTTTCCCGCTATAAACAGAGAGAATTCTGTTGATCGTTTTCTGGTTTCTTTGTAGCCGCCCTTGCCGCAAATCCCGTTCTTGGATTGCAGTGCTACCCACAGATTCCAGTTCACCCACTAAAAACTGATTCTTATTTTTTAATTCGGGGATAGCTTGGGGGCCGACAGTTGTCAAAGCTTGTTGAATTGTATCCAAGAGGCTGGGGTTGGTTTCGCTAACCAATAAATCCGCGAGAAATTTGATGGATTGTGGATCGTTAAGACCACCCATAGCCAGAATTGCACTTTGGCGTTGCTCATTAGTCGCCCCAGAGTTTGGACTCAATTGTTTGACGAGTTCGAGGAACTGTTGGCCGTTGATTTGCTTAGTTGCTCGCTGGGATTGTTGAATTTGAATATAAACTTGAGTGCCAATTAAAGTTGCCAACACAGCAGTCATACTCGTCAGCCCTACCCCAAACAAAGTCAGATTGGGATTTTGCTGTATCCGCCGCCACAGGTTAGGTGATTGGTTGATTTCATCTGCCGCTAATTCTTCTCCCTCTTGCCATTCTTCTGCTTCATCATTACCGCCAGCAGACTGAGCTTGTCTTTTGCTAGCTAAGAGTGAAGATGGTAAGGGACGAGTTGCATCTATTGTATGAGTCCCTGCAAGTTGATCGTGTAGGGCGCGACGACCCCGACGCGACGGTAAACCTATCCCTTCACCGACAATCATTAATAAAGACAAAAATGTGAATAATCCTAAATTTGGAAAAGCAAAGCTGTAGCGCCACAGTAGATAGGCGATGGAGATAGGTACAGTCCAACGTCCAACTCCTTCTCTAATGACAACTGCCCCCAATCCGGGCGATTTTCCTTGCTCGTTGACAACCCGCACTTTGAACCAACGTTTCGGAATTGTACTACCAGTTTTAGCTAGTAAATACAATTGCCACCATGAGAGAGTTACAGGCGCTAACAGAGCGATTGTCCATAAAATATTGGTTGGCCATGCTACATTACGGATGCCATAGCTCACAGGCAGAGCCAAGGGACGAGCGATCGCTCTTTCCGTAACTACCAGCACGGGGTTAAGCGGCACTCGGTTTAGATCGCTTCTAGAATTGGCGTAGACACCAAGGCCGAAGGGAATCAACCCACTGGCAACCACTAGTGTGATTTCAGCCGCCCAAGCTGCAAAACGCCTACTTGCTAGTAACAGCGAACTGGCTCTTTCCGGTTCTTTGGACTGACCAGATTGATTACTACTTCTTCTAACAATTGGTGATGTCATCGAATAATTCCCTTTGATATTATTTCTACGCCGCGATCGGCACAATTAAAATAGACTCAGCTAATGGGCAAAAAGAAAAGCATATTGAAACACAATTTAGGAGTCATAAGTCAAGAGCCTTTTGTATTATGGCTCCTGACTCTTATAACTCCGGGCAGATTGCCAAGTAAATGCATATCAACTTATTGCTTACGTTGAAAGCTACTAGACACAAAAAATTTGTATCCAACATACACTAACGCTGCTAAAAGTGCCAGAGTGATTACAGATGCAACCAGTTTAAACACTGCTTGCAGCATCGCCAAGCCTACTAGCACCGTCACACCCGAAACTACCAGCTTTTTTGTCCCAGATAAGCCGTTGAACCAAATCTGAAATCGCTCCAGTTGCAAGTTCAAGTTGGCAAAAATAGACTGAGGCATCTGTTTTTGTCCTTGTGGTTGAGATACAACCCCGGATGGGGAATTAATCTCTGCCTCCAGCTTATCGAGACGACGCTGTAAGTCTTCTTCTGGTTGAGGATTCATCAATCTTTTCTACCTCAATTAGCACACTTTTTGAAAAACAGACCAACTAAATTCTATTTTTGGTGGTTGTCTTAGTGATTTTAGCTAATGTCTGTGTGTGCAATACCTTTATGACAGGTAAAAATTATGTTTTTTTGTTATTGCCTGCTAATCACTCTACTTATTTAAGTATTTTTACGTCTTTAAAATGTCAAAAAAGTTTTCTTAAATGATGATTATTATACTGGTGGTTAAATATTTTGGTGGACAAGCGATCGCCACTAATCATCATAGATGAGGTAATTTGCATGACTGAGGTGGAGATGTTGTTTTGCAGCATCTACAGATTGCATCTTCACAAACAATCTTAAAGTTAATGGTATTAGGTTATACGGTAGCTTTTGGAACCAAGGCAAATTGCTGTCGTCTATAAAATTAGACTGTATAACAATATTGCTCTAAAAAAATCTGGAGCATTAATTAAAATGAAAACGCTTCGGCTACTTGCAATTGTTCCCACAGCTTTGGCGATGAGTTTGGTTTTCACTGAGGCTAATTTGGCACAGACACCAACAGTCCAAATTAATCGGAATTCCCAACCAGATCCACTAGTTTTAAACGGAAAGTCTGGGGGAACTGTCAAAAGTAATTGTGGCAATATTTCCACTGAACCTAGTCAAGTTATCCAGGTTACAGAGTCACTACCTTATTTACGATTAACAGCAGAGAGTCAAGGGAAGCCAACGCTGTTGATCGACGGGCCCGGAGGGCGCTTTTGTGTAATGCCAGATAGCTACTCTGGAGGCAAGCCAGAACTTTCTGGTTACTGGAAAACAGGAAAATACTCAGTCTATGTGGGCGAACTATCCCAGCAGCAGTCTAGCTACACCCTCTCAATCTCACAAAGAAATAAGTAGTCATTTTTGACATCCTCCCCCGAATCCACTTCGTTAAATTCGGGGGATTCTAAGCTCAATCAGTGATTGCAAGCAAAGCTTGTCTGACATCACCTAACTTAACATTCGATGCCCCGACTGTGTAAAAAACAAATTACTAATCTTCTAGTGATTTGGCTGGAACTTCAATAGCAGTGACATCAATTGTGCCTTCTGGTGTGAAGCGCTGAAAATGACTATTTTGTACTAACAGTGACTCCCCACAGCTAGGACACTGTAACTGACTGTCATTTAAACCCGTAAATTCATATCCACAGACGGGACACTGGTCAGCGACCAAGTTGCGTTGCAGCCACCAACGAAAGCCAAAAAAAGCCACAATGGGTGCTAAAAACAGCAACCCGACAATAATTAGCAACGAATTAACCAACCAACCCAAGCCCAGTGATGCCAGCAACCAACCAACTGCCAGGAGGGTGAGCCAAGGCCGAAGATTTAAAAGATTCAATTGAAATGACTTAAAGCTCATTTTTTAAATGTAGTCCTGCTCTCCTTCTAGGATAGCGATTTTAGTCATTTGTTATTGGTCACTTATCATTTTTGTCATTTGTCATTTTGACTTTGTGACTGAGGATAAAAGCATTTTTTGCAAGTGCCGTTGGAGGGCATTTATGCCAAACAGAGCGATCGCTTGTTCTCGCAGCCATTCTCCATTACATCGCTGGTCATCCCCTTGAAGCATTTCTATACAAGCTGCTGCTACAGCATCAGGATTGCGGTGTGGTACTCGCCATCCCAGTTTACCATCCTGTAAGGGGTCTGCCGAGCCATCGTCATCACCGGATAACACAGGCACTCCACAAGCCATTGCTTCTAGATAGACAATGCCAAAGCCTTCTTGTGAAGGCATAATATAGGCATCAGCAAGGCGATAATGTTCCATTAATTCTTCTGTGGCAACGAAACCAGCAAATACGACGCGATCGCTCACACCTAAATATGCAGCTAACTGTGCCAATCGCGGTTGGTCATCACCGCGACCGATTACCAAATATTTCACTTCTGGGAAAACCTGAGCGATTTGTGGTAATGCCCGAATAGTCACATCTACACCCTTGTAAATATCCCCTGACCATAGCCGTGCTACTGTCATTAACACCTTAGAACCAGTGAAACCATATTTTTGAACTAATTCGGGCTGCTTGGAACCAGGAGTAAATTTATCCCCATCAATTGCACAAGGCATCATCTCTACCATTTTGGGGTTTAGACCATTGGCAAGACAAGCGCGATCGCGGCTGTAGCGACTAATTGTCCAAATTCTATCTGCTGATGTCAGGGCGCGACGTTCTTGATTTTTCAGAGGTTCCCAGACTTCTTTGCCATAAGTTAGTACGGTGTAAGGAATCCCCAAGGGTTGACAAAGGGTTTGGATTAATACTGCTAAGTTAATGTGACCGCAGAAAACTTGCTGCGGACGATTTTGCAATAAACACTTAAGTAAAGCTGTTGCCATTTGCAGTCTCCCTAAATGAGGAGACTGATTTTTAAAGTAATGAAATTTTAAGTTCTCGTCTTCAAACAAATTTAATCTATCAGCGCTATCTCGCAGCAAAAAGACTTCTGCCTTGTAAACTTGGCTCAATCCCAGATAGGCGCGGAAAATATCTTTTATATATGATTGGATACCACCCTCGTGGGCAAAAATTTCTAAAAACACGAAGACATGGTTAGTTCTTTGATTAACTTTATCACCTACCTTTAGATTTTCTGTCACTTTAGTGATGTGCATAATATTAGGTTATTTATACTTGGGTTAAGGGTGCGATCGCACCGCTTTTTAACCGCTCTAAATCTGTTTTTACCATTTTTTCTAAAAGTTCTTCAAAGCTGACTTGGGGTTCCCAGCCAAGGTTTATTTTAGCTTTAGTGGGGTTAGCGACTAATTGAAAATGCTCGTCTTGTCGTAATAAGCTGGTATTTAAAACTATATGGTGCGTCCAATCCAATCCGACAGACTCAAAGGCTGTGGCAACTAAATCTCTAACACTGTGAAGTTTTCCAGTGCCAATCACATATTCTTCAGGTTCATCCACTTGCAACATCAGCCACATTGCTTCTACGTAATCTCCAGCGAATCCCCAATCGCGTTTGGCATCTAAATTACCCATTTCTAAGGTGTTAGTTAAACCCAATTTTATCGATGCGGCTGCCAAAGAAACTTTTCGGGTTACAAACTGAGGTGCGCGTAGAGGAGATTCATGGTTATATAAAATCCCACTACAGGCAAATAGTCCATAGCGCTGTCTGTGATGTACCATTGTCCAGTGGGCGTGCATCTTCGCCGCAGCATAGGGATTTTTAGGACGAAAAGGCGTTTCTTCGTCTTGTGGCGAAATAAATACATCGCCAAACATTTCTGAACTGCTGGCTTGATAAAATCTGGTAGATAAACCTACCTTTCGCACTGCTTCTAAAAGTCTGGTAGCCGTACCTGTGATCAAATCTAGGGTTCCCAATGGGTCGTTCCAGGAGTCTGGGACAAAACTGGGAGCCGCCAAATTGTAAATTTCTTGGGGACGCAATTGTTCAACTGCGGTCAACAGTGCTGCATTATCTCTCAAGTCAACCGTAAAAATTTCTACTTGATTTGCTAATGTTCCCAGCTTTGTCAAATTAGGTTGTCGATGGGGAGGTACTAATCCTACAACTCGATAACCACGGTTAAGGAGCAAATGGCTGAGATAGTAGCCATCTTGACCAGTTATTCCTGTAATTAGGGCTGTCTTAGTCATATTTGTCCCCTATTCTCTCTATCTCTTTAAGCACTGAATGGGACTTGTTGGAGAACAAAAATTCAGGCTCTCAACACTGCTGACAAATCTTAACAAGGGATCTAGCGTAACTCGAATGCTATGTTTACTGTATTCACCAATTATTTTTATACAAAAACATGCTTTGAGATTTTACAAAAAAATCATAATTACTAAGCAATTTTACGTAAAAAATATATTACTCCAAGTCAAAGACCATTGAAAAAAAGTATACTCTTATCAATCAAGTAACTACATATTTGAGCATAAACCCCTTCTTCTTATGTTTTTGTTTTTAAGTAAGTGACTCAACTTAACTTTTACTTTTGTGTTTCTACAGAGTATTTGACGATGAGAAGGCAATTTCTTCCATCTGCACCACGTTCGTATACAACACGGTCTGCCAACCGTCGGAGGAGAAACCATCCATAGCCACCTACTTGTAGAGTACCTGGGGCTGGCTCTGCGATCGCATCAGGATCGAAAGGTTTTCCATAATCCCAAATTCTAATCTCTAGTCGGTCAATCCATAGATAAACGTTAATCTCAATGGTTGTTTCTGGGGGTAAGGCATGATGAGCGTGACGAACAGCGTTAGTAAAGCCTTCTGCTAATGCTAAATTGAGCCGATCTAGTTGGGTTTTTGACCAGCCAAGTTGAGACAAATGTTGCAGACAAAATTGCTCGAACCATTCTTGCACCTGGTTTAGGAGACTAAGTTCGCTCTTAACCTTCAGATGGTCTTGCTGCACTATAGTAAACATTAACTGTGACTTAAATATAAATAAACCCAAGTTGCTAGTTATTAAATTTTGCACTATTCGCCAAATTTATCCGATACAGAAAAATTTAAATTCAGATATTTTGTGTACCAAAATACAAAATACCGACGATTTTTGCATTTTGAGGATTGTAACTAGCAACTTATGTTAATTAAGTGAAAAATGTTTATATTTGATGTTGGCTGATGACTTGTTGGTTCAGCCTCTGGTAGAGAAGAGGCTAGGATTCATGAATTCTATATCGTTAAAATTGACACCTGTAGATTTATTTCAAAAGCACATGTGTATACTCTTGAAACTCACAGGTGTCAAAGCACTTTGTGGTGACTAATTAGAATAGTCCCAAGGTCAAAGATTTATCCAATGGCAAAGCAGCACCAATACCTAGCCACAAGGTGACAAGAGTACCAACGAGGAAGACTGTAGTTGCGACTGGACGGCGGAAGGGGTTTTGGAACTTGTTGACATTCTCAATAAAGGGAATGAGAATTAGCCCAACTGGTACCGAACCCATTGCTAACACTCCTAAAAGTTTGTTAGGAAGCGATCGCAAAATTTGAAAGACTGGATACAAGTACCACTCTGGCAAAATTTCCAATGGTGTAGCAAAAGGATTTGCTGGTTCGCCGGTCATCGCGGGATCTAGCACAGCTAGAGCCACAATTGCAGCAAAGGAACCCATGATCACGATTGGAAAGACATAAAGTAAGTCATTAGGCCAAGCGGGTTCACCATAGTAGTTGTGGCCCATGCCTTTAGCGAGTTTTGCTCTTAACTGAGGATCGCTCAGATCGGGTTTTTTGTGTGTTGCCATTTTGAAATATGCTCTCCTGCTTAAGTTAAATTAAAGCATTTGTGAAAGCTATCAGCTACTAGGCAACCCTAGCAGGTGGGAAGGAGCGTTTTGTTGATTTACCGTCAGCCACCTGGAGGGAGTTTACAGCTTTAGGCTTCAGATACAAGTGTTTGTTTGTTGGAACTTATGTGCAATTAAATTTATTGTGTTTCATAAGTTTAGAACAAACAACTCGATCTGAAAACTGACAAATCTTGCCTTTCACTAATAACTGAGATTACAAAGGCCCGGAAATACCTTGCTTGCGGATCATTAAGAAGTGAAACAGCATGAAGACTGCAATCAACCAAGGCAGCACAAAGGTGTGGGCGCTGTAATAACGAGTTAGTGTTGCTTGACCAACACTAGAACCGCCGCGTAGCAGGTCGGAGATCAAAACGCCAACTACGGGAATTGCTTCTGGTACGCCGCTAACGATTTTCACAGCCCAGTAGCCAACTTGATCCCAAGGTAGGGAATAGCCAGTGACTCCAAAGGAAACTGTAATTACAGCTAGGATCACACCGCTAACCCAGGTCAACTCGCGGGGCTTTTTGAAACCACCTGTAAGATAAACCCGGAAAACGTGCAAAATCATCATCAACACCATCATGCTGGCAGACCAGCGATGGATGGAGCGAATTAGCCAACCGAAGTTGACTTCATTCATGATGTACTCCACTGAGGAGAAAGCTTCAGTGACTGTTGGTCTGTAGTAGAACGTCATGGCAAATCCAGTGGCAAACTGGATGAGAAAGCAAACCAGGGTAATTCCACCCAGGCAGTAGAAGATGTTGACGTGGGGAGGGACGTACTTGCTAGTAACGTCTTCAGCGAGTGCCTGAATCTCCAGGCGTTCCTCAAACCAGTCGGAAACGTTGGCCATACAATCTCAAGTTCCTAAAAGTCGGTTGCGGTTGATAAATCCCGAAGTTCTAAATTGGCGGCTAAAATTCTGATGATTCCAAGCCTCGGCATCCTGCGGATTCACCCAAGGGGTTGTCGCAGACTAGAGTAGCAACAGAATTGTCTATGAACTTTTCATCAGCCGCCTCTTATGACTTCTCTCCCAATTAGCAATTTTGGGATTTTAGTAAAGGCGAGTTTTTTCGTTTGCTTATCAGCTTTCAGTGTGCTAAGAGTTTTCAGAAACTTTACACTCTGTAAAGAAGGAATATATTGCGATCTCTTTACGCCCCTGCACACAAAATGGTGGACACAAAGTAGATTTTATCCTTTCATGAGTGGATACAACGCACCAGTTGACTGAACAACTTGATGAGAGAAATGCACCACTTCTATAAAAAAAGTAACATAATCGAGAGATAGATTTCATCAACAACAGGGCAACTGAGCATTTCTAGGCAATTTGGGTTGAGGTGGAATTGATAATGGGGTTCATGAATAAACAAGTCTTTCGGGTTGGATTTTCGTTGTTAATGGCGTTTTGGTTGGCGTTTGGTACGCTTACACAGCCTGCGGTGGCAATGACTAGCCAACAAAAGCTGGTTTCGGAAGTTTGGCGAATTGTTAATCGCACTTATCTAGATGAGACATTTAATCATCAAAACTGGGCGGATGTGCGGCAAAAGGTTCTAGAGAAGCCACTGGCAGACTCAAATGCCAGTTATACGGCAATTGGGAAGATGCTCAAGAGCCTTGACGATCCTTTTACTCGCTTTTTAGACCCGGAACAGTACCGTAGTTTACAGGTCAATACTTCTGGGGAACTGACTGGGGTAGGATTGCAAATTGCCCTGAATCCTGAGACTGGAAAGTTGGAAGTAGTGGCTCCTATAGCGGGTTCACCAGCAGATAAAGCGGGAATTAGACCACGCGATCGCATTCTTAAAATTGAAGGCGTTTCTACAAAAAATCTTACCCTAGATGAAGCTGCAACTAAAATGCGGGGCCCTAGTGGCAGCCTGGTAACTCTCCTCATTGAACGTGACGGAGAGGCAGAAACGGAAATTAGATTAACACGCGATCGCATTGCTCTTAACCCTGTGGTTTCAGAATTGCGTGTTTCCACTGATAAAAAACCTATTGGCTACCTACGCCTCACTCAATTCAATGCCAACGCCTCAACGGAATTGGCACACGCTATTTCTAGTCTAGAAAAAAAAGGGGCTGCTGCCTACATTCTGGATTTACGAAATAATCCTGGGGGGTTATTGCAATCAGGAATTGAAATCGCTCGTTTGTGGTTAGACTCTGGTACTATCGTCTACACAGTAAATCGACAAGGCATTCAAGGTAGTTTTGAAGCCTTGGGCCCAGCCTTGACTAACGATCCTCTGGTGATTTTGGTGAATCAAGGAACTGCCAGTGCTAGTGAAATTCTGGCCGGCGCACTCCAAGATAACGGTCGTGCCCAGTTGGTAGGTGAAACCACTTTTGGCAAGGGTCTAATTCAATCTTTATTTGAATTATCAGATGGTTCTGGCTTGGCAGTCACAATTGCTAAGTATGAAACTCCTCAACACCGGGATATTAACAAACTAGGTATTAAGCCAGATAAAGTGATTTCCCAAGACCCAATTAACCGCGAACAGATTGGCACGGAAGCGGATTTGCAATATCAAGCAGCGGTGGAACTTTTGAAGAAAGACTCGGTTGTGGCAGGAAAGGTTTAAAAGTTAGGAGTTATATCATGTCCGTTTAAGAACTTATTATGAAGACCGCAGTTCTTGCTGGAGGCAGAGAGCAGGGGGAAAAGGGGTTTTCCGATTTTTGCACAGATGTGGGAATCATAACTAATTGACCGGACATGATATTAGGAGTTTCGACAAACCTTTGCCTGCCTTTAACTAAAGTTCAAGCCTATCCCTCTCCGATTTGGAGAGGGAAGGTTTTGCGTAGTCGAACCTCTTAGCTCAACTTTATCAAAAATTAAAAACTCGGTTTTCTTTATCTGGTAAAAATCAAATAGTATTGGTATATATTCCTGACTTTTCACGGAATGTGGAAAAGGTCATTTTGAGCGTTTCTTAAGCCCTGATTTTTCCGTTGAATATTCTCATTAACAAGGGAGCTATTGATAATTAGCCTGTGGAAAAAGCCACGCTTTTTCAGGGCTTGAGGACTTACCGTGAAAAGTCAGGTATATATTCAAGTAGAATTAGTAGATTACTTTTGTTTAATTTTTGATAATTGGGAACTCTAATAGAAACTCAATCCCTTTTCCCAGGGTTGAATTTACAGTAATTGAACCTCCATGTTTTTCTACGATAATTTGTCGCGCGATCGCTAATCCTAATCCTGTCCCTTTACCGACAGATTTTGTAGTAAACAAGTGGTCAGATATCTTTTGAGTTCTGCGAGTGCTTGTTCTAGATTTTGTTTTTGTTGTTTGAGTTCTTCTTGTGTTTGGTGACTAAAATCAAGGAGACGGTTGTATGTTCTAGTTGCTGTAAAGCACTTTCACCACTGGTTGCGATAGCTAAAAAATAGATTACTACAATCTGGCATTAGTGGGATAGGCTCATGTGCTTTAGCTTATTCTCAGATATCTGAAGCTGTTTAATAATTAGAGCTAAAAATTATACCGGGATTTCAATGATAAATTCTGTACCCTCACCCAAAACCGAGTTACAACTTAATTTACCACTGTGAGTTGATTCGACAATTTGCCGTGCGATCGCCAACCCTAAACCCGTCCCTTTACCAACAGCTTTTGTAGTAAATAAATGGTCGAATATTTTATATTTAACTGACTCACTCATCCCCTTACCATCATCAGCAATGACAATTTTAACTAGATTATTTCCCGATGAAGTTGTAATTGTAATACAGTTAGGATTGGCTTTAATTTCCTCAAAATCGCGTCCATCATTAGATTCCTCTAATGCATCAATAGCATTTGCCAGAATATTCATAAAGACCTGATTTAACTGCCCATGAAAACATTCAATTTTAGGTAAGTTACCATAGTTTGTGACAACTGCGATCGCCGGACGTTCTTCGTTAGCTTTCAGACGATGTTTGAGAATGAGAATGGTGCTGTCAATACCTTCGTGAATATTAAACGGCACTTTGTAATCGCGATCGGCACGAGAGAAAGTGCGGAGTGAAGTGCTGATATTTTTCAGCCTGTCGCACGCCATTGTCATGGATTCAAGCATTTTTGGCAAGTCTTCTAAGCTATATTCTAAGTCAATTTCTTCGGCATGTTCGAGAATTTCTTCACTCTTATTAGGTAAACTTTCTTGATAGAGTTTCAAGTGTTCAACAATATCAGCGAAAGTGGGTTGAGCTTGTTTAATACTGGCAGCAATAAAACCTAAAGGATTATTCATTTCGTGAGCGACACCAGCAACTAAGTTACCCAAGGCAGACATTTTCTCACTTTGGATCATTTGTAATTGGGCTTGTTGCAGGTTTTGTAAAGCAGTTTCTAACTCTTGAGCTTTTTGTTGAAGTTGGAATTGAGCAACTTTCTGTTCGGTAATATCATCTGCTAAGGAAGTAACTCCAATTAACTCACCATCCGAACTGACAAGCGGATTATTATACCAAGCACAAATAATAATTTTCCCATCCTTAGTTACATTTTCATTAATACTGTAATTGCCACCATCCTGCGATATAATTTCGACACTGACTCGCTCCATTTCTGCTTGAATATTTTGAGGAATGATGAATTTGAATTCACGACCGAAAGCCTCTTGTTTGCTGTAGCCAAAGATTCTTTCTGCTGCTGGATTCCAGTCAGTAACTTGATAATTTGTATCCCACTCTATTACTGCCAGTGGAGTTTGTTGAACTAATAGCTGGAGTCTCTGTTGGGATGCTCGCAGTTGTTCTTCTGCTTGTTTACTTTCGCTAATATCCAACAAGAATCCATCCCAAACTACAGTTTCATCGGCTTTTTGTTCTATTCGGGCTAGGGAGTGAATCCATTTAATAATCCCAGATGGTGTAATAATTCGCCCTGACCACTCAAAAGGGGTTAGGGTTTGCATTGAGTTAGTAATAGACTGCTGGTAAGTTGCGGCATCATCTGGATGTATTGTTTTCAAGAGCAACTGCGCATTAGCGATCGCTTGTTCTGCTGTAATTTCGTATAATTGATAACATTGTCTACTTATGTAGTTTAGAGACATTGTACCATCAGCAGCTATCTGATACTGATAAACAATGCCAGGAACATTATCTACAAGTTTCTCAAACCGAGAGTTACTCACACTCAATTCGGCAAACGATCGCTCTAACTGTTGGGCATATTCTAAGGAACGCTCATAAAGTCGGGCATTTTCTAGGGAAATAGCGGCTTGGGCGCAAAGTAAATTTAGCAGTTCGATGCGATCGCTGGTGAACGCTCCCGTTACTAAATTATTTTCTAGATATAAAATACCCATCAACTTGCCTTGATGCAAAATCGGACTACACAAGATACTCTTGGGCTGTTGACGAACAATATACTGGTCATTAGCTAAGGTTGGATCTGTTGTGGCATCCGCTAGAACAACAGTCTGTTTGTTGTGCTTGACTTTGTAAATTAGCTTCAGAGGAATTTCCTGGCTGTCTTCAACCGGAAGGCGCTGCAACACGACTGGTTGTGTTCCTTCAGTAATCGACCCTTTAATTAGCAAGCGATCGTCTCGCAACAGCATTAATACACACTTATCGGCTCCTGCATTTTCGATGACGATAGAAAGTAACGATGAAAGCAGTTTTTCGAGTTCGATTTCACTGGAGATAGTGTGAGAAGCTTTGAAAATGGCAGCTAGATCAAGGTTGTCTGAAACACTGGTATTAGATATGGCCAAATTGCTTAATGTGACAGTCCCCAAGGTGAAGATGGTTTCGTTAATGGAAAGGGGAGAACGGGTTTGCTGTAATATGGGGGCAAGCAGTTGGGGATAGTGTCTTTCCAAGTCGGTGACTTTAGCTTTTGCACCCCAGCGAGCATAGGCATAGTAGGCTTGAGTAATATACTCCTGAGCAATCCGATCCTTACCCCATTCCAGGTAAAACTTGGCTGCTAGTTCGTTGGCGAGTGCTTCAATTTGGGTAAAGTGATTTTCTTTGGCTGCGGTAATGGCGCGATCGTAACAGGCGATCGCATCTGCGTAGTTACCAGAAACTCTTGCCATTTCAGCCGCCAGCAACAGCGATTGATGCAAAAAGTTCTCTGGACAAGTCTGTGTCCAGGTTTCTAGCAGCTGTCGGTGCTGCTGCATTACATCCCAGTAGTGCTGTTGATTTTCTGGGGTTGCTTGTGGATAAAGCGCGGCTAAACTAAGCGGGTAATAGAAGTGGAATAGAATTATGGGAAACAGACCAAGATTAGAAGCCAGCGTTTTTTCAGCAATAGCAGCGACTTCCAGGGCATCGGCATAGCGACCATACAAATACAATAGCTGGAGTTTCAAGAAGCAATACCAATTGATCCCAGCTTCAAAATTATTCTTTTGCCAAGTATCAAGGCAGAGAATCTGGCGATCGCCGCGATCTACCAGTAAATCGGGTTCAGCCAACAAACCTTGCAGGTGTAAAAGAAATTGCTGCTGTAGGTTAAATGTATGCGTCATATTTACGTTATTTACTTGTTGCACATAGCTCAAGTATTTATCGGTTTCGCCATACACCTCTGATAGGCAATCGCCCTTTAACAGCATCGTCCAAATGAGACATATTACTGCCCAGATGCCAAACCCAATGTCACCTGTTTCATAACTGGTCTGAAAAGATTGTTGGTAAACTGCTATGTTTTCAACCAGTGGTCTATTGTAAGGATTGATTGTATGACCAAAAACGTTATTGGTTTTGGGAATAAACTTGGCGCTATTGAATTGGCGATCGAGCTTTCGTCCCAACGTAGCGAACTCATAAGCACTTCGATAGTCTCCCTGAATCGTGAGCATCATCCCATACAAACAATAAGCGCAACCCGAACTTTCGGCATTGCCATCGGTTAATGAAGTATGAACCATTAAGAGGATGCTTAGAATTGTCAACGCTTGATTGCCACCGACATAAGCAGCTCCCCAGAGATCGGGGAGAATTGACATACATACCTTCTTCGCCGGATCGTTCATCGCAGGTAGGTCAGATAAATCTGCGACTTGTACAGTTGCCAATTTGATGTGGATCTCCTTGAGTATGCTTTCAATCAGCGCTTGCTGACCTTCGTCGGTTGCCGGAATGCTCATACCCATAACACTCAAGCCACTCAGTGCAGCTTCATAAGCGGCGAGTAGATTCTCTCCCTGATTGGATCGCAAGGCTAGTTGCAGGCCATAAATCTCTGCTAGATCGAATTTATTCTCGACGTATTCTAATGCCCGATGGAAGAGTCGTTCTGCCTCGTCAAAGCGTCCTGTGATGTATTCGCACTCTGCACATTCTCGATAAAGCTTAAATGTCAGGTCGTAGGCAGTTTGCCAACTATCTTCGGGAAGCATTTCCATTGCGATCGCACAGTATTTAATGGCTGCCTTATAAGCTGTGGAAACTTTTGCTTTCTTACCAGCAATCAGATTCAACTGCGCTAACTCATAGCGATCGCCGATTTGTTCTACCAGAGCAATTCCATTGTTCAACTGATTAACAATATCAAAAACATTCAGTTCTAAAGCTTCAGGTGCAGTATTTTGCAACAGCAATTGCCCAATTTTGAGATGAGTCGCTTGCTTTTGGTCGTCAGGAATTAGAGAGTAAGCAGCTTGCTGGACGCGATCGTGCAGGAAACGATAGGTCGGATTAACTGTCTCCCCTTGGGACTTTTGGGCATCCTGAAAAAACTTATAAATCTGACTCGTGGGTAAAATCAAGCCTTCCTGCAAAGCTTTCCACAATGCTGTGGCTGCATCGGTTGGCGATCGTTCTGAAACGATCGCCAATGTTTCCAGATCGAACTGTGCCCCCACACAAGCAGCCAGCTTCAGCATCTCTTGAGTGGTTTGTGGCAACTTTTGTAATTGCTGCGCCATGAATTCAACCACATCATCAGTAAGCGAGAGCAATTTCACCGACACTATATCGCATTGCCAGTGTCCAACTTGCAGGTTATATGCAATGTAGTTCTCCTGATGTAAAGCTCTGAGAAATTGGGTAGCAAAGAAGGGATTGCCTTTAGTTTTTTGATAAACTAACTCTGCCAGGGGTTGTGCTATAACTGTGGAACAACTGAGGGTGTCGGCAACTAAACAATCGATCTGAGATTGATTTAACGGGGTGAGGGTAAGGGTACTGATAGTTGCTAAGGCTTTTTTCATCTCCTCCAGTGTCAGCATTAGCGGATGGGCAAGAAAGACTTCGTTATCTCGGTATGCCCCGATTGTTAGGAGGGAATCCACTTCGTTTTGACTCATCAACACTTGCATTAAACTTAGTGAAGCTGAATCTGCCCACTGCAAGTCATCGAGGAACATCACTAACGGATGTTCTAGTGTAGCGAAGGCAGCAATGAATTTCACAAATACCAAGTTGAAGCGGTTCTGGGCGGCACTACCATTGAGTTCTGGGGCTGCTGGTTGTTTGCCGATAATCTGCTCTAGTTCGGGAATAACTTCAATTAGGACTTGCCCATTTTCACCTAAAGCACAGAGGATTTTGTCTTTCCACTGCGCCAGTTGCTCATCAGTTTCGCTTAACAATTGTTCCATTAAATCTCGGAATGCCTGTACAAAGGCACTCAACGGGATATTGCGGTTAAACTGGTCAAATTTGCCTTTGATAAAGTAGCCGCGTTGTCTGACAATCGGCTTATGCACTTCGTTGACAATAGCAGTTTTACCAATCCCCGAAAACCCAGCAACTAGCATCATTTCTGTTGCGCCAAGGCTGACTCGCTCAAATGCTTGCAGTAGAGTTGAGACTTCGGTTTCTCTGCCATAAAGTTTATCGGGAATGATGAAGCGATCGCACACATCCCTTTGTGCAATTTTAAAATTATTAATTATACCATCAACTTGTAGCTGACGTAAACATTTTTCTAAATCAAATTTCAATCCCAAAGCACTCTGATATCTATCTTCAGCATTTTTTGCCATCAATTTACTAACAATCTCTGAGATTACAGACGGGATTTGTGGGTTAATTTCATGTACTAAAGACGCTGGTTTTGCAATATGAGAATGTACCAACTCCATCGGATCGTTTGATTGAAATGGCAAAACTCCAGTCAGTAATTCGTAGAATGTCACACCCAATGAATAAAAATCTGTGCGGTAGTCAATCCCGCGATTCATTCTTCCTGTTTGTTCTGGGGAAATAAAAGCTAGTGTCCCTTCTAAGACATTAGGATTGATTAATGTTTGCGTTTCTCGTGGTAGTAAAGATGCAATACTAAAGTCGATTAATTTAACTTGTTTGGTTTCTGTATTAATTAAAATATTGGCGGGTTTGATATCTTTATGAATAATCCGCTCACGATACAATATATCTAAGGCATTGCAGAGTGCGATCGCTATCTCCAAAAACTCGATCGGAGATTCTACGCTTCCCCCCATTCTCCACTCTTTGAGAGAAATTCCCCCAAAGTCTTCCATCACTAGCGCATAGCCATTTTGATAAGGTTCTAGACTGTAGGTTGCGACGATCAAAGGTGAGTTGAGATTTTGGGCGATCGTGTATTGATTACGAAACGACAAGAGTTCGCTGAAACTGGGATAAGAGTTTTTCAGCAGTTTAATCACTATCGGTAATGAGTCAGTCTCTCGAACCCCTCGATAAACCAGAGTTCTAGAACCATTGTAGAGTTCTTCACTAATGCGATATCCGGGAATATTTATAAAGATACTCACCATGTTGCTAAATCTGTGAAACTTCCAGATTTAGTATTCCCAAAAAAAATCCCCGACTTCACGAAAGTTGTCAAGGAGCTGAGGACTAAACTATACCGGAATTTCAATGATAAATTCTGTACCCTCTCCTGGTGCAGAAATGCAACTTAAATTACCCCCATGTTTTTCTACCACAATCGAATAGCTAGTTGATAATCCTAAACCTGTACCGCTACCTACTGGTTTCGTCGTAAAAAATGGATTAAATATCTTATTCTGCACTGACTTGCTCATCCCTATACCGTTGTCTACAATGCGGATAACTACCTTTTTTACTTCTGTAAATTCAGTCTGAATTATAATAGTTGGTTGCCGATTTATATCTAATTCTTCTAAAGCATCAATAGCGTTGTTGATAATATTCATAAATACTTGATTCAGAGCAGAGGCATAACAATTAACTAAAGGGAGTTGACCATATCTTTCAATAACTGCAATTTCTGGATGTTTACTGTTACTCTGAAGTCGATGCTGCAAAATTAACAGCGTACTATCAATGCCAGAGTGAATGTCTACTGATTTTATTTCTGATTCATCCAAACGGGAAAAATTCCGCAGTGACAGCACAATTTTACGGATGCGGTCTGCTCCTACTTTCATTGAGGACAGGAGCTTTGGTAAATCATTAGATATAAATTCTAGCTCAATATCGACAATTTTTTCGGCAATTTTTGGCAATGGTTGCGGATAAAGTTCTTGATATAAATTATTTAATTCAATTAAAGATGCCACATATTCACTTGCTGGTTGTAAGTTGCCATAGATGAAATTAATCGGATTATTAATTTCATGAGCAATACCAGCAACTAACTGTCCTAAACCTGACATTTTTTCGGCTTGAATTAGTTGGGATTGAGTCGAGTAAAGTTTCTCCAGTGTTGATTCTAGCTGAGTTGCTTTTTCTGTGATTTCCTGGGTGCGCTTTTGTACTTTTTGCTCTAGAGTATGGGAATAATCCTCCAATTTGTGGTATAAAAGTGAGTTTTCTAGAGAAATTGCTGCTTGAGTAGTGAGGAAATTGAGAACTTGTAAGCGATCGCTCGTAAATGCCCCCGTCACTAAGTTATTTTCTAAATATAAAATGCCCATCAACTTACCTTGATGCAAAATCGGGCTACACAAGATACTATACGGTTGCTGACGAATAATATAGGGGTCATTGGCTAAGGTCGGATCGGCACTTGCATCAATTAACACAGTGGTCTGCCTGTTGTGCAAGACTTTGTAAATCAACTTCAGGGGAATATCCTGGCTATCTTCAACGGGAAGGCTCTGCAACACCACTGGCTCTGTCCCTAAGGTAATTAACCCTTCGATCAATAGGCGCTTGTCTTGCAAGAGCATTAACACGCATTTATCAGCCCCCGCATTTTCAATGACGATCGCCAGCAATACTGAGAGCAATTTTTCAAGTTCGATTTCCCCTGACAGAGTTTGAGAAGCTTTGAGAATGGCAGCTAAATCTAAAGCAACAGAGACATTGCTGCTGGAAGTGGGGGAACTAGTGGATGTGACATTCCCCAGTGCCAAGATAGTTTCATTAATTGACACGGGAGAACGGGTTTGCTGAAGAATGGGAGCAAGCAGTTGGGGATAGCGTCTTTCTAAGTCAGCAACTTTGGCTTTCGCACCCCAACGAATATAGCTGTAGTAGGCTTCAATCATGTATTCCCCAGCGATACGTTGTTTGCCCCAGTCAAGGTAAAATTTTGCCGCTAGTTCATTGGCTAAGGCTTCTTCATTAATAAACTGATGTGTTTTAGCCAAAGCAATGGCTTGGTCATAATACTCACTAGCTACGGCTTTTTCACCCAACACTCGATACCGTTCAGCCTCCACCAGATACCATTTATGCAAGTGATTCATCGGGGCATTTTCTGCCCATTGATGCAGAATTGTTTGGTGAGTTTGCGCCTCAAGAAGAGTTTCGGCTTGCTCTGCTTCTGTCTGGGCAAAGAAAAGTGCTAGATATGTGAGGGCAGCATAAAAATGGAAAACGGGAATATGTACCGCCCCTGCTGCTGCCATAAAATAGGGTTTGATTCCGGTGATATACTCAAGGGCAGCGCGATCGTTGCCCCAGAGAGCAGCAAGCATCAGCTTGTAGGTATAGGCGTAGGCGATCGCGGTGAAATCGTTATCCTCCTGGTGCTTTGGCAGCATAATTGTTTCATCGTAGGCATTGCCCATTAAGCGATGGGGTTGCCCCGGATTTCTCACAAGATCGAGGGAAGAGGCAGAGGGGAAAGAACTTGGTATTTGAACTCTCCCCTGCTCCCCTGCTCCCCTGCTCCCCTGCTCCTCTGCTCCTCTGCTCCCCTGCTCCTCTGCACAAGCGCGGGCTTTGAGAGATGTGGTGATAAATCCGGGTTGGCTCTCTGTTTCTCTCAAATTCTCCACCACTTGCCGCACTATATCCAATAAGATACACGCCGCATTTTGTTTCGCCTGAGTCAGAACCACACTATAAGGAGCTAATTCGGCTGACAACGTATTTAAATTTACACCAGCGAACAGCGCTGTATAGGCGTAACCTTGTATGCTGTAGCCAGCGTACAGAAAAGTGCCTGTTTCCATACCATTGGTGTAGCTATCTTTCATTGTCAATAGCGTTGCCAAAAGCGATTGCTGGCGATGTTGGATGAAACCCCCAAAGAAGCTTAAAGGGAGACATATATTCCGCTCGTTAAATTTTTCTAGCAACGAGAGAGCTAAAATACCAAACTTGTAACCAGTTTCAACTTCGCTCAAAAAAGCACATAGCACCATGCCGTGAATCGCATATCCTACCGTCGAAGCGGGGGTATTGCCAAACTGGAGCGACAACCGCACCATTGTTGCGCTCAACAGGGGCATTAAACCCGGATTTCCCAGTAACACTGGTGCAAACAATATTCCTAATAATTGCATTGCGGCGATCGCCCTGCGATCGCTCATCACGGGTAAGTCAATCAGTTCAGGAATTTCTCTGCCTTGGAGTTGCTCTTTTAGGTATTCCAAGGCTTTGTCGATTTCGGCTGACTCTGGCGCATTTGGTAAATCTACCCCTAATTGACTGAGGACATCTGCGCCGACGGCGATCGCCCCTAATATTTGGCTCTGAGCCGTTAGTGCCACAATTTTAATTTCGTAGATTTTCACTTTGTCAAAAATGGTCTGGGCGTTCTGCAAAACCACTCCAGCCATCTCTTCCATGCTCTCAAAGTCACTATTTAAATAGCTAGCTTCGGTTACTGCCAAATGGAGGTTTAAGGCTAATTCGTACTGTGTTTGCCAGCAGTCGGGCTGGAGTAAGGCGATCCCAGTTTGGAAATACACTTTAGCGGCGGTGTATGCAGTAGCATTTTTGGCTTTACTACCGGCTTTGAAGTTGAGTTGAGCTAGAGCTTGGCGATCGCTTGCTTGACTAATTAACTCAATTCCTAAATTCAAATGCCCAACCAGATCGAAGAGTTTTTCTTCAATCTCTAACTCAGACAAGTTTTCTCTCAGTAATTGTCCAATTTTTAGATGAGTTGCTGCTTTTTGCTCATTGGAAATCAAGAAATAAGCTGCTTGCTGTACTCTGTCATGTAAAAATCTATATGAAGCTGTCCTTTGTCTTTTGTCATTTGTCGTTTGGTTGTCATTTTCTAATGACCAATGATTAATGACCAATGACGAATTTTGATAAAATTTATAAACATCACTAATCGGTAAAATCAACCCTTCTTGCAATGCTGTCCACAAAGTATCTGCCGTATTAACTTGGCATTGTTCCGAAACAATTGCCAAAGTTGCTAAATCAAACTGGTTGCCAATACAAGATGCTAACTTGAGGATATTTTGGGTTGCTAATGGTAACTTTTCTAACTGCAACGCCATAAATTCAACGATATCATCTGTAACTGCCTGTTGATGAACTTGGGAAATATCACATTGCCATCCTTCCGTAGCCCTGCCTTGGCAAGGGGGGGTAAACTTAATCAGTTGCTCTTGATGTAATGCCTTCAAAAACTGGATAGAAAAAAACGGATTTCCTTGAGTTTTTTTAAACACTAATCGAGAAAGAGGTGATGCCAAATCCTGAGAACATTTAAGTGTATCAGCAACTAATTGATTGACTGTTTTTTGATTCAGTGGTGCTAAGGTAATTGTATTAATTGTTGTTTGGTTTTTTTCAATCTCATTCAAAGTCAATATTAATGGATGTACTGGGTTGACCTCGTTATCACGGTACGCACCAATTAACAAAAGATGACCTGTATCAGCCATTAAAAGCTGCATTAACTTCAGGGATGCCGAATCTGCCCATTGCAAATCATCTAAAAATATTACTAAGGGATGTTCAGCAGTGGTAAAGATTTGGGTAAATTTTTGAAATAATAAATTAAATCTATTTTCTGCCGCCGTTCCTGATAATTCTATGGCGGGTGGTTGTTCACCAATAATTCTTGATAATTCGGGGATAACTTCAATAATTACTTGTCCATTTTCACCAACTGCTGATAATATTTCGTTTCTCCATTGCTGAATTTGTGCATCGCTTTCGCTTAACAGTTGCCCCATTAAATCTCGGAATGCTTGCACAAATGCACTAAAGGGAATATTGCGTTGAAATTGGTCATATTTCCCTTTGATAAAATAACCGCGTTGTAGCACAATCGGTTTATGAACTTCGTTGACAATCGCTGTTTTACCAATCCCCGAAAAACCTGCTACCAGAATCATTTCGACTCCCCTATGTCCCCCATTAGCAAGGTGGGATTGAGGAGGGTTAGCAACTCGCTCAAATGCTTGGAGTAGGTTTTCGACTTCGGTTTCTCTTCCATAGAGTTTGTCTGGGATGATGAAGCGATCGCACACATCCCGTTCTCCAATTTCAAAACCGCTTATTCTACCATCAACTTGTAGCTGATGTAAACAATTTTCTAAATCAAATCTCAGCCCTAATGCACTCTGATAGCGATCTTTAGCATTCTTCGCCATCAATTTGCTGACAATTTTTGAGATCGCAGATGGAATTTCTAAATTAGTTTCAGATACTAATGGTGCAATTTTTGCAATGTGACAATGCACTAACTCCATTGGATCGTTTGATTGAAATGGCAAAACTCCAGTCAGTAATTCGTAGAAAGTTATACCCAAAGAATAGAAATCAGTCCGGTAGTCAATTCCTCGATTCATTCTGCCTGTTTGTTCGGGAGAAATATAAGCTAGTGTCCCTTCTAGCACATTGGGATTGACGAGAGTTTGCGTTTCTCGTGGTAGTAAAGATGCAATACTAAAGTCAATTAATTTAACTTGTTTGCTTTCTGGGTTAATTAAAATATTGGCGGGTTTAATATCTTTATGAATAACCTGTTCGCGGTAAAGTATATCTAAGGCATTGCAGAGTGCGATCGCTATTTCTAAAAACTCCTGTAGAGATTGTCCCCTTCCCTTGATTCCCCATTCCTTGAGGGAAATTCCCCCAAAGTCTTCCATCACCAGCGCATAGCCATTTTGATAGGCTTGGAGACTATAGGTTTGGACGATTAGCGGTGAGTTGAGATTTTTAGCTATGGTGTACTGATTGCGAAATGACAAAAGTTCGCTGAAACTCGGATAAGGATTTTTCAGCAATTTGATGACTACAGGTAATGAGTCACTGTCTCGATAGCCTCGATAAACTATGGTTCTGGAACCATTGTAGAGTTCTTCGCTAACCTTGTATCCAGGAATATTCGTACTAACCATAATGCTAAATCTTTAAGGCTTCCAGATTTAGTATTCCCAGATGCCTGAAATTGTTTAGCAAAAATCGCCAAAAATTACACCGGAATTTCAATAATAAATTCCGTTCCCTCACCCAAAACCGAGTTACAACTCAATTTACCACTATGGGTTGATTCGACAATTTGCCGTGCGATCGCCAACCCCAAACCTGTCCCTTTACCGACAGTTTTTGTAGTAAACAAATGGTCAAACATTTTTTGCTTAACTGACTCACTAATCCCCTTACCATTATCAGCAATGATAACTTTTACACAGTTACTTTCTAGTGAGGTTGTAATTTTAATTCGATTGCAGTTTAGCTGAATATCCTCAAAAATACGTCCATTATTTGATTCTTCTAATGCATCAATAGCATTAGCAAAAATATTCATAAATACCTGATTTAATTGACCAGGAAAACATTCAATTTCAGGTAGATATCCATAGTTTGTAATTACTTCAATTGCTGGACGCAGATCGTTCGCCTTCAGACGATGTTTCAAAATTAAAATTGTGCTATCAATGCCTTGATGGATATTAAATAGTACTTTGTAATCTCTGTCAGCACGAGAGAAAGTTCTTAAACTGGTACTGATATTTTTGAGCCTGTCACACGCCATAGACATAGAATCAATCATTTTGGGCAAGTCTTCTAAGCTATAATCCAAGTCAATCTCTTCAGCATGTTCAATAATTTCATCACTTTTATGGGAGAAACTTTCTTGGTATAGTCTGAGATGTTCAACAATATCAGCAACAGTGGGTTTAGCCTGTTTGAGACTAGCAGCAATGAAACCTAAAGGATTATTCATTTCGTGAGCTACACCAGCAACTAAATTACCCAAGGCTGACATTTTTTCACTTTGGACTATTTGTAATTGGGCATTTTGTAGATCGTTTAGTACTTGTTGCAAATCGAGTGACTTTTGGCGTAAGTCAAGTTCTGATTGTTTGCTTTGCATAGTTTGCCGATAGGCATCGCTAATATCTCGCATCACAACTACTGCACCAAGTTTGTTACCCGAAGCATCAATAATCGCTTGTCCACTTGCCAACAAAATTCTCGTAGAACCATACTTCGGTGCAATGATCATTTCAACATTTTCGACAATTTCTCCTTGGAAAGCGCGAAACAAAGGAATTTCGGTTGTTGATAGAGGTGTTTGACCATCAGGTTGATAGAGATTGAAGTGTTCTGCCCATTCTTCTGGTGGTAATGATTCTACTGGTAAGCCATGAAATTCACTAGTTGCTTTGTTAAATAGGGTCAATTTGCCACTAGCATCACAAACAACAATCCCATCTCTAATATTTTGAATGATGGCATTCAAGAACTCTCGTTCTTTAGCTAAAGATGCTTCGGTCTGTTTTAATTGTGCTAGTGATGCTTGTAATGACTGGGATTTTTCCTGTTCTCGCTCAAAAAGTCGCACATTTTCTAGGGAAATGGCCGCTTGGGCGCAAAGTAAGTTGAGCAGTTCGACGCGATCGCTTGTAAAGGCTCCAGTTGCTAAATTGTTTTCTAAGTACAATATGCCAAGCAACTTCCCTTGATACAAAATTGGGCTGCACAAGATACTCTTGGGCTGCTGTTGCTGAATGTAGGAGTCATTGATTAATTGCGGATGCACCGTGGCATCAATAATCACTGTTGGTTTTAAGCTGCGTTTGACGGTATTAATTAAGCCAACTGGCACATCCTGAGAGTCTTGCACAGGCTCTGGGTTGAGCAACATTGAGTAAAAATTGACGTGAGTAATTCCCTTATTTTTTACAGGGCTAAAAGAAAGCTGTGCTAGCGCCTGAATCAGTAAACGGCCTGACTCCAAAAGCATGAACACACACTTATCGGCTCCCGCATTTTCAATGACGATATGCAGCAATACCGAGAGCAGTTTTTCGAGTTCGATTTCGCCAGAAAGGGCTTGAGAAGCTTTGAAAATGGTAGCTAAATCTAAAGCAACAGAGACGCTACTACTGGAAGTGGCGGAACTGGTGGAGGTGACACTCTCCAAGGCGAAGATCGTTTCGTTAGTTGAGAGGGGAGAACGGGTTTGCTGGAGAATGGGGGCGAGTAATTGGGGATAACGTTTTTCCAGGTTGGCGACTTTGGCTTTTGCACCCCAGCGAGCATAGCCGTAGTAGGCTTGGGTCATATATTCCCCAGCTACCCGCTCTTTGCCCCAGTTGAGGTAAAATTTAGCGGCTAGCTCATTGGCAAGTGCTTCTTCTTGGATATAGCCGTGTTCTTTAGCAAGAGCGATCGCGCGATCGTATAAATCTATTGTCTCGGCTTTGTTGCCATGCACTTGCTCTCGTTCCGCCTCGACTAGATGAAACTTGTGCAGGTAATTTTCTGGAGCATGTTCAGCCCACTTTTTCATCTTTTCCTGATTTTTAGCCACCCGTTGCAAAATGTGTTGCTGTTCTGTCTCACAAACCTGAGCATAGATTGCCAGATGAGCGAGAGAATCATAGGTGTAGCAGAGCGGAACTATGAATAAGCCTGTAGCGCCATCTATATAGTTTTCAGCAGCGATCGCATTTTCCACCGCCAACTCAGATTTGCCAAACATGTAACACAAACCAAGTTGGCTGGCATAGAAATAATACAGCGCAGTCCGATCGCCCGATCGCTGGAGGGCTGGTATAATTACCTCTCGATTAAAGGCATCTCCACTAAGCTCCCAAGGTTCAGAGGAATCGCCAATCATATTCAAAATTGCTTGCTGAAAAACGGTCAGATGACTGGTAAGACCTTCTTGGTTGAGGTGTGCAAGCTGATCTCGGAAGGCCGCACTCTCTCGGCTGAGATTGCTTAGTTCTTTGCCCATAAACCAACAGTATGAGATGTAAATGAATCCGCAAATAGCAGACGATTCTAAATCTCCCGTTTCCAATCCAACTTCGTAGCCTTCCCGGAGAAACGGTAAGGAGTTCTTGAGCGGCTCTTTCCAATGCCACACACTACAATAAATTCCGACATAGACTCTGGATTTTTGTTCTTTGGCATTGAAATGTTCGAGTAACAAAAGTGCTAGTTGGGCACACTCATAACCAAAGTCAATCTCTCCTACCATCCCACAAAGGATCAATCCATAGTAAGCATAGCCAATGGCAGAAAATGAAGTATTGCCATATTGAACTGATAAATTTACCTGCTCGAGGACAATAAACGGTAAGAGCGCTGGACTGACAACAAAGGCAGCAGAAGAGACAGCAGCAAGAATCCTGATAACCGCTAATTTATTAGGGTTTTCGATTTCGGGCAGAGTCATTAAGTCCAGAAGTTGCCTTCCAGCCAGAATCGATTTAGTCGCCTCGAATGCCTGTGCAATCTCTAATTGACTGGGTTCAGAAGGAAAACTCGTACCTAGACGCTCTACAATCTTCAGAGCAATCTGCACTGCCTCTATAAATTCATGTTGGGCTTGAGCAGCTTGAATTTGAACTTCATAAACCTTGACCGTATCCAACAGGTTTCGAGAGTGTTCTATAATCGCTGTTGCCAATTGTGTCATCTGCTGAAAGTTGCCGCTCAGGTAAGCGGTTTCAATGGCAGTTTCGTAGAGGGCTAAGGTTAACTCATACTGCGTTTGCCACATATCCTCAGCTAACAAGGCGATGCCTGTAGTGCAATACTCAAATGCGGCTGTATAGGCAGTTGCGGCTCTGGCTTTCTTTCCAGCTTTCAAATTGAGTTGGGCGAGTTTTATTTGCTCAGAGAGATCGACAATCAGAGATTTGCCGATATTAAGTTGGTTAACAATTTCAAACAGTTTTTCCTCTTGTTCGGCAACGGGCGTATGAGTTAGTAATAATTGCCCAATTTTTAGGTGCGCGATCTGTTTTTGTTCGTCTGGAATCAGGCAATAAGCAGCTTGCTGGACGCGATCGTGCAAGAATTTGTAAATTGTCCTGTGTCCGTTGTCATTTGGACTTTGCAAATGACCCATGACTAATGCAGAATCTTGATAAAACTTGTAGATATCATTAGTTGGAATGATAAATCCTTCTTGCAATGCTTTCCACAAATCCGAAGCGGTTTGAGTCTGCGACTTTTCAGAAACGATCGCCAATGTCGCCAAATCAAACTGATTGCCAATAGAAGCTGCCAGTTTTAAAACATCTTGAGTGATGTCGGGCAATTTCTGAAGCTGTTGGCCCATAAATTCCACCACATCATCAGTTAGAGCCAGCGATCGCACTTGCGCCACATCACACTGCCAAAAACCTACCTCCCAATCAAAGGTAATCAGTCCATCCTCATACAGCGCTTTTAGAAACTGAGTTGTGAAAAAAGGATTGCCTTTGGCTTTTTGATAAACCAACTCTGTTAACGGCAATGCCTGTTTTGTTGTGCAACTGAAAGAGTCGGCGATTAAATGGTTGACATCTGCTTGACTTAAGGGAGCTAGGGTTAAAGTACTGACACAGGAGGATGCTTTTTCAATTTCATCGAGTATCAACATCAGTGGATGAGCTGCAAAAACCTCGTTATTGCGATATGCGCCGATAATGAATAGATAGCCGCAATCACTTTGGCCCATCAACAGCTTCAGCAAATTGAGTGATGCCGAATCTGCCCACTGTAAGTCATCGACAAACATCACCAACGGATGCTCTCTGGTCGTGAAGACTTGAATGAACTTTTGGAACAGCAGATTGAAACGGTTCTGTGCCCCACTGCCCGATACTTCAGCGATCGCAGGCTGTTTGCCGATTATCTGCTCTAGTTCAGGAATCACCTCAATCAGAACTTGCCCATTCTCTCCAACTGCTGCTAAAATTTTGCTCTGCCATTGCTCTAGTTGGATATCGCTTTCATTAAGCAACTGTCCCATCAGGTCACGAAAGGCTTGCACGAAAGCAGATAGAGGAATATTGCGGTTAAATTGGTCATATTTCCCTTTGATGAAGTAGCCGTTCCACCGAACAATCGGCTTATGTACTTCATTAACGACTGCGGTTTTGCCAATACCAGAGAAACCTGCCACGAGCATCAGTTGGGAGCCACCATTAGCCACATGACCAAATGCCGCCAGTAACGTCTGCACTTCTGATTCCCGTCCGTAGAGTTTTTCGGGTATGAGAAAGCGATCGCTGATATCTCGTCGTCCCAATTCAAACCAGGTGTGCTTGCCTGTTTCTCGCCATTGTTCTAAGCAAGTAACTAGGTCATGTTTAAGTCCCATAGCACTCTGATAGCGGTCTTCGGCATTCTTCGCCATCAGTTTGCGGACAATCTCGCCCAGCATCAAGGGCAAATCGGGGTTGAAATCGCAGATAAAGGGTGGAAGTTTCGCAATGTGGCAATGCACCAACTCCATCGGTTCATAGGACTCAAATGGCAGTTGTCCACTTAGTAGTTCAAAGAAAGTCACACCTAATGAATAAAAGTCACTGCGGTAGTCAATGCCCCTGTTCATCCGTCCTGTTTGCTCTGGCGACAGATACGCTAGCGTTCCCTCCAGTCTGTTGGGACTTTGGATATCCTGGGTTTCTCGTGGTAGAAGCGAGGCAATACTGAAGTCAATTAGCTTGATTTGTTTCGTGTCAGGGTGAATCAGGATGTTGGCTGGCTTGATATCTTTGTGAATGACGCGCTGTTGATGCAACTCGTATAGCGTATCTATCAGTTGTAAAGCAATGGGGAGGAATTGCTCTAAGGTTAGTGGTCGTCCTTGCGTAAATTCCCGTAAGGAAATACCACCAAAATCTTCCATTACTATGACATAGCCATTGTTATAAGATTCTAAGTTGTAGGGTTTGATGATACCGGGAATATCTAGATTTTTGGCGATCGCATATTGGTTGCGAAACTGGACTAATTCGCTAAAACTGGGGTATTCTCGTTTTAAGAGCTTGATGACAACTGGTTGGCGATCGCGTTCTCGTACTGCCCGATACACTTGAGTCCGAGAACCTAAATAGAGTTGCTCTATGATTTGATAGCCAGGGAACCTTAAAGTTTCATCAACTCTTGCAATCATAATTTTTTACTATAATTTCTTGTCTAAGGCTTATAATTCCCCAGACAACATTTTGCTTAACAAGCGTTAGAAAAGTTATTGGTGTTGGGTATTGGGCATTCGGGACTAACAGATCGGCCTTTGAGCTTCGTAAACGAGTTTTTGATCCTTGATAAATCTTAAAGTAGAGACTCTATCCGCAGCAAAGTTGATAAATCTAGAGAGGCTAAGTGTTGATAAGCTCGATCGATGACACGCTTACCTCTGAGAAAACCTGTATTCGCTCCCGGACAAATGTAGCAGAGTGCTTCAGGTGTAAAACGTTCTAATAATAACTGAAGACTCTTAATTTGTCGCCGCCAGTGAAAAGTTTTAGCTGTGCGTAATGGTACTGGCTCACCCTTATGATTAGGAACTAAATGGCGACCAGAAAACAATATACCTCCAAGCTGACTGTAGTATAAGCAAGATGAGCCGGGAGAATGACCTGGTGTCCAAATTACTTGTGTTGCTGCATCAAGAGTGAATTCCTGACTAAAGGTAGTTACGGTTAAGCCTGGTAATAAATAAGCTTCTTGTTCTTGCATCAGCACCTCGCAGCCAAAGGTCTGCTGAATTTCAGAGGTTTTGCCAATCGCGCCGCGATGGGTAAGAAATAACCAACGCACGCCTCCATGCGCCGCTAAAAAATCTTGATTTGTTCGATCTAAGGCAGGGCAATCTATGAGGATATTACCTTCATTTCTTACAATAAAATAAGAGGTTCCTCCTAATGTGTCCCGATTGGGTGGAAAAGCAAAAATGCTCTCTTGTGCGAATTCCGATTGCAGAGAACTTCCGCTAGGTACTTCGTCAACGAACACAGACCTTGGTGGCTTAGTTGGATGACTTGGGTGTTGAGGTAAAGGGCACATAATAAAAGAACCGACTCAGAAGTTGTGGATAATCTAGTTACAGTGGGGAAATTCCCAAAAATTCCATAGCACTGTTAACCGTTCGGAAAAAAATTGGGGTTTGAGGTCTACTTTGTAGTTAATGCTATGGTGCTAAAGCTACTGGTAGGGTGTTTTGTCAAAATTACTGAAGATAATATGGGATTTTGGTTTTTGTTTCTCCTCCTACTGGGGCTAGCTACTTATCTAATGGTGCAGCAAAGCGTCGCTAACATCACCCGCACGCCAGTATGGTTGTTATGGCTGGTTTTAATGACACCAGCATTGCTGTTGAGTGGATGGACGCTGATGTACGGAACTAAACTACCTCCACCACCAGGACTGATCGTCTCGTCGTTATTTGTCTGCACACTGTTGTACTGGATCTTGTTTCAATGGGGGCGGAGAGTGCCAACAGATACACAGACCCAAGCCCAAGCCCAAGCCTCAGAATCACAGCCGACTATCCAACCTACCGCAGAACCAATAGTGCGTCCCATTGAGCCAACGGAAGAAACCCAGCTGCGAAATTGTTTTCCTTGGTCTGTATACTACGTTCAGAATATTGAGTATCGACCACAATCCGTAATTTGCCGCGGTCAATTGCGAACTAAAGCTAGCAACGCCTACCAGCAGATTAAGACTAATATTGAAGCACAATTTGGCGATCGCTTCCTGCTGATTTTTCAAGAAGGTTTAAATGGCAAACCTTTCTTTGTGCTGGTTCCCAACACTCAAGCTGCTAAAGAGAAAAATACACCACGACGCGACCAGGAACGCTTAACTCGACCAGGATTAGCACTTCTATTACTAGTAGCTACTTTGATAACTACTACCTTGGTGGGAATGGAAATTGCTGGTGTTTCTCTTCCGCCTCTTTGGGAAATTAGCTCTTTGTTCAAAGTTCTATCTAACCCAGATGTCCTATTTAAGGGATTACCTTATGCTTTAGGACTGATGACTATTTTGGGCATTCACGAACTTGGGCATTATTTGACAGCTAAATCCTACAAGATTCGCTCCACTTTACCTTACTTTATTCCCGTACCTTTCTTCTTGGGAACCTTTGGTGCATTTATTCAGATGCGTAGTCCCATTCCTAACCGCAAAGCTTTATTTGACATTAGTATCGCTGGGCCAATTGCAGGTTTTGTCGCCACCTTGCCATTACTAATATGGGGCTTGGCTCATTCTGACATAGTTTCTCTAACTGAAAAAACCCGACTTTTGAATCCTGATGCCCTGAATCCAAAGTATTCAATCTTACTAGCACTCCTCTCGAAGCTAGCCTTGGGAAGTCAGCTAACGGCAAAATCAGCCCTTGATTTGCATCCAGTTGCAGTAGCTGGTTTTCTGGGACTAATTGTCACAGCTTTAAATTTAATGCCTGTGGGACAATTAGATGGAGGTCATATTGTCCATGCGATGTTTGGACAACGAACTGCGATCGTCATTGGGCAAGTTGCTCGTATTCTCTTACTATTACTTTCGTTAGTTCGGGAAGAATTTTTGATGTGGGCGATTATCTTATTATTTATGCCGTTGATTGATGAGCCGGCACTGAATGATGTAACTGAACTGGATAACAAACGTGATATTGGGGGATTACTGGCAATGGCTTTGTTGATTGTAATTATTTTGCCATTACCGCAAGCGATCGCTAACTTTTTGCAGATTTAAAAATATCAATGTAGCGATAAAAATATATCTGAATTTTTCCCAACTATGGAATTAACTATAGTATGGTATTTTTTATCGAAATAGAATTTAGGAGCCAAAGACTATTTAAAAGTTAGGGTGTGTTATGGCTTTAGTCGAACGCACCGTGCTTTTTTCGAGTGCATGTTAGTACCCCAAGTAGTGTGCCAGAAGCAATTACCTGCCAGAACATAGTTTAACTAAGCTCTGATTTTTAGGTAGGGGAAATTCATGAATTGCCCCTACAGATAAGGTTTTGCGTAAGTCCTAGATAAATGGGGAAAATATCCTGTATTACAACTAACTCGATACAGAATTAGCCGCCTCGGAAGCCTTCGCAGCAGGTGGAAAACCACCCATACGAATCTCAGAAGTGAAGGAAGTAATACTAAATCCACCAAAACTCTTGAGGACATTTACCCGCATTCGCAAATTTGGGCTAGCAAACCACAGGCGTTCTTCTGACCTGATGTTTTCATCTTCTATAGTTAGAATCAATGCACCATCACTGTCAAATTTATAGTGTCCGGCAACTGGAGTTTTCTTTGCATCGAGTGTTTCCCGCAGTAACTTACCTTCTGACGGATTATCTGCATTAGGTACTGAAACTAATACAGTTGAACCACTGTGTTTTGATTGATCCTTTTCCATTGTGCCATTCCAGTTAATTTTGATAGCACAGGAGGCGGAAATAGGATTAACTTCGTACTGTTGACACAGTTTTATGGCTTCTGGATGATCTACTGCCAGCGTCTCAATGATGATGTCTGACTTACTATTTTCAGATTCATTTAAAGCCAAATGTTGACTAGTTCGATGAGAAAACCATTTACCAGCACTTAACTGAAAAAACTCTTCAATATTCATGAATCAAATTACCCTGCATCAAAATGCTAAAATTCCCACTTAATTATTAAAAGGTAGCAGGAAGCTCTAATCTTATTAAGCTTGATTGCCTATTTCCTCAAGCTTCTTGAGGCCAATTCTGGCTGCCTCAGCAACGTTGAAATGATTGTCTTTTTCTAAATATTTTAAAGCTGAGATACTCTTGGGAGTAGGGAGATTACCCAAGGCTTCTGCCAAACGCTGCCTAACTAACCAATCATCTGATTGGGCGAAGCGCAGAATTTGATCGACAGATTCAATATCTTTAATTTCTCCTAGCGCAGAAATTGCAGCTTGTTGCAACACTACTTCTTTGCTATCCAATGCCTGAAGAAGAATTTGCCGGGCACGGGGGTCTTTAATATTACCTAGAGAAACGGCTGCACTAAAGCGTACTAGCCAATCAGTATCTTCATAAAACGCCCGTGAAAGCACTTCAAAGGCTCTAGCATCGCCCAGATATCCTAAAGCACCAGCAGCATCAGCGCGGATGCCATAATCGGGGTCATTTTCGAGAATTCTGACCAAAATTGAATAACATTCTGGCGTTGGCTTGATTCCAAGGGCAAATATTGCCATCGATCGCAGTTGCAAAGATTCGTCGTCTAGTACCTTTTTAATTAAAGGGACTGCCTCTTCAGGAGAAACATGACGCAGATTAGCAAGAGCTACCATGCGATCGCGTAAGTTCGGACTTTCTAACTGAGTAGAAATTTCTTGTAAGCTGAGAGCTGTCATTGAGTTCAAAGCATTTTCTTTACTTATCTTAATTTACCTGATCCTTTCATCAGGCTGTCACCATCGTGAAGTAGGAGTTTGGCGACTTTACAAAATGGCTCAATTATGAATGAAAAATAAACAAATGTTACCTCCGGCTAGATTGTGCGGGTACTAATAGGTGTCGTTAGGGACTTCCAGAAATTAAATTATTCAATTTTGGAGCGAAGATGATCAATTAGATTCTTCCTCCCCTGCTTCCCCTGCGCCCCCTGCCTCCCCTGCTCGCCAAAGCGATGGGATATTTTTTTAGTTGGAAGTCCCTTAATGCTATGTAAACCACTGGTATAGTGGGCTAAAATAAAAGCAAGGCTCAAAAATGTCTGGTTTGTACGATAACTTTTTTGGGGAAAGCCGCGCGTAGCTTGCTGAAGACAACGGTTACACGAAAACACTTTCAAAGCAATTTTAAGAATATATTTGGCAATATCCGGCTATTTATTTAACCAGACTATTTGTAGAAGTCTGGTTCAAACTATATATTTAGACTAGGTTTGAAAACGGAGAGGGAGGGATTCGAACCCTCGTATACATTTCTGCATAACAGACTTTCCAGGTCTGCTTTAAAGATAGCTAGAATGTCTATATAATAAAGACTCTAGTCGATAAATTGTAAGCTATTGCAAAATATTCAACCATTCTAATATACCACTGTGCTAAAGTAGGTCTATCAATTCAACCTCACTTAGTAAAAAATGGTCGCCTCGAAAGACGGGTACCGATATTTGCATTTAATGACAATGAATACTAGCTCTGGTGTTTTTTATCAGCTAAGACTCATTCAGAGACTTGGCAGAAAAACAATAGGCTGCGGCGGTGATAAACGAAACGCCATAGATATCGCTTATGACGTTGACGATATGATACATCGCATGGTAGTTGCTGGTGATGTCGTAGAACTCGATACGCTTAAGCTTTTTGTGAGAGAAAAATTAGATGCATTGAAGCAGCAAAAGCAAGGAATTATTAAGGTAGTTGAGAAAGACGACCTTCGCGTGCTTTGGGATAAATACGTTGACTTCAATACAAAAATAGGTACATGGAGTCAAACAACTGTATTAACTCGCAACGCAACAGTGACAAGTATTATTGAAAATTGCCCTTTTCAAAGATTAGAGCAAAAGCAAGAAATTGTAGGGTATATTTTTGGCGACAAAAGCAGAACAGTAAAAACCTCGAAAGAAAGGCTTAAAACTATTGTTAGCGCTGTCGATTGGTGTAGTAAGCAAGGTATTATCCCCCGTCGCTGGGGAATTGAATATAGAGATTTACTTAATAGCATCAACATTAAAGGGCATGTCCCTGATAATGTTACTGAGAATGGTGAAATAGATATTTTCAAAGTGAGTGAAGTTTACCGAATAGTAGAAGCTTTGCGCAGTGGTGAACATTGCAAGAGAGGAGCGCATCAACAGTACTGGCGTTACACAGCATTCCTTTGGCTTACGGGTTGCAGACCTTCTGAAGCTATAGCACTTAAATGGGAGAATGTAAATTTAGGAAGCAACAAGATAGTTTTTAAGGAAGGACAGGTAAACGCTAGTGGCAAGATAGTGAAACAACAGGGCACAAAAACGGTAGCGAGCAGACAATTTCCTACTAACGAAGAACTGCATACACTACTGTCTTCTTTGCCCGGCAGTCACAAACCTAAAGAATATGTATTTCAGAATCGTAGAGGCGGTGCGATATCTCAACAAGCTTTTAATAGAGTATGGAAACTGTTGCTTGATGCAATGTGCATCAGACATCGCGTTCCTTATCAATTAAGGCATAGCATGATCTCGTATCACGCTAACAACGATTTTCCTTTACATAAGCTTTCACTACTTGTAGGTAATTCTGAGGAAGTCATTAGAGAGCATTACCTTAAAATGGATATCGAAAGGATTTCACTACCGTCAATTATTAAGTAGAGTAATACCTCTAAAAAAAGTGTCACTTTTTTTGACAAAAAAAATGACATAAATTCTGTCATTAAAAGTGACACTTTGTAGAATACATACCGCTCCATAAAAAAATACCCAGTAACACTATAAAATGTTGCCAGGTATTTTGCTTTCAAATAACATTT
>NZ_JBALDK010000039.1:0-10165 GCF_036917455.1 Nostoc sp. | reverse complement strand
CCTCTCCCCATACACGATTATCATTCTTGTTAAGACTGTTTTGAGTATTTTAGCTGATTGACAAAAGGCGCTTTATTCTAACCTCTCACGGATGTGGCCAGATTGAACATCAAACCAGTGAATATCTTCAGGGGGCAATGTCAGTGTAATATCCTCATTACTCCAAGTTTGGTCTGTTGGCAACAAAGCACGTACTATAATCGCTTCAGTTTGTGAACCCTCAACTCTGACACTGACTAAATAATGCATACCCAAGTTTTCTACTAGATGCACTCGCCCTTGAATAGTTTGGGTATCACCTGGTTGGGCAATGCGAACGTTTTCTGGGCGGATACCTAGTACAATTTGGGGTGGTACAGTTGGTATATTTGGCAGAGGTACTTGGAAGTTACCTAGTACCGCGTATTTTTGCTTACAAGGAAGAGTTAGCAAATTCATCTGAGGACTACCAACAAATCCAGCCACAAATAAATTAGCTGGATGGTTATAGATGATTTCGGGCGGGTCAAGTTGCTGGACATAGCCATCGTTGAGCAGAGCTACTTTCGTGGAGAGTGTCATCGCTTCTGTTTGGTCATGGGTAACATAGACCACAGGGACTTTTTGAGCTGCAAAAATTTGCTTGAGATCGGCTCGGACTCGTTCTCGCAACAGCGCATCCAAGTTACTTAACGGTTCATCTAGCAGATATACATCGGCATTACGCACCAAAGCCCGACCAACTGCAACCCGCTGTCGTTGACCTCCAGACATTTTACCAGGCTTGCGATTCATTAACTCTGCTAATCCTAAAATTTCTGCCACTTCTGCCACTCGCTGTTTAATTTCTATCGGTGGTACTTTTTTCAGCTTGAGTCCAGAGGCAAGGTTTTCGTACACTGTCATGTGTGGATAGAGTGCGTAACTTTGAAATACCATTGCGATGTTGCGATCGCCTGCTGATTTATAAGTAACATCCACGTTATCGATCGTAATTTGACCGCGAGTAGGTTCTTCAAGACCTGCAATCATGCGTAGAACAGTGGATTTGCCACAGCCAGAAGGGCCAAGTAAAGTCAGAAACTCATGGTTATCTACTGTTAAGCTAACGTCTTTGACAGGGACGACTTTGGAAGTATAAGTTTTATTCAAATTTTTGAGTTCAAGTTTAGCCATTTTTCATTTGTCATTGGTCATTTGTCATTGGTCATTGGTCATTGGTCAAGCATTAGTAATTTTTCTACTGCTTCCCCTGCTCCCCCTGCTCCCCCTGCTTCCCCTGCTCCCTCTGCTCCCCCTGCTCCCCCTGCTCCCCCTGCTCCCCTTCATCCTTTGACAGCACCAGCAGTCAGACCTTGGACAATCCGGCGCTGGAAAAACAAAACTAGTAAAACTAGGGGTAAAGTCCCAACAACAGTAGCAGCCGCGATCGCACCGTAGGGAATTTCAAATACTGTCGCACCACCCAATTGAGCCGCAGCAACGGGAATCGTCTTCATTTCTTCACGGGTCATAAACGTCAGAGCGAAGATAAACTCATTCCAGGCAAAAATAAAGGTGAGAATTCCAGTAGTCACTAAGGCGGGAAGGGTCATAGGTAGCACAATTTGCCACAGTAGTTGAAAGGTGTTGTAGCCATCGACCCTAGCAGAATCTTCTAAGTCTTTAGGTAATTGTTGGAAAAAGCTTCTGAGTACTAAAATTGTCAGGGGCAAATTGATCGCAGTATAAGGTATAATCAGCGCTAGATAATTGTTGCCCAGCCTGAGCGCTTGAATAATTTCTAACAGTCCGAGGAACAACAGAATTCCAGGAAATAAAGTCACCATCAGCACGCTGGCAAGGATAGCTTGTTCACCCCAAGGGCGTAACCGTGCTAGGGCATAAGCAGCAGGTGCGCCAATCGCTAAAGCTAAAGCTGTAGAAGTAATCGACACAAAGGCACTGTTGAAGATGTAGCGCCAAAATGGACGACGAGTAAATAATTCAATGTAATGACTAAAAGTGAATCGCGTGGGGAAATAAACAGTGGGAACGGCAGCAATATCTTCGTTAACTTTAAAGGAGGTGAGCAATTGCCATAATGCTGGCGCTAGGCTGAATAACATTACCAATGCAACCGCTATTAGCAGCAAGATTTTTTTAGCAGAAAATCTGGTTTTTGCTATTGGTTGTGGAGTTGAACTCATGGTTAAATAACTCCTGATGTTTTAGCACGGGACTTATTAAGTAAGAAACTAGCGATCGCCACCGCAGCAATTAATATTAGAAATGTCACTACCACTAAAGCCGCTCCATAACCAAAATCTAAGTAGCGCATCACCGTAGAATAGATGTATAGCGACACCACTTCAGTTGCACCACCAGGGCCACCCCCGGTCATTACAGCAATCAAGTCAAAAATCCCGAAAGCTTGAGCAAATCGAAATAGGACTGCAATTAAGATTTGTGGCAGCAGCAGTGGCAGGGTAATATTGCGGAAGCTTTGCCAAGGATTTGCCCCATCAACAGAGTAAGCTTCATAAAGGTCTGATGGTATTGACTGCAATCCAGTCAACAACAGAATACTGATAAAAGGTGTAGTCTTCCAAACATCAGCAAAAATTGCTGCACTCATCGCCAGAGTTGGATCTCCTAACCAGTTAATTCCAGTTTTTATCAGCCCTAACCGCCGCAGAATGTCGTTTAAAACCCCAAACTGGTCGTTAAAAATCCAAGACCATGCCAGACCAATCAGAGCGGTAGGCAAAGCCCAAGGTAGAATGGCAATTGTCCGCACTATGCCTCTTCCAAAAAACGCCTGATTCAGAACTAGAGCAATCAAGAGTCCTAGCAGTAGTTCTGAAACCACAGATGCTGTTGTGAACACTGTCGTCGCCCACAAACTCTGCCAAAAACGACCATCCCCAGCCATCCGCACATAATTGTCCAAACCAGAGAATACGGGTTGTAGTTCAGTTCCCAAATTCCTAGTAAATACACTTAACCAGAATGCTCGTAAAATCGGGTAGGCAAATACAAACAACAACAGTAATAATGCTGGTGTTAGTAAGATCCAAGCAGTCTGTTGTTCCCGACTTCGGAGTGTATGTGGATTAGTCATTGGTCATTGGTCATTGGTCATTTGTCATTTGTCATTTGTCATTGGTAATTCTCTCATGTTCCCAATCCCCAATCCCCAGTCCCTAGCCCCCAGTCCCTAGCAATCGACGCGTTTCATTAGCAGCAGCTTGCATTGCTCGTTCTGGATTTATCCGATTGGATAGCGCAGCGCTGAGATAACGCTGCAAAATATCTGATGTCTGGGCATATTGGGCAACTGGCGAACGTAAAACTGCATTGTCCACAACCTCCAGTAACTGCGGATAGTGCGGGTATTTGGCAACAATCTCTGGGTCTGTAAATAAATCTCGGCGACTTGGAACATAACCTGCACTCAAAATGAAGCGGCGCTGTGCCTCCCGACTGGTAAAGTACTGAATTGCTTTCCACGCTTCTTCGGGATGTTTAGAAGATTTAGAAATCCCTATACCCCAGCCTCCTAAACAAGCTGCACCAGTTTTACCGGGAGCATGAACCATCGGTTTAATTGCAATTTTGCCTTTGATTGGCGAATTCTTTTCTTGGGCTAAAGGCCATGCATAAGGCCAGCTACGTAAAAACGCTACTTGACCACTTTGGAAGAAACGCCGGGTGTCTTCTTCCTGGTAGGTTGTGACTCCAGGAGGAGAAACGCCCTCGCTGATGGTACTACGCAAAAACTCAATGGCTTGTAATGTTTCTGGTCTATCCAACCCAACCTCCAATGTTTGGGGATTAACCCAGAAGCCACCAAAGCCATTAAGAACTTCCACAAACATTGCCACCAGTCCTTCATATTGCCGTCCCTGCCAAACATAGCCCCAATTCACCTTGTCTTTCTTCTGCAAGGCTTGAGATATTCGCATCAAATCCTCAAAGGTTTCTGGGGGTTTCAATCCTGCTTCTTTGATTAAATCTTCGCGGTAGTAGAGCATTCCCACGTCGGAACGCACAGGAATGCGGTACAGCTTGTTCTGGTAACGTCCGCCTTCTACATCCTTGGGTGAAAATACTGCCAACTCCTGCTTGGAAATGCGATCGTCTAGGGGTAGCAACCATCCAGCAGCAGCAAACTTGGGTGTCCAGATCACATCCATATTCACCAAGTCATAAGGGGATTCACCTAAGATAAAAGATGAGGTGTAAAGGTCTTCGAGCAAATTTGTGGCATTGGGCCCCTCAACTAAGTTAATGCGAATGCCTGGGTTTTCAGCCTCAAAGTCTCTAATCAAACCCTGCTTCCAAGGTTGGGCATCAGGGGCAGTAATTAACATATTCAGGGTAACTGGTCGTTGCGAGAGCGCTACCCAATTGAACAATACGATCCCCAACAGAATTGCCAGAAAAATCCCTATATGCAAAAAGCTTTGTTTTTGGATGAATTTTTGTAGCTTGTTTATTGGGTTTTGATACAACATTATCAATAATGTAGCGATCGCTATTGGTAATAATTATCTAGTTATCTCTGAAGCCAACTGTATTTACTGCCTGTTTGCGAAGCGTAGCGATTCCTACGACTTAATTGTTTCCGATTTTCTTCTTAGTTTATACTCTCCTGGTATTAACAAGAAGGGATAAAGCAGTATTGAATGTTTCTATACTGACAGTTTTAACAGATTGTAATAATTGAACCTCCGATGACAAAATGTCACGCGATTCCTGCTTCAACGCTCTGTGAGCTATTTCCTTAAATAGGAATATGGCTTGCCTAACTCATGACTGGAAGTCACCAGTGTGGAGCTTGCAGAAATCAATCAGGATTTTTATATTCCTGCAAAGCTCCTAATTTACGAATTCCCGGCCAAATCATGGCTGTAGCAATCACCACTACAATTGTGCCAATTCCACCACCTACAACGGAAATCACTGGGCCAAATAAAGCTGCTGTCAAGCCTGATTCAAAGCCTCCTAATTCATTCGAGGCACTAATAAACACGCTATTAATAGCAGCAACCCGACCACGCAAATGATCCGGTGTTCTAATTTGAACTAATGTATGGCGAATCACAACGCTAATACTATCTAGTGCGCCACCAAAGGTCAGCATTAACATAGACAGCCAAAATGAACGAGAAAGTCCAAAGATGATTGTGACAACCCCAAAGCCAACCACTGACCACAATAAGGCAGGGCCTGCTTTGCGTAACGGTGGTAAATACGCTAGGGTAATGGCCATAGTCAAAGCACCGATGGAGTGTCCTGCTTGTAGGTATCCCAATTCCACTGGCCCCACGTGGAGAATATCTTTGGCAAAGATGGGTAGCAATGCGATCGCACCACCCAACAATACAGCAAACATATCCAATGTGATGGCTGCTAAAATTAACTGATTCTGCCAGACAAATTTAGCACCAGCTGCAAGTGCTTTAAGTGAGATTGGCTCAGTTGTGCGGATGGCTTTTTGCTCTTTGATCGCTACTGTTAAAAGAAAACACAGCAACGCGGCGATCGCTGCTACTACATATACTCCTGTAGCACTTCCTAGGAAAGCGATGCCGAATCCCCCCAAGGCTGGGCCAATAACAGCAGCTAACTGAAAGCTACTACTATTCCAAGTTGCCGCATTGGTAAACGCACTGACAGGTATCAACTGCCACATTAAGGCATCACTAGCAGGTCTGAGGAATGCCCTAGCGACACCTGTTAATACCAAGCAGGCGTAAATTAGAAAAATTGCCCCTTGAGTATAAGAAAGCACTGCCAAAGCCAGCGAACAGAGAGCTAGCAGCATCACTGACAGTAAGATGATGAGTTTGCGCTCGCGGCGATCGGCCACATGTCCGGTAATCAAGGTGAGAGCAATCATCGGCAAGACTTGCGCCAGTCCTACGCCACCAAGAACGATCGCTGAGTTAGTCCGCTCATAGAGTTCCCAGCCGATAGCTACAGTTTGCATTTGCGACCCCACGGACAGCACTAGCCGTCCAATGGTAAATAGCCGATAGTCTCGAAACTTAAAGGCTGCAAAGGGATCGTGCTGTGCAACCTCAGAGTTATGGGGATTTGAGTTCCGTTTGCTCGAAGACATTTTTTAGTAGAGTTAGGCCTTCTTCAATGTTAGAAATTTGCTCTTCTGTCAAACCTTTTAACAGGTCGATAATATGAGCGCGAGTTTGATCTTGGGATTGTTTGAGATGATGCCTTCCATCTTCAGTTAAATTGAGCAGCACCCGCCGCCGCTCTTGAGGATGAGAGCAACGTTTCACGAAGTCACGTTGTACTAAGCGTTCTACGGTTGCTGATGCCGTGGCAGAAGTGACACCTAAATGCTCTGCGAGGTCAGATAATGAAGCACCTGGATTGCGATTGATAAATGCTAGCGATCGCAACTGAGGTATAGATAAAAAGGCGGCACTATGGGCACGCATATCCGCTCGGATAAACCGCATCATTAATGGAACTGTTTCCATTACTCTAGCGGCACATTCTTCGGAAGTTGCACCTTGAGCAGGTTTATCCAAGGTCATGGGCTTGTTGTTCTCCTGATTACATCGCCACCCGTGGATAAAGTTTTCCACCAATGATGGCTAAGATTATTAACGTTAATAAGAGAATTGTACAATCCAGACCAAAGCCATAGATGCTAGTGCCATTCAGCAGCATCGTGCTACGTAAGCCATCAACCTCATAAGTCAAGGGATTTAAATGAGAAATAAACTTTAACCAACTGGGCATCAACGAAATCGGATAGATGGCATTGCTTGCAAAAAATAACGGCATGGTTAACAATTGCCCAACACCCGTCATCCTTTCTCGGCTTTTCACTAAACAGCCAATAATTAATGAAAAAATGCAAAATGTTCCCGCCCCCAGCATGACTACTACAAGTACTTGGAGAATAGCTAGGGGATGAAGATTTAATTTTACACCTAATAAAAATGCCAATCCGTAAATCAATAGTACTTGAGATAAGCACCGCACCCCACATGCCAAAGCTTTGCCCAACACCATCGCTACACGAGGTGTAGGACTAGCTAAAAACTTATGGACAATCCCTAAATCTCGCTCCCAGATGAGCGTCATCCCACCACTAAAAATTGCCACAAACAGAATACTCTGAGCCAAAATACCAGCAGAAATGAAGTCCAAATATGGTAAGTTACCTGTAGGAATCGCGTGAGTGCGAGCGAAAACTTGCCCAAATATCAATAGCCATAAGGCTGGTTGCACAGCTCTAACTACTAAATCAGTAGGATCGTGGCGGAGTTTACGGACTTCCAATTCCGCGATCGCCAGGGTTTTTGTAACTAGCTCTTGAATTGCAGAGATGAAATTTACTCGCCCAGTGGGCGGTGCTTTAACCCAACCGTTGAGCAGTCCGTCTGGTTCTTGCTGTGTCACGGTAGTTGACTCCTGATGTTAACTGGTTGCCTGTATAGTGAATAAAGACATCATCCAAAGTTGCGTTTGGTTGATTTAAAGAAGCTTTTAAGTCGCTTGGTGTACCTGTAATTACGACTTCACCTTGCTGCATAATCGCCACACGGTTACATAAGCTGTCTGCTTCTTCTAAAAAGTGGGTTGTTAAAAATATAGTTGTGCCGTAATCAGCACAGAGTTGTAGCACAAGTTGCCATACTTGAGTCCGGGCGATAGGATCTAGTCCGACAGTCGGCTCATCAAGAAAGAGAATTTGGGGTTGATGTAAAACTGATACGGCGATTTCTAGCTTGCGGATCATCCCACCAGAGTAGTTGCGTACCAAGCGCTTTGCTGTATCTTGCAAACCCATGTATTCTAGAATTTCATAGATGCGGCGATCGCGTCCTTTTGCTGGTATTCCATAAAGCTTGGCAAAGATTAAGAGATTTTCGTAACCCGTGAGACTCCCATCAGCAGAGAGCGCTTGCGGTACATAGCCGATAGCCCGTCTCACAGCATTGGGTTGACGAGTCACGTCATAGCCAGCTAAGGTTGCTTTCCCTGCACTCAGAGGTAGCAAAGTTGTCAACATCTTAATAACTGTACTTTTCCCTGCCCCATTAGGCCCAAGCAGCCCAAATACTTCACCCTGCACCACAGATATGCTCAGGTTATTAACAGCCGTTAACTTCCCAAAACGGCGTGTGAGTCCCTGAGTTTCCAAAATCAACGGTCTTGACTCGCTAGGAGGTTCTGACCGATTTATTTTTCCAGTCAGTATTGTCACAAGTTTGATGCACTTCTATTAATTAGTTAAGCTAACTATTAGTTTCTCAATATATATCCTTGAAGTCAATAGACTTGTGACAAAAATCTCAATCAGAGTCCAAATAATTGATTATGACTGACGCAAAACTCCCTGTGCGTGTTTTGAGCTTCGCGATCGCAACGCTTGCAACAGCACGCTGAAAGCCCTTCGGAGCAAAACAGCAGTTTTTTGAAAAAATATTAATTAAAATAAAAAACCTCAAAAAGTAACCAAATATTGGAAGGCGATCGCATTCTTACGATCTTATCTTCCTCTAATTATTTAGAATATGTCATTGCCAGTGTAACGAAGTGAAGCAATCGCAGGGGTTCGGAGATTGCTTCACTTCGTACCCTACGGGAACGCCAAGGGCGAACACAATGGCAACTAATTAGTCGGACACGAGCTGATTCCACAAAATGCGATCGCCAAATTTAACGCACAGTTTCCCGCAAAGCCTCAGCATCAACGGGTTTAATCAGGTAAACTAACAGCAGATTCCAAACAATTGCTGCAATCAAAGGTAGTTTGCGAATTAGTTTCACAACTTTGGGTATACAACTACTCTCAATCTCTGCAATTTTCATGTTGTAACCCGCACAGCGTTGTAGAAGTGGGAAAAACTTGGGATGTTCAGTATTCAACATCACAGGAAAAGCTCGTCCCGCAGTTTCATTGGTGTTACGGACAACTTCGCGGTCAAATTCTGTCGCATCAAGTCCCAATGATGTGTAAAAACCAGCCCGTTCATGAACTGTCAGGGTGTGAGTAGCAAATACCGATAACAAGAAAAAGCGACTCCACAGCCTAGCTTTCCAGTTGTTCCACAGTTGCGGTTGAGAACGTAAAAGCGCCTTGAATATATCCCCGTGGCGGTTTTCGTCCTGACACCAACTCTCAAAATATTGGAAGATGGGGTAAAACTGGTTTTCTGGGTACTTTTCTAGATGTCTGTAGATAATAATGTAACGCCAGTAGCCGATTTTTTCTGATAAGTAAACGGTGTAGAGTACCCACTCAATTGGGAAAAACGTATAGGTGCGGGTTTTAGTAACATTGCCTAAATCCAGAGAGAGCTTAAAATCGCCCATTGCTTTGTTGAGAAATCCAGCGTGGCGAGCTTCATCACGTGCCATCAGTTGAAATATTTCCGCTAGCAGTGGACTGCGATTTTTCAGCTTGCGGGATAGTTCTTTGAATAGCAAGAAGCCGGAAAACTCAGAAATGCAAGAGCGTTCCAAATACTCAATAAATGCCTGCCTTGCTTCACCCTCAATGTGTTCCCAAGACTGGTTAAACACCTCATCCCGAACAAAATGATGACGGTTGTAATCTGTCTGCATTTCTGCCAGCATTGCCTTTAACTCCGTCTCCTGGGCAGATAAATCCAGGTTGGCCGCAGTTTCAAAATCTGTAGTATAAAACCGGGGGGTAAGTACAGTTTCTTTGCTGGGGGTTTTAATTTCTGGCTTGGGTAGGGTATTAACCATCTGTAGTGCGGTATGCAAGTAAATCGTCGTATAGTTATCAAGTTATAATAAATATGATTCTTTTGCTATGCCTTTTTACAATCCTTCAGTAAAGGAGGAAATGCGCTACAAAGTAAATCGTTTCCATCCCCGTGAGGGGTAATGATTTTAAAACTATTTGTATTTTTGTACCACAATTTCTTGGTACAGGATTTATGTTTCCATCCCCGTGAGGGGTAATGATTTTAAAACACGTTCTACAATGTTGGGTATTCAAGATATCTTAGGGTTTCCATCCCCGTGAGGAGTAATGATTTTAAAACCTGTCACGCGCGATGGTTTCAATCAAATCTATAATTCGTTTCCATCCCCGTGAGGGGTAATGATTTTAAAACTGCTTATGAGATTATTATTGCAATCCAACAACTTATAGTTTCCATCCCCGTGAGGGGTAATGATTTTAAAA
>NZ_JBALDK010000038.1:0-15453 GCF_036917455.1 Nostoc sp. | reverse complement strand
TGCCCAAGCATTGAGGTCTGTGAAATTTTTCAACTTCATACTCTGACTCTATTACACCCTTACCTCACTTTAAAAGATGTTGGTAATGACAAGCCCTTTATAAGGGGAGGGTTAGGGTGGGGTAAAACCTGAGTTCTTCAGCTATTTTCAGACTTGTGTATACACCGTAGCCCCGCAAGCGAGGAGAGGTTGGGGGTGAGGTGCTAGAGACTTTTGCAAGAGGTCTACTGATTCGTAATGACATTCGCGGACTTCTTCGCGCTACGCTAACGTAATTCGTAATTAAGTAATGTAACTGGGACTTAACCCCCAGAATTGTTTGAAAATTGCTGAAGAAAATAATTATGAAAATTACTGATTTAATTACTTGGTTTGAAGCATGGGCAAATCCTGCTTGGTGCGAAAGCTGGGATAATTGTGGCTGGCAAATTGAACCAGGAATTTTGCAGGAAAAAGCACGGGTTTTGGTATGTTTGACACCGACTTTGGTAGTAATGCAAGAAGCGATCGCTCTGAATGCTAATCTGATATTTGCCCATCATCCCTTGATTTTTAATCCTCTCAAATCTTTACGCACTGGTGAAGCGATCGCAGAAATGGTACGGTTAGCTTTTACCCACAATATTGGTATTTACAGCGCCCACACCAATTTCGACCAAGTACAGGATGGGACTGCTGACGTTTTAGCTCAGATTTTAGAACTCAAAGAAGTTACCCCCATAGTACCGACACAAGGAGGCTTAGGATATGGTCGTGTTGGTTTGCTAGAGCCATTTTTAACACTACAAGAATTACTCGCAACCATTCAAACCCGACTTGCTCCCCCTAATTTGATTTTTTCCCCCAGTGCTGATTTACAGCAAACAATTTCACGAGTTGCTGTTTTGGGTGGTTCGGGGGCTGGTTACATTTCAGCCGTCGCCAAAACTGGTGCGACAGCTTATCTGACTTCTGATTGTAAATTTCATCAGTTTCAAGAAAGCCGCGATTGCAATATCATCTTAATCGATGCTGGACATTATGCTACCGAACGTCCGGCTTGCGATCGTTTGGTGCAAAAATTCCAGGCTTTAAACCTAGACTGGGTGCAGCTAAGTCAAAAAGATGAAGATTTTCGCCAGTTTTTTGCTTAATTATCAACATTAATACTGAATAATTTTGTATTGAAATCTAACCATAAATCTCAAATATTCTATCTAAATACTCATGTTTTATATCATTGATTGTGATATATATCACTAAGTATGTGTAACTATAATCACATTGCATCAATGTTTCATATCAATTAGTTGCACAAGAAAATGTTCCACACTTGAGGTAACAAATTGTTTACTTTGCCCCAACCAAGATGATTCGCACAATCATTGAATCTGCTTTCCAAACTGGATATCTTAGTGTTGAATCTGAGGGTTTACTTCACCAAGTACTCGCTACTAAATGCTATCAGTCAGAGGATTTGCCAGCTCTGGCAACCCTATATGATGCAGTTCGCGCAGGTAAAATTAAACGAGAAGCATCCTCGTCGAACGTGCTGATGGAATTTCCTTTACCACATAACAAATCTTGCTGATACTCCAAAAGAACCAGAGGAACTGAGGAAAGCTTCGTGTAAGTATTTCTGCTCATTCCTCACTCTCCTGTCTGGGCAAAAAACCTTAAAAATTCAAAACTCTTTAGGTGTTGTTGTTGAAAACTATCAAGGTCAGCAAAAGAATGAGTTAAGATCAGATACAAGTGGGTAATAGTAAAGTCAAGTCCCCAGACTTCTCACAAATGCCAATGATTAAAAGTAGGCAAATTAAACAACCGCAATCAACGATTGTTTTGGAGTATTATTTATTACATAATGGTAAGAATGACTCACCAGAAAATATGAGCCTGCTTAGGACAGGTTCGGAACTGTTTGACTTCTATGAAGCAGACATTCCGTAAAACGAGCCGGAAGGAGATTGAGTTCATTGCTAGAATAAGCATTCATTTATGACCCAACATTTCCCGGTATTTTGACAACTACAAGCAAATTTTGGGATTGGGTTCTGAAGGATACTTGTTCTCTAAGGTGAAATTAACCTCTTAAAGGTGTAATGTAATGGGGTAGAACCCAGATTTTGAAAGGTTTAACTACGTTGTTTAAAAAGGCAGAAACAATACATGCTACACCGCAAGATTTATCAACTGTGTTGCGATGGGCGCGAGGTATGTGTTTTCTTGCGGGACCAGCAACGCTGGATTGAACGCGCCCGCATCATAGACATAGAGGGAGATTTAGTTACCCTACGCTATGAAACAGAAGAAGAGGACGAAGTTTGTTCTTGGGAAGAAATGGTTCGCCTCGAGAGCATTGGTGCTGTAACGCAAAAACTGGCTTCAGTACCGCGCGGGAATGTGGAACCTCTGATGACTGAAGATTGCCCTGAAGCAGAGCGCATCCACAACCGTTACACTGACTCGAATCCAGAATAATTCAGTGCTGAGTGCTGAGTTCTGAGTGCTGAGTAATAATCCTAACTTAGTACTCAGGACTCAGGATTAGACAAGCCTTCAAAGGCGGGACAGTAACCTTCGAGAGTTACTTTAAAGTTATACAATGGCGAAGCTGGGTTCCAACATCTCTGCCCTCTTTGATGTCGGCAAGTACCGCAGCAGTCTACATCTGTCCATGTATAGCGATCGCTATTTTGACTGAGAAGCTCTCGTTGAGACAATCCCCTTAAGACTAATTCTTCCCCTTGCCAACGAGCTTCGATTAAACCAGTATCGGCAAATTGCCGCCAACGCGGATCGGCAGTAATCACATTGGGGAGGGTGATTGTGATTACTGTCCCTAACTCTGTTAGTTCGCCTTCGTAGTTTGTCTCTGGTGCTGCCGGTTGTAAAAATGTGTCACCGATAGGTAATTCTACTAAAGTGTTAGCCGCCGGAGAATGTACATGGTAGCGGTTTTGCAACTCCTCTAAGCTAGTCAAGTCTGCTAAATAAGCAGGAGAACCGTGGACAAAAATGACATGCTGGGGTCGCAAATTATGAATTAGCTGCGTAGTACCAGGGCCATCGCTATGTTGAGCTAAGAGATAGGTTTCGACAGTAGTAGGTGCTAAATATTCTTTATTAACTTTTATATCAATTTTTTCTGGTAAAAGAATCAGCCAAGGGCCTGTGTCTAGTTGGCAGTGCTTGTTCAAATCATCTGTAGAGTCGGTGAGAACAATACAAGGTGACTTGCCCACAGTGGGACGATGTTCTGCTTGTAAACGACGCACGCGGGGACGCACTCGTTCATCCCAAAATAAAGGTTGATGGCGGGCAAAGTTCTGTACAGATGGGGGGAGGTGGGGTAGAAGTTCTAGGTAGGCATCACAACCAGTAGCAACAGCACCATCTACCCAGATATCTAAATCTCGTCCGGTGAAGTGGTGATGAGAGCGTAATAGCATTAGCACCTCTTGACCCAATCCTAAAGCAGGAGTGGGTAGGATGACAGAACAATGGTCAGCGATCGCGCGATTAATTCGTTCTGCTAGTTGATTTTCTTGGTTGCGGCGGTGAGGATGACGGGATGTACCATAACTACCTTCAATAATTAGCACATCCAAATCTAAGCCCCGCAGTTCTTCTAAACGCAAACCTTCTACCAAGCGGGAGTTTGATAAGAAAAAATCTCCGGTGTATAGTAACTTGTAGGTACGCTGCTTGGTAGTGTAGGTAAGGAGAATTGCCACTGCTCCTGGTAGATGTCCGGCGGGAAATAATTCTGCTACTAAACCATCTTGGAATTCTACAGGCGATCGCAACGGCAAAGCATGACAAAATTTGGAAATTTCCTCAGCGTCTTCGTTTAGCCAATTCAGTGGCAGTAATTTACTGGTTACTTCACTACCATAAATAGGTAACTTGGGAAAAGCTTTATGCAGTGCCAGCAAGCCCCTAGCATGATCTGGGTGGGCATGACTAATCAAAACTAAATCTGCTGGTAGGGGCGAACTAGATTTACCTTCCGACTTCGTAAGCCCCTTACCGAGCGATGAAATATCCTCCATACCACAATCCAATAGAATGCGGTGTGGGCCCATCTTCACCAGTAAACACACGCCCTCATTGTCATGCTGGACACTATAGGGCAAACATTCTAATTCACTACCTGCCTCCGCAGCATCTACGCCAGAGGATGCCGACAGATTATCCCTCATGCTCTCCTCCCCTCAAATCTCATCATAGACATATCCCAAAAGCCAAAAATTACACAAATTTTGGTTTTGTGACTTAGGGGTAAGTTTTATAGTGCGCCCCTACACCCTGAGAATACAGATTTTGATTGGGGAGGACACCTTTGCGAACCCGCACTTCTTCGGAAAGGTGGGCTAACTAAAAGCCATCAAACTAGGAGCTAAAGGAGTTTGCCTTTTATGTATTTTCCCTTTGCAAGTTTTGAGCTATCTTAGCTAACTCACCCTACGCGAAGCCACATCTACAGATTGAACTCAATGTGCAGAGCCATTTCCGTGATAGTTATCGGAATCATAGAATCCATTTTTCGTGCCAAAAAACAGGCACGAAAGCGTGAATACAACTGTTAATCCAGCTAGAATCAGCTTTACATCCATTTGCTTGCTGCCCTTTATTCAAGACTTTCTTATATTAATTTAGTGCTTCCGCAATCAAATGTAATCACTAGAAAATCTTTACTATGCTTATGTTGATTAGACAATAAGTAAATTTACCGTAATCAGTCAGATTGTAAAACCTTTCGGTTCACCTGTCTATCCATTTAAATATTAAGCAATGTAACAGTAAGAGCAATCCTTTACAAACCGTAAAAATCCTCATCTAGAATCTGGTCAATTGAAAAAGGACAAACGGTAGGATACTCACTTTCCTGGGGTATGCGAACCCCAAACTTAGCTAGCTTGCTTTCTTTAATTCCTAGCTTGCGAGCGTCTGGGTAGGCTTTTTCCACTGCCTCTAAGAGAAAACTTTTTAGAGAAGGAGTATCTGCTAAATTATTCAGAACTCGCTGACGATGTTCAAGTATTGAGCTAAACCAGCTTCCTTTCATACTATCGGGTACATCATGCTGAACTCGTAGCTTGAGTAAATGCGCCAACAGAATTGTCAGATTGCTTTTCAAGGCATTTTTCTCTGCCTTACCTAAATCAACTAGCTCCTCAATCAAATGCTGAATATCCAACGCCTCAAATTCATGATTTTGTAACTGTTGAATGGTTTGCTCAATCCATAATTGCAAATCTCGATCGTATAGCGTGTTAGGCATTTTTCAGATCAACTCCTAGTGACTTAAGATTCCAGTTAGCCCCGAAACTTTATCCGATCGTAGCGATGAAAGCGATCGCACATCCAATGCCAACCTGATTTTTGAGATAAATAGACTTCCTGCTGAGGATGTTATCTACAACAAGTCTGTGATGGAAAACAGCCGTTGCCTGTCTATTTTCTGAAGCTTAATTTTTTCGGCGTAGAAAGCCTGATAATAAGATTGATAACGCTCTGGTTCAGCTTCTGGATCGGTTTGTTGCCATAATTCTAAAAAGTGACGATAGCGTTTTTCCAGCATGACTAAATCCATGCAAGCGATCGCAGCTTGAACTACTTGCGTTGTCCGAAGTATTTCTTTTTGGTTTTTTTCATTTATATGGAATAAATGGGAAATTAACCCCATCTCGCTACTAAACTCTAAAAAATGGTCTTGCAAGCGGGAAATTAAATCTGGTTGAGACGCAAAATTCCTCGTCTCTCCATCACCTGATGAGATTTCTAAAATCTGTTGCCATAAAAATCGGTGGTGAGAAAGGCTAAATTGCAAATCTCGCTCCTCTAATTCGGTAATAATCGCTTGACGCTGTTCAGGACAATGTAAGTAAATTCGCAGTAATAAGGCTTCTGCGTGTTCTAAAAGACTCCGTTCTGTAGGAAGTGGAGAGTGAGAAACTTGGCTATTTCCCCATGCTTTTTTTGCTGATACGGGCTTAATGTATGCAACCGCAGCCGGAGCAATTTGAGTTAGCAGATTTTCGACTCGCAGGGGTATAAGTCTGGTATCTCCCAAACTGAGTATTTCTGCACAGTAGGAAACGTAATAATTTCTTGTATCGCTATTAGCTATATTTTTAAGTAATTTAACTAATTGCTGAGTTACTTGCTGAAAATCAGTAGCTTGTTTTAAGTCGCGGTTTTGAATAATTTGCTGAATCTGCCAGTCTAACCAAAGTGGGGCATTTTTTAGCAGTTCTGCATAATCTTCCGGGGTGTGGCTATGCAAATATTCATCAGCATCCTTCCCATCGGGTAAATTCAGAATTTTTAGCTGAACTTCGCCCTTGTATGCTAATTCGGCAATTTCCCCGATCGCACGTTCGGCGGCATTGGTTCCGGCTTTATCAGCATCAAAATTGAGTACTAATTGTTTCGATTCGGTATAGCGTAATATTAGCCGGACTTGTTCTAAGCTTAAAGCTGTACCGAGGGAGGCTATAGCGTTATTAATACCAGCAGCGTGGAGAGCGATCGCATCAAAATATCCCTCTACCACCACAGCTTGATCGAGTTGGGAAATTCCACCTTTGGCTTGATCTAGGGCAAATAATGTTTTACCTTTACTGAAAAGTTCCGTTTCTGGTGAATTTAGATATTTAGGTTGTTCATCAGTCAGAGTTCTTCCACCAAAGGCAATGACACGCCCTTGGACATCGCGGATGGGAATCATTAGGCGATCGCGGAATACATCATAATAACCGCCTCCTTCCTTGCGTGGCTTGATTAATCCCGCTTTTTCTAGTATCTGCGCTGGGTAATGTTTATCTTGGACAAGATAACGATAGAGAGTTTCCCAACCTGCGGGGGCATAACCTAAGCCAAATTGTTGTATAGTTTCTTGTTTGAGTTGGCGGTTAGATTGTAAATATTCAAGTGCTTTTTGCCCTTGGGATTGTCTCAGAGCATGTTGGTAAAATTGTGCTGACGAAGCCAAAACTTCATATAATTGTTCGCGCAAAGATAGCTGACGCTGTAATTCTTGACGTTGTTCGGGTTCTAGAGTTTGTACAGGTACTTGATAACGCCGTGCTAAATCCAGGACTACATCAGCAAAAGAACGCTTTCCCAACTCCATGACAAACTTAATGGCATTTCCTCCAGCTTGACAGCCGAAGCAATAGTACATTTGCTTGGTTTGACTGACGGTGAAACTAGGAGATTTTTCATCATGGAAAGGGCATAAACCGATAAAATCCTTCCCACGTTTGCGTAAAACTACATATTCCGAGACTACATCTACAATATCAGCCCGTAGTTTAACTTCCTCAATTGTGTCTGGGTGCAAGCGCGGGATTTGCATATTTCGTTTGGGAATTGGGAATTGGGGATTGGGGATTGGGGACTGGGGACTGGGAATTGGGAATTGGGTTAGGACTTACGCAAAAAATCTCTCAAACTCTAACTTCTCCGTGTCCTCTGTGTCCTATGCGGTTTGTTTTTCTTTACCTCTGCGTAAGTCGTGTGGTTATTCGGTACTATGAACTGGGTTATATCTTAGAAACATTTTTTCCAGTCCCCAGTCCCCAGTCCCCAATCCCTCAGCATTAACTTTGAAAAAAGGACAAAGGACACAGGACAAATGACTTCTGATAGCTATTATATTCTTGTTGCTAGACCAAGAATGACTAATATAATTGCTTACACTTAATTTTATCAGAGGAAATACTGAGAATGGGACGTATTTTTATTTCTGCGGCTCATGGAGGCAAGGAAGCTGGAGGGATTGATCAAGGTGCGATCGCAGGTGGTACAACTGAAGCTAAAGAAATGATTCTGCTGCGGGATTTGATTGTTACGGAACTGAGGGCGCGGAATTTGGAAATTTTGGCGGTTCCCGATGACTTGAGTGCCGCCCAAACCATCACCTGGATCAATTCTCGCGGGCGGCGGGGTGATGTTGCCTTGGAAATTGAATCTAATGCGGCTAACAGTCCTTCTGTGCGTGGGGCTAGCGTCTTTTATATTGCCAATAATAGCGATCGTAGGAGCAATGGTGAACAATTGTTAGTGGCATTGTTGCGCCGCGTACCGCAATTACCGAATCGGGGAGTCAAGCCAGATACAGATAGTGGATTAGGTAGTTTAGTCTTTTGTCGCCAGACAACGCTTCCAGCTTTGATGATGCAAGTGGCGTTTCTCAGCAATCCAGAAGATCGGGCTTTGCTGCAAACTCGTCGCCGTGATTTTGCTTTAGGAATTGCCGATGGATTGGTAACTTGGAGCCGTGTAATTGATCCTACTCCTGGAACTCCATCTGAAGCAAATTATCCGCCAATAAATATTAATATTAATGGACAGAATTACTCAGAGAAAGGAGTTTTAGTTAATGGAAATGCTTACATTCCTATTGATTTAGTAGACCTTCTACGAATTGACCTTTCAAAAGCAGCTAATGTCAATCGGATTACCTATCATAAAATAGTTTATGTCAAAGCCATCGAACTGCGAGATTTTAATGTTGCAGTCAATTGGGATGCTGGAACTCGTACTGTCAGCTTGCGATCGAATTTGATGGTTTGTCCTGGTCAATTTTCGCGCGTGATGTCAAACGGTAATACTTCAGAAGTCCAGTTACAATTATTTCTAAGAAACAATAATGAAAATGCTTTGGCGAAGTTTCCTGACATCCCAAAACTTTATCGAGAAGAATCAGGGATAGAAGGAGTGAACTATGATATTGCCTTTTGCCAAATGTGTCTAGAAACTGGATTTTTACGGTTTGGTGGTGATATTAAACCAGAGCAAAATAACTTTGCTGGCTTAGGTGCGATCGGTGGCGGTTCAGAGGCTGCATCTTTTCCAAGTGCCAGAATTGGAGTGAGGGCGCACATCCAACATTTGAAAGCTTACGCTAGTTTAGAACCTTTGGTACAAGAAGTAGTAGATCCACGGTTTCGCTTTGTAACGAGAGGAATTGCGCCATTAATCGATCAGTTATCAGGACGCTGGTCAGCAGATTTAGATTATAGTACGAAGATTTCCGCAATGCTCAAACGATTATATGAATCAGCAGGACTTCTTTGAGTCTTGAGTAACTAAACTTGCACTAATTACTTGCTCCCTTTTCTTACTTTGCGCCCTTTTTGGTTCGTTTAATAACTTCATAGCAAAATGATCAAAGGTTCTGCATAATGCGATCTACTTTAGACATCAGGATGCCGTAAATTTGTTATATAGGACTCATATTTGATTTTTGAAAAAAACTAAGTACACTTTTATTCCTTCTTCCCAGTCCCCAATCCCTTACCTCTACGAGTGATTCAGAAATCAAATAGGATTGCTATACCTTTGGTGATGGTGACAACATTTCTCAGCCGTAAGGCAATGGTGGCATATCTGGTAGAGATTGCTTGGGAAACAGATGTTTGGGTTGCTGAAGATTCAACTCACCTAATTCATTTCAATGGTGAATCTTTATTGCAGGCTTACCAAATAGAAAAGAAGCAAAGTTCTTGAGTATACGGCAGAATTCAGGTGTACTCACTACAGCTTTGCGTAATAACGAACCACTCCAGAGGTACAGAGGATACACAAAGGTTTAATAGAGGGCAATTTTTTTTGTAACGAACTTATGCAAAGCTGTAAGAGAAAATGCCTTGTTAAACACGATCTATGAACATCCGTAAAATCTCTACTACTCCCTTTAGCGACCAAAAGCCGGGTACTTCTGGACTGCGGAAAGCAGTTAAGCCTTTTCAGCAGCCCCACTATCTGGAAAATTTTATCCAATCCATCTTCGATTCTGTGGGGGAATTACAGGGGGAAACCCTAGTTCTGGGTGGTGATGGTCGTTATTATAACCGCCAAGCCATTCAAATCATTTTGAAAATGGCTGCTGCTAATGGCATTGGGCGGATTAAAGTTGGTCAGGGGGGGATTTTATCTACTCCTGCAACTTCCGCTATTATTCGCAAGTACCAGGCTATTGGCGGCATCATCTTGTCTGCTAGTCATAATCCGGGCGGGCCAAATGGTGACTTTGGTGTGAAATATAACATTGGCAACGGTGGCCCAGCACCGGAAAAGGTGACAGAGGCTATCTACGATCGCAGTAAAGTGATTGATAGCTACCAAATTCTGGAAGCACCAGATGTAGATTTAGAAACCTTGGGTGAGTCACATTTGGGAGAGACGGTAGTTGAGGTGATTGACTCTGTGCAAGATTATCAAGAGTTAATGGAATCTCTGTTTGATTTCGATCGCATTCAGCAACTGTTAACTTCTGGAAATTTTCGGATCAGCATCGATGCCTTACATGCGGTAGCTGGCCCTTATGCCCATGCCATTTTCGAGAAACGTTTGGGCGCACCAGTGGGAACTGTGTGTAATGGTACACCTCTAGAAGACTTTGGGGGCGGACACCCCGATCCAAACTTGGTTTATGCCCATGATTTGGTGGATATTTTGTACGGTGACAATGCACCAGACTTTGGGGCAGCTTTTGATGGAGATGGCGATCGCAATATGATCTTAGGGCGTAAGTTCTTTGTCACTCCTAGCGATAGCCTCGCAGTGTTAGCCGCAAACGCCAAGCTAGTCCCTGGTTATAGTTCGGGTTTAGCTGGTGTAGCGCGATCGATGCCTACTAGTCAAGCTGTGGATCGAGTTGCTGCTCAGATTGGAATTGAATCTTATGAAACGCCCACTGGTTGGAAGTTTTTCGGCAACCTTTTAGATGCGGGTAAAGCGACTCTCTGCGGTGAAGAAAGCTTTGGTACTAGTTCTAACCACATCCGAGAAAAAGATGGGGTATGGGCGGTTCTGTTCTGGTTGAATATCCTAGCAGAACGGCAACAATCTGTTGAGCAAATTGTCCAAGAACATTGGCAGACTTATGGACGCAATTATTATTCCCGCCATGACTATGAAGGGATAGAGATTGAGCCAGCAAACACCTTAATCGCAAGATTGCATTCCTTATTACCAACCCTCAAAGGTAAGCAATTCGGTAACTATCAAGTTGAATACAGCGATGACTTTAGTTATACCGATCCTGTTGATGGCAGCATTAGCGAAAAACAGGGTATTCGTATTGGCTTTACCGATGGTTCGCGCATTGTGGTGCGACTTTCTGGGACGGGGACTCAAGGTGCAACGCTAAGAGTTTATATAGAAAGCTATGAGGCAGATCCTGCTAAACATAACCTCGATCCACAGGAAGCACTTGCTTCTTTGATCGCTATTGTTGAGGAGATAGCCCAGATCCGCGAACTTACAGGGCGGGAACAACCAACTGTAATCACTTAATAAGAAGTTAGGAGTGAGGAGTTATTATCTATCTCCTCCTTCAATTTCTATCTTCTGCCTTCTGCCTGGGAGCATGTCAACTTTGCTAGAACAGATGAACTATTGAAGAGTGGCAGAATCAATGAAATGTCTAGTGGAAAAAGATAGTCCGAGCTACCCAGGTTGAAAAGGAATGACATCCCCTGAAAACACATCAAAAGTAAAACTCGCCATTTGTAAATGACTAGTCAAGGACTGGAGTTGATAAGCTTTTTTCCAACCATGAAATGCACTGATTAAACTGCAATGAGCGATCGCCACTCCCTTAGATTTACCTGTAGAACCTGATGTGTAAATTACGTAGGCTAAATCTTGAAATGTAGTATTAATGACTAAATTCTCTTCACTTTGCTGGTAAATATCTTTCCAATCTCGATTTAAACAAACTACAGCTACAGTCCCACTAACAAATGGTAGTTATTGCAACCAATCAATTTAAGTATTACTAAATTCATAATCATGCTATTATGAGACCAATATAAACTCGGTTCTGGTGGGAGTCAGCCATCAGACGCAAGGGGGAAAGTCCGGTGTAAATCCGGCGCTGTCCCGCAGCTGTAATCAAGGTTCGCCTTGTGAGTCAGAATGCCCGCCGAAAGTAACAGACAAACTCATACCCATCTGCGAGGTACAGGTGAATACCCCTATAAATATTTCAACCATACATCAGTTTCACGTTCTCATAGTGCCAGAGATACCCCACAGACTACTCATGGCTGTGAAATTACAGACAGTTTATTGATAATTGCAATTACGCTTTGGTGTAACTGTCATTTGCGCTAGTTTTTTGCTGGCGTGAAAGCTTTTGCAAGATCATTTTTTCCAAATTGACACGTTATGTTGCAGTTGTACGACTGCAACATAACGTGTCATATCTGCGATTCAGAATTATCTCTACAAACTTCAAAATTAATGCTCAATAAACAACATACTTTATTTGTTTGCACGACTTGTGACAGCGTGTGGCAAAACGGTAAACGAGTTGGTGAAAGTAAAGGTGAACAACTACTAAAGCAACTTCGACAACTTGCACAAGATTGGGAATTGCGAAATAAATTCCTCATTCAGGGAGTTGAATGTATGAGTGCTTGTAACCATTCTTGTGTTATTGCCTTTACAGCAGAAGGGAAATCAACCTATCTCTTTGGCGATTTACCAGTTGATGGCTGTGCATCTGCTGTACTGAAATGTGCAACTGAATATTATACTAAGCCTGATGGTTTATTGCCTTGGTCAGAACGACCTGAACCTTTGAAAAAGGGGATTTTGGCAAAGATTCCACCACTAAACAAGTGGGCAAAATTAAACACAAGGTGTTGTTAATTGATGACTGGATAAAATTTACCAGTTCTTAATCTCTAGTACTTAAATCATTAGTCTTCAAAGGAACAGAAAGTAATGCAGATTCAAACAGCAACATTAGGCTATCCCCGTATTGGGAAAAACCGGGAAGTCAAGAAAGCGTTAGAAGCTTTTTGGAGTGGTAATCTAGAGTCAGAATCATTACTCCAAACCGTGCGAAAAGTCGAGGAATCTAACTGGAAAACCCAACTTGAAGCCGGAATTGACCATATTGGAATTGGAGACACAACTCTCTACGATCATGTACTTGACTGGACATTTCGTTTTGGGCTGATTCCTGAAAGATTTCAACAGCTTTCTGGCTTAGAACGCTACTTTACAATGGCACGAGGTAAAGAAGGAATTCCCGCTTTGGAAATGACCAAGTGGTTTGATACTAACTATCACTATCTCGTCCCGGAAATTGCAGAATCAATATTACCGTCTGATTTCAGTGACTTTTTAGAACGAGTTAGCCGCGCTCAAAAAATATTAGGTAAACGGGCAATTCCGATTGTACTTGGTCCCTGTACTCTGCTGCGCTTAAGCAAACTATCACTAAATATTGAGCAAGCAGTATCAAAGTTAATTCCGCTATACATAAACCTACTCACTGAATTAAAAAATCTGGGAGTAGAAGAAGTGCAAATACATGAACCTGCACTTGTTTTAGGTGATGCGAATTCTTGGAAAGAACACTTTCAAACAGTTTATCAATCACTTTCGTTAGTTGAAATACCCCTACACTTGGTTACTTATTTTGATGATTTGGGTGAAACTTACCCTTGGGTGATAGATTTACCTGTTGCTGCTATTAGCTTAGACTTGACACGCGGACGCAACTTAGAGTTAATTAAAACTTACGGTTTCCCACAAAATAAGCGACTAGGTGTAGGAATTATAGACGCAAGAAATATTTGGCAAATTCGTTCCGAGAAAGTTATTCCAATTTTACAAGAGATTGTAGAGACTTTACATGGGACATCTCTACATATTCAACCATCTGCTTCCTTACAATTTCTTCCCTACGATGCCAAACGAGAGAAACGATTACCATCACAGCTACGCGATGTCTTAAGTTTTGCTGAACAGAAACTTCAAGAAATTGTTTTCTTGGCTCGGATAATAACAGGAGAAAACACTAAAACAGAGCAAGAAATTATCGAGACTAGCTGGAATAATTTCGAGGAGTTTAATCCAGCAAATCAGTCAGTTCAAAAAAGACTGAAAACTCTGAAGATTGATGATTTTCAGCGCTCCTTATCCTATGGATTGCGGCTAGATTCTCAAATTTTGCTTCCTCTGTTCCCGACAACTACAATTGGTTCTTTTCCCCAAACCTCTGAAGTTCGCCAACTCCGAATGCGTTATAAACGGGGTGAATTGAGTCAGTCAGAATACGAAGCTGCAATTGATGTTCAAATTGCCGAAAGCATTAATTTACAAGAGGAATTAGGATTAGATGTTTTAGTTCATGGTGAATTTGAACGCACCGATATGGTGGAATTTTTTGGACAGCAGTTATCAGGCTTCGCTTTCACTGAAAATGGTTGGGTGCAAAGCTACGGTAGCCGTTATGTTCGTCCACCAATTATTTATGGTGACGTGGTTCGGACTGCGCCAATGACGGTACGTGAGTTTAAAGTAGCTCAATCTTTGACGGAAAAACCTGTAAAAGGGATGTTGACGGCTCCTGTAACTATCTTAAATTGGTCTTATCCCCGGACTGATATTTCCAAGTCAGAACAAGCTTTCCAAATTGCTTTAGCGTTGCGGGATGAGGTAGCGGATTTGGAAGCGGCTGGTGCAAAGGTAATTCAAGTGGATGAACCCGCGCTGCGTGAGGGTTTACCCCTAAAAGTTGAGCGCTGGAATGAATATCTTTCTTGGGCTGTAGATGCATTTCGTTTGGCGACAGCAGTAGCCCAACCCCAAACGCAAATTCATACCCACATGTGCTACTGCGAATTTGGTGACATTATCAAGGATATTGAACGGTTAGATGCTGATGTTATTTCAATTGAAAATAGTCGCAGCAATAATCAAACTTTGCGAGAAATCACAGAGGGTGGTTACTCACATCAAGTTGGTAATGGAGTCTACGATATTCATAGTCCCGTTGTCCCGACAACTGAGCAGATTTTACAACAATTGCGGACTGGAATTGCTAATTTACCGGTAAAACAAATTTGGGTAAATCCAGATTGTGGTTTGAAAACTCGTCGTTGGTCAGAGGTGATTCCAGCTTTAAAAAACATGGTGGAAGCTACGAAAGTTCTACGGGAGGAAGCAAACGTAACTGTGAAATCGTAGTAAAAATAGGCCCAGAGGTTAGTTTGAGAGTTTTGCTCTCTTGCTTATTGTTGAACTTAACGGTAACGCCCAATTATCTACTCATTTGTGCGTTCACCTACCCCCACGGGAAGCAACTTACACCTTTGGTCTTTGATAAGAGCAGATTTGAAGCTTAGGCTTCTGTTTGCGTTTAGAGCAGTACTTTTTGTTATGGAGTTTAAATATGATATCGACAGTGGAAACGATCGCAGCAATTGACTACAAACTATCCAAGCGATTTTTAGAACTCGATCCGGCAGGTTATTTTATCATCTACTTAGATCGGGGAGCAGGCTTGATCTGTGCGAAACATTTTACCAATGAAGTTAATAGACATCTCCGAAAACGTTCAAAGCCTTTATGGGGCTAGACTATAGCCCCTAAACGCAATCATTCTAAATTAGCTAGTTTGTACGAAAAAATAAGGCTTTGAGATATTTACTG
>NZ_JBALDK010000037.1:0-8374 GCF_036917455.1 Nostoc sp. | reverse complement strand
ACTCAAATTCCTTAATCTATATATTCTCACAACGAAAAAGTATCACTTAAATTTGCCCTGTAGATAGAGGAATATCCTGAGCCAAATTGGTATACTTAAAAATTTGAGTGGTAATAAGCTTTGACTATAATTAAGATACTAAGTTGTTATTTTTACAAACCTTAGCAGTATGAATGTGGAATTTTTTAGCAGGATTCCTTTGATGCCTTTAGTATTACTATGGCTAGCTTACACCCTTCTGGGATGGTATCTTGCTGCTAATCATATTGTTTGGTTAGTGGGAGCTTTTGTTGCTGCTATGGTTTTAGCTATAGTGCGAAAGAGTACTTCTTGGTTAGAGCGTTTTGTAGAATTTGGTTCTCAAACTTTAGCTGTTGTATTATTTTTAAGTATATCAATTGCTTTTGTCGCAACTTGGTCGCTATTATTAAGGCTTTTTATCATCCCCTTCGCGACTACACTTTTGGCTGATTGGGAAATGCGCTTTTCTGGCTTCAACAAACTAGATTCATTTTGGATATTAACAGTTTTAGCAGTATTTGGTTTGGTCGTGGGCGAATTAATAGATATTTTACTTTTCCCCAGTAGCAGATATTAAAGATAAGAAGAGATTTATATTATTTATTAAGTAGTGCTTTACAGATGTGGGCCACTACTTAATGTGAAGTGTTAGAGGATATTTTAAACTTTTTAAATCACACCCCAAGCTGTGCATTTTGGAGTCAGGTAAGTGCGGCGGAACTTTTGAGTACTGGGACTTTAATACACAGAGACATCTTCTGATAATAGTAAGCTATCTTAACAAAGATGCAAAATTTAAAGTTTAGATATTAAGTTATTAGCTTCAATCGGGGGCAACAACTTTACTATCCTTCTGATGGTTAATTGACCAACGGTGATCGACAGTCACAGAGGTAAACTCGCAAATTTCTTCTAGTCGCTTTTGTTGCACCGCAGCTTTACGCAGAGTGATAATTAGTTGATTTACCTGATGTCGTAAATCTGGATTATCATTTACTGCTAACATAGTTTGTCTTTCTAAAAGTTGAAGTATAAGTTCGTAGTGAATAGGTGAAGGTAGAGGAATTTGCTCCATGAAGTTCAATTTTGATTTCATATCTGGAATTTTGTATTAGTCAAATTTTATCTCTTGTAAATGAATTGTTACATACTAAATAACTAGTTGCTTATGCTTTAATTTGATTAGCGATGAAGATTTGGCAAAGAATTTATAATACTTGATAGTAAAGTACTGCGTATCTACGCATAGTATGCCTCATTAGTTGCCCTGCACTAAGAAGTACAGGGGAGGTGTTGATTTCAGAAATTCCTCGGCAAGATATGGCCTATGGCAGCGCCGGGATCTGGTTGTTTTACCAAAGATTCTCCAATTAGTACAGCAGATGCACCTGCTGTAAGCACTAAACTCAAATCATCTGGGTTGTGTAGTCCTGACTCACTGACAACAAGGATGTTTTTCTCCTGCAATTGGCTACCTCTTGCAGCTAAAAGTTGGCAAGTAGTTTGCAGATCAACAGAGAAATCTTCCAAATTGCGATTATTGATTCCTACCAAAGAGACCCCATCCAAGGCTAACACACGGTCAAGTTCTGCCAAGCTATGGACTTCAATCAAGGCTGCCATTTTCAAGTTGTTAGCAATTTTGAGGAAGTATTTCAAATCTTGATCGCTCAGGATAGCTGCAATCAATAAAATAGCATCTGCACCATGAATCCGCGCTAAGTATATCTGGTAAGCATAAATGATAAATTCTTTGCATAATAAGGGCAAATCTACGGCAGCCCGAATTTTGGCCAAGTTTTCAAAACTACCTTGAAAGAACTTGACATCGGTTAGCACCGAAAGACAACTAGCTTTGCCTCGCTGATAAGATTGGGCGATCGCTACTGGGTCAAAATCTTCTCGGAAAACGCCTTTGCTAGGTGAAGCTTTTTTAACTTCGGCAATCAATGCTGGTTTAGTTTTACCTTCGCGCAAAGCGGCGATAAAATCACGAGTTGGCGGCGCAGTCAGTACCTGCTTCCGCAATTCTTGCAAAGGAACTTTTTCCCGCATCAGGTCATATTCTACTTCTTTCTGCCAGACAATTTCTTCTAAGATGTTGTTTGGCGCGGCATTTGGCACGGCTACCTGATAACGTAATATGGATACGGCAATAGCTGGGTTAGGTGAACGACGGCGGATTTGCATAATTAGTCATTGGTCATTGGTCATGGGTCATGGGTCATTAGTCATTGGTCATTTGTCCTTGTTTATTGACAAAGGACAAATGACAGAGGACAAGTGACTAAATAGCTCGTTTATAAGCTTCGTCTAAGACTTCAGAGAGTGTTGGGTGGGCATGAACTAGATGCGCGAGGCTTTGGACGGATTGACGGTTTGCGATCGCAGCTGACGCTTCATGGATTAAGTCTGAGGCGTGCAGTCCGAAAATGTGAACGCCTAAGACTTCTCCTGTATCTTTGCGATATATCACCTTGGCAATACCGTCGGCTTCATTTTCTGCCAACGCTTTGGAATTCCCTTTGAAGTAACTCCGACTTGTGCCAACTTCAAACCCTTCGGTTTGTCCTAATTCCTTCGCTGCGGTTTCTGTTAAACCTACATAGCTGACTTCTGGGTGGGTAAAAGCTGCTGCGGGGATGCTGCGATAGTCTACTATTCTTTCCCTCCCAATTATATTTTCTACCGCGATGATGCCTTGAGCAGAAGCCGCATGTGCTAACATCATCTTTCCATTAGCATCGCCAATTGCCCAGACATTTGGTACTACTTCACCGCCTGATAGTACTGCCATGCGATCGTCAACTGGGATAAAATTCCGCCGATCGAGTTCTATACCCACAGACTCCAAACCAAGATTTTTGGTCGCGGGGATGCGTCCTGTAGCCACCAAGCAAGCATCTACTTCGATGACATCTACATCTTCTTTAGTTTTGAAATCTGCTAACTCAATTACCACAGGCGAACCAGGGGTGACTTTTTTAGCGTATATCCCGACTTTCGTTTCAATATCGCGGGGAGTAATCAGCACTCGTTCGGCAAGTTTGGCAATATCGCGGTCAAATCCTGGCATTAACTGATCTAAAGCTTCAATCAAGGTGATTTCACAACCCAAAGCTGAGTAAACATCAGAAAATTCCAAGCCGATGTAACCACTACCAATAATCGCTACCCAGTCTGGTAACGACTCCAACTTTACACCTTGGTCGCTGGTAAAGACAGTTTTGCCATCTATTTCAATCCCTGGAGGTACAAAAGGAATTGAACCAGGCGAAAGGATAATATCTTTGGCTGTAATGGTTTTTTCGCCACCGTCTCCGGTTACAGAGACTTTTTGCGCCCCAGCGATTTTTCCCCAACCCCTGATGATATCGACTCCTAGACGTTTGAGGCTGTTGGTTAAGTCCCCTTGAATTTTCGAGACGAGATTATTAGCATGATTAGCGATCGCTTGGCGATCGAATTCCACGTTACCAATTTGAATTCCCAGCGATTTGAGGTGGTGGGCATCGCGTAACTCCCGCACTCGCCCAGATGCCGCCAGCAGTGCTTTAGAAGGAATACAGCCCCGATTAACACAGGTTCCTCCCATATCAGCAGCTTCAATAATCGCTGTTTTCAAACCACAACTTACGGCGTGTAAGGCTGCACCATGTCCGCCTACACCAGCGCCGATAATGACTAAATCGTAATCAAATCCTTGACTCACGTTAGGTTCCCCGTCTGCTTCGCCTATTTATTCTCAACTTGACCGACAATCAGCGCAACCCCTTTAACAGTTATCAGTTATCAGTTGTCAGTTTCGTTGCTGGGTTTAAGCCCCCAGCATCCAATTATCAGTGAATACTGGAAACTGTTAACTGATTTTAAATCCCCTACCATCTGCCTGATAACTATTTACTGATTTAACGTTCGGGTGTTGCTTACTTCAATTATGATTCACTAACTTCTGGCGAAAAGATGGATGTTTTCAGTAATTATAGTCAAATCTAGATACTTATTTTTTTTATCCTTTAAAGGGACTAGGGACTGGGGGACTGGGGACTGAGGAATTGACAAATGACTTTACAGCACGATCGCCTAACACCTAAGCTTGATTTAGGATTCATCCAGAGGATTTACACAGGCGATCGCTCGATGTCTATTCCCCAAATTACTGAATTTACTATCCGCCGTCATGCTAACGCCAAATCTTTCCAACGCGGCGAAGCATACTATGAGGCTGGTGCTGTCAATGCTGTTACCCAACGCGGTCATATCCTTCAGGCTGAAGTTGCAGGGACTGAAGCTAGACCTTATCATGTCAATCTGAGTTTCGATAACAGTGGGTTAACCTCAGCAAACTGCACCTGTGCTTACGACTTTGACGGGTGGTGCAAACACATTGTAGCGACGATGCTCGTCTGTGCGCGTAATTCAGAATATATTGAGCAGCGCCCCACCCTAGAACAACTACTCGATCGCTTGGATCTTATCCAAACTCAAAGGCTGCTACAAGAGTTGGTAAAAGAAGATCCACCATTAATTGAGGCAATTGACCGTCATGTAGGTTGGATGACGAATCCTATTGTCGAGCAAACAACCATAAAATCTGTGCGCCGCCTTACTATCGATCCGGCTGCTTTTCGGCGACAAGTCCGGCAGATTATTCGAGATGCTGTCCGCTACTTTGAGGAGGGGTGTGAAGAAGATCCGATTGCCGAAGATTTACTGAGTGTGGTGCAAACTGCGGTAGATTTTAGCGAACGGGGAGAAGGTGAAAATGCGATCGCTATTTTAGAGGCGATTACCTTTACCTGTGTGAAAAATTGGGACGATATTGCCGATTACGGTGCTGAAAATGATGAAATTGTTGACGAATTAAATCAGGCTTGGTGTGAAGCAATTCTTACTACTGAACTCACTCCCGAAGAAAAAGTTGATATTCAAATAAATTTGGAAGCTTGGCAAGATGAGTGGAATGCTGATTTTGGCTTAGTTATGGAAGCTTTACGCCAAGGTTGGGATTATCCACCATTGCTACAAGTTCTCCAAGGTAATATTACTGAAAGGGGAGCTTGGGAAGAAGATGTGCCAGACTATGCAGATGATTTGGCACTAATTCGGCTAAAAATCCTTGAAGGCCAGGAACGCTATCAAGAATACTTGTATTTAGCAGAAGCTGAAGGGCAAACGCAGCAGTATCTGACAATGTTAGGGCGTTTGGGCAGAGTGGAAGAAGCAATTGATGCTGCTCAAACCCAGATGAACTCAATGGAAGAGGCTTTTGCTCTAGCGAAAACACTCAGCGTTCAAGGAGCATTACAGCAAGCACTAGATATAGCCCAGAGTGGCTTAAATTTACCAGGTAATTGTCAGTATGAATTAGGAATTTGGACAAGTGATTTAGCTGTTGAGTTGGGTAATAGTGAAGCTGCTTTATTAGCAATCAAGGCGGCTTTTCAAGTCAAGCCCTCTTTTGTTGACTACGAAAGGATGGCAGAATTGGCTGGGGAAAACTGGGAAACAGTTAAAACAGACCTGCTAAGAATTGTCCGTACTTCTAGTGGTTGGGGAACAGAATCAGCCAAAGTAGATATATTCTTGCATGAGGGGCTAATTGATGATGCAATAGCGATCGCTAGCGAACTCAGTTCTTATAATTCCGAGTTGATTCATCGCGTCATGAATGCTGCTATCCCTCATAATCCTAGTTGGGTGATTGCTAATGCGCGTCGCCGTGCCGAAAAGATTATGGATGCAGGTAAAGCCGAATACTACTACTACGCAGTTGAATGGTTGAAAAAGGCACGTACCGCCTATTTAGAATCTGGGAAGAAAGCTGATTGGTTAAGCTATCGGCAAAACTTGATGCAAACCCACGCTCGTAAACGTAAATTAATGGGAATGTTCCAGCAAAGGGATATGGATTGACACTCTGCGGTCTGAATAATTGATGCTTTGAAGTCTGCAATCACCAAATTATTTCGCTTTTAAATTTAGATTTGCTCAAGATATCAACTTTAGCAACAAAAGATGAAGTAAGATTCACATCTGAGGTAGTTTCCGTATAATCCCATAGTTACTGACAAAAAATAGTCCAGTGTGATGATTAATAAATATCCTCAGAATCTTATAACGTCCCAGTTACCACTGCTTATATTACTCAGCAGCATATCTTCTAGTCCACTGAAAGCTCAGGCTGTTGATACAACACAATTACCAACTAGTAATTTTATCCTGTCACAACAACTACCACCACCACGAGATTTACAACCACCCATACCTTCGCCACGTCCTTCACCAGAACTACCACAGCAACTTCCCCCACCAGCAGAACTATTTCCCCCCTCTGTCCCCACTCCCACACCTGATGAACCACCACTTGGCAACTTTCCTCAAACTATTGTTGTAGAACGGTTTGAAGTTCTTGGTAGCACAGTCTTCAGTCCCAAAGAGTTAGCCCTCGCCACTGCTGAATTTACCAAACGACCAATCTCGCTGACTGAAGTGTATCAAGCACGTTCTAAAATTACCGAGCTATATGTCAGAAATGGTTACATTACTTCTGGTGCATATATTCCACCCCAAACAATCCAATCCGGTGTTGTCAAAATTCAGGTGGTTGAAGGTAAATTAGAAGATATTCAGGTAACTGGAACTCGGCGGTTGAATCCAAATTATGTCCGTAGCCGCCTAGCAATAGCGACATCAGCACCTCTGAATCGCCAACGTCTACTACAAGCACTGCAACTATTGCAACTGAATCCTTTGATTCAAAACGTGTCAGCTGAACTATCAGCAGGATCGCGGACAGGTTCGAGTCTTTTAGAAGTCAAGGTTAGTGAGGCAAAAACCTTTAGTAGCCAAATAGTTCTTGATAATGGGCGATCGCCTAGTGTTGGCAGTTTTCGCCGTGGATTAAGATTGAATGAAGGCAACTTATTGGGATTAGGGGATTCTTTAGGTGTTGCTTACACTAATACCGATGGTAGCAATTCCTTTGACGCAAGCTACACATTACCACTCAATCCCCGCAATGGGACACTGACTTTCAACTATGGCACTACGTCGAGTAATGTCATTGAACCTCCTTTCAACGTTTTAGATATCGAATCGGCTTCTCGCTATTACGAAGTAACATTCCGCCAGCCCATAGTTCAAACTCCTACCCAAGAATTTGCTCTGGGATTGACAGCCTCTCGCCGGGAAAGTGAAGCCTCTTATAGCCCTTTGGGAGAACAACTACCTTTCCCCGGTTTAGGTGCTGATGAACAGGGACGCACAAAGGTATCTGCATTCAGATTTTTTCAAGAGTGGACGAGTCGTAACAGTCGCGAAGTCATCGCCATCCGATCTCAATTTAGCTTGGGCATAGATGTATTGAATCCCACGATTAATCAAAATGCTCCCGATGGGCGTTTTTTTGCTTGGCAAGGACAAGCACAGTGGATACGCCTTTTAGCTCCTGAAACCTTACTGTTACTTCGTTTAAACACACAACTTGCATCTAGAACACTTTTGCCTTTAGAGCAATTTGGCTTAGGTGGGCAAGATAGCATTCGGGGCTATCGTCAAGATTACCTGCTAACGGATAACGGCACTTTTGTCTCTGCGGAAGTTCAAGTACCAATTCTGCGCTTACCTCAAATAGATAGTACTTTACAGGTTGTCCCCTTTGCAGATTTTGGTATTGGCTGGAATAGTTCGGGTAGAGAGAATCCCAACCATAATACTTTAGCTGCTGTTGGTTTGGGGTTGCGTTGGACACAGGGCGATCGCTTCACCGTTCGTCTTGACTGGGGCGTTCCTTTAATATCTGTTGACTCAAATGACAGAACATTACAAGAAAATGGTCTGTATTTCAGTTTACTCTATAATCCTTTTTAAAATTTAGGTGTTAGAAATAGTTTATTTTCCTTCCTTGATATCCGATAAGCTACACCAATGGCGGATTCCAGCCATTGAAAAATAAAAATAACACGGTTATTTATATAATTTGGAGTTTCCCCACTCCAAATAAAAATCCGTAAATACACTATGTATTCTATTCAGTGTTTGAGCTGATTCTGGGTATCCTAAAAAAGAGAAGGTTGGGTTATATAGACGAAGGGACAAAGTTTATAACTTATCTCTGGGATTTCGATTTAAAAATATTCCAACCAGTAGTCATAGTTGTAGGGGAGCAATGCGATTTTGTGAGGTGAGTAAGCAGGGGAGGCAGGGGAGGCAGGGGAGGCAGGGGGAGAGAAACAATTTAAGTATATCTTTTAGTTTTTAGTAGTAAAACATACTAAAGTTTTTTCTTTACTCCCCCTGCTCCCCCTGCCTCCCCTGCTCCCCCTGCTCATTAGACGATGATCTCACTTTT
>NZ_JBALDK010000036.1:0-36725 GCF_036917455.1 Nostoc sp. | reverse complement strand
AAATATACAGTTTATCAAGACTATGTAAAAACTTTTTAGTATTAGTATAGCTAATGTATCAATCAAAAATAATTACTGATAAATCAGTAATTATTACAACTAAGTGCAAAATTTCGTAATAGTGAATCGATCGCTAAAAGAGTCTATCAAAAAATAGCAAAGATAAGGGTGAAATTAATTGAGCTAGAGGCTTAAAGGCTAGCGCAGTCAAGATATTAGTTTGGGTTTTCTGCTCTATATAGTTGTCAAAAGATAGATGAATCCAGTTCAAAGAGTCCTTGACGAGGAGCAAAGGTGGATGAACGCAGTTCAAAGATTAGTTGACGGAGTTGCAAGGTGTATGAAGCGAGTTTTCTCACTTCTGTCTAATCTCCACTACCTTAATTACCTTATTTACTCGTAATATTGGATACTATAGTCTGGATTTTATTGTTGTTGGGGTGTTCATGTCTGTTTTACATAAATATACTGTTATTCTTCCTGTTAGTCTGAGCATTGCTTTGTTCGTTAGCAGTTGCACCGAGAACAAAGTCTCCCAGTGCCAGCGATTGATTAAAGTTGTGAATGCTGGAACTTCTTTGATTGATAAAAATAAAGGAACGCAAGTGATCACCAGCATACAACTGTCTAAAGATTTAGAATTTGTAACTAAATCGATTAAGGAACTGAATTTAACAGATCCTAAGCTGAAAGAATTTCAAAGCAGTTTTGTCAACATTTTTCAGAATCTCAGTCAAGCGATCGCTAAAGCCGGTAAGGCGCTTGGTGTAACCAAAACAGCAGAAGCCTCGGCATCTGGTAGAGAAAAAATCCAAAAGGCGAGAACTGATATTGACTCAGCACTGACAACGGCTACAACCCTTGGCAAACAGTCAGATGCCTTAGTCAATCAGACGAATAAATACTGTAGTCAGCCAGAATAATCTAGGACTTACGCACTGTACAAACGAATTATCTTGTGTATTAACGTAAATAGGTCGTTTCAGCCTTTTCTAAACCACCCTTTATTAGTTGCGATCGCAAAAAGATAGTTGAAAAATTTAGCCAAAAGCTTTGAAAAGCATACCTGTCATTTCGGCTTTTCTGTCAATGCGTAAGTCCTAGTCCCCCTTTTGAAGGGAGATTTAGGGGGATCTAAAACTTTTGATACCGACAAGAGGACTTTTCAAACATCCTGTTAGAGCGAGTTTGCGTACCCCTGCTCTTAAGTAAGCTACGCGCAGCGTCTCCTAGAGAGTGTCTTGCATTCTGATTCCTAAATTCTTCAATCCCTTCATCTTCAACCCCTCAGTGTAGTAACTTTTATCACTCTTTTTTCATAAATCTTCCTGATATACACCAACTTTATCTGTCAAAAGAAATATTGGTGCAAGTCAAATGAAATACCATGAGTGATATTAGTCTACTGATGGCGAGTGTGCTAGCAACAGCGCCAATCTCCGCGCTAAATTTACCAGAAAAGCCTGTAAGTCCTACAGATAATCTGGTGCAGCAGTCAATGCCAGAAAATTTATCTGAAGTTGTCTCATCTGCTGAGATTACACCGCCTGAATTTGTGCAGCCAGATATAACTACCTCACCAGCAATCAAGCATAAGTACGAAAATATACTTAAAAAAAGTAGAGATAAAATTCAATTCATAAGTTCCCCTAACTTACCTGAATTAAAAAATATTCAGCCTGTAACAGAAGTTGCACAGAACCAGGAAAACACAGAAGAATTCTCTCTATCTCCTCAGTCTCCAGATTCAGACAACCCAATGTCTCAAGTCACTTCGGTGTCGCAACTTAAGGACGTGCAACCTTCCGACTGGGCTTTTGCTGCTTTGCAATCTCTAGGAGAACGCTATGGCTGCATTGCGGGATACGATGATGGGACTTATCTAGGAAACCGCAATATCAGCCGTTATGAATTTGCAGCTGGTTTAAACGCTTGCTTAGAGAAGATTAACGAAGCAATCGCAAATAATAAAATTAATACTGTTAAGAATGAAGATTTAGTCCTGCTACAAAGGTTACAGGGCGAATTCAAAGCAGAGTTGCTGCAATTACAGCAGCGTGTTGAGACTGTAGAAGAACGAACTACTGAATTACAAGCCAATCGCTTTTCCACAACTACCAGATTATTTGGTCAAGCCATTTTTAGCGTCCAGGGAACCAATAGCCCCGATATCGATTTGTTTCCTAGAGATGGAGTCCCTGAACGCCAGGGAAAAACCAATCTGACTTTCACAAGTAGCGCCCAACTAACCTTAGCAACTTCATTTACAGGGCGAGATTTACTCTTAACAGGGCTGTCTGCTGGTAATTTAGGTTCTAATGCCTCGTTGCTATCTACCAATATGGGGCGGTTGGGTTTCGAGTCAAATACAGACAACAATCTAGTTGTTAGTGAACTATCTTATCGATTTCTCGTCTCGGAACGCTTGGGAATTGTCGTAGGTACGGCGGGAGTCAACCCCATCAACACCTTTCGCGGTATTAGCCCTTTAGAAGGTTCTAGCGACGGCGCAATTTCTCTATTTGGTCAGCGTAACCCGATTTTAAGTATTGGCAATGGCACTAGTGGTATAGGCTTTGATTGGCAGATTAGCGATCGCATCAGTTTGCAAGGCGTTTATAGTGCGGAAATAGCCAATTATTCTGGCAACATCAACCAGGGCGGATTATTTGGCGGTAGATTGACTGCTGGCGCTCAGTTAAGTTTAGCACCCACCAATAATATCGATATCGGCGTACATTATCTTTATTCTCACTCCCCAGATGGCTTACTGGGAAGTGGTATTGGCGATTCTCAATTGATTTCGCCTTTTGCAGATGCTACAGCTTTCAATACCCAAGCCATTGGTGCTACCGTTGCTTGGCGAATTAATCCTAACTTGCAGTTAGGCGGTTGGGGTGGCTTTACTTCTTCCAAACCATTAAACCTTCCTGGAAGTGTAGAAACTACAAATTGGATGGTGTTTGCAGCCTTTCCCAACTTGCTGCGTCCTGGAAATTTAGGAGGCGTTCTCGTCGGACAACCGCCCAAAATTACTTCAAGTACCTTACCAAATGGCTTCAATTTTCCCAACTTTTCTGATGGAGGAACAGCAGGGGGACGTAGTGACACATCAATTCACGTAGAACTTTTTTACCGCGCCCAATTAAGCGACAATATCGCCTTGACTCCAGGCTTATTCGTTATTTTCAATCCCGATCACAATGCAGCTAACGATGCATTAGTTGTTGGAGCATTAAGAGCAACCTTCCGGTTTTAATTTTGTACTGATGTAGATGTAATAAAATACGCTATTTTCATACTAATTTATTCAGTACGAAATGCTTTTATTGCCCAATGAGAGCAAGAAAAACCCGTGCGTGTTTTTTTTGATATGTGATTAAAGGAGCAAATTTTTCATGAAATTACATTCATCAACTAAATTAGGTTGTGTTGTTCTTAGCAGCAGCAGTTTAGCCGCAGTCATCATCGCTTCATCTGGAACAAGTGCTTTTGCTCAAATCACCATTCAAAGCACTGGTACATTATCAGGGACTATCCAACTTCCCAGTATTAATCCTAATTTCAATGGCAGCACGACTCGCGTTGATACAGACGACACAGGCACTTACTCGCGGAACTTAGGAACTAAAAACAATCCTAATTACGTTCCTGTATACAAGTCAGGCTATGTAAAAATAGAAACACGCAAGGATGGTAGTCTGCATTATTTTGTTGACTTTAAAGGCATTCCGATTGTCTCCTTTAATGGCGTTTTGACTTCGCCGATTCTCTCTGGCGGTGAGTTGACACCCTATAAATACCAGGGAAAATTAGCCGGAACCACATTTCAAGGAGTGGTTCAGGATGAATTTAATCTCACAAAAGCTTTATACACTGGTATTGTCACCGATCCAAACACTGGAAATCAGTATCAGGGTACTTTTGAAGTGAGTGGATATGGAGTCAGATATAGCGATCGCAATGGTGGTGCAACTCCCACAGTCTTTGATTTCAAGTCGGATATCCCAGGTTCGCCAAAGGTGACATCTTTGGAAATGACTAACTCCCCCCTAGCAAGAATAACAATTAAAGTACCTGCAACTTCAACCCTAATAACTCCCGCACCCGTAGTTACTGGTGGTAGTACGCCCACTCCCCCACCCGTAGTTACTGGTAGTAGTACGCCCACTCCCCCACCCGTAGTTACTGGTAGTAGTACGCCCGCTCCCGCACCCATAGTTACTGGTGGTAGTACGCCCACTCCCGCACCCGTAGTTACTGGTAGTAGTACGCCCACTCCCGCGCCAGTAATTGCTGCTACTAACACACCTACTCCTGCACCCGTAGTTAGTAGTAGTAACACTACTCCTACATCTGTAGTTAGTGATGGTAGTGCGATCGCTTCCCCGACACCGACAACCTACACATCTGCCTCTAATTCCCCATCACTTTCCACTACACCTAATATTGAATTCAGTAACGGTAATTCCCTAGAGGTTAACCCTGCAACCCTTGTTCAAACTGCTTGTTCGCCGGATTCCACCAATAGCTGTACGATACCCGTTTCACCCAAACAAGCGATCGGCCCCCGTAGTCGAGTGCTACTGCATTAGTGATTTGAGAACTTCTTTTGCCCTCCTTAAAACAGGGGGCAAAATGAAATCAATATAGTAGCCAAGATAGGGGCAACATAGTTCTTCGTGGCGTTTTTGTTGCTTAGGCTTCGTTTCGGTAGGAGATTTTACCCTGATGATTTTCTGGCTATACTAGGGATTTAAGCTGATTGATTGATAAATTTCATTCCATAGCATGAAAGATACAAAAACTTTAAATTTCAGACATATATCAGTGTGCATTTCCTTTTAAGTGACACAAAAGCCTTGTCTGCTCTTAGAGTAAATAAATTTCCTTGGGGGTAAAAAATTTTATCAGTCAATCACTGATGTTAACACTATAGAGTGAATCTAAAACAATTAAACGTCTTCTGAGTTAGCACCTATGAAAGAAGAATTGATAGCCAGAGTTCTACAGGTTTTGCAAATTAATATGAGTTGGATGACTTGGAATTTATTTCTGGCTTTTATACCTTTGGCTTTGAGCGTGTGGTTATTTCGCATGAGGCGAGGTGGCACTTGGCTTTGGTGGCTAGGATTTTTAGTTTTCTATGCTTTCTTACCGAATGCACCTTATTTGTTGACTGATGTAATTCACTTGATAGATGATATCCGCACGATTCAATCGGTGTGGATGATTACTTTAGTACTAATTCCTGTGTATTTGGTAGTAATTCTAGGTGGATTTGAAGCTTATGTAATATCGTTAATTAATTGGGGTCACTACTTACATCGGATCGGTAAGAGCCAATGGATTTGGCGCGTTGAGTTGATTACACATTTTCTCTGCGCTGTTGGTGTTTATTGGGGACGATTTTTGCGTTTCAACAGTTGGGATTTTATTACTCAACCCGATGCTGTAATAACCAAAGGAGTAGAAGAAATTCTCGGTAAACAGCCCCTAGTAATTATCGCTATCAGCTTTGTGGTACTTGCCGGTTTGTACTGGATTATGAAACGAGTAACTTTAGGTCTTAGCCAATCAGATAGTAGAATCGGGATAAACTCAGGAAACACAAAGTCTAAGACACCAAACATTTGATGTTCTTTAAAATTGTCGATCGCGCATTACACGAGAAACTGCGATCGCAACCTTATTAAATGGTGGCACGGTTTACACTGTTCCTCCAAAACAGGTTCCAAATAGCACACCTGTTGTAGCAATTTACCGATATTGAACATTTTGATGGTGTTGTATAAAGTTGAATGTGCTATGTACAACACCAACGATGATTATGATTCGCTCCTTTATTAGTCAATCTCTAATTGCTTTAGGTCTTTTGAGTGCAACGGCTGTATTTACCCAGACTGCAACAGCAGAAACAATAACTGGGCAATCGGGGAATGTACGGGCAGAAATATCTTATGACAAGCCAGAAGAATATCAGTATAAAAATGTCCGGCTGAAAATTATTCGAGCGGATAAAACTATTTTGGATTGGAAGCTCCCACAAGAAAATGAATATGACAGACCTCTAGGAAATCTATCTGGAAAAGAAAATAACTTACCAGTGCAAGACTTGGATGGTAACAAAGAACCAGAAATAATTGCCGATTTCTTTACAGGTGGAGCGCACTGTTGTACTTATTCATTGATTTACCGCTACGACAGCAAATCCCAAAAGTATCTGAAAACTCGTCATGAATGGGGCAATGGTGGCTATCAACTCAAAGATTTAGATAATGATGGACTGCCAGAGTTTGATAGCCGAGACGATCGCTTTGCTTATGCTTTTACAGCTTATGCTGACTCTGACTACCCCCTGCAAATTTGGCATTATCGCCAGGGTAAAATGATTGATGTGACTCGTGCTTATCCTAAATTAATTTCCATTCACGCCTCAGAGCGATGGCAAAGTTATACAGAGGCACGGCAACAAGGCGATGATGGCAAGAGCTTTTTAGCTGCGTATTTAGCAGATAAATATCTGCTAGGCCAAGGACAAGATGGTTGGCAGCGAGTACAGCAAGCTTACAAAAAAAGCGACCGTACCAAATACTTCGCCGATTTACGTAAGTTTTTGCGCGAAACTGGCTACATTAAATAAAATTAATTTTTTGCGTCTTTTAATTCGCGGCGGGCTGCTGCTAAAATTAGGCGTTGTTCAGCACGAGCGATCGCCTGATATGTTCGCTCGACTGCTTCCGGTTCCACGGAAATGGAAGTTATCCCCCATTCCACTAATTTATCGATAATTTCTGGATAAAGGGCTGGTGCTTGACCGCAGATTGAACAAGGTATACCGGCACTTTTAGCCATTTGGATCAGTTGAGCGATCGCACTCATAACTGCCGGATGACGTTCATTAAATACTTTTGCTAGCTCTCCTTGTTCTCGATCCACTCCGAGCAACAATTGGGTTAAGTCGTTTGTACCAATAGAAATTCCGCCTGCACCTGCTTTCACATATTCCGGCAGTAAAAACAGCACGCTTGGTACTTCTGCCATCATCCACAGTTGAAACTCTGACACTTCGGTTAAAAGAGCTTGCTCAACTTTGCGACGGCAAAAAACAAATTCTTCTACAGTCCGCACAAAGGGCAATAGTAGATTCACGTTACTGTAACCAGCTTGCTGTACACTTGCTAAAGCTTGTAGTTCTAACTCAAATACTGCGGGATTTCGTAAATAGCTAAAAGTGCCGCGTTCACCCAACATCGACTGCGGCGAAGATTCTAAATTATCACTCAATGATGGTAAATCTTGCGATCGCCAATCCAAAGAACGATAAAAAACTGGTCTTGGTGCAAAAGCATGAGCAAACTGCATAATCTGCTCAGACCAACGCTCTAATAATTCTGCTTTCCGACCGCCTAAAATCCAACTATTGGGATGTAGTCCCTCTAATATATTTAGTACCATCAATTCTGAGCGCAACAATCCCACCCCATCCACAGGGAAGCTTTGTACTTGTTCTATTAAACTGGGCTGGCTCAAGTTAACCAGTAGTTGGGTAGCAATCATGGGTAGATGAGAAGTAACAGGAAGATGGAGCGCTTTGGGGTTGGGGTGATTGGGAAAAAGAATATTGTCTCCTCTCAGTCTCCCACTTTCCTGCTCTCTACCTCTTTCCATCTCCTCCTTTGAGTTTCCCTTGATTCGATAAACTTCTCCTCTGTCACCATCAAGCAACAGTCGTTCGCCAGTTTGGATTAAGGTTGTGGCAGATTTGGCGTTTACTACTGCTGTGATACTTAATTCTCTGGCAAGAATAGCAGCATGGCTGGTTAATCCGCCTTGTTCTGTGATAATACCAGCAACTTGGTGTAGTAATGGTAGCCAATCAGGAGCGATCGTTGGTACTACTAAAATCACTCCCTTGGGTAGTTGTTCGGGTTTCTGTTGCGAATTAGTAATAACTAGGGCAGTCGCGACAACACGTCCTCTTGCCGCCCCTAATCCCCTAATGAAGTGTCCGTGGGGAATTACAGATTGGGGAGAACTAACTTGTGTGATGTAGAGCTTGCTAGATGTGGTTTGTTGAGCAATAGTCCATTTAATTGTAAAGGTTTTACCTAGTTCACTTACCAGTTGAGTTCCCAGAGAAATTATTTGTTGTAAGTATTCTTCTTGTAAAGCGTACTGTTTTTGCTGGGCTTCCTGAAGTACGTAGGTATTCAGACAAGTGCTATCTGGTGTTAGCGCTGAGTTAGGCATGGGTTGCGAAAAAGCTCCAGGTACAGCATTCTCCACACCATAAGCCAGCATTTTATTGCCCAATTGTTGCTCAAGCACAACCCCAGTTTCCTGTTGAATGTAGTAGACATCTGGCTGGACTTCGCCAAGAGCGATCGCAATTCCTAATCCCCAAGTGGCTTCAATTTCCCACCCAGAGGAGTTGGCTTTGAGCAAACCACTGGCGATCGCATTCTCAACAGGTTGCACCAAAACTGCTAGATTTATTTGTTGCAGGTTAATTCCTGCTCGTTGCCAATAGAGGAGGCTTCTGGCACGAAACATCTGGCTCCAGGTACGTTTTAATGCCCAAGCGATCGCTTCCGGTTCGCACTGACAAAATACCGACTCTAGTAAACCAGATACATTCTTTATCGCTGGGGTAGCAGTTGATACTGCCAAAGTCGGTCGAAGAATTAAACAGCCAGTTTGCCATTCCCTAGCTGCTTGGAAAATTGTACTCACCCACTCCTGCGGTACGGTCGCAGTGAGAATTTCTTGGCGTAAGCGACCAGCTACTTGTTGAAGTTGCCGCCAATTAGCGACATCTAGATGTAACGAAGAATGGGGTAAGTCAGCCACTAGTGACTCTGAACTATTAAGATTTTCGAGAAATTGCCGCAAATTTTCTGCCGAAACAACAAAACCAGGTACCACCGGATAGCCACGGTGCATGATTCTGCTCAAGTAAAATGCTTTCTCGCCTACTTTGGTGCGGTCTTGTAGTTTTATTTGGTCTAGCCAGTAGAGTTTATCCACTCAATTTGTTAGTTGTCTATTTGTAGCCACAGCCATTTCCTTCTGATACGTTATGAGCCATAAATCCACTGAATCTCTACTAGCAGAAGTTTCCAGCATTTAGATTTAGGTTGAATTTGCTGACCTTATTTAGTAGTTAATTGTTAATTACACGATGTCTTGCTGTAATTCAACTCCTTTGTAAATCAAATATTTTCCTTCATTTCACCTCCATTGCCTGAAACAGGGGTTTAGTTGTTTGATTGAGTTGTAGATGGCGGTATTATATTTAATTATTGAGTGTATGGGTTAAATCTAGCAATTTAAGGTAAAGTTTTATAGTTCATTGATTTTAAATAGTTTCTCAACTATTTAATCAAGTTAAAATTCACCTCCTTTATACAGATTGCAATCGTTGTCATAATTTGATCGCGAAAGCTTTATTTAGTTTTGGTAGCAAAATATCTTATTGAAAAATAATCTCAATAATGGAATAGTTAATTTACATCTAAAAAACTATCCCCAAATTTATAAAATGTAAATGTAGGACTCAGATTTGATTTTTGAAAAAACTCTGGATAACTCAAAAAGCCTTCTTGCCTACTGCCTGTTAAGCCGAGTAAATTCAAAAATTAAACCAAATTACTGATATAATATAGGCTATAAAATTACACTTACTAAGTATTAAAATATTTTGGCAATATTTTTTTAAAATTACCCCGATCCACTCCGGCAGAAATTTACCTACTTTTAATACAATACGGTTCAGTTAAAACTAAAATCCTTTGTTAAAGTTAATTTTTTTACGTAGACGCTTCGGCTTGCCGCAGGCTACCACAGAGAAGCCAGTGCGCCCTTGCAGTTCCCCGACTTGTAGCAACTGGCGCGACACAGAAAGAAAAAAAACGCTTAACTGAACTGTATTGACCTTTAACAAGAATGTTTTCAAGTTTTGTTAATTGCTAGAATAACTAGATTTACACCATGCTGTAGTATGGATATAAAATTATATACTTCTCTACACCAGACTAAACATTGCCAAATACTTACTATCTAGAAAACAATGATTGGCTAAATATCAGCTTCAGACTATGCCTTGCATTGGTTATCGGGGCAATTATTGGCTTAGAACGCCAAATGAGTCACAAACCGGCAGGTTTAAGAACTCATACGCTGGTGAGTATGGGTTCTGCTGTGTTTACCTTAATAATTATGCAAACGGGAGAACTGCAAACTAGTCCTGATGCACTTAGCCACGTCATTCAAGGGATTGCAGCCGGTGTAGGATTTCTCGGTGCTGGAGAAATTGTGCGCCAATCTTCTCAAGAATCACAGCGACTTGAAATTCATGGACTCACCTCAGCAGCAGCTATTTGGGTTTCGGCTGGATTAGGAATTGCTGCTGGCTGTGGTTTATGGCAATTAGGATTGATTGCTGGTCTGCTGACTTTTTTGATTCTCAAGGTCTTTAAAAGGTTAGAAAAACATCAATAATCAATAGGGAAAATTTTTGACATATACGACTTGTTATGCACGTGAGAACTTTTTACGTAGCCGTCCCAATGGCAACTCTATAAAGTGATAAATCATATATGCCAATCCAACAGAAATTAATAGAGAAATTCCTGCTTGCATAAATTTATGCAATTGGGGAAAGTACATGTTCACTGTGAAAATCACACTATAATGCACAAGGTACAAAGAGTAAGATAGTACACCCAAAAAACGCATCCAGTTTAAATTTAGCAAGGGAAATAATCCCCAATAGGGAAAGCGAATAGCGGTAATAAAAATTGGATATAAAGCAATTCCCTGAATACTATAACGAAAGGTTTGTTGAAATTCAGGGGAGCGATATAAAAATGAAAAAATGATCAAGATTACTCCTATCGGCAGCAATAAATAGTTCCATGTTTTTTTAGAATAATACTGTTTATCCAGCATGGGGTTATTATTAACTGCCAATGCACAACCGAATAGAATACTATCTAACCGAGTATCTGTTGCATAGAATATACGTTCTGAAGATGCTGCAAAACTATAAACCTGAAGACACCGCCAGAGTAAGGTTGCTAAACATAATCCCCAAATAACTAGCATTTGTCTGTGTGGAGTTATACGCAATTTGCGTAGAGCTAGATAAAGCAGGGGGAAAAGTAAGTAAAAGTGTTCTTCGACAGCGAGAGACCAATATACCCCACTACCAGGAGTAGTTCCATTAGGAGAAAAAATTGTATAGTAGTTGTTATAGTGTAAACACTGAGACAAAAACGCTGGTAAACGAATTTCTCCCTGAATAAATCCTAAGACAGTTAAGGCAGCCCCTAAAAACAACACTAGGTAAAATGAGGGCCAAATACGCAGTATTCGTCTTGTATAAAAAAGCTTAAAATCAATAGTTTGATAGCGATCGTACTCTCGCCTAAGAATAGTTGTTATTAAATAGCCACTGAGAAAGAAAAATATTGTTACGCCGAAGCCTCCAGGAAAAAGCTCGGCAACTTTTGCGTGGGATAAAAAGACAATTAAGAAAGCAACAGTTCTTAGCCCATCCAGAGATGGTATGTAGAATTTTGAGTGTGCATTTGCACCAGCCGCAATATCTGGATTACTTTCAGGGGAAGATGTTAAAGGTTTTTCCAAGAATCTTTACTCCTTGATGGTGCAACTAAATAAGTTGAATAATTTGTGAGATAAATAATCCAGTAAGTTATCTGACATACCGCGCTTATACAGACATATTCTATTTTTTTGTAATAATTATTATACAATACTCAAGACAAAATTGTGATATGTAGAGACTAAAAATTGAATAAAAATACTTGTGGCAAACACCACTAACAGGTAGTTTTATCAAAATTCTGATGTTGATAAGATGGTAATGACTGATTAAGTCTTAATCAAGACTAAAATTCTTCAGTAGTTTGTTAACCAACGAAAAACTACAGGTTTTTAACCTTTTATCTATGTGCTATTTGCGTTTACAGGAGTTCAATAAATTACTTTTGAACCACAGAGAACTAAATACACACAGAGAAAAAAGAGATTTTTGGAGTCACTTTGAAAAGAGTAAGGGACTTCCAAATTTTCTTGTGGGATGGGCATCTTGCCCGTCCCCAATATTAGGACGGGCAAGATGCCCATCCCACAAAATGGATAATTTATTTCTTGGAAAGCCCTAATTCTAAATTATTTATTATATAAATCATTATAAATTTGGGATTATTTGTCCTGCTTTCACAAAAATAATTTGGGAGGACTTCAACCACTGGGAATCAAAAGAACCCAAGTGAGTTGTAGTAATCAGGGTTTGAAAGCGGTCTTGAATAGCATCAAGTAATTGGTTTTGGCGGGATAAATCTAGTTCGGCAAGAACATCATCAAGTAATAGCAGGGGTGGTTCTTGGACGATTTCTTCAATTAATTGTAATTCTGCTAATTTTAAGGCTAAAACCAGCGTTCGTTGTTGACCTTGGGAACCGTATTGACGAGCGGGTGTCTGGTTAATAGTTAACTCTACTTCGTCACGATGAGGACCAACAAGAGTAGTGCCTTGGTGCAGTTCGGCAACGGTTCGCTGCTGAATTTTTGCTAAAAAAGCTTGCTGCACTTCTTCTGGATGGTTATTTTCTAAAGGAATATTAGGCATGTACTGAATTTGTAGAACTTCTGTACTGCCACTAATACTGGCGTGCCAAGCACTAGCAATGGGAGCTAATCTTTGGATGGCGCGATCGCGTCTTCTAATTACCCTAGTTCCTGTGGTAGCTAACTGTGCATCCCATACCGCTAATTCTGACTGTAAAGACGTTGCATTTAACGTCTCTACATGGCGTTTTAAAAAGGCATTTCGCTGACGTAGTACATGGTTATACTGATGCAAAATGTGAGCATAAACTGGCTCTAGTTGAATTAAGAGTGTATCTAACCAATTGCGGCGACCTTCCGGGCCGCCGCGTACTAAGTCTAAATCCAAGCTGGAAAACTGCACTGCATTGAGAACACCGAGAAAATCCATTTGACGGCGAATAGATTCACCATTGATAGCAACACTCCGGCGACCATTGCGCCGGAGTGTTAAAGTTAGGTCACTAATACCTGTTTGTCGTTCAAGGGTGGCATTAATTTGGGCTATGGCTTCCCCTTCTTGAACTAAATCGCGATCGCGGGTCATTCGGTGCGATCGCAATGTTGCCAGCAACTCCACCGCCTCCAACAGATTCGACTTTCCCTGAGCGTTATTACCTACCAAAATTGTTTTGGCAGCATTAAACTCAACCTTTTGGTCTTGGTAATTGCGAAATTGTCTGAGGTTTAGAGTTTTCAGGTACATGGTGGGGATTGAGGACTGGGAACTAGGGACTGGTTACTGGGGAATGGGGAATGGGTACAGGGGGGACAAGGAGAATAAGCAATACCCAATTCTCAATCCCCGATCCCCAATGCCCAATTTACACAGCCTTCTTGCCCATAATCCGCAAGAATATTTTCTCTGCTTCAATCCAGACAAACATTAAGGCACTGAAGCCAATACAGACCCCCAATTCTTGCATATTGAGATAGTGAGTACCAAAGAAATCTCGCAGGGGTGGGACGTAAACTAGCATAAACTGCAAAATCGTGGTGACGATTACAGCCGCTAGTACAAATATATTGGAGAATGGATTCATCTCGATAGTCAGTCGGTTGTTGGAGCGAATAGCGATCGCATGACCCATTTGGGCAATACACAAGGTGGTAAATACCATTGTCTTCCAAGTTTCGGGATCGCCTTGATACCCAGCAGCATGGGTATGTTGATAAGCCCACCACATCAAGGCAATGCTGATAATGGCAAAGATGATGCCAATACGAATCATGTAAGAACCTAATCCCCTAGCAAAAATACTTTCGCGAGGACTAAAAGGCGGACGTTGCATGACATCCGGTTCTGGAGGTTCCACAGCTAATGCTAAGGCTGGTAAACCGTCTGTCACCAAGTTCATCCACAAAATTTGTAAAGGAGTCAGGGGAACGCCTCCCAAACCAATTAGAGGTGCGGCGGCAATTGTCAGAACTTCACCGATGTTACTACCGAGGATGTATTTAATAAAGCGGCGAATGTTGGTATAAACAACCCTACCTTCCTTGGTGGCGCTGACAATGGTGGCGAAGTTATCATCAAGTAACACCATGTCACTGGCTTCTTTACTGACATCAGTACCAGTAATGCCCATTGCAATCCCGATATCGGCTTGTTTGAGGGCTGGGGCATCGTTAACACCATCGCCTGTCATCGCTACAAATCGACCCCGGCGTTGCAGTGCTTGGACAATTCGCAGTTTGTGTTCTGGGGAAACTCTGGCATAGATGCTCACCAAGTCAACGTTTTGCTCTAGTTCCTGGTCGCTCATTCGCTGCAATTCTTGACCTGTGAGGACACGTGCGCCTTCCTCAGCAATTCCCAAATCGGTAGCGATCGCTCGTGCGGTTAATTGGTGGTCGCCAGTAATCATTACTGGGCGAATCCCTGCTTCACGGCATTCTTGCACGGCTGCCCTGACTTCTGGGCGTGGTGCATCCAGCATTCCCACTAATCCCAGCCAGACTAAGCCTTGCTCAGATTCTTCACCTGAACCTTCCGGTGGGATTTCTGCAAGGGGTTTGTAGGCAAAACCTAGCACCCGTAAACCTTTACTCGCCATCAAGTCATTTTCTGCCAAAATTTTCTGGCGTTGTGCGGCGGTTACAGGGGCTATGTCATTGCCCAAATGAATTTGAGTGGAACGTGTCAAGATTAACTCTGGAGAACCTTTGGTAAACATTAAATAAGGTTCCGATTGGAGAAAACCGGCGATCGCAGGATCGACACCTCTGGAAGATGCTTCACCTGTGGCGACTCCCTCCACCTGAGAAATCACGCTCATCCGCTTCCGTTCTGAGGAAAAAGGGAACTCCGCCACACGGGGTAATTTACTATTCCACTGGTCTTTTTCGATTCCGGCTTTTCCCGCCAAGGTGACTAATGCCCCTTCTGTGGGATCTCCTAAAATTGCCCATTCACCTTGTTCTTTTTGCAATACGGAGTCATTACAAACAGCACAGGCGACTGATAGCGCTGGGATTTCTGGAGATTCCTCTAGGGAAATTTTTTGACCATTTAACTGAAAGTCTCCTGTAGGAGCATAACCTTCGCCGGTGACGCGAAAGGTTTTGTCGTTAGTGAAAACCGATTGCACGACCATTTTATTTTGAGTCAGTGTGCCGGTTTTATCAGAACAGATGGTGGTTACAGAACCCAAAGTTTCTACTGCTGGTAATTTGCGAATCAAGGCATTTTGGCGCACCATTCGCTGGGTTCCCAATGCCAAAGTTACGGTAATTACAGCAGGTAAACCTTCTGGCACCACAGCAACCGCCATACTCAAGGAAACTTCCAAGAGTTCTTGGATGTTTTTAAAACCCCCGTCTTTGATGACACCGCCAACGACAACGATCGCCACCAGAATTAAAGAACCCGTAACTAGGACGTTACCCAGTTGAGTCATTCGCTGCTGTAACGGCGTAGGTTCACTTTCCACCGCCTGCAACATGGCAGCAATTTTGCCTAATTCTGTTGTCATGCCGGTGTTAGTCACCAGAACTTTCGCCCGTCCTTGGACTACTTCAGTTCCTTGAAAGACAACATTAAGGCGATCGCCTAATGATGTGTCCTCTGGTAATTTTAGTGATGCCTGTTTATTCACCGCTTCGGCTTCACCAGTTAAAGCCGACTCACGCACTTGTAAATTAGACTGTTCGAGCAAGCGTCCATCTGCGGCTATCTGCATCCCAGCTTCCAGCAGCATTACATCCCCTGGAACTAGCTCCTTGGCTGCTATCTCCACCAGTCTAGCGTCGCGCATGACTCGCACTAAGGGAGAAGTCATTTTTTTCAAGGCTGCCAAGGCTTTTTCGGCGCGGCTTTCTTGGACATAGCCGAGTATGCCATTGAGGATGACAATTGCTAAAATAGCGATCGTATCTTTAAATGGCACTTCACCGGGCTTTAATCTGCCCTCGCGCAAAGCCATCAGGTCTAAAAACCCAGAAATTAAAGCCACGCCAATCAGCATCAACAACATAATGTTCTTGAACTGATCCAGCAAAATTTCCCAAGCACTACGGCCAGCAGTTTCTTCAAGTTCGTTGGGGCCGTATTTTTGTAATCTCTGTTCAATTTCTTGGGGTGTTAAGCCGCTGTCTGCATTAGTATCAAGCAGGTCTAGCGCTTTATCAACTTCTAAACTATGCCAAACGGCGGCACCTTCAGGCAGAGAATTAGCAGACATCGTGTAGGTCACAGCAAATGGTTACAAAATTCGATCATAATTTAGTGATGGCAAGAATTGCATCTTCTAAAGTTACATTAAGGCGATCGCCCAGTTGGATGAATGTATATGTAATTCTTAACATTTGTAAATTCCTCCTGTTTTGACATAGTATTATTTCTCACGAAAGAGTCTATCGGAACACATTTTACCGATAATTATCAGTACCCCGCTCTAAAGGTGGCAATCAAGAACCACATTTAGATAGCTGACCCGCCTTAGTACTTTTTGTACTATGTTATTGGCAAGAGTTAAAGACCTACTTTGGGATGCGTGATGCCAGTCCCAAACTCTAGAACTAAATGGTTAAACATCTTTACAAGGGGTAAAGAAGTGCTGTTTGGATAGTACCGACCAATAACTTTGGCAAGGCTCACAATCCGGTCTTAGCAAGGCGCTCCCGACATATAGGGAAACGGGTAAATACTACTCCTCTGTTTACTCACCTCAATTAGGGGGAGCCACTGCTTGACTAGGATTTTCCGCATCAAGCAATTGGTGTGACGGCGCTTAAAACCGCTTGAGTCATGTTTCCTCCCTACCCAAAGGTGAGGGTTTTTTATACTTCCCCCAAGGTTTTATGAGTTTTGCACTCCCCACTTTGACCGTTAGCCAGATGTTTGGGCAAAGAACAATTCGACCGCTTACTGCTGCTACCTTGTGTGGCATTACTTTCATCAAAGATAGACTAATTGCCATTGACAGTATTAAAGGGTATCTACTGGAGATCGATCCCACCTCTGACAACAGCAAAATTCTTAATCCCCATCAAGTTAAAGAATTTACTGATGTCACTGGTATAGCGGTGTGGGAAGATACCCTCTGGGTGAGCCGAGAAAATAGTGTTTACTTGTGCAACTTCAATGCTTTGGGTCTAGAACATTTTGTGACATTGCCTTATCAGGTTGATGGCGTTGCTGTTTGGGAAACAACAGTTTATGTCAGCTGCCAAAGGCTAGGCTACATTCTGATTTTTGACCGCGAAACGCGAAAAGAGATTACCAGATTTTATGCCCCAGGCGTTGGGATAGAGAATTTAGCTGTAACTCAGGAAATGCTATGGATTTGCGATCGCACCGAACAATCAGTTTACGCGATGGACAGGGCCACAGGAGAACTGCAATTTAGTGTCCTGACCCCCTTTGAATGTCCCACAGGCATTGCAATCCATAAAAATGGTGAAACAGGCAAAGAAAGTATCTACATCGCTTACGCCACAGAGGAGCCTTATATTCGGGATAACCCCAATGCCGATCCGAGTCATGAGTTAACATTCCGCGATCGCACTTTTATTCATCCCCTGTATTATCATTACCAGCCAGATAAGCGTTACGCCCTCTCTAATGGCTATCTGATTGAAATGTCTTATGCTGAGGAAATTGCACCCTTAGATGAGGTGTATTTACCTGATGTCGAATGGCGCATCGCTCTACCATCGGAAACTGAGCGTCAAAAAGTGAAACACGTTGAACCCATTGGTATACCCTTTACCGAAGAAGTGGTCGAAGGGCAACGCGTAGCAGTCTTTAAATTTGATTCTCTTGCTCCAGGCGAACGGCATATATTTGGCTGGAAAGCACTTGTAGAAGTTCGAGGAATTAAGTATCGCATCACACCGAGAGATGTAGAAGATATACCTAAACTTTCCCCAGAATTACAAACGCGCTACCTAGTAGATGACGACGATTTAGCAATGGATACTACCATTGTTCGCCGTGCCGCTAGAGAAGCTATTGGTTCTGAAACCAATGTGCTGCGGAAAATGCACAGCATCCGCAATTATGTTTACGATCAATTGTCTTACGGTATTAAACCTTACATTGATACACCAGATATAGTTTTAGAAAGGGGTGTTGGTTCCTGTGGCGAATATGTAGGCGTTTTACTTGCCCTATCCCGTTTAAATGGCATCCCTTGCCGCACCGTAGGCAGGTACAAATGTCCTCCCCATAGTGACTTAGTAGGAGTGCCCCTACAACCCGACTTTAATCATGTTTGGCTGGAATTCTACGTCCCGAATATTGGTTGGTTGCCAATGGAATCAAATCCTGACGATATCGGTGAAGGTGGCCCTTATCCGACGCGCTTTTTTATGGGTTTATGCTGGTATCACATTGAAATTGGCAAAGGTATCACCTTTGAAACCGTGACAAGCAAAGGTTCGCGGCTAACCAAAGAAGATATCCCCATCGGCGATTTAGCGATTAATCATATTCGGTTCACAATTCTTAAAGAATTACCGCCATTTTAAATTAGGGCATTGCGAAAAGAAGCCTGAAAACGTAGGGTGTGTTACGCCGTAGGCTAACGCACCTTAACCCTCTCTGCTTAACCACTATTAAGGTACTTCTGGCATATCTCTTCCGGTGCAAAGGGCTTCAATGGCATCAATTCCAGAGTCCCCAACATGAATCAATGTGTCGTCGTAGCCTGCGTATACTTTACCATCTTGAGCCATCACTAAAGTCATATGATAGCTGAAAGCCTCGCCGATTATGCAAAGCGGAGCACTTACCCGCTCACTGTAATCTTCAACCCTTTCAGGATAGATATGTGAGGCAGTAACCGTTGGATTAATGTAAAATTCGTCCTTTTCTTCTTTCAGGCGATGATGTGGGTGTACGATTCGCAAGCCCCCAAACTGCCTTAGAAAATCTACTACAACTGTATGAATAGGATACCCTTCTGACTGCAAGCTTTTTTCGTACTCGCTTGTATTCACACAACGGTCTTCGCTCCATCCTGCCTGTTGTAGCAATGCTCTTGTTTCTATTGAAAATACTGCCATAAGTAATTGTTCCTTTTCCTATGTCAAGATTGTCCTTGATTAATCAACGGGCTAGGGGTCGCTTGTCACATTTGGACTATCAATAGTTTTTCGACAATTTCTACACCGGGGATATGCTTCACCCGATCTAGTCCTAACCGTATGGACTTCTAAATCCTTTATGTTGGCTCCATCTAACAGCGCATCATTGACTGCCTTAAACTCAGCACATTCAGGTTTAACAGCACAAGCGTCTAGAGACGACAGCAATGCACAGGCAGGTTCAGGAAAAACTCCTCTAAGGATAAAAAGTAAAAGAAAAGTCCAAATTCCAACTGATTTATAAAGAGATTTCTTTATCATTAATCGCATCAGTTTTAACTCCTCACAGCCCCAGACAACCTAGATGCAGCTTACAGGTTGTCTGACAGTAGTTGAGAACGAGTTCAGTAAAAATACGAGGATTTAGCAGATGTTTATTGAAGATTTCACGAAGATAAAGACGCGAGTCAGATACCTTAAAATTCCTGGTTATAAATACTTTTCAGGCAATATTTTCAGGTGTTTACTTGGAATGTGATGTCTACGAAAAGCGAACATTGTAAATTCTCTCTCCCTTTCCCTATTAGCTATTAACTTTTAAACTGGGCAATGGATATGATTGATGCTGCTTAAAATCAGCAAATTCACAGATTGAGTTAAATGGGCAAAAGCGGCAGTGAGAACCAGGATTTGGGGGGAAAATTTTACTGAAATTACTAGTTTTTTGGTGATACTTTTGCAAATCGTGCTGATGCTTGTGGGCAATATTAGCTAATTCAAATTTTAAGGATTCTAATTCACTATTGTTGATGCTAATTAACTCAGACTTTTTACATATTTCTAAGTTATAAAATGATGCCACAGCTTCTCTTCCGGGGTAAAGATAACGAGCAGCTACCAAATAAACTAATGCCTGTCGTTTATCAAAAGCTGACTTACCAGTTTTAAAATCTAAAATATGTAAAGTGCTATCAGACTCAATAAAAACGCAGTCCATAGCTGCATATAAGCGAAAGCAATAATCTTCTTGTTCAACTACTATCGGTTTTGGAAAACCTTCATCACCCGGAGTTAATTGGATAATATGTTTATCTAAAAGCAACGGCGCATCGTGATACTTTTTCAAAATTTGCAGCACGCGTTGCTGGACTTGATCGCTTGAGTTGGCTAATTTAAGTAGCTGTGCAACTCTTTCTACACCATCTGCTTGCTTTAACAGATGCCTGTGATGATGAAACTCATAAACGCCTTTTTGGGCGAGTATGCCAATCCTCTGGGGTGCAGTAGCTTGCGATAACAGCGCTTTAACTTTTGGTTCGTGTTGCCGTGCTTTGATAAACCCCCGTCTCATCTGGCAATGCCAGCGTTCTTGCCCAGTCGCTGGGGCAACTAGAGACCAAAGGTGATAACTGGCAAAAGGTCGATCGGGGGTTGACATTGCTCAGAAACAGTGAGAGAAGATCCGGTGGGGAGAAGTTTAAGCTAAGGCTTTCTTAGAAAATAACTTCGAGTGATAATTGCTGCTACACACGCTTTGCAGGAAGCTTTTATAGTACTGATTATGTCCGCGGGAGCAAGTGGCAAAAATGTCCAGCAAGATAGAATTTGGCACCGATGGATGGCGAGGGATTATTGCCGATGACTTTACTTTTCCTAATGTACGAAAAGTAATAAGAGCGATCGCCACTTACTTGGAAACAGCTTACAAAAAAGATAGACCAGTACTTATTGCCTACGATACTCGCTTTTTAGCTGACCAGTTTGCCCAAACGGCGGCCCAAGTCCTGGCAGACTTGGGTTGGACTGTGAAAATTACCGATCGGGATTGCCCCACACCAGTAATTGCCTACAACGCCCGTCACCTAAATTCCGCAGGAGCGTTGATGTTTACTGCTAGCCATAATCCAGCACACTACTGTGGAATTAAATATATACCCGATTATGCTGGGCCTGCCACTCCAGATATTACTGATACTATTGTGGCAAATTTAGAAAGTGCATCGGATGAGTTGCCTGGGAGCAAATCATCAGGTTCCATTTCAATTTTCGATCCCAAACCTGATTACCTGCAATTTATCTATACTCTACTTGATATAGAAAGAATCAAAAGCGCTAATTTAAAGGTAAAGTATGATGCGCTACATTCTACCTCTCGCGGCTATTTAGATGAAGTTTTACAACATAGTGGCGTTCAGCTAGAAAGTTTTCACAATTGGAGGGATGTTTTATTTGGGGGTGGAATGCCAGAACCCAAAGGAGAACAATTAGTTGAGTTAGTGGAAGCAGTGGTTCGCGATCGCGCTGATTTGGGTTTGGCCACAGATGGAGATAGCGATCGCTTTGGTATCGTCGATGAACAAGGAACTGTCCTTACTCCTAATACTGTGTTGCTAGTTTTAGCACGTCATTTAATCAAAAATAAAGGCAAAACTGGCGCGATCGTTCGTACTGTCGCTACAACTCACCTGCTGGATAATTTCGCTGCTAAAAATGGGCTGCAAATTTATGAAACACCAGTTGGTTTTAAATACATCGGCGAAAAAATGCGCGAAACTGCTGTATTAATTGGTGGTGAAGAATCAGGTGGTTTGAGTATTATCGGGCATATTCCCGAAAAAGACGGGATTTTAGCCGATATGTTAGTGGCAGAAGCGATCGCTTATGAAGGCAAACCACTAAGTCAAATGGTGGCAGAAGCGATCGCAGAAGCCGATGGCCCACTTTACAACAACCGCCTAGACTTGCACCTCACAGGGGCGCACAAAACCGCAGTCATCGACTCCTTTACTAAAAATCCTCCTACAGAGGTAGCAGGAATTCAAGTCAAGGAAGTGGGACGTAAAGATGGTATTAAGCTGTATTTGGAAGAAGGTAGCTGGGTTTTACTGCGTCCTTCCGGTACAGAACCACTGGTGCGCGTCTATCTCGAAACCAACACTCCCGAAAAACTCACCAAAATTGCCCGAGAGTTAAAGAGTGTCATTGCTCAATTAGAAGCATAAGAAAAAGGAGTTAAGAGTTGTAAATTAAAATTCTTAACTTTTAACTCCTATTAACAGTTATGAGTTCTAAATTAATAACTCCTAACTTCTCACTCCCCACTTCAATAAAAATATGAAAACTCTCGCTCCTTTTTTTACATCTCTAGTTGTAGCGGTTTGGGTAATTGCGATCGCAATTATTTCAGTCCAAAATGCCACACCCGTATCGTTAAAATTCTTAACATTCCAATCGATTCAAATACCAATGGGTTTAATTCTGGCTTTTAGTGCCGTTGTCGGGTTAATTGGCATGGCACTGCTGCAACCTCTCTGGGGACTTGCTGGTATTGGCCAGGGTAATTCTCGATTAGAAGAAGATGCCGAATTTTTTGTTGATGATGAAGATTTTTGAGGTTTGAAAAAACATACAAAAGTACACCAGTTCAATACTCTTCATCTGCTAATACCATTTCTATATGAAGACGCATAGAAAGAACCCCACCGCCTCCCAACCTCCCCTTAACAAGGGGAGGTTGGGAGGGGTAAAAATAATGTGCAGCTTCACAGAGAATTGGTATCAGCAGGTTATCCCTAAACATTACCTTAAGGATTGAAATAGCTGAAGGCTTCTGAGAGGTAATCAGCAGCAGATGCCACAACTGCGATCGCACTTTCATAATCTAGGCGCGTTGGCCCTAAAACTCCCACACTTCCGACTGGTATTGAACCTCGGCGATAGGTAGAAGAAATTAAGGTGCAGGTGCGGATCGGTTCTAAGGGATTTTCTGCGCCAATCCGAACCGTTACCCTTGATTTACCAGCATCCTCCGGTTCTGGTTCCTCAAATATTAATCGCCATAGTTGGTCTTGTTCTTCTTCCAGCAGGTGGATAATTGTTTGTACCTGCTGTAACTGGGAAAATTCCGGCTGGCGCAAAACTTCTGATACACCCCGAACCATAATTTGGGTTGCAGTCGGCGCAAGAGTGCGACGAGTCAATTCCGCAACTGAATTTTTCAAAAATTCTCCGTAGCGTTGGAATTCTTGATCTAGTTCACTCCAGTTGAGGTTAGCTAATTCCAACAGACTTTGCCCCCGTAAATGGGTATTCAAAAAGTTAGAAACAATCTGCAACTCGCGATCAATTACCTCTGAATCCCGTTGTGTTTCTTCTGATATTGGCGACAAATCCATCAATTTGGAATGCGTCTCATAACCTTCGGTAACAACAATTAACATAATCCGCCCAGCTTCAATTTGCACTAATTGCAGATGTCGCAATAGCGCTGTTGTAGTTTGTGGCATGGCGATCAAGCTAATGCAACCACTCAAGGTTGCTAAAATTTGCGCGGCTCCTTGTAGTAGGGTTTCTAAACTCCGATCTTCCCACTGAAGATGCTTGTGCAGTGCTACTTCTACTTCTCGCCCTAAAGCTTCCGTACTACTTCGTGGAAGCAAGCTACGCGTAGCATCTGTCTGCGACCCGCTGCGCGAACGCAGAGAAGGTGTAATTAGCTGGTCAACATAAATGCGATAGCCTGAGTCTGATGGTACTCGTCCAGCAGAAGCGTGTGGTTGGTAGAGTAATCCAGACTTTTCTAAAACGCCCATTACATTGCGAATGGTGGCTGAACTTACACCCAAGTCGTACTCTTCGACCAAAGCCTTTGAACCAACAGGCTCTGCTGTAGCAATGTAGTGACGTACCGTTGCCCAAAGTATATGCTGTTGTCGATTTGTTAACTGGACTTCCATAGGGTATGTTTTGCTAGAGGCAAATTTTAATCAAAGTCTGGAAAAATTTCTGGATTTGATCGAAAAAAAAGAATATTAATAATTAATTAAGATAACAAATTATAGAATTATATTGTGATAATTAATTTTAAGGTTCCCGTACAACAATTTTTAAAATTGCACTCTAAATAAAATTTAGGCTTTTGCAGCCAAAGCTGAAAGTTTGGATTTATAACATCCTTTATCAGCTTATTTTTGCATTATTCTACACTGATAAAAGTATTATGGGATACGTATTTTTGCGGCGATCGCAGCGAAGATTTGGGTGGAAAAGTTCCGTAAGTATGTAGCAAGTTGAGAAACTTGCTAACTTGATATAGTGATGTTTTCACAATCACAAAAGCCAGATGGAAGAGTTAATTTTCATTCCATCTGAGTAATGCACCTAAACACAAGCTAATACTGGGGAATTGAATGGTCTACTAAGATGGAGTAAGCGTCAATACCGCCAGAAATATTTTGCACATTTGTAAAACCTTGAGCAATTAACCACTGGCACATCTGGGCAGAGCGAATACCGTGGTGGCATAATACAAGAGTTTCAGCTTGGGGATTGAAGAGGGTAGGTACTTCATCTCCCCATTCGGCAAATTTACTCAAAGGTAGGTTGACAAAGCCCTCAATGCTAGCGATCGCCAATTCTTCTGGTTCTCGGACATCCACTAGCTGTATACTTCCATCACCAGAGGAAAGACGTTTTGCCAGTTCTTCTACACTAATCTGGTTCATGGGTTGACTAAAAGAATTCCCTATAAACAGTCCTAATCTTATTTTATGGTGACAGAAAATCTCTGCCTTGGCATGAGTATCCATTCTCAAGAAGGCTGATAAATTCTGCTAGGCTTTCTGCTTAAATGGCTGTAAACCGTCTTTTTTAAAGGTTTAATGTGAATAGGCAACGCTCATTTATTGGTTTTATCGTCGCAGGTGCGATCGCCTTGCTAGTAATTGCGATCGCTGGCTTTTACTGGTTTTTCGCCAAAAGTCCGGCTAACCTGATTGCTTCTACCTCCCAGCCTGGTGCGGCAATATTCGTGTCGAAACTATCTCCTGCAATGGTTTCATTGCTGACTAATCCCGAACGGTTGCAGGCGTTGGATCGTGAAGAGGAACTATCTAAACTCAAAACCAGTTTATTCGCCAAGAGTGGTATAGATTATAAACAAGACGTGCAACCCTGGTTAGGGAACGAAATTACATTAGCGATCGCCACCTTAGATATCGATCGGGACTCAGAAAACGGACAGCAGCCAGGGTATTTGTTAGCACTAGCAACCAAGCAACCAGAGAAAAGCCGCGAGTTTGTCGAGTTGTTGTTTTCCAAACGGGCGTTAGCTGGCGCAACCTTAGCTGTTGAACAATACAAAGGCGTGAAACTGATTTCTGATAATCAACCAAAAGAGGATTTGCTTGCAGGTGCAGTTGTTGGTGAAGGCTTTGTGTTATTTGCCAACGATCCGAAAGTGCTGCGAGATGCGATCAATAACGTCCAAGCACCCGATCTGAATTTGACTAGTTCGCCCGAATACCAAAAAGCTACTAAAGAACTACCCAAAGGGGGTTTAGCTGTAGCGTTCTTGAATCTTCCCGTTGTGGCAAAATGGCAAGGCTTAGAACTACCAGAACAACTTTATAACAGCCAAATTATTTCTCTGGCGTTGAATCCCAAAGGATTGCTAGCAGAAACCACCTTTTTGACTTCATCGGAAATTCCTTCTCCATCTTCGCCACTATTTAAACCTGTGGGAGCATTGCAGTATGTTCCAGCATCCGCAGGTTTGGCAATTTCCGGCTCAAATTTGAGTAATTTGGGTGAGAGTGATTTAGCCAAACTTTGGAGCCAAGCAACAGCCACTATCTATGGTTCTGGGGAAGATGTTGTTTCTCGGTTAGTAAAACCTTTGGTGGATGTTCAAAAACGCTGGGGAATAAACTTACCAGAGGATATTTTTAGCTGGGTACAAGGAGAATATGCCGTAGCATTGTTACCTGAGAAAGAGCAAACAAACCCTCATTGGATTTTTGTAGTAGAAAAATCTGAGGGTGTAAAACAAGGTGTTGCTCGATTAGATGCGATCGCATCATCCAATGGACTGAGTATTAATACCCTGACTATAGACAAGCAAGACAAGCAAAAAATCTCGGCTTGGACAGAGTTAACTACGGCGACTAAAAAAAGTGATGTTAAAGAGGGAGCATCTTTCACTATTGAAACAAAAGTGCGGGGATTGCATACAGCTTTAGGAAATTATGAAATTTTCACCTCTGACTTAGAAACTATGGATGAAATTCTTACAAATAAGGATAATTCCTTAATTGATAATCCAAATTTCAAAGATAGTATCGCTGCTATTCCCTTACCCAACCAAGGCTACATATATCTTGACTGGACAAAAAGCCAGAATTTGTTAGAGCGTCAAGTACCGATTCTAAAACTAGCGGAAGTTTTAGGGAAACCGTTTTTTGATAACTTGCGATCGCTCACAGTTAGTAGTTATGTAACTGACACGCGATCGCTTAAAGGTGGCGTTTTCTTCCAATTTAATAATTCTTGAGATTTTCATAAAAGCTCAAGTGCAGAAAGTTAAAAATTATTTAACTTTCTGCACTTTTTTAAATTATGATATTTATGTAGAATTACTATAGTGTTAACTATTTATAATTTCTGGATAATTACTGGCTGCTAACCTAAAATTGTCTATCAAGTTGCGATAAATAGTGTTATTTGAAATTTCTTTAATAGCCTTGTAGTCTAGCTTTGGAATTTCATTATCCAAAATCTAAAATCCAAAATTGGTATAAATCATTAGTTTGGGAATTGTAGCTGCTGTTTATATCAAGAGAGAGCCTAGCAATTAGCTGCTTGTTTTAATAATCCTTTATTGTGGCACATTTTAATGTGGCACAACCAACTGAAATTCCACTGGAATTTTTTCATTAGAATATGTATATATCATTACTAATTTAACAGCCTGTTGGAGGGCTACTATGAAATACTGTCGCCCCCGACTTCAGTTTACAGGTGGCTGGTTGTTGGCTATACTTACCGCCATCACAGCGACTCCTGTAATCGCAGAGACAGCGAATTTTGGTACTTTCAACTTATCAGCAAACTTTAATCCTGCCCAAGGAATAGTACATGGGTTTACAGGTGGTTCTTATTCATTGTCTGCCATCAGTAACCGCGATCGCGATCAAAAAGCATGTATAGGCTTTGCCGATCCCAATCCAGATCACATTATGGTTTTGGAAAAAGACTTTTCCCAGCTGACAATACAAGTAAATAGCGGGGGAAGCGACACCACTTTAACGATCCAAGGCCCAGATCAAACTACGATTCGTTGCGGTGATGATACTGGCAAAAATAAAGATGCTAGCGTTAGCGATCGCAACTGGAAAAGTGGCACTTATCGGATTTGGGTAGGTACATTTAATCCTGGGGTCAAGCGCGATTACACTCTGACAGTGGAGCAGCAGTGAAGTAGAGACGCGATTAATCGCGTCTGTACAAGAGTTAGGAGTTAAGTGATTAATAAACTAATGCCCAATTCCCCATTCCCCATTTTTCGGTGTAACGCCTGAGAGGATAATATGGGAGAGTAGCTTGTTGTGCTTTCCGAGGGTGCTATCTCGTGCTATCTATACTGCGTGCTGACTTTCGTATCATATTTGAACGTGACCCAGCTGCCCGTAACTGGTTGGAAGTTTTATTTTGTTACCCTGGTTTGCAAGCCCTGCTATTCCATAGGCTGGCTCACTGGCTGTATACTGTTGGTCTTCCCTTTATTCCCCGCCTAATTTCTCACGTGGCTCGGTTTTTGACTGGAATTGAAATCCACCCTGGTGCAGCAATTGGGCATGGTGTATTTATTGACCACGGTATGGGTGTAGTAATTGGTGAAACTGCGATCGTAGGAGACTATACGCTAATCTATCAAGGTGTCACCCTTGGGGGTACTGGTAAAGAATGTGGCAAGCGCCATCCAACTGTGGGCGAAAATGTCGTGGTTGGAGCAGGAGCGAAGGTGCTGGGAAATATCCAAGTTGGCGATAATGTCCGTATTGGCGCTGGGTCTGTTGTTCTAAGGGATGTTCCTTCAGACTGCACTGTAGTCGGCGTACCTGGGCGGATTATATATCGTTCTGGAGTCAGGGTTGCACCTCTGGAACACAGTAATTTACCAGATTCGGAAGCTGAAGTGATTCGTGCTTTAGTAGACCGGATTGAGGCGTTAGAAGAACAAATACAAACTCTTCAACGCAGCAAGTCTTCTGAAAAAACTCTTGTCTTGGCGGGTTGTGTAGCTTCTAACCAAGCTGATGTCTTACAAGATGCTCCTGTGTGCAGCCTTAAAGATAAGGCAATACAGCAGTTTTTAGATGGTGCGGGTATTTAAATCAAGTTAGGAGTTAAAAGTTAGGTGTGAAGAATAAAAATTATCTTTGCACCTCGTAACTTATAACTCCTAATAACAAAATTAAGGATTAATCTCTTCACAAGACCATTCCTGATTTTCATCGTGGCGATAAAACCTTCTATTTTGTGGTTCGCCGCGTAATTCTAAGTGGTCTACCTGCACTGGGTCGAGTAGCAGTAGGCAAAAATTAGGTACTGGCTGCACCGGGTCGGGTGCTGGTGGTGCAAAAGCTTCTGGGGTTTGAACTCTGGGTTTACCAGGATGGGGCCAAGCAAATTGTAAACGCGCAGCATCACTCAATTCTTGCCAGATTGCGGTTCGGGCTGGGTGTAAATTCTGGTGAGAATCATCACTGCTGACTAGGGTCAAATCGCCAGTGATGCGGAATTGTTCTCGTGTATTGGGGAAATACCAGCAAATTTCTGCCCAAGGTTGTTGCTGTATCTGGTCAGCTTTAGCGCTACGGATATCGGTGATAAATCTTAGCTGGTTTGTATCTTCTAGGAAGCCGCGAAAGACTAGGGTACGATTAGCGGGGCGACCGTTCGGCTGCACCGTTGCTAGTTGCAGGTAACGGGCATAAACAAGGCTGCGGTTGCGATGGAGTGCATGAGCGATCGCACCTCGCCAAGGAGCAAGAGACATAATAATTCAAAATTCAAAATTCAAAATTCAAAATTAAGAAAATTTGATGAAATCTGGGTTTGTTTGTCTTATTTTAGACAATTGGTGCAACATAAAGTAAATAATTTTGTAATCGTCTGTGGGTAAAGTTTATTTCCAATTCGACGCAGAATATACAGTATGTTGTATAAATTCGCAGGTGACTTTATGGCAGGAATTCAAGTTGGTATTGAGGGTGAAGGCGCACCAGCAGCAGCCGAGGCTTTGCTAGAAATTCCTGGAATATCGGGAAGCTATGAAGTTCCGACGCAAAGAGAGGGAACTTTGGCGGCTGTTGCTACTATTATTGGCATCGTGGGTGGTGCTGTGGCTTTAGCTGAACAAATTCGCAAATGGTATCAAGAATGGCATAAATCTCATCCAGGGAAGCAATTTGATGTGGTAATTCTTGACCCTGATACTGGAAACAGGATTTTACTCGAAGAAGCTACTATAGAGGAAATCACGGAAATCCTCAAATCTATCAGCAAATAAGTGCAAACTATCCGCATTCAACTTCGGGAAAGTACGCAGGAAACAGTTGAACTCAGGTATTGGCTACCTCAACAAAAGCACTATGAATCACGTCGCCTGAAATTAGCAGAAATCGCTGATTTCCTCAAGCAAGGCGAACGAGATTACTATAAACTGCTGCCCAATTTACCAGCAATCGGGAAGCAGTTATTTTTTTGGTTGGATGGGGATGGACGGTGGTTGAGTCGGGGAATTGCTAACTGTCGCGGTGAGGCGTTGGTAATTGCCATTGATACTGATAAACAACTGGCACATTTACCTTGGGAAGTGCTGCATGATGGTGAGGATTTTTTGGTAAAGCGGGTTAATCCAGTGGTGTTACCTCTGCGCTGGATTGAGAAAGAAAGGGCAGGGTTTGCTGTGGAAGCACGACAATTGCGAGTATTGTTTATGGCAACCGACCCGGAAGATGTGGAACCAAAGTTAGAGTTTGAACAGGAAGAAGCGAAGATTCTGGCTGATACGCGAGATTTTAATTTAGATTTGCGGGTGGAAGAAAGCGGTTGCGTTAGCGAGTTGGGTAAGGTGTGGAGTCGCTATTTTAATGACTTTGATGTGTTTCACCTCACAGGACACGCGTCAATTACTCCTGCTGAAGTGGAAAAGAACCCCACCCCCAACCCCTCCCCGCAAGCGAGGAGGGGGGAAGGTTTAGAGGCGAATACGCCTTACTTTATTACTGAGACGGAAATTGGGGAACGTCACGAAACCACAGCCGCAGAACTGGCTGAAGTCTTCCGGTTTCGCTTTCCCAAATTGGTGTTTTTGTCTGGGTGTCGGACTGGACAAGCACCAGATAAAGGGGCTGTCCCTTCGATGGCTGAGGCGCTAATTGCCCAAGGGGCGAGGGCGGTTTTAAGTTGGGGGCGGCCCGTGGAAGATCGGACAGCGACAGCCGCGGCCGCCCACCTCTACGGGAAATTGGCAGGCGGATATCAATTAGCTGAAGCACTCGCTAGCACTTACCAGCAGTTGTTTAAACAGAATGTGCGTGACTGGCATTTGTTGCGGTTATATATCCAGGGAGAATGTCCCGGTGCGTTGGTGGAAGTATTGCGAGATTTACCACCCTCAGCGCCGGAACCTGCTTACGAACAGTTTTTAGATCCCGATACCCAACAGGTGCGGGTAGCGAAACCCTCTGAGTTTGTTGGCAGACGGCGGACTTTGCAACGTTGTCTCAAAGCTATTCACACTTCATTAGGGGTACTAATTCACGGACTGGGGGGTGTGGGTAAGAGTACTGTGACGGCGCGACTTCTGGAAAGGATGGTTGGCTATCACAGGCTGGTGAACTTTCGGCAACTGGATGAGGACAAACTGCTCAAAAGCCTTGCTGAACAATGTACCTCGGAACGGGGGCATGAAATTCTCAATGGCAAATTACCCTTGATGCAGCGCCTCACCAAGTTTTTCACTGAAGGACTGAATACCAAAGAACAGTGCTTTGCCTTTGTGCTGGATGACTTTGAGGCTAATTTGGATTTACGAAATGGGGTTTATGTCTTGCAACCACAAGTTGTAGATGTACTGCTGGCGTTGCTGAAGGCGGTGCAAAATTCCCAACTTCCCCACAAGGTAATTATTACCTGTCGCTACGATTTCACATTGTCGGAACTGAATCATCGTCTGTACCGCGAACCTCTGGGGGCTTTGGGTGGGGCAGATTTAATTAAAAAGTATAAGCGTCTGGATTCGTTTAATGGCAGTTGGCAATTTCAGCCAGATTTGCCGGAACGTGCCAAACAAGCAGCAGATGGAAATCCTCGGCTGTTGGAATGGTTAGATAAGATTTTGCAAAATTCCCCCCAGTCGCCGGAAGCGGAGAGGGGAGTTGAGATGATTCTGCAAAAGATGGCAGATAAGGAAAAGCAATTTCGTGAGGATATTTTGGCTGAGGAATTGCTGAAGCAGCAAACTCCAGCTTTGCGTCAAATGCTGGGGAAGTTGTTGGTGTATGAGTTACCTGTTCCTCAAGCTGCGATTTCCCCGATTTGTGAGGATATCTCAAGTTGGGAAAGTCATATTCAACGCGCTGAAATGTTGGGTTTGTTGGAAGTTACCCTCACCAACAACACAGAGAGGTTGTATCGTGTTCCCCGGATTTTGTCACCGTTGCTAGAGTTTCCAGAAAACCCCAAGGGTGAAGAGTTGTATAAACAAGCTGCACAAATTTTGTATCGTCTGTGGTGGGAAGAGGCGGGAAGTTCTACGGAAGCACAAAGGTTAGAAATTCATCGCTTGGCTTTGTTGGGGAAGGATGAAGGAATTGCGGCGAACATTGCCAGTCATTTAGCAAATATCTTATGGCATCAAAGTCGGTTTAGGGAAGCGGTACATCTATGCAAATCAACTATAGAAATTGCTGAAGACTATCGTGTTATCAAAGAAATGGCTTATTGTGAACACCAACTTGGTGAGGTTGAACAAGCACTGAATTATTATCAACAAGCTTTAAAGCTTTGTCCAAAAGAAGACGAGCAAGAATTAGCATTAATCTATCACTATTTAGGGATACTAAAAGCTACCAAAGGGGAAGTAGATGAAGCGCTCACTCTATACAATCAGTCTTTGGAAATAACAGAACGCATTGGGGATGTCCAGACTAAAGCGGCGACGTTGCACCAATTGGGAAGTATCTACGCCGACAAAGGGGAAGTAGATGAAGCGCTCACTCTATACAATCAATCTTTGAAAGTGTTTGAACATGTTGGTAATACCGACTGGACAGCGCGAATTTTACATAACCTAGCAAATATCTACGCCAACAAAGGGCAAACAGATCAAGCGTTCGCACTCTACAATCAGTCTTTGGAAATAACAGAGCGTATTGGTAATGTCCAAGGCAAAGCGGCGACGTTGCACTCACTAGGAACTCTCTATTTAAACAAAAGGCAAGTAGATCAAGCGATCATATTTTACAATCAGTCTTTGGAACTAAACGAACGCATTGGAGATGTCCAAGGTAAAGCAGTAACGTTGCACCAATTGGGAATTCTCTACGCCAACAAAGGGCAAGTAGATCAAGCGATCATATTCTACAATCAGTCTTTGGAACTAAACGAACGCATTGGAAATATCCAAGGTAAAGCGGCGACGTTGCACTGTCTGGGAATTCTCTACGCCAACAAATGGCAAGTAAACCAAGCGATCGCACTTTTCAATCAATCTTTGGAACTAAATGAACGCATTAATTATGTCAAAGGTAAAGCAATGACTCTGTCGTGGTTAGGACATTTGGCAGAACAGCAGGGTGAATACACTAAAGCGATATCCTATTTGCAACCCGCTTTAAAGATTTTACAGCGATTGAAGTCACCGGATGCTGAAAGTGTGAGTGCAAGTATTGATAGGGTAATTCGTAATTCGTAATTCAGGACAGAGAATCAGGATCTATGCCAAGCGATCGCACTCTACAATCAGTCTTTGGAAATAACAGAACGCATTAGTAATGTCCGAACTCAAGCAATGACTCTGTGGTGTTTAGGAGATTTGGCAGAACAACAGGGTGAATACACTAAAGCAATATCCTATTTGCAACCAGCTTTAGAGATTTTGCAGCGATTGAAGTCACCGGATACCGAAAGTGTGAGTGCAAGTCTTGATAGGGTAATGGGTAATTTGTAATTCGTAATTCGTAATTCGTAATTCGTAATTACTGAAAGATTTTTGTTTCACGCAGAGTCGCACAGAAGAATGCAAAAGTGTAATTTAAGTGAATTAAAACTGCTGTAATGAGTCTTTGATACTCGCCGACGAGTGTTTGAACTTCATTCGTAAACCTTAGAGCTTTGTTAATGAACCTTTGAGCTTCGTTAATGAACCTTTGAGCTTCGTTAATGAACCTTTGAGCTTCGTTCGTGAACCTCAGAGCTTTGTTAATGAACCTTTGAGCTTCGTTCGTGAACCTTTGAACTTCGTTAATGAACCTTTGAGCTTCGTTCGTGAACCTTTGAACTTCGTTAATGAACCTTAGAGGTTGAATGAACAAGTATTTGGCTGTGATTTTAGGCGCTTAGAGATCCCCCCTAGCCCCCCTTAAAAAGGGGGAAGAATCAAAGTCCCCCTTTTTAAGGGGGATTTAGGGGGATCTGAAATGTTTTGCTACCAACGAGAGGACTTGTTCATTCATCCTCTTAGAGATTCCTTGATGAACTTTGACAGCTATTTAGGTGAGAGAATCAGGATCTACAGCAAGCGGTAGACTCTTTAGTAATTCGTAATTCATATATGAAAACCTATGACTGGATTGTGGTTGGCGGTGGAATTGCGGGTGCTGCACTCGCTTATGAATTAGTCAAAACAGGTTTTGCTGTACTTTTATTAGAGCAATACCAAACACCACAGAATGCAACTCGCTATAGTTATGGTGGGCTTGCTTATTGGTCGGGGAATACGCCACTAACTCAGCAATTGTGCGAAGATGCGATCGCGCGTTACCATATCCTATCTCAAGAGTTAGACGCTGATATCCAGTTTCGGGAATTAGATTTATTACTTACTATTTCAGCCGCTAATGACCCAGAAGCAACGGCTGCATCATATAATGATTCTGCCATTCCGCCTCGTTTACTAAGTATCCAAGAAGCTTGTGAGTTGGAACCACAGCTAAATCCAGAAGCAATATCTGGGGCTTTAACTGTTAAACACGGTCATATTCACCCAGAAAAAACAGCACTAGCTTACATCCAAGCTTTTCTGCGGACTGGCGGTGAAATGCAGATTACCGAAGTTTTGCAAGTGCTGCAAGATGGTGTAAAAACCACAACTGCAACTTTCCACAGTGCGAACGTTGTCATCTGTGCAGGTGGACTCAGCCGTCAACTACTAAAATCTGCTGGTATTCCCGTCAAGCTGTATTTTACCCACGCAGAAATCATTGAAACCCCACCTGTAGATGTGCAGTTACGCACCTTAGTTATGCCAGCGAATCAGGAACGTTTTCAACTAGAAGCTGAATCTACTCAAGTTGATGAATTGTGGGATGAAGTAGGTAATGAGTTAGTACCACCGATTTTAGATGCGGGTGCAATTCAGTTTCAAGATGGTAGTATCCGCATTGGTCAAATTAGCCGTGCGATCGCAGATCCTCATGCCAAGGTAAACTCAGAAGATAGTGAAAAGTGGTTGCGAAAAAGTGTTAGTCAAGTTTTACCAGCTTTGGGAAATTTACCAGGAACTTGGCATCATTGCTTGGTGGCATTTAGTAGCGATCGCCAGCCGTTGATTGGTACTATCCCAGGATTTGACAGCATTCATCTATTTTGGGGATTTAGCACTCCTTTGGTGATTATACCACCTTTAGCAAAGCGCTTTGCTAACTTTGCTTCTGGGAAGAAAGATGAAATTATTCTCCAGCTATCTCTTCACAGTTGACAATGATTTCAGAAGACCAGGCTTAACAAAGATTAACATTGCAAAGTTATTTTTTTGTTACAAAAATCAGACATTTTGTATAAACAGTAACTTTTTACTAGTAAACTATCGCACTATCATCACATTTTAAAGTTTGATATTGTCAACTTTCTATGAAGTTAGTTGATTCATCAAGAGGAAAATTCATCAAGATATGAGAAGACAATTTAACAGACGCAAGTTTTTAATCTACGGTTCTCTAACTTTTGGAAGCAGCTTTTTTATCAAAGCTTGCGCGAATAATTCCCCAACTGTTACAGAGAGTCCAGTCGCGTCTCCTGCTGCAACTCCTGCTGCGGCTACTTCTGGGAACACCATCAAAGTAGGTATTTTGCACTCTCTGAGTGGTACGATGGCTATTAGTGAAAAAAGCGTTGTCGATGCTGAAAAATTAGCAATAAAGGAAATTAACGCTGCTGGTGGTATTTTAGGTAAACAAATTGAAGCAGTTACCGAAGATGGTGCTTCTAACTGGGATACTTTTAGAGAAAAAGCGACTAAGCTAATCGATCAAGATAAAGTTGCTGTAGTCTTTGGTTGCTGGACTTCTGCTAGCCGCAAGAATGTTAAGCCAGTATTCGAGAGCAAAAATCACATGCTCTGGTATCCTGTGCAATATGAAGGACAAGAGTGTTCTAAAAATATTTTCTACACTGGTGCTGCACCAAATCAACAAATTGAGCCATCTGTTGATTGGTTGTTGAAAAATAAAGGTAAAGAATTCTTTTTAGTTGGCTCTGACTATGTTTTTCCCCGCACTGCTAACACAATTATTAAAGCTCAATTAGAAGCTTTAGGCGGTAAAACAGTTGGTGAAGATTATTTACCTCTAGGGAATACAGAAGTTACACCAATTATTACTAAAATTAAGCAAAATTTGCCCAATGGTGGCGTGATTTATAACACCCTAAATGGTGATAGCAATGTTGCTTTCTTCAAACAATTAAAAGGGGCTGGATTGACACCAGATAAATATCCCTCTATGTCTGTAAGTATTGCTGAAGAAGAAGTCAAAGCAATTGGTGTAGAGTATCTCAAAGGTCATTATGCTGCTTGGAACTATTTCCAAACAGTAGACACACCTGCTAATAAGAAGTTTGTTGCAGCTTTCAAGAAAGAGTATGGTGAAAACCGGGTAACAAATGACCCAATGGAAGCAGCATACATCGCCGTTTATTTATGGAAGCAAGCAGTAGAAAAAGCTGGGACTACAGACATAGCTAAAGTCAGTGCTGCGGCTTATGGTCAAACTATAGATGCGCCTGAAGGTAAAGTGACAATGGATGCCAATCATCACATATCAAAAATTGTGCGGATTGGTCAAGTTAGGCAAGATGGTTTATTTGATATTGTGTATGCTACTCCTGCACCAGTTGAGCCAGTTCCTTGGAATCAATTTGTAAAAGAGACTAAAGGATTTGCTTGTGATTGGTCTGACCCAGCCAAGGGTGGTAAGTACAAGAAAGTTTAAATAATTAGTAATTACTAATTAATAAATCTTAACTTTGTATGGTGCGTTATAGCGAAGTGCAACGCACCATTTAGAGGATGTTTTAAAAGTGGTTTGCTGTGATTTTAATAGAATGATTACCCCCCTTAATCCCCCCTTGTCAAGGGAGGAAACCGGAAAATAATCTAGTTCCCTCCCCTTTATAAGGGCTATCCATTATAAACATCTTTCTTAATACAAAATTTGACAAAAGTCAGCAGTTATGGGGAGGAGGATGAAGGAAAAAAATCACCTATGACTTGA
>NZ_JBALDK010000035.1:0-119372 GCF_036917455.1 Nostoc sp. | reverse complement strand
TTTTTTCGTACAGACTAGCTAATTTAGAATGATTGCGTTTAGGGGCTATAGTCTAGCCCCATAAAGGCTTTGAACGTTTTCGGAGATGTCTAATCGTTATGCACATAATAGCCAAATTGGACAGTGCGTAAGTCCTACTTTATTTCTCGGTAGGGGTAATTCATGAATTGCCCCTACTACGTGTGGTTTGGCGTAAGTCTTAGAACAAATTAAGCCACAATGCTAGGCGAGAAAACAAAGTCATTTACAGTCAGGCTAGTTGAGGTAATTCCTTGCAATAAAACCAACTCTGTATTTCCGGTTTTAACTAGAGTGTCACTACCCTGTTGCAATAGTGCGATCGCACTAAACTGAGTTACGCCAATGCCGCCCAGCCCAATTTTATCAATCCCGATTGTAAAGTCAGTAATGATGTTCTTGCTAGCTGGCAAACTGGCATTAGCAATCCAGAATTGATCTGCACCAGCACCACCACTCAGACGATTGCTACCTCCTTGACCAGCAAATAGCACATCATCACCATCGCCACCAAATAGCGAATCATTGACATTAGAGAAGAGTTTATCATCACCGGAACCACCATACAGACGGTTATTGCTGCCGTTACTGGTGAGAGTGTCGTTACCTAAGCCACCGAATAATGATTGGCGAGAACCTTCAATTATTGTGAGAGTATCATTACCTTCCCCCCCAAACAAATTATTAACACCATTGGCTTCCACTACGGTAATAACATCATCACCATTACCACCATCAGCATTGGTATTTTCAGCCGCGCCATTTTGACCAATAAATATTTGATCGTTACCGTCATTCCCTGATACTGAAGATTCACTCCCTGCAAGCACTATGTCATCACCATTTCCAGCCAGAATTGTGTTATCATGAGTGCCTTCTACCAAGTCTGCTCCGTCACCTGCACTAAAAAATTGTCCTGGCTCAAGATTGACAGTATCGCTGTTACTAGAACCAAAACCGTTGGGGAAAGTAGGCTGTGCAGTTGTCAGGTTATTGGGTAGTTCGAGAATGCCGAGTTTCTCAGCTGGTGTATTGCCTGTAATGTTGAAGTCGTTGTCGTTAATCAAGGCTAGGGTATTAGGTGCTACCAGTGCCAAACCTTCTAATTTTTCTACCCCGGTGTAACCCAACTGAGCAGCATTAGCAATCAAACTCTTGGTGACAGGAGTAATATTGGCAGCAGCTAACTCAGCAGAGGTCAATTGTTCAATGGTTTTACCATCTGGCAAGGTAAAGTTAGCAGGGTTGTTGATGTTGGTTGCCCCAGCTAAATCAATTTGGTAAATTAGTTTATTGCTAGCAGATGTACCATTGTCATCTCGCTCAACTACTGCAAATTTGCCGTTACCCAAGGAAACTGCATCGCCAATTTTATCGGTTCCTGGTAAACCTTGCAGAAGATATAAATACTCTCCTGTTACCTGCTTGGTGACAATATCAAACTCCAGAATTCGCAGGTTTAGAGAAGCTTTAGAAGTTGCATCATTGGCAACATCGGGATTATCGATCGCACTTTGAATAAAGGCATATAATTTATTACCTTGAAGTGCTACAGCTTCAAATCCCCGGTTATTACGGCGTTGGGCATAAACTGCTGGCAATACCTCTGTACCAAAAGTTCCCGATGCTCGATCTGGGTTGGGTGCGGTGGCAGTTCCTTGAGGGATAAAGCGATCGCTCAGTTTACCATTAACATCAAAGTGGTAAATTGCGGGACGGTATTCATCTACCATCCAGTAGTCTCCATTTTCCGCAATTACAATCCCTTCTAAATCAGCACCCAAAGGATCGTTAGCTAAAACATTGTTGTCTAAGTCAACGGCAATTTCATCAGTATAAGCAGTACCATTTGCCCCAGCTTGCAAATTAGGCAATCCCGTTAATGGGGTTGTACCATCTTGGCGGAATAGTCCAGTTCTTTTGGTAATGCTGATTTCGCCTGTGGTGCGGTTGAGTTCAAAGCTAACTATTTCTGGTTGAAAGCCGGGTAATAAAAATGGTCTTTTGACACCATCAGGTTCTCCATTGGGGCCACGGTCTGTATTGGTGACAAATTTTAAGTTGCCATTTGCTGCAAACCCTTGGAAATACAAACCAGAAAAACCACCCAAGAAAATATCTTGACCTTTAGAAGTTGTTCCTAACTTGGGTAGGTCTTCAAATTCATAAATAGTTAGCTTGGGTTGAGCAACAGGATTGCGGGGATCGTAACTTGTGGTGTCAATATTTAAAGAATTGGGCAAGGTATTGGCAATATTTTCCCAAGGCACTAACTTAAAGTTAGAACTGACGTTTTCACCATCAATTGTCTTAGCAGGTTCATTGGAGCCATCTTGAGTGACAAATAAACCAAATGGGAAGTTAGGCCCCAGTGGTACGTTAATCACATCTGCACCATCTGACTCTTGTACGCTGTCAATTGACCCATTATTACCAATGGCAAAGTTGCCCACATATTCGTTGTTACCTTCACGAGTGTAGGCAACAAAGGTGCTATCGCCTTGGCTGGATGCTAACAGATAACCTGTGCCGTTTTTGCCGTAGTATATGGTTAACCCTTCTGCATCATCAGTCAGGTGAGAACCACCCTCAAAACGGACGCGATCGATTAGCTTGCCTGTTGTGCCCCCGTCTGGTTCTGCGGCGAATTTCCAGATACCTACATCTTCTTGGGCTATGTAGAGAAAGCCGGTTTCTTGGTCAACTACCATACCCTCTGTTTGAGGAGAACGGTCTGCTGCTGTGGGCGAGGGGATGGTGAACTCTCGCACCAGTTCCGTTCCGATTTGGCCATTACCTTTGTCAATTAGTTTGAATTGAGCTATATCTCCAGTTTGGCGGCGACTGGTGAAGACATAGTAATCATTAGTTACAGGGCTACGGTATAAGGTAAGTCCGTAAGAACTGCGAGTTGATGCGGAATAGGGAGGTTCAAAAGGTGAGGTTTGGAAGATTGTGCCAATATTACTATCAGTGATATCTTCCAGGTAGTTACCGTCTGCGCCAGGGTTGGGGTTAATTTTGAAGATTGCCAGTTTATCATTTTGGCGATCGCTAGCCACAGCAATATCAATAGGTTGATTGCCTAATTTAAAACCGTATTGGAGGTCAATATTGTTGTAGCGAATACCACCAGGATTAACTGTCTGCAACAAATTACCAGACAAATCATAAACCCGTAGTCCGGCATTTTTGACTGAAGTTAGGACTAAACTATCAGCAGCATTTGTGGCATTAACATAGATGGCAGGGTCATCAGCATCAGCATTTTGATCTACAGCAGGTAGTGCTGGATCTTCATCGTCAAATAAACTAGGACGAGTTTCTACTGTAGGTGCAGCAGTGGGAACCAAGTCTGCACCCAAGGTAAGGATTTGGGTATATTGACTGCCACTAAAGTTGTTGTCACTCACCAGCACAATAGACTGACGACCATCTGCTAGTTTAGGGCCGAAGGCAAGACCTTCTATATTATCTACCCCTGTAATCGGGTGATTTGCATCAGTAGGCAGATTCAAGTCAGTGAAATTCAACAGTAAGCGCTTTTGGGCGGGTTTGATAGCAGCTAGTTGTTCAGCACTCAAATTATTGAGAGAATTGTAGAAACTAATGTCTGTTGCACCTTGCAAAGAAACTTCGTAGATTTTGATGGTGTTGCCTATACCTTGGGCAAATGAGCGTTCTAGGGCGAGGAAAGTACCACGATTATCTATTGCCAATAAATCCGCCAAACCATTGTCAGCAGAACCTGTGCTTGGGTTGGGTGCTTCGGGAATTGCATCGGTGATGTAGAGGTATTCTTTTTCTGGTTGTCCAGTAACTAGATTGGATTGCAAAATTCGGGAAGGACTACCACTGGTCAGGGAAGCCTTTAATCCATCTTGGGATAGGGCGTTTTCGGTGGCGGTAAATAAAGTTTTCTGGTCGGGTGTGATAGTGAGGCTTTCAAATGCCAGGTTATTGTATACACCTGATATCTGCGTATCTCCGGCATCTATAATACCATCGCCGTTAGTATCTTCAACTACTGGCAGGAATTTGCTGGGGATAGGTAGCGATCGCACTTCTTGACCTGTAGCTAAGGAAAACTCTTTAATGAAAGGATTGGTAACACGACCAGCATTAAGATTAACCTCGCCTTCAGAAGAGATAAAGACCGTCCCCTTATTGGTTAAAGCAATACCTTCTGGGTCGAGGCTGTTGGTTGCAAAAAAGTTGCCGTTGGTATCCTTTAAAGGTGTGACATTAGTAAAATTCACCCCATCAACAGTATTGAAAGTATAAAAACGGGCAGGGGCAACTTGAGAGCGATCGTCTGAGATAGCATAGTAGCGGTTGTTCTCTGCATCATAAGTAACGCCAGACAATCCACCTAATGGAGTTTCTACTCCATTTACAGTTCCCGCAGCCCCAGCAGGAATAAAGCCAGTAGCAAAGATAGTCTGTCTTTCAAAGCCTACATTAGGAATGGTATTACCTGGTTGAGTCGGCCTAGTTTGCACATCTGCGCACACCAAGCGATGGTCAGAACTGGGGAAGGGAAAAGTACCGACTGGGGAGAATGTCGGGTCAGTATTTAAAGGCCAAAAGATTCCTGAGTTGGTAATTGTTAGGTCAGCAGAGGGTAGGACGTAATCAGTTCGCAGGTTTCCGGGAGTTGTATCGGCAAAGTCTGCGGTATCAAAGCTAGGATTCCCTTTTTGGTTAGTGTTTGCACCACCTTGTAAGTCTGCTTGTTGGGGGCCGCCAAGGCTGGTGGGGATGACATTAGTATTGATATTAGGATTTTGCAATAGTTGCCGGATAGCGTTGTCATAACTATCACCATCTATAGGATCAGCATTTTGATCGCCCATAATCACAAAATCTGAACCAGCAACAATACCGCCCATTTTCCCTGCATCATCATAGATGTAATCATTTTTGCCAGGGGTTATGTAATCTGCCCAAAAGCGGATTTCGTCATGGTTGCGTTTGCCGTTGCGGTCTTCTTCTCCATCAAAGGTTGGTGGTGTAGGGTGGCTGGCGAGGATGTGAATTGTCTCACCGTTTACTTGGATGGGTACATCCCAGTGACTTTTAGAAGAAAGGCGTAAAACTGCCAGTTCATCCTCAGAATACCAATCATTTGGCTGTGGTGTTGTCGGATCGTCGGGAAGCAAAGCATTGGGCATATCCTTCCAGAGGAAGTTTTGGAAGGTGCGGACGTTTGCGGTATCAATGGGATATTTGGACAGCAACAACATTCCATATTGACCAGAAAAATTACCGAATCCAAAGGCATCGTCACCATATCCGGCTGCACCTGGGGTTGTAACTGCTGTGCCGTCGTTGTTCAAGTCAAAACCAGAGGCAATACCCGTGTTGGAAGGAGCGATGTAAAAGTAAGGGTAGTCAACGGGAGTTGAAGCATTCTGGCTGACTGCAAGGTAATTTTGCTTGAATAGTTGAACTGCTTCTGGGGAGTAATCAAACTCATTTAAAAGCAGTACATCTGGATTATTACGCTGGATAATTTCTGCAACTGCTTTTGCTTGAGGATTACCCTGGGTAGACAGATCGGTTACTAACTGCCCTTCTGCGTTGCGATTCAAGGAAGCATTGAACTGAGAAAAGCGAATTGTGTTTGTTGTAACCATAAGTTTAGGAAGTTGATTCAAGATATTAGAGTGTTTGGAAAATTGGATTTATGGAGGAGTTAGGAACCGCAGAGAAGCCAGTGCGCCCTTGCGGTTCCCCGACTTGTAGCAACTGGCGCGACACAGAGAAATGAGAGTTTGAGAGCTATTTTTTCTTGCAAAGCCTTGATTACAAACTCTTTCTCTGCACCTCTGCGTGAGATAAATGATGCGTTAAACAAAGACGAAACGAGTATCTGTTGCCAAATTAGTGTTACGGTTTAACCCGGTTTCTACAACAGCAATCAATTCCGTTCCATTGTTGGTGAAAATGCCCACAGCCGATCTCACTGACCCTAGTGAGTAATTGTTGGGAACTCCCTTAAGCTGAATCCGATCGCTTGCTTGGAAGCTGACAATATCGGCATAATCACTGTTGCGGGAACTGGCATAAAAAACTGAAGTGGCATCACCCAAAACGTAGGTATCTGCTCCTCCATCGCCGTTGAGGAGGTCGATTTCGTTTGTGCCACCCCCCCAACCAGTTAGGCGATCGCTATTATTGCCACCAGATATGATGTCATTACCAAGCCCACCAAAGATTGTGTCATTGCCATCCCCCCCAAGGAGGATATCGATACCGCCTTTACCATCAAGGTAATCATTGCCTGTTCCACCGTCGATCGCTTCACTGGCATTAGTGCCGATGACGCGATCGCTCCCAGCTAGGGCATTGACTATGTATTTGTTCAAACCAGTAAGTTGGTCGATAAAGATGATATCGTTGCCAGATGTCGCCTTATTATTGGCAACAGTCAGGTCAAAGTTATCGCTAACCTTGCCACCTTTACCATCAGCCGCCGTGACTGTGACTGCAAAAATGCCGACTTGGGAAATATTGCCGGATATCACACCTGTGTTTGCAACGATACTAGAGCCAGTGGGTAAACCCGCAGCACTGTAACTGAGGGTATCAGCTCGATCGATGTCAGCAAATTTGTTACTCACATCGAAAGAGAAGGACTTGTTCGTAGAGATAATTTTGTCATCAAGGGGTTGCACTAGCGTCGGGGCATCGTTGACACCAGTGACGGTGACGTTAACGATCGCAGTAGATTGTAAACCTTGACTGTCTGCGATCGCATAACTAAAACTATCACTGCCTGTCTGCCCTTGGGATAGAGAGTTAAAACTTGAGGCTGTGTAAGTCAAGTTTTGCGTAGTTGGGTTAAAGGAAACTTGCCCTTTTGTGCCAGTAGTGTTCACAGAAATGATGTTTTTCGTGTCTCCAGCATCGGGGTCAGTATCGTTACTGAGCAAGGTGGTATAGAGATTAGATGTTGTTGCGGATTCGGCAACGTTAACTATATCAGCTACGGCTGTAGGTGCTTGGTTCGCAGGTAGATTAAACCGAGCTAGGCTAGGGTCGTGGTCGCTATCCTGATCGGCAAACTCGGAGTTGATGTGAACGACATCATACCCATCCAGTTTGTTGAGCAAGCTATTACTCACCAAAATGTGGTCAAGGGTTTGAGCATTGCCTTCAAAGTTGTAGGTATAACGCTCATTTTGAGGCAAAGTTTCAATTAAGGAAGTCAGTCCAGCGCTTTCTACGGTGCTAACAGGGTTGGAAAACTCAAAGTCATTTAAATCACCCGCGACTACTATATTGGCATTGGGGTCGATCGCTAAAATATTCTGAACAAAGTTTTTCACCAACGTTGCTTGTTGCTGGCGCTGCACTTCACTGCTCAAGGTTGGGGGTTGATTTGGCCCGTATAAAGGTTGGTCGCCACCTTTAGAATTAAAGTGGTTGCCAATTACATAAACAGTTTTCCCGTTGAAAGTAAATTGCCCAACTAATGGTTTGCGACTGCTAGTAAAGGCTGAGTTAGTGGGGTCAATCAAACCAGGGCTAGCAGAAACCGTGGGAACACCTCCAACGTTGCTGACTGTGGTGCTAGAGGTAGAAGTACCACCGGGGGTATCTACAAAGCTGACACGATTGGGATTAAATAAGAAGCCGACGCGGATATTTCCACCAGGTTCGCCGCCATTGGTATCATCTACTGGGTTAATTTGGCGATATTGATATGTGGGGCCACCAGCAGCAGTAATTGCATCAATTAATGTTTGGAAGGTAACGCTGGCATCAACTACGCTATCATTCGTTGGCCCATTATTATCCTGAATTTCTTCCAAAGAGATGATATCTGGCGATCGCAGGTTATTGACAATGCGGCTGGCAAGGTTGTTAAACTTGGTGGCACCATCACCGATATCAAGATTTTCGACGTTGAAGGTAGCAACTGTCAGTTGGTTAGTGGTGGGAGTTAAATTAGTGACTTCCTTCGTTAGCGTGTTTGAAGTCACTGTAACCGAGGTGGGTAGAACTTCGTAGTTACTGAAACTATAATCAACCACACCCTTAATCGTGGCGAAAGTTGCACCGACGTTAACCTGCGGTGAGTTACCAGAGGTAAACAGGGTATCATCGATTTGGATTCGCTCTGGATTAAAATCGTTAGGGCTAATAGCAATACCACCGCGGGCTGTGCGTCCGGTGGCATTAGCGCCATTGTCTGCCAGTAACCAAATCTCCCCAAAAGAATTAGTCGGGCTAACTGCGACAGGATTATTTACCTGTACTAGCATTCCTTCCAAGCTTTCGTAGAAATCAATGCCATCCTGGGCAGGGTCGAAGGTGGTGGTTCCTGTTTCGATATTACCGTTAGTATCGTTATCAATTACCGAAGTTGGAATAGTTCTGCCACCATTACCCAAAATCGTCGCAGTTGGTAAAGCATTTCCACTAGAGAGTTTGACAATTGTGGGGCTAATAATTTCTGTGGTGGTCAAGTTGTTAGCACCAGTAGCACCACCAGGACGGAATTCGCTCACCGTACCGCCAACAAGTACTGAGTCGCCTATTTGGACAGTTGGGGCTGATGAGGTGAAAACAAAAATCCCTTCGGAGGTGCGATCGTCGTTATCCGGGTTGGGATCTTGCAAATAGAAGCCGTTAGATTTGATGACTGTAACAATTCCTGGTACATCACCTACTTTTTGCCCGTTTAACCCAGAGATGTGAGATGCGCCTTGGATGTCGTGAATCCGGGGAGTGAGGACTACAGCGCCCAGTGTAATACTATCGGTGCGGAATTTTTTGAAATTGTTCTCTGATAAATCTTTAGCTGCTGTGCCGTCGTTGTAGAGAACGCTGTTGCCATCATCGCTGACGAATTGAATTTGAGAGGTATTTGTCAAATTATCAGGGATGGTGATAATTCCTTCCGGGTTGAAGCTAGCAGGGAATGTAGCCGCCCGTAATTGCGCTTGGCTATGGGGATTGCCATCCCAAGTGTAGAGGCGGAAATCGTTGGGGGCTGTTCCTGCGTCTCCTGCTGGCCCGGCAATAATCGCATACTGGTTATTAGCATTTTTGCGAATTTCCCGAATACCCCGTCCGCCTAAATCTAATTCGATAGGAGCGCCAAATTGTGCCGAGCCTTGTGTACCACCACCACTAGCTGATATCAAGCTAGCAAAGTTGGTAACGGGGACGATGAGCGCGTTAGCTCTTCCAGAGGGGGGAACTTGAGGAGCGCGGAAGGCAATATAAGCTGTGGTGTTGTCGGGGGCAATTTCCAAGCCTTCGATATTGTATCCATCTGATTGTTTTGACCCGACATTAGTTGCAGCACTAGCAGCCAAGCCGTAGTAATTTGCTCCTTTGCCGTGACCATTGGTGACATCCCAATTAATGATGTCTTCTTTTAAAAAGTTGTAGCGACCCACATAGCTGAGTGTGGTGGATGCTCCTGTACCAGTAATATCTGTGGCAAAAATGCGATCGCGGTTAGGACGATTTTTCCCATCATCGCTATTGCTTTGTGACCCCAACCAGAAAATGCGATCGCCTACCTTGGTTGAAGCTTCGAGATCCACCTCTCTGAACGCGCCAGAACCGTCAGTCTGTGTCAGTCCTAGAGAGTTTGTAAAGTCAAAACCAGTTACAGGCAGTCCCGACTTGCTGTAATCGTAAAGGCGCAAAACTTGATTTTCATCATCCGCTTCTAAAAAAAATGTCCCACCCACAGGAATGGCTGTAGAAGCATCGCTTGTACCTGTTAAAAATTGAGTTGTAGCAGTACCATTATTCGCCGATGCTGCATAAGCGATCGCATAATTAGCAGTACTACCACCATCATTGACTGTTACTGTAATATTGGCAGTACCAACACCTACAGGATTAATTTTCAGATTACGGTTGCTGCCAGTGCCAGTTAGTGTAAGATTGCCGTCAGGAACCACAGCCCCATTACTGCTAGTGACTGTTACAGTCAAATTTTCTACAGGAGTATCAGAATCGGCGATGGTAAAGTTTACGCCTAGTGTCTTTGCCGGATCGTTAGCATTGCCAATGGTGCCGCTAATTGCCCCTGTTCCTGTAGTAGCTAAAGCACCGTTAGCATCTAAAAGGTCTGTGGTGCTAGCTGTATCTAGTTGAATAGTTGGTGCTTGTCCCACCATTACATTGTTAACTGTAGTTGCGATCGCAGCAGCACTATTGTTAGTTTCATCACTCTCAGCAATGGTGTTGTTCGGATCTACAATTGCTGTACCACTGGCGAGAGTACCAGCAGAGTTAGGGGTGACGCTAATAGTCAAGGTGGCAGTACTACCAGCATTTATGCTGCCACCAGAAAAGGTGACGACACCACCAGATTGGCTAGCAGTAAAGCCGTTGGCAACAGTTGTACCGTTAAAGATTATCCCACTGGGCAAAGTATATTCTACTGAAATGCCGTTGGCATTGGCAGTACCACTGTTACTGACAGTGAGAGTGTAGGTTAGGGGGTTGCCAACAATTACCGGATCGGGGGAATCTGCTTGGCTGATGGTGAGGTCTGGTTGAGAACCTGCACCGCCGGAAACAGTAATGCTGCCGGTTGGTAAAGTAGTTGCACCAGCAAACGTCCAGTTAGCGGCATTGTTAATTGCTGCTAACCACTCAGCTTTTGTCCCACTGCTAAGTGTATTGAGATTGAATGTGGCGGAAGTTGCCGAGTTGTTAAACAGAACTGCTGTATTACCAGCTTGAGATAAACCTGGGGCTACATTACCAGTATTTGATGAGGTGGCATCTTCAAATGCACCAGTGTAGTCAATTTGAGAAATGGCTGTAAAACCCGATAATAACGGGCTTGTACCTGTAGATTGCAAAGCAATGATTTGGTCGCCGTTAGTTAAACCTGTACCTTGGGAAAGAGATAGATCCGCATAATTACCTGATGCGGGCGGCGCAACTGACCCCGATTTAGCCCAAGTGAAATTAGGTGAAGATGTGTCAATGCTGCGAATAACAGTACCCGCAGGAATATCAACATTAGCAGTAAATTTAATTACGTTCTCATTCCCATCAGCATCAGTGTTAGATACGCCTCGAAAACCTGAACCAGTCCAGCCATTATCAGTGAAGTAAATAACTGTACCTGAGCCAATAGCAGTCAGGTTAACGAAAGAGAAGGAGTCAGGGCTACCATTATTAATGTAACCAACGATCGCTATATCGCCAGGAGTAAAAATTGTTGATGTCATAAATAGTGCCTGTTTAGTGAGAAATTTCTGTGCGGTCAATCTAACTTGGAGTGCCTCATTGTGGAGACATCTGTATTGGTACGATTCCTAAATAATTAAAGTTAGATAGATGTCGATTTCATGAGTCAAAATCTTGCAGCGCCAATACTTTAGAATGTAAATGCCATTGTTATTTGTGAGTAAAAAATGCTTGGTGCCAAGATGAACTTTGCAGTCGGGGGATAGGCTGCGCTGATGGCTTGAGCGATCTTGCGATCGCTGTCAGAAAATTGAGTATGTAGTGTAAAATAACTACAGTTATTACTAGTATTAATTCTTATTTAGCAAACTCAATTTATCTCAGTAATATTAAGAAACAGCTAGGAAAAGGTTAAAAAAACAAATATTTGGCATGGAGTTGCACTTAGCTAAATAAGCTGTTGTTTTGGGTGCATTCAATTTGTAGGGGCGCACAGCTTGGGCATAGAGATGAAAAGTGCTGAGTGTGGCTACAGCGATCGCTGTAACGCTCTCAAGGTAGCAGCTAGTAAAATACTTGTATCATAAATTGCAGCTTCTGATTTTTGATACCCTAATTTTTGCCTATAAGGTATCTTTTTTAGCGATGAGCATACGTGTATGTAGCTGCTTGAGCATTTATAATGCTAGCCTTTAATTATTATTAAAAAAATTAGTTAAAATCAATTATCCAGTAATAATACGTATGCGCTTTTAAGTCTTCTCACTATATGAATAGTAGAATTAGCCCATACAGGAGAAGACTGTGACGCTCTTAAATCAAGCTCAAGTAGAGCAGCTAAAGGAAATAACCACACAATTGCGACAAGTAAGACAAGAAAAATCCATACGCATAGAAGAAATAGCCGCTCAAACATTGATTCGAGCGGGTGTTTTGCAAGCTTTAGAAGAAGAACGATTTGAAGAATTGCCTGAACCTATTTTTCTTCAAGGATTCATCCGTCGCTATGGAGATGCTTTAGGGCTGGATGGAAATGCTTTATCACATACTCTTATAAGCAATGTAGTCCGTCACGACTCCAAGAGCGATCGTAAAAGTTCAGACAACAAACCAAATTCATACATACCTCTTGTTGCCACCTATATTCTCTTATTAGTAGCTGCATCTACGGGTCTTTTATATATACTTAATCCACCACAAATTACATCTGAATCCCTGACTCCAGAAGTCAATACTCAACAGTCAATGGTTACTAATCAGTGAAAAGTAATCAGGGAGTGGGGAGTGGAGAGTGGGGGAGCAGGGGAGCAGGGGAGCAGGGGAAGTATTGATTGATTATTATTGGTCAATTCCCAATTCCCAATTTCCAATTTCAAGATATTTGTGGTTTACGCAGATGCCAAGTTGTAGATTGCTCATAAGCGTAGGCTACCTGAAACAATTGGTCTTCTCGCAGTACATTGCCAATTAGCTGTAATCCTATTGGTAGACCGCGATCGTCAAAACCGCATGGCAAACTTAAACTAGGTAAACCAGCAAGATTTACAGGAATAGTCATCAAGTCAGTTAAATACATACTCAAGGGGTCAGTAGTTTTTTCCCCTGCTTTAAATGCAGTTGTGGGAGATGTAGGACAAATTAACACATCAACCACGCCAAAAGCCTTTTCAAAGTCTCGCTTAATTAGGGTGCGGACTTTTTGGGCTTTCAGATAATAAGCATCGTAATAGCCAGCCGAAAGGGCGTAAGTGCCGATCATAATTCGGCGTTTGACTTCTGTACCAAAACCAGTGGCACGGGTACGAGTGTACATTGATAGCAGATTATCGGCATCAGGAGCGCGGTAGCCATATTTAACGCCATCGTAACGAGCTAGATTAGCTGATGCTTCAGATGGAGCGATGATGTAATAGGTGGGTAAGCCATAGCGAAAGCGCGGACAAGAAACTATATGAATCTCCGCTCCCAAACCTTGTAATACTTCTACTGCTTTAGTAACAGCTTGTTCCACTACAGGGTCTAAACCTTCACCAAAAGTTTCTTTAATGATGCCAATCCTTAGCTGACCTCTGGGTTTTAAGTCTGGTTTTAAGCTGGCGGCGTAGTTGGGAATGGCAACTTTCAGGCTGGTAGAGTCTTTGGGATCGTGACCTGCGATCGCATTTAATAATATTGCCGCATCTTCTACCGTGTTTGCAAATGGCCCAATTTGATCTAAAGACGAAGCGTAAGCCACCAAACCATAACGCGAAACTAAACCATAAGTTGGTTTCATCCCCACAACGCCGCAGAAAGATGCAGGTTGGCGAATCGAACCACCAGTATCAGAACCGAGAGCAACCACACATTCTTCAGACGACACCGCAGCAGCTGAACCCCCCGAAGAACCACCTGGAACTCGTGACAAATCCCAAGGATTAGCCGTCACTTGATAGGCAGAGTTTTCTGTGGAACTACCCATTGCAAACTCATCTAAGTTGGTTTTGCCTACCATTACCGCCCCAGCATCTGCCAGTTTTTGCGTGGCCGTTGATTCATAAGGCGGCACGAAATTTTCTAAAATTCGGGAGGCACAAGTGGTAGGAATTCCCTTGGTACACATATTGTCCTTAATCCCAACAGGAATGCCTGCTAGCAGCCCGATTTCTTCTCCGGCAGCAATTTTGGCATCCACAGCACCCGCCTGCTCTAATGCCCGTTCTGCCGTCACACATAAAAAGCTATGTAATTTCGGCTCTAAGGCTTGAATGCGCTCTAAAGCTTCTTGGGTAATTTCAACGGCGGAACGTTCTTTCTTAACTAGCTGTTGGTGCAACTCGCGGATGGATGCCATTATTGCTCTCTTTGTGACTCAAGTCATTGATTTTAGTACATATTGGTCGATATGGGTATTGGGAATTGAGCAAAACAGTTCCTTTTTTTTGTTAGCGGTAGCGGGGCGTTTAGTCCGTTCTGAATAAAGATGTGAGATTCCCCACTTAACACTCACGACTCATCAATCCTGATTTAGCACTCAGCACTCCAATCCCTCTAAAGAAATAAGTAATTGTGGGGTTGGAAAATTTGCCAAACTTAAACAAAATAATATTAGGAATTTAACATCATCCGTAAATAGAGGGACTACAATCAAAACGGACAAATGTTTCATGCTCCAAAAAGAGAGGATTACAAAGCTATGTCCGATTTAAACCGAGGAATTATGAAATTTGAGGGTGCAGATTCCCCAAAAGTAGTGACTATCTCTACCGTGCTGCTTCTGGGATCGATCGCTGCTCTCATTATCTGGGCGCTGCAAGCTGCATACGCGCTAAACTAAAACCATTAGTACCTTAGAAGGACACTGGTAAAAACGGTTTCCGTTATAGCCAAGTGTCCATTCTATGACTAATAAATAAAAGCGCCCTAATTACCATTAAAAATTTCAGAAAAACTTTAGATTTTAGATTTGAGGTTTTAGATGGAAAATTTAAATCTAAAATCCAAAATTCAGAATGTTTGAACCTTGGGGTGTCTTAGCTATTTTAATTATCTGCCCCCTTTTGGGCGGATTACCCCTGATTGCCTGGATTACTTACGCGCTTACGGGTAAACAATTATCACAAATTGGTACGCGTAACATTAGTGTATCAGCTGCTTTTTACCACGGCGGTAAGTTTGTTGGAATTCTGGCAGTCTTGTCAGAAGCTTTTAAAGGAATTGCGGCAGTTTTTCTCACTCGCGTTTTCTTTCCAGAGGGATCGTTTTGGGAATTGATTGCCCTCATCGCTCTGGTAATTGGTAGATACTGGATAGGCAGAGGAGCAGGTACGACAAATGTAGTCTGGGGATTTGTCGTACACGATCCACTTGTGGCACTATTTGTATCTTTCTTTGCAGGTATTAGCTTTACAATTCTGCAATCCAAAAAGACGGTAAAATTTGGGGTTTTGCTTCTCTTTCCGTTGTTTGTAGCAATTTTGCACATTAGCGATATCCCTAGAATCCTTGCTGCTATCGCCTTAGCTGGTTTAATGGGCTGGATTTATACCAAAATTCCTAATGATATGAACCTACCAATTCAACAGGCGCAAACAGAATCCCAAGCGATGTTGGAATTTTTACGGGGCGATAGCGCGATGATTTCTTTAGATGAAGATTTAGATGCTGCCATTGTCGGAGAAAAAGCGGCTACATTATCCCAAATTAAGCGCTGGGGTTATCCAGTCCCAAAGGGATGGGTATTACCCCCAATTGACGATCCTGAAGTGTTGACAGAATTTCTCCAACCATCAGAATTATCCCCCTTGGTGGTACGTTCCTCCGCCATTGGCGAAGATTCAGAACAGGCTTCTGCGGCTGGACAGTATGAAACAGTTTTAAATGTTACTAGCCCAGAGGCATTACAGCAAGCGATCGCTCAGGTTCAAGCTTCTTACAATCATCCATCTGCTGTACAATATCGGCGCGATCGCGGTTCAAATGATACAGCAATGGCTGTGCTGATTCAACAACAAGTCCAGAGTGTATATTCTGGCGTTGCTTTCAGCCGCGATCCTATTACTCAACAAGGTGATGCAATCATCATTGAAGCCCTTCCCGGTAGCCCCACGCAAATCGTTTCAGGAAAAGTCACACCAGAACAATATCGCGCTTTTGTCGTCGAAACAGAAAAATCTCCCTCTGTGCAATTAGAGGGGACTGGACGAGTTCCATCAGCATTAATCAAGCAAGTTGCATACTTAGCTCATCGGCTCGAAAAACGTTATCATGGCACTCCTCAAGATATTGAATGGAGTTACGACGGCCAAACGCTTTGGGTGTTGCAATCTCGACCGATTACCACTCTACTACCAATTTGGACGCGCAAAATCGCTGCCGAAGTGATTCCTGGAGTAATTCACCCCTTAACATGGTCAATTAATCGTCCCTTAACTTGTGGAGTCTGGGGAGAATTTTTTACTATAGTTTTGGGCGAACGCGCTTTGGGGTTAGATTTTAATGAAACGGCAACTCTGCATTATTCTAGAGCTTATTTTAACGCATCCCTCTTAGGAAATATCTTTCTCCGGATGGGATTGCCGCCAGAAAGTCTGGAATTTTTAACCAGAGGAGCAAAATTAAGTAAACCATCCTTGCAGTCAACCTGGGAAAATTTGCCAGGACTAGGGAAGTTACTGAAGCGGGAATTAAATTTAGAAAAAGACTTCAAGCGAGATTATCATCAACGGTTTATTCCTGGGTTGTCGCAGTTGGCACAAGAAAATGTAGATAGTTTGGAACAAGCCTTGCTGCTAATCAGAATTGACTTTATTCTGGAGTTACTTCGCCACGGGACATATTACAGCATTTTAGCTCCCTTAAGTGCTGCCCTGCGACAGGCGATTTTCCGGGTGAAGGATGGCCAAATTGATAATAGCGTGACTCCAGAGATAGCGGCATTGCGATCGCTCAGTGCAATAGCTACAGATGCCAAGCAGATATTAGTTGAGTTTGAGCCACAGCAAGTATTTGAGCAATTAAAGCAAACCCCAGAGGGAGAGAAAATCCTCCAAGAATTTGATGAATTGCTTCAGGATTACGGCTATTTAAGTGAAGTAGGAACCGATATCTCCGTTCCCACTTGGCGGGAGAATCCCCAAATGATTAAGCAGATGTTTGTGCAATTAATGCAAGGGAACGAACCACAATCAGGTGCTAAAGATGCAATTAATAGCATCTTTGCAGGTAAGCGCAAACGTTCTTTTGTGCAACAGCGTGTGGATATTAAGGGGAGAGTTACTGAAGTTTATTCACGGCTATTAGCTGAATTGCGTTGGAGTTTTGTCGCTTTAGAGAATATTTGGTTAAAATCCGGCTTACTCCAGCAAACCGGAGATATCTTTTTTCTCCACTTTGATGAAGTGCAGCGTTTAGTTGGGGGTGAAGATTCTAAGTTAATTGAGGAGTTAGATAAATTAGTAGAATCGAGGCGATCGCAATTTGTCCAAGATAGCGAGTTTATTCAAATACCCCTTTTAGTCTACGGCAATACGCCCCCTCACCCCTTAGCTCCCTCTCCGCTCTACTCTGACCAAATTTTACAAGGTATTGGAGCCAGTCACGGGCAAGCGGAAGGCAGAGTAAAGGTGTTGCGAAATTTACAAGACGTGCCGGAGATAGACCGAGATACAATTCTAGTAGTGCCTTACACCGATTCCGGCTGGGCTCCTTTACTGTTAAGGGCTGGAGGTTTAATTGCCGAAGTTGGCGGACGACTTTCTCACGGTGCGATCGTGGCTCGTGAGTATGGTATTCCTGCTGTGATGGATGTTCGGGGCGCTACATGGCTTTTGCAAGATGGTCAACGAGTAAGGATTGATGGATCTAGGGGTATTGTGGAATTATCTAATGATTTAAGACCAGAATGATTACCAACTCTCTGAAAGACTTGCCAGAAGAATCTGTCTCTCACAATCCTGAAATCAAGAAAAAGGTGATGCTACGCTTCGGCGATTTACCTCACCTCACAAATTTTTCTCAAGCGCGTTTTGCTCCCGGACAAACCGCACCAGCACACGCGCATCAAGATATGTGCGAAGTATTCTTTGTGGAAGCCGGTTCGGGAGCAATTCACATTGATGGTAAAGAATATCCCTTGCTTCCGGGCAATTGCGTGGCGATAGAGCCGGGAGAAGTACACGAAGTTGTCAATAGTGGCTCAACTGAGCTTGTTTTGACCTACTTTGGTTTGCGAGTGGAATAAATCAGCGTGAATCAGATATATTAACTTCGGATTGAGAAAAAGACGTATGCGGGTAACTCAGAAACCTACATATCTATGGCTTTTCTACTATAATTTGTGCAAAATCCTAATATACCAAGGGTGTTGCACCGCGCATCTGACGTAAAGAATTTATACAGGCAGGACAATCGCAGCCAAATAAGTTAATTGCCACATTACTTTCCTCGTCATTGAACTCCAGCATGGGAGCATCTTCTTGAGAAAACTCGATTTCACGCTGATAGTTAGGAATTTGAGCCAATACGGAAGCCCTTGCACATACCAAACCCACTTTATGTTTATTGCGGATACAAGATAAACGATCTGGGGTTTGGGTTACTGGTTGTGGTCTATAGCTTGTGCTTGATTTAGCATGACTCCCATAGAGAGAATGGAGCTAATCAGCACAGGAGAAGAAAGCAAACTCAGTAGGAATTTATTCATTGATTTCCTTAGACAACAACTGCGATCGCTCAGATTATTCGATTAAATCTTACAGTGCAAGTAAAGCCTATCAGGAATATCACGAGTTTTAACATTCGGTAGCTTCTCTCCTGTTTATTGGTCAATTGTATAGCTAGTTACAGGTGATGCGAAATTAGACCCGTATTGATCGCTTTTGCTTAACTCAGAAGCTCGTAAGCACCCCCACGCTCTAGCGCACGCTGATAGGCCGGATGCGTGTGAATACGATCCAGGAAAGCCATGAGCTTCGGCCGGCTTGCGTCCAGTCCTGCTCGCGCGGCTGCCGCCTCTAGCGGGAAGCTCATCTGGATATCAGCTGCGGTGAATTCATTGCCAGCGAACCACGTGCTTTTTCCAAGCTCCGCTTCCTGGTAATCTAGGTGCTGCGCGATCTGAGGTTCAATAAACGAGTTTTTGACCCGGTTGACGATCGCTTGAGCGATTGGCCGCACGAAAAACGGTATTGGCCCCTTCTCAATTCGATCGAAGACGAGCTTCAGCAGCAGAGGAGGCATAGCCGAGCCTTCCGCGTAATGCAGCCAGTAGGTGTAGCGCAAGCGTTCTGGCGTACCCAAAGGAGGAATTAGCCTTCCGTTACCGTAGCTTTCGACCAGATACTCAATAATGGCACCGGATTCGGCTAGGGTTAGGGTACCGTCGGTAATCACTGGCGACTTACCGAGTGGATGTACCTCACGCAGCGATGCTGGTGCTAACATAGTTTTCGGATCGCGATCGTAGCGCTTGACTTCATACTCAATACCAAGCTCCTCTAGCAGCCAAAGCACACGCTGGGAACGGGAGTTGTTCAAGTGGTGGACAGTAATCATCAGATTATTTTGCTAAACAAAACTTGAGAAAACTTTTTCAAAGCTAGTCATTTAACTAGAGAAAATTTTATTTTCTGCCTCGTTCTTGCATTTCTTGCTGACGCATGGGCATAGCGTCAATTTCCTCAAAAATTGCTGTCGCCTTCACTGGAGTAGCATCACTGCGTTTAACACCACCGTCTTTACCCACCAAAATCACGCGAAAATTTTCTTTCTCAACCCCAAAGCGATCGCGCAACTTGGCAGCAGAAGATTTATCTATTGGCTGTCTGTTGGCATAGCTTTCATCTGTTGCCAAAACCTGAACGAGAACTAAATCCCGGTCTGCAAAATTGCTGTTATGAGCTTGCAATAGTTGCATTTGCTGCTGATAACTCTGGTTGTCAACAGACGGTGCAAAGACTAGTAGCACGCGGGTTTTCCATTTTTGGGAACTGAGGTTAAATGAAGACATTTTGATGGCATGATTGTTTGAATTTTGGACAATATCAGCTTTGCTAACTGGCGACAAGACTATACACGCTAATAGAGGAAGAACAATTAATACTGAATTATTCACAATGGATTTCTATCTGTTTTATCTGCTTTCAAACTATCATCATTTTCTCCATTTTTCCTCTATCTGTTGATGGTTTCTCTTCGTATTCGATAAGTAGATCGGTGAGCATAACTCCAACTACAGCAGGCTGAGAACTTATCAAAATACAGCTTAAAAAGCTCAAAATTTGCCCATGAGATGCGATCGCACTTCCTTAGATAGCAGGAGTGAAATTAAGGGACTTCCAAATAAAATTACTAGCCCAGGGTGGCGGCTGGCAAAAAGGTAAAATCCGAATTCGCTTTGAGTTTATTCCTGACAAGCCAACATCAACAAAACCAGTGATTCCTACTAACTCGACATCTCCACTGGACGATCTGCGATCGCACCTTGAGGTCTAACAGTCACAAATGCATCGCCTGCTAGCAGATAGGAAGCGATATATCCATGAGAAAGCTGTCCTTGCTAAAGCAGCTAGGATGGCTTTAATCTCGTACTTACTGTTCGGTATAGCGACGCGGTGTATAAACCCAGAGATTACCATCGCTGCGTTTGATGGTTCGGGTTTTTGTGGAACCAATGAGAATAATTGTCCGCATATCAGCGTTTGCTGGTGTTAGCTGGTCAAGTGCGATCGCTTTCACCATCTGTCCTGGTCTGCCGAGATTCCGCGCCAATACTACTGGGGTATCTGGTGTTCTATGTCGCAGTAAAATATTTCTCGCTTCTGCCAGTTGCCAGGTACGCTCTTTAGAAACAGGATTGTAAAAGGCGATTACGAAATCAGCCTTAGCAGCAGCAGCAATTCGTTGGGCGATCGCAGACCAAGGCTTCAATATATCAGACAGGGAAATAGCACAGAAGTCATGTCCGAGGGGCGCACCAATGGCTGCTGCTGCTGCTTGCATAGCTGAAATGCCTGGTGCAACATGAATGTCGATATTATCCCATTCGGGTTTAGCATAGCGATCGCATACTTCAAAAACTGCTGTTGCCATTGCATAGATACCAGGGTCGCCAGATGAAACGACAGCGACATATCGCCCAGATGCTGCCAAATCAAGAGCCATTTTTGCCCGTGCTTCTTCTTCGCGGTTGTCAGACTCATGGCGTTGCTTGCCATCAGCCAGAGAACCGATTAAATCTAAATAAGTTTTATAACCTACTAGGTCAGTTGCCGACTTAAGTATTTCCTTGACTTCGGGAGACATCCATTGCGATCCACCAGGGCCAGTGCCAATAATCGCTAACCGTCCGCGTGGCTGACCGATGGTGTTGGGGTCAATTGGTTGGGGGGCAATGGCGATCGCAACGTCAGGAGATGACGAAGATAAGGGAGATGTGCCTGTAGCTGCGATCGCTGCTGCTTGGGCGGGGCTATAACCTTGTGCTAACAGACTTTCTAGCTGATTTGGAGTAAAAAAGCGGGCAGGTACTCCCAAGGCGATCGCTACAGCGTGAATTGCGGGATTAGCTGCGGCGGTCATGGGTGCAAATATCCCGGCGACTGATGTTTTTTCTAGTTTGGCATCAGCTAGTAGCTGCTGTATTAAAGGGATTGCATCATCAATGGTGTCATTAATTGCGATCGCGATCGTTGCTGGGTGATACACAAGACAGTTAGCTGTAGGAGTCACCAAACGTTCCGTAACTTGGATGGTCAAATCTCCCTTGGGATCTATAGGTAGTTTACTATCACTTAACCAAGGCGCTATGCCTTCGAGTTTGACTTGTGTCCCAGCTAACACATCTGAGATAAATTTCTTCGCATCGTCTGGGTTTGCTAAATGGTATCCGGGGGGAGGAGACAACAACGTTGTACCCAAACGTAAATAGCCTGTGGTCGTAATTGCAGGTTTGACAGCAAGCACTTCAGCAATGCGGCGGGCCAAATCGTTTACCCCACCAAGTCCGCCCAAAAGGGGGACAACAGCACTACCATCTTCAGCCACAGCTAACACAGGAGGTTCCTGTTGTTTATCCGAAAGTAGAGGGGCTAACGTCCTAATTAAGATGCCGGCGGCACAAATGCCAATTAGCGGCGTTCCTTGAACAAATAACTCGCGCAACGTCTCGCCAAAATTAGTAAAGCTGACATCAACTCCAGATGTGCGACCCGCTAGACCGTATAGCGTCGCCCCTGGTAGGACAGTGATTATTTTACGTGCTACTGTCACGCTATTTTGACCTAGTACTACAATGGCGGGTGCAACGTTGATCATAAGTAGATATCTTGCAAAATTCGATATCCTTCAAATGAAACCACAGATTTAGTCATGAAAAAATGATAACTGTCGTTCAATACTTATCCTGACTTGATTAGAACGGGTTTCCTTTTTCAAATCTTTGTCGTTGCAATGCTTCTTCGTACCACTCTAATTCATCCAAAAATTGACCGACTCTCTTTGTCAAAGCGATCGCCTGTGAAACACCTGCTTCATCCAAAGATTCCCCAATTTTGGAAATAGCAAAAATACTTGAAATCGTAGTCATTCCCATCTCTGACAGAAAAGAACGTAACTGTATGGCTGCCCGTACTCCTCCAAAGCCACCAGCTGAGTAAGAAACAATACCAGCCGGACGGAAAAAGTATTCTTCTAGATAGTGATCCATCAGGTTGCTCAACCCTGGCTGAATGGAATGGTTATACTCTCCCGCAACAACTATAAAACCATCTGCTGTTGGATATGCTCTGCCAACTCTTCCATCTTTGCAGGAGCCTGACCTGTATCATACTCCTTATACATCCGGTCTAAAATGCCAAAGTCATACTCCTTTGCATCTACAAAAATCACCTCATGGTTTCTTTGTTTAAGCTGATTAATGATGAATCTGGCAGCTTTGATGCCCTGGCGATCGCTCCTGTAGGAACCATAGAAGACTACTGTTTTGAAGCTCATGATCAATAATTTTTAACAACATCTAGCCACAAGTTAAATTTACTATCTACTTACAGTGTCAGATAGCGACAAACCGATGTGGGTTTAGGCATTAAAGTAATTAGGGATGCGATCGCATTCCCATAAAAAATGCGATCGCTTCTTGTTTCAATTAGCTTTCCGCTCTTTAAGGACTTGATCTAACAAATTTCTCGCAGGTTGGGCTTTCGCCAACGCTATTTGATGGTCATTATAAGCCCGAACAAGGCGAGAAAGACTGCTCACACCTGTCTTGAGTTGCTCAAGTTCCTCACCAGCAACCAGTTCCCCATCCAGCATCCGCCCAATTAACGGTTTAATGTCGCCCACTTCCTGCCGGACTTTTTGGAGTTTTTCTAGGCTACTCAGCAAAGTTTTGAGTGAGTTCAAGATGTCGTCAATATCTTGCACATCCTCTACTTGTTCCGGCAAATCTTCAATTGTCTCTGTATCTTCATCTGAGATTGTAGGCAATTCCTGTGCAGACATTTCAGTTTTAACCCCGTTTGGCCGTGCCATTGATGCTTCCTCAAGGAATTTTCCTTAGTGTATCGCTGATTTAGCCTATATTAAGCAATTTCGCCATAGCTAACCGTTGCAGTTTCCCGGTAGCACCACGAGGTAGTTGATCCAAAATGTGAATTTGCTTCGGAACTTTGAAGTCTGCCAACATAGTTGAACAGTGAGCTAAAAGTTCTTTTTCGCTAGCTTCTCCCTTAAGGACAACAGCAGCGTGGATATCTTCACCTAAAGATTTGTGGGGGACTGCAAAAGCTAAAGCTTCGGCGACGGCGGTATGACGGAGCAAAACATCATCCACTTCTAAAGGAGAAATTTTTTCTCCACCCCGGTTAATCAATTCTTTAATCCGTCCAGTCAAATGGAGGTAGCCGTCTGCATCCACAGTACCCTGATCTCCTGTTCGGAACCAACCGTTGACAAAAGCTGTGGCGTTGGCTTCTGGGTTGTTTTCGTAACCATCAATGACATTAGGTGCTTTTACCACCACCTCGCCCAAGCTTCCCTGAGATAATAGGTTGCCTTCAGAGTCCATAATGCCGACATCTACACCAAAGCCATAACCTACACTACCTGGTTTCCGCACTTTTGGCGGTAGGGGATTGGTGGTCATTAAGTGCGATGCTTCAGTCATGCTGTAAGATTCCACCACGGGAGCGTTGAGAGTTGCTTCTAACTGTTCAATGATAATCGGGGGTAAAGAAGCGCTACTAGAGCGAATGAAACGAAAGCGATTAGCTTTGACAATTTCTGTATTACGGCTAGCGCGGGCCAAAATTGTCTGGTGCATAGTTGGGGCTGCGGAGTACCAGGTTGGTTTATAGGTATCTACGAGTTTCCAAAACTCTAAGGCGTTAAAACCATTGGGACAAATTAATGTGCCGCCCGATGCTAGAGTTGACAACAAACAGCCCACTAATCCGTGAACGTGGAAAAGGGGCATTAAACAAAGTGTAGTGTCAGCTGCTGTGAGTGAGTAAGCAGTAATAATGTTGTTGGCTGAGGCGATTAAATTGCGATGACGAATCGGCACGCGCTTCGGACGGCTGGTAGTGCCGCTAGTATGGAGAATCATCGCCAGATCGTCAGACTGAGGCAAGGGGGCAAGCGGCAGGGAGCAGGGGGGAAGTTTCTCTTTGACTAATTCAAAGTTTAATGTGCCGTCAGCGTTTACTTTGGCATGAATCAACATCATATTGGGTGCGATCGCGGCAATGGCTGCTTCTGGTTCCCCAGATAAGGTAATCAGTGCATCTGCTTGGGTATCTTCGTAATAAAAGGCAAATTCTTCTTGCTTGTATTTAGGATTTAAGGGTGCAGCAGTGCCACACAAGGCGGCAGCCAAAAAGGTAATAGCCATTGGTGAACCGTTAGTCATGGCAATGGCAATGCGATCGCCCCGTTTTAATCCAAATCTGTTAAGTTGAGATACCAGTCCAAGAATATTCTCGCGCAATTGCTGATAGGTTAGCGATCGCCCCCCAGGTGTAACGAGGGCCAAATGATTGTCTTCTCCTGCTAAAAGCTCAAATAAGTTCATTAAAAACCTCTATTAGTAAAATTGGGCATTGGGTATGATTATTAATGCTTCTACCTCATTCCCTTCTTTTTATTAAAAAGTATTGTGCTTTTGTATAATATCAACCATTCTTTGATTTCTTTTGTTAGTAAGTTTACGGCAAAAAACAAGAGCTAAAATTAAGTCAATAGTGTGTCTGTCGTTACTAGAGATCGGAAAAATATTTTTCAGCAACTAAACCCCATCGATAAAATATGGATCGTCGGAATTTTCTAAAGTATGTCACTTTAGCAGGATCTAGTTTTGCCTTAACGAGTTGTATTCAAGGCAAAAATTCCAAATTGCCGGGGGAGGTGTCTCCCTCAGCCTCACCTGTGGCAGTAAATGAACCTCTCAAGGTGGGATTTGTTTATGTGAGTTCTGTAGGTGATTTTGGCTGGACTTACGCCCATGATTTAGGCCGCAGAGACATGGAAGCCAATCTTCAAGATAAGGTAAAAACTACCTTTGTCGAAAATGTCAACGAAGATACTGAAGCCGAAAAAGTGATTCGCCAACTAGCATTAGATGGTAACAAGTTGATTTTTGCAACTTCTTTCGGGTACATGAACCCAACAATTAAAGTTGCCAAGGACTATAGTGATGTTATCTTTGAAGACTGTGCAGGATATAAACGTGCTGCTAATATTGGCACTTATCTAGGACGCGTTGAAGAACCGCGTTACTTAACCGGCATGATTGCTGGCAAGATGACAAAATCAAATGTAGTTGGTTTTATTGGCGCATACCCAATTCCAGAAGTAATTCGGGGCATCAGTGCATTTACTCAAGGACTACGCCTAACAAATCCCCAGGCAAAAGTTAAGGTACTTTGGGTACAAAGTTGGTACGATCCAGCTAAAGAAAGAGAAGCGGCTCAAGCTTTGGTAAATTTAGGTGTAGATGTACTAACGCAGCATACCGACTCTGGTGCTGTTGTCCAATTAGCTGAGGAAAAAGGCATTTATGCTTTTGGCTATAACACCGATATGAGTAAGTTTGGTCAAAAAGCCCACTTGACATCAGCTATTAACAAATGGGGTAAATTCTATACAGATAAAGCTTTGTCCGTAATCAATAATAATTGGAAATCTCAAAACGTTTGGGATGGTATTGGTGAAGGAATGGTGGATATTTCCCCGATGAATCAGGTGATTCCGGGGGATGTGCAACAACTGGTGAATGCAAAGCGCGATGAGTTTATTCAGGGTGTTGCACATCCTTTTGATGGCCCGGTGAAAGACCAAGAAGGCGTGGTGCGAGTACCAAAGGGTAAGGTGTTGGACGATCGGGGACAACTGGCGATGGATTGGTATGTTGAGGGAATTGAAGGAGAAATTCCAAATAGGAAATCCTAGCACTGCTAAACAATACTAGGATTTCTCTTTTTAATTTTTAAATTTAGCGATTGATGTTGTTAAATTAGCCGCAGCAGAGTTATGAATTAAAAATTTTCTTCAAATTTACTGGCTGCGTTGCTGCCAAATATTGAGCCGACATTTCCGGTGTGAGTAGTTCAATCATAATTTTATTTTCTAACCAGAACTCAATAACATCAAAAAAAGAGTCGCGGTTACAACGTAATACTCTCCAACCTTCTCGTTTGCCAATCAACTCAATTTTTTCTTGACTAGAAGAAACCGAGATTGCTGCATGAGTAGCTGTGAATCCAGAAGGGGTGGCATCTTCTACAAATATACACTGCTTATCTCCTTCACCAGGCATTAGCCGAGTTTTTAACGGATAAACTTCAATCCCTGTTCCATGTTCGTCAAGGGGAAAAACCATATAGCTGCCTGGGTTCGGAAAAAAGGGAAAAGCTTGCCCATTCAAGACTTCAGCCAGAACTTCGGCAACGTGTAGGGGGTTTTGAACAGAAATAGATAGGTGATGAATCATACTTAGTTACCTCATACCCCACAACGATTGTGGGGTTATAAATTTTCGGTTTGTGGAGTGCTTATCTTCCACGAGTAGCTTGATTATTTTTCACAGCATTTTGATTAATTTATGCACAGAGTAAAAAAATTCTTTTCCACTGAATTTGGAAAACCTCGAAAAGGCTATTACATATTGACAAAAAGTACTAAATATGTGTAATTTTAAGAACCATATCTGTGGGGGAGCAATGCTCTAACAGTAGGGGAGGCAGGGGAGGCAGGGGAAGAGAAAGAAATAAGTGTAGAAGCAGTCTGTTTCGGTAGTAAAAAATACTAAAAATGCCTCTTTACTCCCCCTGCCTCAAGAGCCTATTTCACGAGGATCTCACTTTTTCGCGTTGCTCCCTATCTGTGGTACAGGTAAAGCGCAATCCTAAACTCCGACAACGTGGGTATATTTTCTATCCAGTAATAATTAATCGAAGCCTGAAACGAGCTATTTTGCGGAATACTAATCCAGTTCTCGTTTGGCGATCGCACCGTAACTATAGACTCTTGTCTGTGCAAGTACATTGGCTTGTATAATTGCGAATTGACACATGATACTTCATACCTTAGCCAGAAGAGAACGCTGCATTAAACCATCAACTGTCTACATTTAAATTCAAATAGCGCTGCTGTAAAGGTTTGGAGTTTCGCACCGAGAACCAGTTTAACCTCCAGTCATAATAAGAATGACCGAACTTAGCTGCAAAAAGTTACAGATGCTAATTATTATTTATTAACTGTTTTAAATATTTTAATTACCCACTTAACTGTCTTAACTGTCTTAACTTATAACTATCTTACCGTCTTAACTGTCTTAACTGTCTTAACTGTCTTAACTGTCTTAACTGTCTAATTAATTATTGACTTACCTGCTATTGCATTTTTTTGATAAATCTGAGACTATTTGTAAGGCTACCTTATATCTCTTAAGTAAAAAAACTAATTAATTTCGTTTCTAAAATTTTAAAAAATGAAAATTATTAGTTCAGAAATTTAAAAAGCTTTGCAATATTAAGCAGCCAAAATAAATAGTTAAATTTAAGAATTATCGAATTTTCAGTATTTCAAAGATTAAATTTAATTTGTTTGTGGAGACTAAAACATTATGGCAAATGATGTATATAGCCAATCAGTGATTACATTCGATGGCAAAGATGATTACATAGATTTTGGTAAAAATGATTTTGGTGGTGTTTTTGCTGAGGGAAGTTCAGCTTTTACGATTTCGGGATGGGTAAATCCTCATCAGCTAACGAATAAAGCTACTACTTATGGGACACGGAATGTTTTTTTCGCGCGTTCTTCAGACAGATATAGTGATAATTTTGAGTTCGGTATTAGTGAATTAGGAAATCTAGATATATACATTGATGAGAAGATTGACAATGTTATCAAAACCTTTGGAAATGGAGAATTAACTCTTGGACAATGGCACTTCTTTGGCATTGTTTTTAACAAAGGTCAATTGAGCGTCTATCTTGATGAGCATGAGTATTTTGGCTATCTTACAGGTGATTCTTTAAATAAGGCAACTAGTTCTGTAACTCTGGGCGCGACTTTACACAATCACATATATTTCACAGGTCAATTAGCTAACATTAGCGTCTGGAATTATCCCTGTCCCCCAGTGGAAATCCAGACGCATCGCTATCAGCCTTTAGTTGGGAATGAACCGGGATTAGTAGCTTATTGGAGATTAAATGAAAGACAAGGCCCGACTGTACAAGACCAGACAGTAAATGCCCATAATGGAACTTTGCGTGGCAATCCTCGCTGGGATTTAGTAGAAATCCCATTGGGAACTCCACAATTATCTAATAGTGAAACAACTAGTAATTTAGAAACAACAACCCAGTCGGTTACAGAGGTTGCTTCTGTTGAAGAAGTAGCAAGTCTGCCAGTTACAGAAATTGTTTCTGTTGAAGAAGTAACAAGCCAGTCAGTTGCAGAGATTGTTTCTGTCGAAGCAATTGCTAATTCGGTATCCGTTGAGCTTCCTTCTGTGGAAGTTATAGCAGTATCTCCGGTAGAAGAAAAAAAAGCGAAAAAAGGTACAAAGAAACAAAGCGAAAAATCTACCAACATTTCATCTCCTATAGTCCCCGCAATAGCACAAAAAAAAGCCGAAAAAGACCAAATCGGGGAAAGCGAAGTTGCAGTCAATATTCAACAGCAACAACCCCAAACATCAACTCAGGAGCGATCGCAAAAAACTATGAATACTAAAGCCAATCCCAAATACAAAATACTTGCCATTGATGGAGGCGGTATTCGGGGCATTATCCCCACAATGCTCTTAGCAGAAATTGAAAAGCGGACACAAAAGCCGATTTTTAGTTTGTTCGATTTAATCTCTGGCACTTCTAGCGGCGGAATTCTGGCACTCGGATTAACTAAACCAAAATTAAATTTAGACGTACCTGATAGCCCACCCACCGCCCAATATAGTGCTGCGGATCTCCTGCAAATATATATTGAGTATGGGGCTGAAATATTTTACGAGCCATTCTGGGAAAAAGTACTCGGTGATCTAGAGGATATATTCGTTCAACCAAAATATTCTTCTGAAGGAAGAGAAGAAATTATTAGGCAATATTTTGGTGATACTCCTTTAGAAAATAATCTCAAAGAAGTTTTTGTAACTAGCTACGATATCGAGCAGCGAATTCCGATATTTTTTACTAACAAACTAGAAAAACAACAGACAGAATCGAAAAAATTTCGCAAGTTATGTGCAGGTTTTTCGCTCACAGATGCGGCATTGGCAACTAGTGCAACTCCAACTTATTTCGCTCCCTATCGCGTTTCTAGTTCCCATAATACCAACGGCTTCTATACTTTAGTTGATGGCGGAGTAGTCGCTAATAATCCAGCTAATTTGGCTATTTTAGAAGCGCAAATTAGTAGACAAGAAAACAAACAAGTCCTGAATATAGAAGATATCTTATTAGTATCCTTGGGTACTGGTTCTCTAACGAGTGTCTACCCTTATGATGAAGTGAAAAAATGGGGACTATTACAATGGGCAAAACCACTACTAAATATTGTGCTTGACGGTGGAAGTGAAGTAGTAGCTGGAGAATTAGAAAGGTTGTTTGAGTCTAGCAAGAAAGCTAGTAAAGCTTCTTATTATCGATTCCAAACATTCTTAAAAAGCGAACTAGAAGCAATAGATAATGCCAAGCTAGAAAATGTGCGGCAGTTACAAGTTTTAGGCGACATACTGATTCGAGAAAAAAATCAAGAAATTGATGAGTTGTGTGCCCTTTTATCAGAATAAGTCTTAATGTGAGTATTTAACAATGGAAACCCTTCCTATCAAGATTTATGATGACACACTGCGAGATGGAGAACAACAAGCAGGTATTTTCTTCTCTTACCCAAATAAACAAAAACTCGCCCATTTAATTGCCAAAACGGGAGTTAATGGAATCGACACTATGCCCTGTGTCTGCGAACCAGAAGCTGAACTGGTTAAAACATTAGTCTCGGAGGGGTTGGATAGTCAGATTTTGGCGGCTACTTTAATGAACAAGCAGTTTATCGATTTAGCCAAGGACTGTGGAGTTAAGCGGATTATTCTTTTCCATGCCGTTTCCGATCGACTACTGTTTTTACGAGATCCTCAAATCCGTCTGGTGAAAGAGTTTAAAGGGAAAACCATTGATGACGATATCCCTGCTCATGTCATCGATCGAATTCGCCAAAATGCTATCGATTTAATTGTCGAAAATTTGCATTATGCAACTGCGATCGCTGGACTGAGAGTAGACTTCGCCGCAGAAGATGCCTCTAGAGCCGATTTTGACTTTTTAGTGCAATGTATCCGCTCATGCAGTCCTTATATCGAAAACTTCATTCTCTGTGATACGGTGGGGATTCTCAGTCCAGAAAAGAGCTATATCTGGGTTAGCGACCTGCTTCAATCCACCACAGGGGTAGCTTTTGGGGTACACTACCACAATGATATGGGCATGGCTCTCGAAAATACCCTCCAATCTCTCATGGCTGGAGCGACTTTAGTATCGGGTACGTTTTGCGGGATTGGGGAACGTGCGGGAAATATTCCTATTGAGCAAGTATTGAATGGGTTACGAGTCCGCTTTGGAATTGAAGTCAAGGGCATTAACTATGAAGCGATCGCTCCTGTGACTGATTACATTGAGCAATTAGGAGTTCGTCCAGCCCCCCCTTACTCTCAAACTTCTCAATGGCATGAAACGGGTACTCATGTCAACTGTTTGTTTTCAGACCCCAACAGCTTTGCAGTTTTTCCTCATGGCAACATAGAAGTTGTATTTGGCAAATGGAGTGGAATTAGTAATTTCCAATATCTGTTTGAAAAGAAAATGCAAAATCCTCAACCCAGAACGCAATACGAGAAAATGCGCTCAGTAATTAAATCCCTTGCTATTGAGCAAGAACGCTATTTTACAGCCAACGAAGTATTGGAGTTATGGGAAAATGGGGTTTTTAAGTAATTACAACTATCGGATTGTCGCTATTCCTGGGGAAGGGATTGGGCCAGAGGTTGTGGAAGCTTCCTTAAAAATTCTCCAGCATGTCGCTCAAATTGAAAGATTTACCTTGCAGGTAGACTATGGCTGGCTTGGTGCAACTGCCTTTGAGCAATTTGGTAGTTACTTCCCTGAAGCCACCGCCCAACTATGCGATGGAGCCGATGGAATTGTATTTGGTGCCGTTAGCCAAGGGGGATTACTAGAACTACGAAAGCACTTCGACTTTTTTTGCAATCTTCGCCCCATCCGTAGCGTTGAAAGTCTCCTGCATAAATCTAGTCTCCGACCAGAAAAAGTTCAAGGACTCGATATCCTGATCGTCCGAGAACTAGTCAGTGGCATTTATTTTGGCCCATCTGAACGATCTTCAGACGAGCGGGGAACCTACGGATATCACACGATGCGCTATTACGATGAAGAAATTCGTCGGATCGCTCGGAAAGCACTACAGCAAGCCCAAAACCGCCGAGGATTACTCACCGTAGCCCATAAAGAAAATGCCTTGCCCCATTTACCCTGGACTCGGCTAGTGCAAGAAGAAGCCAGACAGTTTCCTGGTGTTGTTATTGAGCCAATGTTGGTAGATAACTTAGCCATGCAAATGGTTTTAAATCCGCAACAGTTTGATGTGATTTTGGCAGGAAATCTCTTTGGAGATATTCTCAGCGATATTGGCGGTGCATTAGTTGGTTCCATCGGCTTATTAGGATCGGCCAGTCTGAACGCTGAGGGGTTTGGTCTATACGAAGCCATTCACGGTACAGCCCCAAATATTGCAGGTTTAGGAATTGCTAATCCCCTGGGAACTCTTGGAGCCTGTGTTTTAATGCTTCAGCAATGGGGCGAAGTGCAAGCTGCCCAACGAATTATTCAAGCACAAGACCGAATTTTAGCTAAAGGATATCGCACAGCAGATTTGTCTCCTCAAGGAGAAGAAATTTTAGTCAACACTGAAACCTTAGTTGAACTTTTAATAGAAGAACTTTCAATTGGGCAATATTCGGAATTAGGAGCTATCTATGCATGAGTAACGCCAATAACATTTTGCATCTGGGAGATGATATTAATACTGATGATATTATTCCTGCCAATCGTGCCACAACAGATGACCCTGAATATTTAAAACAGTATGCTTTAGAACACCTGATTGGCGAAGGTGAACTACTAAAATATGATGGGATTGAAGCCGGAGAAAACTTTGGCTGTGGTTCTAGTCGAGAAGTTGCCCCCATTGCTCTCCAAGCTGCGGGAATTAAGAAAATTCGGGCGCGATCGTTTGCAGAGATTTTTTATCGCAATAGTATCAATATTGGACTTTCCCTAGAAATTTTTGGGGAAAAAGAGGAAAATCCAGTAGTTGATGCGATCGCAACAGCCGGTGGGCTAATGGCTTTTAATCAAATGCGTCGTCATGGTCAGATTACCATTCCTCGCAGCCTGACATCCACCCGACCCATGACTTTAGTAGAAAAACTCTTAGCGAAAGCCTCCGGTAATTCCTACGTCAAGCCGGGAGAGGTGGTTTTTGCCCAAATCGATTTAGCTTTATCTCATGATGCTGTAGCTGGCCCTGTAGCTAAAACATTTTATAAACACTTTGGAGAAGGAGCAAAGTTATGGGACTCCCAACGGGTGGTTTTAGTAGCAGATCACTTTATCCAAGTTAACGACATTCGTGCAGATAACAAAGCCCATCTGATGTACGAACAGATGGTTAAGTTTGCTCAAGACCAAGGATGTCACTTATTTGATATAGTTTCTCCAGGCGAAGCAGCAGGTATTTGCCACGTTTTACTCCCAGAAAAAGGATTTGTCCGGCCGGGAATGGTGATTGCTGGTACAGATTCCCATACCTGCACCTACGGGGCATTAGGGGCTTTCTCTACGGGTGTAGGTACGACAGATATGGCGAATATTTATGCCACAGGAGATATGTGGATTCGCGTTCCCCAAACCCTCGTATTTGAGTTGTCTGGAACCTTACCTTCTAAAATCAGTGCCAAAGATATTATTCTATTTATCTTGGGACAAATCGGCTGTGCTGGCGCTACCAGTAAGGTGATGGAATTTAGAGGTTCAATCCTTGCCCAACTACCATTTGATGAACGGTTGACTCTCGCTAATATGGCAGTTGAGTGTGGGGCAATATGTGGTTTAATCGTTCCTGATGAGGTGACACGTGAATATGTAAAAAACCGTAGTTCCCAAGAATTTGAAGAGATTACTGGGGATGCTGATGCTGAGTACGAAAGGATTTATCAATTTGACCTTAGTAACTTAGAACCACAAGTTGCACGTCCCCCGAAACCCGATCGGGTAGTGGGTATTAGTCAGTTAGAGGATATTCCCATTACCAAAGCCTTTATTGGCTCTTGTACTGGTGGAAAACTCTATGATTTGGCTCAGGCTGCGGAAGTTTTGAACGGTCGCCATCTGGCGGACGGCGTAAACTTGTTTATCGTACCTGCAACGATGGAAATTCGAGAACAAGCCCAAGAGTTAGGCTATCTCGATATTTTTGAACAAGCAGGGGCGCAGATTCTCAAAACAGGTTGTGGGGCTTGTATCAATTCTGGATTGGGAGTTTTAGCGAAAGAAGAAACAGGCATTTATGCAACCAATCGCAATTTTAAAGGACGCAGTGGCGATCCAACGGGCAAAAATTATTTAGCCTCACCTAGAACAGTGGCTATATCTGCTGTTAATGGAAAAATTAGCGATCGCCTCAATTAAAAACTGAACTTTGAGATTGGGGTAAATTCAAAAAATATTAACCCAATGCGATCGCGAATGACTCTTATCTAGTTTAGTCTAGATTCTAAGATAGGTTTCTTTATTTACAAAGACTCTATCTTTTACCCTTAGTCATCTATTAACCAACATTATAAGGATTTTAGGTAATTACAATGGACGAAATTGTTAAAAAGTTGGCTGGTCTGGGTCTTCCTGGTGTAATTCTCGTGGTTTTGACAGTCGCATCAGGAGGCAGTTCTGCGGCTATTGCAGCTGCCATCACAGCCTTGGGAGGGCCATTTGGCATCGTCGGAGGTATAGGATTGCTTGGTCTAATAACCGTTCTAGGAGATACTGTAGCGGGATATGGAATTGAAGCTATTCTTAAGGCCATTTATGCAGAACGGAGCAAAACCGAATCAGTGAGATATCTCCTCAAAGAAATTAAAGATTTACCCATTTCAGAGGAGCTAAAACTGAAATTGAAAAATGAACTTAGCCCAGAAGTGATTATTGATACCGAAGAGTTTAATCAACCAAAAACAGTTGAAATTGTGGATGAATAATTTCACTAAGTAGGTAGACGTAATTAAATATAAGATCAAACCTCACCCTCAATCCCTCTTTGATACTTTGCCCGCATTTCTCACAAGCTTGAAGGGAAGGATAGGCAGAGGGGAAAGAACTTGGTATTTGAACTCTCCCCTGCTCCTCTGCTCCTCTGCTCCTCTGCTCCTCTGCTCCTCTGCTCAAGCATAGGCTTAATCGAGATGTGGTGAGAAATCCAGATTTGGAGAGGGAAGCTAGAGGCAGGGTGAGGTTTGATATTTAATTTGACCCACTTACACTTACTTATTGCATTCAGTTAAATCCTGATAGAATGCCACTAAGTTAAAGGATTATTTCCTTTTGGTGACAGGATTTAGTAAGCACTAAATTGCTGTCAATTAAAGAAGATGACCTCTAAATTCGGTTCGGTTAATATTTCTTCCAAACTTCCTAAAAAAAGGATTATTTAAACCTGTTTTACCTCATTTTCAAGGGTTTATTGCAGGGAAGAGTATCTTAATCTAACTCTATTTGATCATTTTTGAGTACAATTTCAACGAATTAAACCCTATAAGGACATAACTTCAAATCATCTAAATAGACTATTAGGGTAATATCACAATTTATATACTAAGTTTATGGAAGAAATTATCATCAAATCTACTCAGTCTATTAATAATTCTGATTTAACTGAGCAAGAATTACACAAAATATTAGTTGAATGGAATGATACTAGAATAGATTACCCCAAACATCTATGTATACATCAGTTATTTGAGGCAGAAGTAGAAAAAACTCCAGACAGTATCGCTGTTGTCTTCAAAGAGCAACAACTAACTTATCAAGAGTTGAACTACCAAGCCAATGAAATAGCACATTATCTACAAAGTTTGGGTGTAAAACCAGAGGTACTGGTAGGGATTTGCGTTGAGCGCTCCTTAGAAACCATCGTAGGAATGTTGGGTATCCTCAAAGCGGGTGGAGCTTATGTACCCCTAGATCCAACCTATCCCAAAGAGCGCCTATCGTTCATGCTCTCAGATTCGCAAGTCCAGGTGGTGTTAACTCAAGAAAAATTTGTTGAAGGGTTAACAGCAAGCGGGGCGAAGTTGGTTTGTCTGGATACAAGCAGAGAATTGATTAACCAACATAGCCAAGAAAATGTTAATAGCAATGTCACGTCTGATAACTTAGCTTATATTATCTACACCTCTGGTTCTACAGGAACACCGAAAGGAGTAGCTGTGCCGCATCGGGCTGTAAATCGGCTAGTATGCAACACTAACTACGTCAACTTTGTGCCTAGGAATCGTGTTGCTCAAGCTTCAAATACTTCATTTGACGCAGCTACATTTGAAATCTGGGGATCTCTCCTGCATGGGGCTAGGCTGGTAATAATTCCTCAAGATGTTGTGCTTTCGCCGCAGAACTTTGCAACATACATCCGCGAACAAGGGATTAGCGTATTATTCTTGACTACAGCCTTATTTAATCAGTTAGCTAGCTTTGCTCCCCAAGTATTTAAAAACCTACAATACTTATTATTTGGAGGCGAGGCTGTAGATCCAAAATCAGTGAAAGTAGTTTTGAGGAATGGAGCGCCACAGAGATTACTGCACGTTTACGGGCCGACTGAAAGCACAACATTTGCTTGTTGTTATTTAGTGCGAGATATTCCAGAAGGGACTAGAAATGTGCCCATTGGTCGCCCAATTTCCAATACACAAATTTATATACTAGATTCTAAACTTCAACCAGTTGCTGTTGGTACTCCTGGTGAATTGTATATTGGTGGCGACGGCTTGGCCCGAGGCTATTTGAATCGTCCAGAATTAACCGAGGAAAAATTTATCCCTAATCCGTTTGAGGAAGAAGGAAGCAGCAGGTTATACAAGACTGGCGATTTAGCCCGCTTCTTAGCAGATGGCAATATTGAGTTTATTGGGCGAATTGATAATCAAGTGAAGATTCGCGGCTTTCGTATTGAACTTGGAGAAATTGAGGCGCTTTTGAGTCAACATTCGGATGTACAACAGGCTATAGTAATTACCCGTGAAGACATCCCTGGCGATAAGCGCCTTGTTGCCTATATTGTTCCTAACCAAAAACTCGATCTGAGCGTCACTACCCTCAAAGGCTTTCTTCAAGAAAAACTGCCCCACTACATGATACCAGCAGTCTTTGTGATTCTCGATTCTTTGCCCCTTACTCCTAATGGTAAAGTCGATCGGCGAAATCTTCCAGGTTGCGATCGCACCCGCCCCGATCTCGAAGAAAGCTTTGTTGCACCTCGTAACCCAATTGAAGAAAAGTTAGCTGCAATTTGGGCTGAATTACTAGGACTCGATCTTATTGGAATCAATGATAATTTTTTCTACCTGGGTGGTCATTCGCTAATTGCAACTCAGATGCTTTCTCGCGTGCGCGAAGTTTTCCCAGTCGAGTTATCCTTTGGGCAAATCTTTGAAAACCCCACGATCGCAAGTTTAGCTCAACTGCTCACCCAAGGTAACAAAGAACAACAGAGGCAACGTCTAGCCATAGAACGAATTCCCCATCAAGGACTATTGCCAGTTTCCTTTGCTCAAGAGCGAGTGTACTTCATCCAGCAATTAGCGCCGGAAAATAGTGCTTACCAATTCCAGGCAAAGATACTATTTCGAGGGCAGCTTGATGTCACAGTCTTACACCAATGTCTCGATGAAATTGTGCAGCGTCATGAAATCTTCCGCACGACTTATCCGGCAATAAATGGTAGGCTATTTCAAGTTATTAACCCACACCAACCAATTAGTTTTAAAGTAATTGACCTCCAGGCATTCCCGGAATTTGAGCAAGAAGCCGAGGCTGAAAAGCTATGTGAGGCAGAAGTGCAGCAGCCCTTGGATATGAATCAACTACCCCTGGTGAGGTGGGTTTTATTGAAGTTGAGCGAACAAGAACATCAATTGATCCATATTGAGCATCACATGGCTCATGATGGTTGGTCATTCAATGTGTTTTTGGGTGAGTTGCTAGAACTCTATCCAGCCTTCTGTGCGGGTAAACCTTCCCCACTAACTGAACCATGCTTGCAATTTGCAGACTTTGCCCATTGGCAGCGTGAATGGGTGAATACCGCAGAAGCCCAAGCCCAATTAACCTATTGGCAACAAAAGTTATCAGGTAGTTCGCCTCTGTTGGAATTACCATACGATCGCCCGCGACCGATGGAGCAAACTTACAATGGCGATCAAGTCAGAATGGAACTTCCCAGCGATTTGTGCGAATCCCTGAGAGTTCTGAGTCGGCAAGCCGGTGCAACTTTATTTATGACGATGCTGGGAGCTTTTTTAGTTATCTTGCACAGATACACTAAGCAAGATGATATTAGCATCGGAACTGCTGTTGCCAATCGACGGATGCAGGAGATCGAAAAGTTAATTGGCATGATTGTCAATAACTTGGTGTTACGCACCGATTTGTCAGGGAATCCCACATTTCGGAAATTACTCGATCGAGTGCGTCAAGTGACACTCGAAGCCTACGCTAATGAGGACTTACCCTTTGATAAAGTGGTAGACGTTCTCAAGCCAGTACGCAACTTGAGTTACAATCCCCTGTTTCAAGTGATGTTCAGCTTCCATGATTCCGCTATGCCAGATTTGAGTCTCCCCGGTTTGGACATCAGCTTGTATGAACCGCTCAGTAATAAATCTGCAAAATTTGATCTAGATTTCCTCGTCATACCGCGTTTTGAACAAAGCGTGCAGAATGGTGCTAAAAGGGGAGCAAAAGGAATCACTCTAGTTTTAGAATACAATAGCGATCTTTTTGATGCTGCCACAATCCAACAAATGCTAGAGCAGTATCAAATATTACTAGAAGGAATTGTAGCAAATTCAGAGCAGCGAATTTCCGAATTACCATTACTAACGCAGACTCAGCAGCAATTATTGGTGGAATGGAATCAAACTCACCGGGAGTATTCCTCAACTAAATGTGTGCATGAGTTATTTGCGGCTCAGGTGGAGTTAACTCCCCATGCTGTGGCTATTCAGCAAGAAGGTCAAAAGTTAACTTACCGCGAATTGAGCGATCGCGCCAATCAATTAGCCCACTATCTCCAAAGTTTGGGAGTCAAAGCAGAAACGCTGGTTGGTATCTGCATTGATTGTTTCCTAGACAGGATTGTGGCCTTGCTTGCTATTCTCAAAGCCGGGGGTGCTTATGTTCCCCTCGATCCTGCCTATCCCAAAGAGCGATTAGCTGACATTCTTGAAGATACGCAATTAGGTATTTTGCTGACTCAAGAAAGATTTCAGGACAAATTAGCAGATTATCCTGGCAAAACAATCTGTTTAGATAGCGACTGGGGAATAATTGCTCAACAAAATACAAGCAATCCAATTTGTGACGTTAAACTTGACAACCTCGCCTATATTATTTATACCTCTGGTTCTACGGGAAAACCGAAAGGGGTAATGCTTGAACAGCGATCGCTAATAAATTTCGTTATCACCGCCACCGATAAATATGGAATTAATGCAGGCGATAATATTCTCCAATTTGCGTCAATTTGCTTTGATACATCCATTGAAGAAATCTTTCCTTGTCTTTTGGTCGGTGCAACATTAGTACTACGTACCGAACAGATACTGCACTCTAGCGATGAGTTTTGGCGATGTTGCCGAGAATGGCAGTTGACTGTTTTGGATCTTCCCACAGCGTACTGGCATCAATTAGTAGCAGAACTTACTCTTGAAGACTCCCGAATTCCTGAAAATCTCAGGGTTGTGATTATTGGGGGAGAAGAAGCTCAACTAGAAAAAGTGAAGCACTGGCACAGTAGTATTGCTCATTTTTATCAGCCACCGCAATTATTTAATAGTTACGGCCCAACGGAAGCAACGGTTGTAACCACTTTAGATTGCTTAACCCCAGCAGCCACCTCTGTTAGCATTGGACGACCCATTAGCAATGTTCAGGTTTATGTTTTAGATCAATATCTGCAACCAGTACCAATCGGAGTTCCTGGAGAACTGCACATTGGTGGAGCAGGTTTAGCTAGAGGATATTGGCAACGTCCTGAACTCACCGCAGAGAAATTTATCCAAAGTCCAAAATTGGATCGCCTCTACAAAACTGGGGATTTAGCACGATTTCGCGCAGATGGCAACCTAGAATATCTCGGTAGAGTTGACGATCAGGTAAAGATTCGCGGTTTCCGCATTGAGTTAGGAGAAATTGAGACAGTGTTACGCCAACATCCACAGGTGTTTCAGACTGTCGTGATTGCCCGTGAAGACATCCCTGGACAAAAGCGCCTTGTGGCTTATGTTGTTCCGCACGAACAGCAACCAAATACCGATGAACTGCGCGATTTCCTCAAGGAGAAACTGCCGAATTATATGGTTCCCTCGGCTTTCGTGCTGCTAGAGGCGCTACCGATGACATTCAACTGCAAAGTAGACTACCGCGCTTTACCAGCCCCCGATCTTTCTCGGAATGCAGAAGATAAAGATAACTTTGTTGCTCCTCAAACCCTGATAGAAGAGAGATTAGCGGCGATTTGGTCAGAAATCTTACGACTAGAGCAAGTTGGCATCCATGATAACTTCTTTGAACTGGGTGGAGATTCGATTCTCAGCATTCAGGTAATTTCTCATGCCCAGCAAGCGGGAATTCAAATTGCTCCCAGACAGCTATTTAAATACCAAACTATTGCTGAGTTAGCTGCTGTGGCGGGTATGACTCGCCAAGTTAAAGCTGAACAAGGATTAGTTACTGGCGAAGTGGCGCTGACACCCATCCAACATTGGTTTTTCGAGCAGAAATTGCCGGAACCTGATTACTTTAACCAGTCAGTGTTACTAGAAGTGTCACCAAACTTGCAACCAGGGTTATTACAGAAAGTTGTGCAACAATTGTTACTGCATCATGATGCTTTGCGATCGCGCTTTGCACGTCTCCCAAGCGGAGAATCGCGGTTTGTGCAAAAAATGAAAAACTGGCAGCAGTTTAACGCTGTTCCCCAGGAAATAGTGCCATTTAGCGTAATCAATTTGTCGCACCTCTCAGCAGAAGAACAGCAAACAGCAATGAAAGCTGCCGATGCTGAATTCCAAGCTAGTCTGAATTTATCTACTGGGGCGATCGCACAAGTAACACTATTTCAATTAGGCAACAATCGACCTGGTTGGTTACTATTTATCATCCATCATTTAGCGGTAGATGGTATTTCGTGGCGGATTTTGCTAGAAGATTTGGCTACAGCTTACCAACAAATTAGCCGTGGCGAAGCGATTAAATTACCAGCCAAGACAACTTCCTTTCAATATTGGAGCGATCGCTTGGTAGAATATGCCCAATCAGATGCGATCGCTACTGAGTTAGATTACTGGCTAAGTGAATCTAGTTTTCAAGTTACTCCACTACCAGAAGACTATCCTGCATCTGACGACAACACAATCGCTTCAGCCGCTTCTGTATCCCTTGCTTTAACTGAAGAACAAACCCGCGCCCTTTTGCAAGATGTCCCCTCTGTCTACAACACTCAAATTAATGATGTATTGCTAACAGCTTTAGTGCAAAGCTTTGCCCAATGGACAGGAGAAAATTCACTACTGGTTGACTTAGAAGGTCATGGAAGGGAAGATTTATTTGAAGATGTAGATTTGTCGCGTACTGTTGGCTGGTTTACCACTTTATTCCCGGTTCGGTTACAGCTAGAAGAAATTGAGCATCCTGGAGAGGCTTTAAAGTTAGTCAAAGAACAACTGCGGCGCATTCCCAACCGAGGTATTGGTTATGGAGTGTTGCGTTATTTGCGGCGGGATAATGTCAAATTACAAGCGCTACCTCAAGCGGAAAGTGCGGGCTTGGGTTCTACCCAAGAGGATCAACTTTCCAAGAAAGCGCAAGTTAGTTTTAACTACCTTGGGCAGTTTGATCGGGTGCTTGAAGCTTCCGAGGTGTTGGGTTTAGTTAAAGAAATGAAAGCGCAACAAAGTGCAATTGGTAAGCGCAGCCATCTATTAGGAATAAGCGGATTCATTCGCGGCGGTAAGCTAGAGATGACTTGGGCTTATAGCGATCGAGTTCATCACAAAGCTACGATTGAACGTTTGGCTTTTGGGTTTATTGAAGCATTAAAAAATATAATTACTCACTGTCAGTTGAAAGAGTCTCAAGGCTATACACCTTCAGACTTTGTAGCCGCTAAACTCAATCAGAAACAGCTTGATAAATTCTTGGCTAAAGTCAATAAAAATAAAACGAAGTAGTCATTTGTCATTTATCATTTGTGACTGATTATTTCTCCTTAATTCCCAATTCTCAGTTCCCAATTCCCAGTCCCCAGTCCCCAGTCCCCAATCGCCAATCCCCAATTCCCATGAACAACATCGACGATCTTTATGAACTTTCGCCTATGCAGCAGGGGATGTTGTTTCATACCCTTTATGCGCCAGAATCGGAAGTTTATTTTGAGCAGTTGCTTTGTACTCTCTTTGGAGAGTTAAATTTTTCTGCGTTCCAGCAAGCTTGGAACCAGGTTGTGGCTAGACATCCAGTTTTACGCAGTTCTTTTTATTGGGAAGAGATAGAAAAGCCCTTGCAAATGGTGAGCAAGCAAGTGGATCTCCCGTGGGAAGTACTGGATTGGCGTAATTTCACAGCCGATGAACAACAAGAACATCTAGCGGATTTTCTGAAATGCGATCGCCAAAAAGGATTGGATCTGGCTGAATCTCCCTTAATGCGCTTCACTCTGATTTATCTAGAAAAACAGACTTATCAATTTATTTGGAGTCATCATCATATCCTTTTTGATGGCTGGTCGATGCAGATTATCTTGAAAGAAGTTTTAGCTTTCTATGAGGCTAATCATCAAGGTGAATCTTTACGCCTTAAACCTTGTCGTCCTTATCGAGATTATATTCATTGGTTGCAAGAACAGGATATTGCTCAAGCAAAAAACTTTTGGCAACAAACTCTTCAGGGGTTTGAAGTTCCTATCTTAATTGGAAATAGGGAACAGGGAATAGGGAATAGGGGACAGCAAACATATAATGAGAAACATTTCGAGTTATCTCAAACGGTAACTGAAAAGTTGCAATATGCTGCTCGACTACACCATTTAACTTTGAATAATTTGGTGCAAGGTGCTTGGGGGTTATTACTTTCCCGCTACAGTGGAGAAAGTGATGTGGTTTTTGGTGCAACTGTATCCGGCCGTCCACCAAATTTTGAAAATGTAGACTCGATGGTGGGGTTATTTATCAACACTCTCCCCATCCGTTTACAAGTCGATGGAAAAACAGAATTATTATCCTGGCTTAAGCAGTTACAAACTCAACAATTTGAACAAGAACAATATGCTTATTTTTCTCTAGCAGAAATTCAAAAAATAAGTGATGTTCCTGCCGGAATGCCATTGTTTGAAAGTATTCTAGTATTTGAAAACTATCCGTTAGATTCTGCCGAACAAAAAACTAAACAAGCTTTAGAAATTAGTGATATCTGCTGTTTTGAACGGACAAATTATCCTCTAACGGTGGTTGTAAATCCTCAATCACAATTATCTGGAAGGATTGTTTATGATACCAAACGTTTTGAGCAACAGACAATTGCCCGCATGATTGGGCATTTCCAAACACTGTTAGCAGGGATGGCAGCTAATTTACAACAAGATATTTCTCAAATTTCCTTACTCAATGCAGCCGAAGAAGAAGAATTAGTGCTGCAAGAGAATCATCAAAATATAGATTATATTGAATATAAATGTCTTCATATTTTATTTGAAGAACAGGTAGAAAAAACCCCTGATGCAGTCGCAGTTGTATATGAAAAAGAACATTTAACTTATCGGGAGTTGAATAACCGCGCCAATCAATTAGCCCATTATTCACAAGCACTGGGAGTTAAACCAGAAGTACGGGTGGGAATTTGTGTCGAGCGATCGCTTTTAATGGTGATAGGGATACTGGCTATCCTTAAAGCGGGTGGGGCTTATGTACCGCTAGATCCTGCTTATCCTTCCGAAAGATTGGCGTTCATGATGGCAGATGTGCAGACACCCATCTTACTAACACAAACTCATTTGTGCGATGCTCTCCCCATCCATAACCAAATTGTGGTTAATCTGGACTCAGATTGGCCAATAATTTCTTTACATAAAGAAGATAATTTGTCAAGCAAAGTTAATCCAGAAAACTTAGCTTATATAATTTATACCTCTGGCTCGACGGGCAGACCAAAAGGAACAGAAGTTCCCCATCGTAGCTTTATTGGTTTTATGTTTGGGGTTGATTACATTCACCTTGATGCAAAGCAAATTTGGCTGCAACATTCATCAATTTCATGGGATGCATTGACTCTAGAACTTTGGCCGCCTTTGCTTTATGGTGGGCGTTGTGTGCTTTACCCAGACAAAATTCCCACACCTGAGAAGTTAAGCAAAATTATCCAAGAACAAAAGGTTAACATCCTATTTCTAACTACCGCCCTTTTCAATCTGATGATTGACACCATGCCAGAGGGATTGTTAGGGGTTAAACAACTGCTATTCGGGGGAGAATCTGTTTCTGTACCTCATGTTCATTGCGCCTTAAAATTATTACCAGAAACGCAAATTATTCATGCTTATGGCCCTTCAGAATGTACAGTATTTACCTCTTGTTATCCAATTCCCAAACAACTTGCTAAAAATGTTCATTCTATCCCTATTGGTAAACCCATAGGCGATAGGAAAGTTTACTTACTTGATGGAGATTTACACCGAGTTCTGATTGGATGCCCTGGAGAACTTTATATAGGTGGGGCAAGTGTTGCTAGAGGTTACTTAAATCAACCAACATTAACTCGTGAAAAATTTATTGCTAGTCCTTTTATTGAGGGAGATATACTTTACAAAACTGGAGATTTAGTCCGCCGTCTCCCTGATGGAAATCTGGAATTTCTGGGACGAATTGATTCACAGGTGAAAATTCGCGGGTTTCGCATTGAATTAACAGAAATCGAAGGATTTTTAACTCAATATACTGACATCAAACAAGTTGTTGTTATTGTGCGGGAAGATGAACCAGGTAACAAGTATTTAGTGGCTTATCTCGTTACTAAAGATAATCAACCAACGCCTAGTAGTTTGCGAAACTTCCTCAAGAAACATCTGCCTGATTACATGATTCCCACGGCGTTCGTATTTCTGGAAGCATTACCTTTAACACCTAATGCTAAGATTAATCGTCGTGCTTTACCTGTTCCAGATACTTCCCAAAGAACTGTAGGAGTTGATTTTGTTGCTCCTTACACACCTACCGAACAAGAATTAGCCACGATTTGGACTGAAATTCTGCGATTAAAAGAAATTGGGATTCACGATAACTTCTTCGAGTTGGGAGGACATTCTTTATTAGCGACTCAAGTAATTTCCCGATTGAGAGAAGCCTTTTCTCTAGATTTCCCTCTGCGTTATCTATTTGAAAATCCAACCATTGCAGAACTCTCTCAAAAAGTAATTGCTCAACAAATCGAACAAGCAGAAGACGATGCCCTAGCACAGATTTTATCAGAAATTGACGAATTATCAGAAGAACAAATAACGCAAAAATTACTTCCTTAAATAATAATTTAATATTTTCTCAAATCCGCAAAAATTCACAAAGCCTGTTTTTAATTACGAATTACGAATTATTATGAGCGATATACTAAAACGTCTAGAATCCCTTTCTCCAGAAAAGCGAGAATTAGTTCTACAACAACTGAAAAAGCAACAGCAATCTTCACAAAATAATGGTAAGCGAACTCCGCCTCTAACACCCATATCGAGAGAAAAAACCCTTCCCCTCTCTTTTGCTCAACAAAGATTATGGTTTATCGATCAACTAGAAGGCGAAAATTGTGTATACAATGTCCCGTTTTTCTTGCAAATTAGCGGATGTCTTCAGATAGCAGTTTTAGAACAAGCTATTACAGTAATTGTTCAACGTCATGAAGTATTACGCTCTAGTTTTTGTGTTGTGGATGCTTCGCCAATACAGGTAATTCATGCCAATCCCAAGTTGACGATGCAAGTGTTAGATTGGCGACAATTGACTGAGGCAAACCAGTTAGAGAAAGCGCAGCAGTTAGCAATAGAAGAATTACAACAACCCTTTAATTTATCAAACCCACCTTTGTTGCGGGTAAAGTTGTTGCAATTGAGTAACCAATCTTATGTACTGTTGCTCGTCATTCATCATATCGTTTGTGATGGCTGGTCAATGCAGATATTCCGCCGGGAATTATTCACGCTTTATACCGCCTTCTGTGCTGGGAAACCTTCTCCTTTACCAGAATTATCGCTGCAATATGCCGATTTCGCTCACTGGCAAAGACAATACTTACAGAAAGAGGTACTCCAAAAGCAACTCAATTACTGGCAAAAACAATTAGCTGGAATCCCGCCACTGTTAGAATTACCCACAAACCAACCCCGCCCTTCAACTCAAACCTATCGTGGGCGTAGCGAGTTTGGCGCACTCAATCAGGATTTAACTCAGAAGTTAAAGCGTTTGAGTCAGGAGTCAGGTACAACTCTGTTTATGACTTTACTGACAGCATTTGTGCTGTTACTTTCGCGCTACAGTGGACAGGAGGATATTGTTGTTGGTTCTGCGATCGCTAATCGGAACCTTCGTCAAATAGAACCATTAATTGGCTTTTTTGTCAATACCTTAGCTTTACGTACCAACTTGCAAGGGAATCCCACCTTCTTAGAATTACTCGAACGGGTGAAGCAAGTAACCCTAGATGCTTATGACCATCAGGATTTACCCTTTGAGAAGCTAGTTGATGAATTGGGTTTAGAGCGATCGCTCTCCTCTCATCCTATATTTCAAGTGGCTTTTGGCTTGCAAAATGAAACGCAAGAGATACTAGAAATCCCTGAATTAACCCTGAATCCCTTGAAATGGGAAAACACAACAACGCTGTTTGATTTGTCCCTAATGGTTCGGGAAACTCCCCAAGGATTAACAACAGAATGGGAATATGCCACCGATTTGTTTACAGCTACAACTATTCAACGGATGGTAGGAAATTTTGCAGTTTTGATTCAGGGAATTGTTGATAATCCTCAACAACCAATTAACACTCTACCGTTACTCACAGAAGTTGAACGCCAACAACTACAAAACTGGAATCAAACAGAAACCGATTATCCTCACAATCAAACTTTGGTTGACTTATTTGAGGCTCAAATTGCGAAAAATCCTAATAATTTGGCTTTGGTGTTTGAATCTCAAAGCCTAACTTATCAACAACTTAATCAAAAAGCAAACCAACTAGCTCATTATTTAATTCAAAATCATCAAATTCAGCCAGACACTTTAATTGGTATCTGCGTTGAACGGTCTTTAGAAATGATTATTGGTGTACTCGGTATCCTCAAAGCGGGTGCAGCTTATGTGCCGATCGATCCGAATTATCCTCAAGAACGAATTGAGTTCATGTTAGGAGATTCTGGGACATCGGTGTTGCTAACCCAAAGTCACCTCAAAGAGCAATTACCTTTAACTAAACTTAAACATCAGACTATTTGTCTAGATAAAGAAACTTTTAATTCGGCATTAACAGATAATCCCAATACTCAAAGTAATCCTGATAATTTAGCTTATATAATTTATACCTCTGGTTCAACAGGACAACCCAAAGGGGTGATGATTGAGCATCGCGCAATTGTCAATTTAAGTTTAGCCTGGGCTGAAACTTTTCAAGTTCAACACAATAGCCGTTGGCTTCAGTTTGGATCTTTTAGTTTCGATTTATCTATTGGTGAAATTGCTACTGCTTTATCCGCAGGTGCTTGTTTGTATTTAGCCAATAAAGAAACTTTGTTACCTAGTCAAACTTTAGTTGACTTATTGCGCGATCGCAAAATTTCCCATTTCACTTTACCTCCTTCCGCCTTATCTGTATTACCTCAAGCCTCATTACCTGATTTGCAAGCTGTAATTGTTGGTGGTGAAGCTTGTACAGCCGAGTTGGTTACACAATGGGGCATCGAACGACGTTTTTTCAACTGTTATGGGCCGACGGAATCCACCGTTATCGCCAGTATATCTAATTGTGAACCGAATGGGAAAAAACCTTCCATTGGGCAACCTATAGCTAATAACAGCATCTACATTTTAGATGCTCATCATCAACCGTTACCGCCTGGACTTCCTGGTGAATTGTGCATCGCTGGAGTGGGTTTAGCTAAAGGCTATCTCAACCGTCCCGATTTAACCGCCGAAAAATTTATTGAAGTTGAATTATTTGGCAAAAATGAGCGAATTTACAAAACTGGCGATTTGGCAAGATGGGCAGATGATGGCAACCTTGAGTATTTAGGTCGCATTGACGATCAAGTTAAATTACGGGGCTTTCGGGTTGAATTGGGTGAAATCGAATCGCTATTATTGCAAAATCAATCAGTGAAAGAAGCCGTTGTAATTTTATATGAAACTGATAATAATCCCAGGTTAGTAACTTATGTCACGGTAAAGGAAAAATCCAGCAATTTAGCGAGTCAACTTAAAGATTATCTGAAAACTCGTCTGCCAAATTATATGGTTCCTAGCCAGATTATGGTATTGGATCATCTGCCACTTACACCTAACGGTAAATTAGATCGCAAAGCATTACCAACACCAGATCCAGCCGCTTCCAATGACTTTGAAATGCTTGTTACGCCAACAGAAGAACTTCTGGCTATTTTATGGCAAAGTCTTTTAAAAGCTAAGTCAGTTGGTCGTCGAGACAACTTTTTTGAATTGGGTGGACATTCCCTATTGGCGACTCAATTAGTTACCCGCATTCGTGATAGTTTTGGGGTGGAAATACCTGTACGCAAGATATTTGAGCAAAGTGTTTTATCTGAATTGGCAACAGAAATTGAGAAAGCATCTTCAGGAATCGCTTTACCTCCCATTACACCACAACCTGAAAATACTCCTAAAACTCTTTCTTTTGCCCAATCGAGACTCTGGTTTTTAGCCCAACTTGAAGGTACTGGAACCTCAGCTACCTACAATATGTCAACGGCTCTGCAACTTGAAGGCAAGTTAAATATAGATGCGTTGCGGGCAAGTTTTGATTACCTCATCGATCGCCATTCCATTCTCCGTACATATTTTCCAGTCTTGGAAGGAGAGGCGCAAGTAGTTGTCCAAAATTTAGAAGATATTGAAGTGTTGGCGATGCCTGCGGCGGGCTGCGCCTACGCAGATTTACAGTCACTCGATCCTCAGACTCAAGCAGAAACCGTACAAAGGTTATCAAATAACCACGCTCAAGAACCCTTTGACTTAAATGCTGGCCCTCTTTTCAAAGCAACATTACTGCAATTAAGCGAACAAAAAAATGTGTTGCTGCTGAATATGCACCACATTATCAGTGATGGCTGGTCAATGGGGGTATTTAAACGCGAATGGGAACAAGCTTATGCTGCTTTTGCTGCGGGGGATGCTCCAAAATTGTCACCATTGCCGATTCAATATAGTGATTATGCAGCTTGGCAGCGCAGTTGGTTACAAGGGGAGATTTTAGAAAGTCAGGAAAATTACTGGAAGCAACAATTAGGCGATGCTCCCCGATTGCTGGATTTACCTACCGATTATCCCCGTCCGGCGCAGCAAAGTTACCAAGGTGGGCGCGAGGAATATCGTTTGAGCAAAGAACTGACTCAACAACTCAAAATCTTGAGTCAAAAATACGGGGTTAGTTTATTTATGACCTTGTTGACGGCTTTTAATATCTTGCTATCGCGTTATAGCCGTCAAGAGGATTTATGTGTTGGTTCTGCGATCGCTAACCGCACTCATAGCTATACAGAATCACTAATTGGCTTTTTTGTCAATACCTTAGTATTGCGGAGCAAAATCAAGCTAGAGCAAGGATTTAATGAGTTACTTCAACAAACGCGCCAAACTTGCTTAGATGCCTACGCTCATCAAGATATTCCCTTTGAGTATTTGGTAGAACAGTTACAACCAGAACGCACTCTCAGCCATAACCCTTTATTCCAAGTGATGATAGTGTTGCAAAACACCGAAGGGGCGGGGACAAATGTTAGTCTACCAGGGCTTGATATTCACTGGTTGAATCAAAGTTATCCTTATGCCAAGTTTGATTTGACACTGGATCTTTGTGAAAGGGACGAGCAACTACATTGTATGTGGGAATATGCCACCGATTTATTTGAGGCAGAAACCATTCAACGCATGGCGGGACACTTTGAAGTCTTGCTTGGTGCAATTACCGAAAATCCTCAACAGCCGATTAGTAAGCTGCCCTTGATGACTACAGCAGAAATTCAACAACTGCGAGTTTGGAATCAAACTAACATTGATTATCTTCAAGACCAGACACTCGTAACTTTGTTTGAAGAACAAGTTGCACAAACCCCCGATAATATTGCCGTGGTGTTTGAAGATTGCAGCCTGAGTTATCAAGAACTGAATCAAAAAGCTAATCAACTGGCGTATTCGCTATTAGAACTTAAAAAAGAGCAACAATTACCCGATAATCCATTGATAGCGATTTGTGTGGAGCGATCGCTAGAGATGGTCATTGGCTTGTTTGGTATTCTCAAAATGGGCGGGGCTTATGTGCCAATTGACCCCAACTACCCACAAGAGCGGATTCGTTTTATGCTGGAAGACTGTGGGGCAAGGGTTTTGCTAACTCATAGTCAACTTAAAGATAGATTAGCGATTAAAGAGTGCGACAGGCAATACCAAGTACTCTATTTAGATCGAGAGGGAACAGGGAAGAGGGAACAGGGAACAGAAAACCCGAAAATCCAAAATCAAAATGATTTAGCTTATGTAATTTATACATCAGGTTCTACTGGGCAACCAAAAGGTGTAGAAATACTGCACCGTGGTTTAAGTAACTATTTGCACTGGGCAAAAGACTTTTATGCAGTAGCGCAAGGGCAAGGGACACCTGTACAGTCTTCTCTGAGCTTTGATGCAACCATTACCTCCCTTTTTCTACCTCTAATTTGTGGGCGTACCACCACCTTGGTGAAAGAAAAACAAGAAATTGAAGCTTTAGCAAACATCGTCAAACAGAATAAGCATCTCTCCCTTGTCAAAATCACACCGTCCCATTTGGAAATCTTAAATCAGCAACTCGATGCAGTTACTATGCCAAATCGAGTTAATGCCTTTATTTTAGGTGGTGAGGCATTACACGCTAACCAAATAATACCGTGGCTGACTCATGCCCCCGATACCCGCTTGATTAACGAATATGGCCCTACAGAAGCAGTTGTGGGGTGTTGTGTCTATGAAGCAACTGGAAAAAGGGATGTAGTAGGCGATTTATTGATTGGACAACCAATTGCCAATGTACGAATTTACATTTTAGACAACCAAAATCAACCTCTACCTCCAGGTATTCATGGCGAACTTTGTATTGCGGGTGCTGGTTTAGCCCGTGGCTATCTAAACCGCGCCGAACTCACAGCAGAAAAATTTATCGAACTGGAATTATTTGGGGAAAAAGAACGAGTTTATAAAACTGGGGATTTAGCAAGATGGTTGCGAGACGGGAACTTAGAATATCTGGGGCGGATTGATAACCAAGTAAAACTGCGGGGCTTTCGGATTGAATTGGGTGAAATTGAAGCTTTATTAGCTCAACACCCCAAAATTCAGCAAGCAATTGTGATTTTAGCAGGAGAAAGTGCGATCGCTCAACGCTTGCTAGCTTATATTGTACCCACATCAACAGATAACGATCTGGAAGATAAAAGTCTGCAAGTTGAACAGGTTGAATTATGGCAGCAAGTTTTTAATGATAGCTACTCTCAGCAAGAAGCCCCAACTGAAGATCCAACTTTGAATCTAGCAGGCTGGAATGATAGCTACACAGGAAAACCAATTCCCCAAGCGGCGATGCAAGAATGGCGAGATACAACAGTTGCCCAAATTCTGGAACTACAACCACAACGAATTTGGGAAATTGGTTGTGGAACAGGGCTGTTATTATTTAAAATTGCGCCTCATTGTCAGCAATACTTGGGTACGGATCTTTCACCTGAAGCATTGCACTATATTGAACGACATCTCAAACAACAATCTCTCGAAGACAAAGTTAGCTTAAAAGCTAGTGCTGCAAATCAGTTTGACGGCATTGAAACAAATGCTTATGACTTGGTAATCATGAATTCAGTAATCCAGTATTTTCCCTCCTTGGATTACTTTTTGTCAGTATTGGAGGGGGCTATCAATGCTGTGACAAATCAAGGATCGATCTTTATTGGGGATGTGCGAAATCTGCATCTCTTGAAAGCTTTCCACACCGCAGTCGAGTTTCATCGCGCCCCCGATGAGTTATCAATCAAGGACTTGCGCCAACAGATTCAAAAAAGCATTAACACTGAAGGCGAGTTACTTATTGATCCTGATTTCTTTATCGCCTTAAAACAAAGATTTCCACGAATTAGCCATCTGCAAATTCAATTGCAACGGGGTTATGCCCAAACGGAAATGAGCCGTTTTCGTTATGACGTTATTTTACATTTGGATCGAGTAGATATTCCTGTCGCATCACCTCAATGGTTAGATTGGCAAGGTGGAGAACTGAATTTGGAAACAATCGAGAAAATTTTAACGACTCAGCAACCTGATTTGTTAGGTATCAAGAATATTCCTAATGCTCGTCTCACCTCAGAAATGACTCTCTTAGAAGAAATTGCTCAATTAGATGGTACTGTTGCAGATTTAAAAGCGGCAATTGCCCAAGCGAAACCGGGCATAGAACCCGAAGCATTCCGAACTTTAGCAGGAAATTTGCCTTATACGACTTTTATCCAATATAGCCCCACAGCTTTTTCCGATTACCATGTTATTTTTCAACAAGATATTTTTGGGAACGTGACATTACCCCGATTTACTCAAGGGGATAATTTGCAACTGAAACCTTGGCAAGATTATGCAAAACAACCATTACAATATCGTAGCAATCAAGTCGATCAAACCTTATTAGCTGAATGGCGGGATTTTCTGGAAAAAACGCTCCCTGATTATATGATTCCTAGCCATTTCACTGTTTTAGAACAACTGCCATTAACACCAAATGGTAAAGTAGACCACAAAGCTTTACCTGCGCCAGACACAGGACTTGCAGTAACAAATATTGAATTACCCATAACAGCAACAGAAAAACTGCTTGCCGAATTGTGGGTAAAGCTGCTTAAATATGAAGCGATCGCTCGACAAGATAACTTCTTCAATTTAGGGGGACATTCATTATTAGCAACCCAACTTATTGCCCGCATTCGTGATACATTCAAAGTGGAACTGTCGCTGCGGAAGGTATTTGAATTCCCTATCCTCAGTGAATTAGCTAATTATCTTGATACCTGCATTTGGGTTAATTCCACCGACGAAAATATGCAGTCTCTCAACTCAGACGAAGAGGAAATCGAATTTTAAAGTACCACATCTTAAAACACATCTTCAAGTAAAAATTATCTTTAATTTAACCTATGATTGCCCTATCTGATTCCGTTTTTCTCACTCCCGAAGCCTACCTAGAACTAGAAGAAAAAAGTAACATTAAACACGAATATATCGATGGTCAAGTTTATGCAATGGCAGGAACAACTGACACCCATAACACTATTGCCGGAAACCTATTTCTTCTGATTCGTAATCAATTGCGAGGGGCAGACTGTCGAGTTTACTTTGCCGATATTAAAGCCCAACTTGAAAAACGTAACCGCTTTTATTACCCCGATCTCATCGTAACCTGTGACCCTAAAGACCGAGAAACCCCGAATTATAAACGCTTTCCTAAACTTATTATCGAAGTGCTATCCGAGTCCACCGAAGGCTTTGACCGAGGCGACAAATTCAACGACTATCAAACCCTTGATAGCCTAGAGGAATATGTTTTAGTTAACAGCAAACACAAACGAGTTGAAACCTTTCGCCGTAACGATCAAGGCTTATGGGTGCTACAAACTTATACACCTGATGACCAAACATTTGAACTCAAAAGCATTAACCTAACTGCCCCTTTTACCGAACTTTATGAGAATGTAGAATTGGAAGCGATATCTACGCCTACAGTCCAAAACCAAAGTTAAGTTAAAAGTTGTAAGAACCTTCAGATTATTACTATTTTCTGTTAATATACGCCTCCTAAAATTGACAATCAATTTTGATTGTGTACGATTAAAAATATGACTAAAAATGAGCAAGTTGTTGGTTTAATGCTACGTTTGCAGAATATAGGATGCCGAATTTGGGCTGAAGATGATAAGCTCCGAATTCGGACTAATAAAAACACTCTCACTTCTGAACTCAAGCAAGAAATTCAAACCAACAAAGCAGATATATTAGCATTTTTAAATTCTGCCAAAGCTACAACTACCATCGCCGAAGAAATCCCAGCCTTACCAGATGATGCCCCAAAGTATCTTTCATTTGCTCAACAACGCCTCTGGCTTTTAGCGCAACTCCAAGGGCCGTCAGCTAGTTATAATATGCCGATGGTTTTACAACTGGACGGCAACCTCAATATTGATGCCCTGCGCTCTAGTTTTGCTTATCTGCTTAACCGTCATACCAGCCTACGGATGTATTTTCCCACAGTGGCGGTAAATCCCCAAGTTGCGATGCCTGCGGCGGTAAACTACGCAAATTTAGATAATATCGAAGTTCTAGCGATACAAGACTACCAAAATCTTGATGAATATCCCCAATCCTCAACTATTCAAAATTTTATCGATGTTCATGTTCAAGAACCCTTTGACTTAAATACTGGCCCTTTATTTAAAGCGAAACTGCTGCAAATCAAAGAGCAAAAATATGTTTTGCTAATTAATATGCACCACATTGTCAGTGATGGCTGGTCAATGGGAGTATTTGTCCGTGAGTTCAGACAAGCTTATACCGCTTTTGTCCAAAATCAGACACCAAGTCTTGCACTATTACCCATTCAATACAGCGACTACGCAAACTGGCAACGAAATTGGCTACAAGGTGAGGTATTAGAAACTCAAATTAACTACTGGAAACATCAACTTCAGGATGCTCCCCCATTACTGGAGTTACCTACCGATTATCCCCGTCCAGCATTGCAAAGCTACCGAGGCGCACGTTATCTCTACTCCCTAACACCAGAATTAAGCGCTGGTATTAAAGCCTTAAGTCAAGAACAAGGCATAAGCTTATTTATGACTTTGTTGGCAGCTTTGAATGTTCTGCTTTCTCGTTACAGTCGCCAAGAAGACTTATGTATTGGTTCTCCCATTGCTAACCGCACCCATAGCCAAACAGAATCATTAATTGGCTTTTTTGTCAATACTTTAGTACTGCGTAACCACATCAAATCTGAGCAAAGCTTTATTGAGTTGCTTCAACAAACTCGCCAAATTTGTTTAGATGCATACTCTCATCAAGATATTCCCTTTGAGTTTCTGGTAGAAAAGTTACAACCAGAACGCAGTATGAGCCATAATCCTTTATTTCAGGTAATGTTAGCTCTAGAAAATAATGAAAGTCCCGATCTAAATTTGCCAGGATTAGAGATTCAATGGCTCGATTTCAATTGTCCGTTTGCTAAGTTTGACCTCACACTTCTGGTCATAGAATCTGATAACCAGTTAAATTGCTCTTGGGAATACGCTACCGATCTTTTTGAGAAAAGTACTATCCAACGCATGGCGGAACAGTTTGAAGTTTTGCTTAAGGGAATTATTGATAAACCTCAGCAATTCATCAAAACTCTACCATTACTCACAGAAGTTGAACGTGAACAACTAGAAAACTGGAATCAAACTCAAGCCGATTATCCCCTTAATCAAACTTTAGTTGATATGTTTGAGGCTCAAGTTGCCAAAACTCCTGATCATCATGCTTTGCTATTTGAATCTCAAAGCCTAACTTATCAACAACTTAATCAAAAAGCAAACCAACTCGCTCATTATCTAATTCAAAATTACCAAATTCAGCCAGATACCTTAATTGGTATCTGCGTTGAACGGTCTTTGGAAATGATTATTGGCGTACTCAGTATCATTAAAGCGGGTGCTGCTTATGTGCCGATTGACCCCAATTATCCACAAGAGCGTATTGGGTTTATGCTACAAGATTCTGGAATATCGTTATTGCTGACCCAAAGTTTTCTCAAAGAAAAATTACCTTTAGTTGAACTAAACCATCAGGTGATTTGTTTAGATGAAGAAACTTTTAGCTCGGCGTTAATAGATAATCCAAATGTGAAAATTACGTCTGAAAATTTAGCTTATATAATTTATACTTCTGGTTCCACAGGACAACCTAAAGGGGTGATGATTGAGCATCAAGGAATTGTTAATCTAGCTTTGAGTTGGGCGAAAACTTTTCAAGTTCAACCCCAAAGTCGCTGGCTTCAATTTGGTTCTTTTAGTTTTGATTTATCAATTGGTGAAATTGCTACTGCTTTGGGAGCAGGTGCTTGTTTGTATTTAGCCCAGAAAGAAACTTTGTTACCTAGTCAAGCCTTAATTGACTTGTTAGCTAATTGCAAAATTTCCCATTTGGCATTATCTCCTTCCGCCTTATCTGTATTACCTCCAGCCACCTTACCTGATTTGCAAGCCATAATTCTTGGTGGTGAGGCTTGCCCAGCCGAATTGGTGACACAATGGGGAACAGGACGACATTTTTTTAATTGCTACGGCCCAACGGAATCGACAGTTATTGCCACCATAGCTAATTGTGAACCGAATGGGAAAAAACCTTCCATCGGGCAACCATTATCTAATATCCGCATCTACATTTTAGATGCTCACAACCAACCATTGCCCCCAGGAATGCCAGGAGAATTGTGCATCGCGGGAGTGGGTTTAGCACGAGGCTATTTGAATCGCCCTGATTTAACCTCTGAAAAGTTTATTCAAGTTAACTTATTCGGTAAAACTGAACGAATTTACAAAACTGGTGATTTAGCAAGATGGAATTTGGATGGTAATCTTGAGTACCTGGGTCGCATTGACGATCAGATTAAATTACGAGGATTTCGGATTGAACTCGGTGAAATTGAATCAATTTTATTGCAACATCCCTTAGTTAAAGAAGCAATTATAACTCTATATAAAACTGAGAAAAACCAAAGTTTGATTGCATATATAACCGGAATTACTAGTGATTTATCTACCCAATTAAAAAACGATCTCAAATCCCGTCTGCCGGATTACATGATACCTGCTCAGATTATCGTCCTAGATAAGTTGCCTTTAACTCCCAATGGTAAAATTGACCGAAAAGCTTTACCCGTTCCCAATGGTGAGATCGAAGGCTTATATGAACCCCCACGCAACAAAGTTGAACAACAGCTAGCAAAGGTTTGGTCTGCTGTTCTCGAATGTCAAGAAATTGGAATTCATGATAACTTCTTTGACTTGGGTGGACATTCTTTACTAGCGGTAAAACTGCTAAATAATATTCAACAAGTATTTGATCGACAACTTTCTTTAAGTAGTTTATTTCAGAATCCTACTATTGCTGAACTGGCACAACAACTAAGTAATAATGAGATTCAACAGTCAAATCCCGATTTACTTGTACTTCAAACTCTAGGAAATGCAACCCCTCTATTTTGTCTTCCCGGCGCAAACGGACACAGCTTCTATTTTCGAGATTTAGCAATCAATTTCACAAATGAACGGCCAGTGTATGGACTCGAAACTCCAGGAAGAAATGGCTCTACTGCGCTCCCTGAGTCGGTTGAGCTTCATGCTAGTCAACTGATTGAGCTATTACGCCAACAGCAACCCAAAAGTCCATACATACTGGCAGGATATTCTTCAGGTGGTGCCGTTGCTTTTGAAATGGCTTCCCAACTCGAACAGCAAGGTGAAACAGTTAGTTTACTAGCTATCTTTGATGCCGGACTGGTTTCTTGCTCTGAGTATATTACTGATAGAACAGACCTTGATTGGATTTGGCAAACTATTCAACGAATTGAAGCTTTGAAGGGAATCTCTTTAGGTCTGCAATATGATGATTTAGCCGCTCAAACTGATGACCAAGCTAGATGGGAACTGACGGCAGAATATTTGTACCGTCATAATGTTTTACCGGAACACTCAACCCTCTCTTTACTCAAAACAAATCTGCAAGTTATGAAAGTGCTGACGCTCAATTATGCTAAATATCAGCCTCATCATCCAATTTCTGCACCCATTGTTTTATTCCGCGCTCAAGAAGTTCAGGAGATTGTTTTGCAAGAACTCCAAGCTTTTTCCGATTGCTATCTACCCGATTGGGGATGGCAAGCCTATACTCAACAGCCGATTAGAGTGATTGAAGTACCTGGAAACCACGGTCGAATGCTTTATGAACCCAATGTAAAAATCTTAGCCAGACAATTACAGCTTGCGATCGCAGATGGAGCGTGGTAAAGATTAATACCAAAATAGGAGTACGATATGCAATCCAAAACTTTTCGCGATCAACCCTTAAAGAAAGATTCTTTTATTTCAACTTTTACTCAATTTTGGGAAGATGTAAGAGCGATCGCAGGGCCTTACTGGTATCCCACTGAAGCACAAGGAAGAGTATTTTCAAATGTAATTCGCGCATGGGGAATGCTCATCCTATTAATATTATTAATAATTGCGCTTGTGGGTGTAACAGCCTTTAATAGCTTCATTAGTCGCTATTTGGTCGATGTCATTATTGAAGAGAAAAATTTTGATAAATTTGTTGAGACAGTATCGCTTTATGGTGCTGCTCTTGTCTGCGTAACACTCTTAGTAGGATTTACTAAATTTATCAGAAAAAAAATTGCTCTTGATTGGTATGAATGGCTAAATAATCACACCTTAGAAAAATATTTCGGCAATCGAGCTTATTATAAAATCAACTTTAAATCTGATATTGATAACCCAGATCAACGTCTATCTCAAGAAATTGAACCTATTACCAGAAGCGCTCTCAATTTTTCAGCTACTTTACTAGAAAAAACGCTGGAAATGATCACTTTTTTAGTAATTCTCTGGTCAATTTCCCAATTTGTCGCAGTTGCTTTGGTTGCTTATACCATCGTAGGTAATGTGATTGCTGTTTACTTGACTCAAGAATTGAATAAGATTAATCAAGAGGAACTTGAATTTAAAGCTGATTATGCTTATGCTCTAACCCATGTTCGGAATCACGCTGAATCGATAGCTTTTTTTCAGGGAGAAAAACAAGAATTAAATATAATTCAGCGTCGATTTGCTAATCTTCTAAAAAGTGCTACACGCAAGATTAATTGGGAGAGAAATAAAGATATTTTTAGCAGAGGATATCAGGCTGTTATCCAAATATTTCCCTTTATAGTACTCGGCCCTTTATATATTAGAGATGAAATTGATTTTGGAGAAGTTGGTCAAGCTAGTTTAGCTTGCAATCTGTTTGCTAATGCTATGGCAGAAGTAATCAATGAATTTGGAACTTCTGGAAGATTTTCTAGTTACGTTGATCGCTTAAGTGAGTTGTCAGATGCGTTAAAAGCTGTAACCAAAGAACCAGAGAATGTAAGTACGATTAAAACTATAGAAGAAAACCGTCTTGCTTTCGAGCATGTCACCTTACAAACACCAAACTATGAGCAGGTAATTGTCGAAGATTTATCACTTTCTGTTCAGCCTGGAGAAGGTTTATTGATTGTTGGGCCGAGTGGTCGAGGTAAGAGTTCTCTGTTGAGAGCGATCGCTGGTTTGTGGAATGCTGGAAATGGTCGTCTAGTGCGACCTCCCTTAGATGAAGTATTGTTTTTGCCCCAACGTCCTTATATAATTTTGGGAACTTTGCGCGAACAGTTACTCTATCCTCAAACAAATCGTAAAATGAGCGATCGAGAACTTGAAGGAATTTTGCAACAAGTTAACTTACAAAACTTGCTGAGTCGAGTAGATGGTTTTGATACTGAAGTTTCTTGGGAGAATATACTCTCGTTGGGAGAACAACAGCGTCTTGCATTCGCACGATTATTAGTTACTCATCCTAGCTTTACTATATTAGATGAAGCAACAAGTGCTTTAGATTTGAATAATGAAGGGAATTTATATCAACAGTTACAATCAACGAAAACAACTTTTATCAGTGTTGGACATAGAGAAAGTTTATTTAATTATCATCAATGGGTTTTAGAATTATCACAAGATTCTAGTTGGCAACTTGTAACTGTAGAAGATTATCGGCTTCAAAAAGTAACCCAAATTGTCAAAAATCCACCCGAAAATGCTGAAGTAACAATAGATGTTTTACCCAATAATCAAGACCGAAATCAACCAGAAATATCTCTTGTGGCAAGCACGATTGGCGGACTTTCTCATAAGGAAATGCATATATTAACAGACTCTCCTATTAACACTATTAGAAGCAAAGCTAGTCTGGGAAAATTCATTACTACTAAGGATGGCTTTACATACCGATATGATAAAGACCCCAATGTGTTGAAATGGATAAAAGCTTAACAACTATTTATACTTTTGAAACCCGGAAACATGCTAACTAAACAGCAAAGACAACTAATTGCTTACGAAAATATTTCCATTTACGAACAAACTTATAAATTGCCCGTTTTAAAAAATAACGGTGTAAAAAGAGTTCAAAAAAAACTTAGAGAACGTCAAAGATTAATTAAAGAAGGCGTTCGATATAACCATCAGTTTGGAGGGATAATTAAACGGAAAGAAGAAGTTAGTCAGGGAGAAATTTTTGAGGAGATCCAACTATTCATTAAAGACTACATTCATATTATTGATTTACTAGAAAACTATAAAGATAGTTATCATAACTTTTTGTTAAAACTTACGGATGACTTAAAAAAGTTATTTAAGCAAAAATATCTGGAAATCAAAAACTTAGAAGATGAACAAAGCAAAATAGAGATAAAAAATAAAGAAAATCTAAAAATAGTTGAGGAGTTAAGATGGGAAAAACAAGAAAACTTTAAAGCAGTTTTATTATTAAGCAATACATATTTTATGATGTTAGATAAAATAAAATTGCTTAGTAAAGGAATTAAAAATCTTACAGAGGATACAAAAAATCAAAAAAAAATTGTTCAGCAAATAATTAGAGATTTAGAAGTCTATCAAGAAATTTATGAATATCAAATAAAAGCTAATAAAATCCGTCAGGAAATAGCTAAAATTGCTCAGACTGCAATCAATTTTGAAAATTCTCTGCAAGATTATTTTAGTCCATTTCAATCTTTAATAGATGAAGTTGTTAAAGTAGATGAATATTTTTATAAAACTGTTGGAGATATTAAAATTTTAGGAGATAATATTTTGAAGTGCAAGTTCAATTTATTAAATCTTGAAACAACCGAGACAATTTCTGATACTTTTCTGGATTTTATGGTGACAAGTTATGAGAAACAAACCAGATTAAAAGATGCTTTTATTGAGTCTCAATTATTCGATTGGCAAATCAATAATTTTGATTTGAGTGAAAATGATGTCTTTTTAAATAAGGGGATTGATTTAATATCTAATTACATATCTAGTGAACTCACCGATCAAAGAAGACTCCTAGGTATAACAGAAGTAAACTTTGTCTCTACAGCGCCTCTATCTTCTGTTCAAGAAACAGGATTGATGGAACTGACTAATAACAATGTTACGTTCCAAAACAATAGAAATATCGATTATACCCAACTGCGGGATCTCCTCGCGCAGCACAAGTGGAAAGAAGCTGATATTGAAACTACTAAATTAATTTTACAAGTAATGAATAAGACTTATTGGAATGAAGTTTATAAGGAAGATATTGATAACTTTTCTTGTCAAGATCTCCACACCATCGATCAACTTTGGGAACAATACAGTTATGGTTATTTCGGCTTCAGTGTTCAGGAAAGTATCTGGAGTGAAATGGGTGGTCAAGTAGACTATGAAACAGAAAAGAGACTTGGCGATCGCCTTGGTTGGCGAAAGGAGGGAAACTGGTTAGACTATGAGCAACTAACTTTTAAATTGTCCCCGATGACACCGATGGGACATTTACCAGCCAAATGGTTACACTATGACCAAAATACCTATGACTTATCCTCAAAGTCATCTACAGAAGACCTTTCAATGGGAGCGTGGCGGGTGGGGTCTTGGTTAGTTTGGCAGATGCACTTATTTTTCTCTCGTGTAAAAATTTGTAACAGAATATCAATACTTTAATACATTTAAAATATCAACATGGATAATATTAATCTTTCTGATATAGAAATAGAAATTTTACTTTTTGGAAAATGGCGTTTTGATACAGCTTGGGAAAAAATATCTATTATCTTTAAAGATGATATGACTTACGAACAAACTAGGGTTCAAACATTTATTCTATATAAACCTAAAGAACTGATAACAGGGAATAAATTTAATGGTGTATGGTACGTAACCGATCGCAAATTGTATCTAAATATTAAAACCATTCCCAAATCATTTTTAAATTTACAAATACCCCTAGCTTTTAAAATTTCTGTTGCAGATATTGTAGCTACTGTGGGTTCTTTATTTACAGCCGAAAAGTATGATGTCGTTAAAATTAATAGTTCTAAATTTTTACTAAAGGATGGAGAACAATCAATTATTGGTACAAAAATAAATATCCCATCGGGAATGCGTGGTAACAATTAAAAATTATCAAATTACAGACAGCTAGGTTTACCTACTTGCTACTGCTTGATCGCTAATCATCTCACGAATTGCATAAGCTGTGGCGGGTGCTAGTAAAACACCGTTGCGATAGTGTCCGGTAGCTAGGAGGATGTTACTAAATCCTGGTAATTTCCCAATAACTGGGGCTGGACGACCTTCAGGACGGGGACGTAACCCCGACCAAGTGCGGAGAATTGTTGCTGTGGCTAACTCTGGGCAAAATGCGATCGCTTGTTTTCTCACAGATTCTAATAGTTCTTGATTTGGCGGTATCTCATTTTCATTGCTGGGAAACTCTACAGTCGCACCTACCCAATAATCTGTGCCGCCTATAGGAACAATATGGACATCGTTACCCGTTATCGCTGGCTGGAAGTCGGGATTGCCTAATGGATGCCCTAGACGCATTTGCAACGCTTGCCCAAGTACGGGACGGATATCAATTATCTGATTTAATTTTGCCGTCAGTGGTGTAGAACCTAGCCCTGCTGCAATTACAAACCAATCTGCGGCTATTTTTCCTTCTGTAGTCTCAAGTTGAATGCAAAATTGGGGAGAAGATTCAGGTGATGAGGTTTGAGCATCCAAAACAGTCACGCCAAATTTGAAAGTTACACCGTTTTGCTGGGCAGCCTCAACTAAAGCTAAGGTGAGGGCAGTTGGATCGAGTTGACGATCTTGGGGAGAATAGACAGCGCCAATAATTTTTTCGCAATCAACTTGAGGACAGATATTCTGGAGTTTAGCAGTATCCCATATTTCTAAATGCCAGCCTTGTGAGTGGCGGATTTCTACAAGTTTTTCCCATGCAGCTAAATTCTCTTCTTCCAAACCCAAACTGAGAATTCCCTGGCGGTTAAAAGGGATTTTGCGACCTGTTGAAGCTTCTAATTCGGGAATCAAAGTTTCATAGCGTTGGATGCTAGTTTGTCGCATCTGCCAAGCTTTGCCCTTAATTTTTTGACTGACTGCGCCCATCAAAACGCCAAGTGCAGCGCCCGTGGAAGCTTGGGCTGGTGGTTGGCGATCGCAAACTGTAATTTTCAGCCCTTTTACTTGACTCAGTTCGTAAGCGATCGCAGCCCCAACTACACCACAACCGATAATTACTACATTCATTACTTGTGCTTTCAGCGATAAATGAGGTTAGGAGTTAGAAGTTAAAAATTTTTAACTCTTAACTCCTAACTATGAACTCTTAACCTTCTTCTTTTTTAGGAAGCAGATCGAGGAATTTGTCAAGGTCTGTGAAAGCAGCTTGGGATTGATTCAAAGCAACTAGAGGATTGCTAGCACTAGTAGCTTTATCAAGTTTAACTAGGTCATTAAACAAATCTCGCGTTATTTGACGGGCTGTGGGTTGGTCTTTGGGTAGAAGGTTGGGAGTGACATAAGTCAGGTTCAGCCTTGCTTCCGTTATGGGGCCATGTATAAAGTTACGCACATTTATCCAATCACCTTTTTGGATCAGGGTTTTCAACTCATCTGAGCGATCGCGCACAGCCTGAATTTCAGGAACATAAGTTTGAATTCTTTCAAGTTGAGTTGGTGTGTAACTTGGAGGTGTTACTGAAGCACTAGGGCCGCCACAACTCATGAGGAATGTGGCCAATAATACTAAAACAAATGAAAAAATTGAGCGTTGACGCGCCATGACAATGAACTTAATTGCTTTTTGTTTACCGATTAACAGTGTCATTTTAGATCGTCGCTAGCGCAATCGTTCTTGTCTGCCAAGGATTTTGCAGAAAATCTTGATATTTGATCCAAAGATCAGATTTTCATCTGCTTTTAAGGAATTTTTAAGTACAATTACTTAATAGGTGTTAGACAGTCCCAATAAGAAGCTATTTTTCACATCTACTTAGTTACCAGCATTGTTAGGAAAGTCTGATTTAGAGTTGCTAAATCTCAAAGGTCTTGATAAGCTGAAACACCAATAATATAAGCCTTCTGGCGATTTTTCTATCTTCAGATCACCGAAGATGCCGACGCAATATAGGAGTGTTTTTTAGTGAATGCAGCTGAACAGGCAACAAACCTTGAACTCGCCAGCAATATTGCCACGGTGGTTAACTTGTTCAAATTCGAGTTTCCTGATGCCAAATCCGATCTCAAACCCTGGAAAAATGACCCGGAAACCAGGGAGTTAGTCGATCCAGAGTCTATAGATATTGGCTTTCACTTTCCTGGTATCAGCAAATCTTGGCGAAGTCGCAGTATTTTAATTCAAATCAGATTTCATCAAGATCCCATCAATAATTCCCGGCGTGCGATCGGCGTGGAGGTTGCTGGATTCGATCATCGCGGTGAGGCGTGGCGACTTTCTACGGTAGAAAACTGGAGTGTTGTCGGCACATCTTCGCCTTCTGGTGAAATCGAGGAGAAGCTCAAACAAATTTGCCGCCAGATTTTAGAAGTTTTTAATAAACCAGGACTTACGCATTGAAAACCTGAAACCTAGATCCCCCCTTAAAAAGCTACGGTGTATACACAAGTCTGAAAATAGCTGAAGAACTTAGAGGATGAATGAACAAGTCCTCTCGTTGGTAGCAAAACATTTCAGATCCCCCTAAATCCCCCGATAAATTGGGGGACTTTGATTCTTCCCCTTTTTAAGGGGGGCTAGGGGGGATCTCTAAGTGCCTAAAATCACAGCGAAATACTTGTTCATTCAACCTCTTAGGTCTTACCCCACCCTAACCCTCCCCTTATAAAGGGGAGGGAACCGGAAATATTTATTATTTCCCCCCTTGATAAGGGGGGATTAAGGGGGGTAATACGACTTGTGTATACACGGTAGCCTTAAAAAGGGGGGAACGATAAAAGCCCCCTTTTTAAGGGGGTTGGGGGATCTCTTGTGCGTAAGTTTTATAAACCAAGTGAATGAAATCAACTTGTGTTAGAGAAAGTAGTAAGGAATAATACAGAGAAAAGCTTTGCGTAGGCATAACCTGCCTTATCACAATGACCACCGTAATATTTGTACATGGCACTGGTATTAGGGAACGAGAATACAACGAAACCTTTCAGGTAATTGAGCAAAAGATTCACGCCCAACGTCCTGATATAAAGGTTGCTCCCTGCCTTTGGGGTGCATTGGGTGCGAAGTTCAATAATAATCGGGCATCAGTACCCTTGGAAGATGCGACGCTGGCTTTATCTTCAGGAGAAGAAGACGCAGAGATTGTATTGTGGGGGCAATTATATCGCGATCCTCTGTACGAATTGCGACTGTTTTCTTTGCAACCTATTGAGTCAGGAAATCCCTTTGGGGAAGAACCAGGGGATGTTTTACAATCTCGTGTAGCCAGTCTCACACCGACATCTGAACTGGAAGCTAACTTCCAAGAGGCGGGAATTGCAGAGGTATTTGAGCAAGCACGAGAGGCTATTATCCACAGCGAACCGTATGAACGGGCATTGCTCACAGTTTCCGAAGCTGATTTGAGTGAATATTATGCACTAATAGCTAGAGCAGTTGTGGCTCAAGCAATGTTTATTAGCGAACAGCAAGAAAAATTTCCCCCCATACTCACCGATGCCCAATTGCGCGATAAAGTTGTGGACTTGCTGACTCTGGCTTTAGGAGAGGCGGAGTTAGGATTGGGCGGCTGGTTATTAAAGCCATTTGTTGAACTAGCGCAGCACGGCGGCACAAATTATGTCAGAGGAAACCGCCTAGAGTTAACTGATAAAATTTCGCCTATGCCTGGTGATATTTTGTTGTATCTGACGCGGGGTGAAAAAATTAGGGAGTTTATCAAGCAACAAATCGAAGAAGCAGAACCGCCAGTAGTTTTAATCGCCCATAGTTTGGGAGGTATCGCTTGTGTAGATTTGCTAGTGCAGCAGCAGTTGTCTCAGGTGGAATTATTGGTAACAGTTGGTTCCCAAGCACCATTTTTATATGAGATTAACGCCTTCTACAGCTTAGAATATGGGCAGTTATTGCCAGAGCATTTCCCGGAATGGTTGAATATCTACGATTTACGGGATTTTCTTAGTTACGTGGGTAAGAATATTTTCCCTGAGCGAGTGCAGGATGTGCGAGTGGATAGCAGACAACCATTTCCCCGTTCCCACGGTGCTTATTGGACAAATGCTAAAACCTGGGAGGCGATTATTTCGAGGTTGCCATAATGCTTTACTTTTTACGGTATCTAGAAAACCCCACTCAAAACCTCTCCAATACAAGGCTACGGTGTACACACGAGTTAAATTACCCCCCTCAATCCCCCCTTTACAAGGGGGGAAGCCGGAAATCTAGTTCCCTCCCCTTTACAAGGGGAGGGTTAGGGTGGGGTAAAAACCATGAGAGGCTAAGTCATCATGCTGTTGATGGCTAAACCTGAGCGGACATTTGGGTTAATTGTGGGTATTGAAAAGTACTACGAATCTACTTGGAATGTGACAGGCGGGGGGCCAGCCGATGACGCGCTGAAATTTGCTCATTGGCTGCATCTGCACGGTGTACCGAAGGAGAATATTCGGTTATGTTTATCAGCGCTGGAAGAAAATCATCAGTTAATTGGGGAATGTGGGTTAACTGTAGAGTTAGCAACAGAGCAAAATATCTCCGACATTGTGACTAACTTTTTATCCCCACAATCGGGGGATTTACTCTACATTTTTTGGGCGGGACATGGTTCGATTACCTCCGAACGAGAGCGTCGGTTGTTTTGTGCTGATGCCAATAAACAGAATTGGCAGAATTTAGATTTGAATTCTTTATTAGTTTTGTTGGGTTCCGATAAATTTCAGATTCGGAATCATATTTGTATTATTGATGCCTGTGCCAATTATGTTTTAGAGGCGAAGGGAAGACCAACTAATTTAGGTGGCAAAGCTTTTTTGAATGGACAACCACATAAAGATAGTCAACAATTTGTGTTACTGGCTACGCGGGAAGGAGAAAAAGCTAAGGTAAATTCGGAAAATAAAACAGGTTACTTTTCTCAAGCGGTGAGAGAGGCTTTCGCTGAAGCTAATGGGAATTTTCCGCCGGATATGAAAGGAGTTACTGAGGCAGTTAAGCAGCGATTTAATAGTTCAGATAAAAAACAACTGCCGACTTATTTTTATTCCCGCAGTTGGGATGGAGATATTGAAAAATCTCATTTCAACCCCTTTGATATCCCGCATAATATCCAACAGAGTCAAGCTCTTAAGTTTGTTGGGAGGGATGAGCAAATAGAACAATTGCGTCAGCTATTGCAAGCAAACGATGTTGTGGCAATTAGCGATGTGACTGGACAAGGTGGGGTGGGTAAAACAGAGTTAGCTATTCAATACTCATGGCAATATTTGGCAGATTATTCTGGTGGGTGTTGTTGGTTAAATCCCCAAGGAACTGATTTAGGAACTCAGTTAGTCAATTTTGGAATGATTCATTTCTCTAACTTCAATCCTCCTGAGCAATTAGATGCAACAGGTAAAGTTTTATATTGCTGGAAGAACTGGCAAGCAGGCAAAGTTTTATTAATATTTGATGATGTTAAAGACTGGAAACAAATTCAACCATACCTACCACTCAAAGGTTCTCGGTTTAAGGTGTTAATTACCACTCGGCAAAACACAGGGTTAATATATACCTCACTGCCGTTAGGTAAATTGTCGGCAGAGGGAGCATTAGAATTATTAACAACTCTGCTAGGAAAAGATAGGGTTGAGAAGGAATTAGAGTTTGCTAAGGGACTTTGCAAATTTGTGGATTATGTACCTATTGGACTTTACCAAATAGCAGCACAGTGCCGAGAGCCAGGGAGAGAATTATGTTAGCAGACATCCTGGCACGGCTAGAGAATCAAGCATCAACAGGTGAGTCTGGTGTAGCAGCAGCTTTTGAGTTGAATTGGCAAAGCTTGGAATCAGAAGCACAAAAATTGGCTTGTTTGGTGAGTTTGTTTGCTTTGGCTCCTATCCCCTGGTCTTTCGTAGAATCAGCAGCAAGTGCTAGCCTTATGGAATTTGACCTCAAAGCTAACTGCACTGTTTTAGTTGAGCGTTATCTGCTGCAAGAATTGGCAGAAGACACCTACCAAGTTCACGAACGCATTCAGGAATTATTGCGACAGAAGTTAGAAGAGTTAGCCCAAGTGGATGAACTCAAGCGCGGCTTTTGTCAAGCAATGGTAGCAGTAGCCGAGGATATTCCTCAGATAGCCACATTAATAGAAATTGTTCAAGTAACTCTTGCTATCCCTCACCTTGTGGAAATTGCCACAGTTTACCAAACTTGGTTAAGCGATGATGATTTAATCTGGCCTTTTTTGGGCTTGAATAGATTTTACGCAGGTCAAGGAGCCTATGCACAAGCCTTACCTTGGTGTGAGCAAAGTTTATCAACTGCTAGAAAGCGTTTTGGGGATGAACACCCCTCTGTGGCAACTAACCTGAACAATTTGGCATTCCTCTACGATTCACAGGGAAGGTACAGCGATGCCGAACCCTTATACATCCAAGCTTTGTCCATGAGAAAACGCCTGCTGGGACATGAACACCCGGATGTGGCAACTAGCCTGAACAATTTGGCAGGACTCTACCGTTCACAAGGAAGGTACAGCGATGCCGAACCCTTATACATCCAAGCTTTGTCCATGAGAAAACGTCTGCTGGGACATGAACACTCGGATGTGGCAACTAGCCTGAACAATTTGGCAGGACTCTACCGTTCACAAGGAAGGTACAGCGATGCCGAACCTTTGTACATCCAAGTTTTGGCGATGAAAAAACGCTTGCTGGGGGATGAACACCCCTCTACGGCAGTTAGCCTGAACAATTTGGCTGAACTCTATCGTTCACAGGGAAGGTACAGCGATGCCGAACCTTTGTACATCCAAGCTTTGGCGATGACAAAACACCTGCTGGGGGATGAACACCCCTGTGTGGCAATTAACCTGAACAATTTGGCATTACTCTACTATTATCAAAAACGTTACATAGAAGCAGAACCCTTCTCACTGCAAGCGATAGAACTAGATAAGCGAATCTTAGGAGAAAAGCATCCCGATGTAGCTGTTGACTTGCACAATTTAGCTTTAATATATTGCGCCCAAGGACGTTACAATGAAGCAGAAGCATTATTATTGCAATCTTTGAAACTTAAACAGCATCTACTTTCAGAGAATCATCCTCTTTTGGCAGATACTATTTACGCTCTTGGTTATATGTACAGAGTCCAAGGGCGCTACAATGAAGCAGAACCATTCTGTCTCAAAGCATTAGAACTTGATAAACACTTGTGGAGAAATAACCATCCCACTGTTGCGGAAAGTCTGAACAATTTGGCAGAACTCTACCGTTCACAGGAAAGGTACAGCGAAGCCGAACCCTTGTACATCGAAGCTTTGGAGATCGCTGAAAAACGTTTGGGAGTAAATCATCCCAATACAATAACCATTCGTGAAAATCTGGAAGACTTGCGGCAGAATCCTCAGCCTTGATTCAGGAGAATGGTTGCTTTTGTCTGGCGTTGGTTTCAGTAATTTAGGTAATCTGCACCGGCTGCATTACCCCCCTGGGATTCAAATCCCAGTCTAATAAGTAGGCAAGATAATTAATTACACAATGTCATTGCAAATCCAGTGAAGCAAAATAATGCGATCGCAACGCTTAAAACTACTTCTCTAGGATATGATCTGCGAAGGGTGCGATCGCAATAACTGTTAATATTTATTGTTTATCTACTTAATGAGCCTCTGAACTCCATTAATGAGCCTTTGATACTCATTAAAGAGTCTTTGATACTCATTAAAGAGCCTTTGAACTTCATTAAAGAGTCTTTGATACTCATTAAAGAGTCTTTGATACTCATTAAAGACTCTTTGAACTTCATTAATGAGCCTTTGATACTCATTAAAGAGCCTTTGATACTCATTAAAGAGTCTTTGATACTCATTAATGAGCCTTTGAACTCCATTAACGAGTTTGTTTTCATTTATCAAATCCCCGACTTCTTCAAGAAATCGGGGATCTAAATTTAGCTTCAGTATGTAACCTTCCATCCAGGTTTTCGGTGCGTTAGCCTACGGCATAACACACCCTACGAAACTATGAGGCTACCAGTTACCTACAGGTTGAGCAGTAGCAGGAAGCATTGAAGGATCGATTGAAATCCCCAATTCTTCAGCTACACGACGACCATAAGAAATATCTGCCCGGAAGAAGTGGCAAAGTTGGCGCATTTGGATGTCCGGTCTCGCTTGAGAGAGACTGCCGACGATATTTTTAGCAAGACGCTCTTGCTGCTCAGGAGTTAGTAACCGATACAGATTACCTGCTTGGGTGTAATCGTCGTTTCCTTCACGATGACTGTAACGATCGACTGTGACATCGCCCAAATGCTTAGGTGGCTCTGCATAAGCTGGATTTTCTTTAGGCGTACCCTCAGCACTATTCGGTTCATAGTTAGGAACGCTACCGTGGTTGTTCCCCGGTGCCATAAAGCCATCTCGCTGATAATGCATCACTGGACATTTTGGCTGGTTGACGGGTAGTTGCTGATAGTTACCACCCAAGCGATACCGTTGAGCATCTGGGTAAGAAAAAATTCGAGCTTGAAGCATTTTGTCTGGAGAGAAACTAATGCCAGGAACCACTGCACTAGGGCTAAAAGCGGCTTGCTCTACTTCGGCAAAATAATTCTCAGGGTTACGATTTAGCTCTAATATCCCGACTTCAATTAAAGGATATTCTCCTTGCTTCCAAACTTTGGTCAAGTCAAAGGGATTATCTGGATGTTTTTCTGCTTGCTCCTCAGTCATTACCTGAATGCACATCCGCCACTTAGGATAATCTTTGTTAGCGATCGCTTCAAACAAATCGTGAGTTGCATGATCGGGATCTTCGCCCTTAATCTTGCCTGATTCTTCCTCAGTCAAAGTTTGATGCCCTTGCAGAGTCTTAAAGTGAAATTTACACCAAACGCGATCGCCTTCAGCATTAATTAAACTGAAGGTGTGGCTACCGAATCCATCCATGTGGCGATGGTCTTTTGGAACTCCCCGATCTGAAAACAGGATCGTCACTTGGTGAAGCGATTCTGGACTGAGTGACCAAAAATCCCACTTTGCATTCTGGTCTTTGCAATTGGTTTGGGGATTGCGCTTCTGGGTATGGATAAAATCAGGAAACTTCAAAGGGTCGCGGATGAAGAAAATAGGGGTATTGTTACCTACAAGATCCCAGTTACCCTCCTCAGTATAAAACTTGAGAGAAAAACCTCTAGGGTCGCGCTCGGCATCTGCTGAACCTTTTTCTCCTCCAACGGTAGAAAAGCGCAAGAGAAGTTCTGTTTTCTTGCCAATTTCAGAAAAAAGTTTGGCTTTACTGTAGCGGCTGATGTCATTGGTAATAGTCAAAGTACCGTGAGCCGCTGCACCTTTAGCGTGGACAACTCTTTCAGGAATACGTTCTCTGTTGAAATGAGCCAGCTTTTCTAAGAGGTGAAAATCCTGTATTAATACAGGGCCACGCGCTCCAGCAGTGAGTGAGTTCTGGTTATCACTAACAGGAATACCATCAGCAGTTGTCAAGTTTTGGGGTTCAGTCATGGATAAAGAAGTTCTCCGTTAAGTTCTTGAGATAGCCAAAGTAAAATTTAGCCAACAGATAGGTGGTTGTCCACTGATGGAGCTAATTAATTCATAGTCATAACGAGTTCATAAACTAATCATACTCGATATGATTATGAATTACAACAAAATTGTTTTGTATTTTTGGAATTATTTAAGAACTCACACTTAAGCATTAATGTCAAGCAAAGGATAGGGCAAAGTTCATTCGCGGCTAGACAAACTAAAGTTACCCTACATAGAACAAAGAGCTTAAGCAACTGATTTAACCTACGGAGGTGGGTAAAGTTTAGTGTAGACGAGGTTTCTAACTGCCCTTTTTACTGATTTAAATGTTTGAGAATCAACGAGCAAACATCTGTCGCCTCAATTTGATGTTCATCAACGAGGTGGGTTTGATGGGTGATGAATAGAGGCCCTTCATCTGGAGAAGTAGCGATGTTACCGTGAGAACCACGCACCAATGAAGCATCCAGAGGAATAACATCCATGAGGTAGCGGAAACCCAGTTGTTTCTTAAGTAGCTTGAGAGCAATTTTTCCTTGGGGAAAAGTAATCTGTGGATCGAGGAAAAGTTCTACAGGATCGTAACCAGGTTTGCGGTGGATATCTACAGTTCTAGCAAAATCAGGCGCTTTTGCGTCATCAAGCCAATAATAATAGGTAAACCAAGCATCAGATTTAGCGATCGCTACCAACTCCCCCGATCTAGGATGATCGAGGTGGTAGGCTTGTTTACCCTGTTCATCCAATACCTGCGCTACACCTTCAGTCGCTTCTAAAAGCGATCGCACTTTCGGAATATACGCCGGATCGTTCACATATACATGAGCAATTTGATGATCGGCAACAGCAAAGGCAATGCTAGCCCCAAAATCGAGCAGTTCTCGCCCTAATTCTTCTCGGATAGCAATTAGACCATTCTCCCGTAGTACGCGGTTTAAATCCACAGCTTTGGAGACTGGAGTAATGCCATACTCAGAAAGAATAATTACCTGAGTATTACGTGCTTCATAATATTCAATTAAATCCCCACAAACAGCATCAATTTCTTTTAAATCAGCTTGAATCTGTGTTTGATTGTTACCAAATTTTTGCAGACAGTAATCTAAGTGTGGTAAATAAACTAGTGATAATGTGGGGCTGTAGCGTTCCTCAATCCACTTTGCAGAATTGGCAATCCATTGGCTAGAACTAATAGTAGTTTTTGGCCCCCAGAAATCAAATAGAGGGAAGTTGCCTAAATCAGATTGAATTTGCGATCGCACATCACTAGGATGGGTATAAATATCAGGTAATTTTCTCCCATCTGCGGGATACATCGGGCGCGGTGTAATCGCATAATCTGCTGTAGAGTACATGTTGTACCACCAAAAAAGGTTAGCACAAGTGAAGTTTGGATCGATTGATTTAGCTATTTCCCAAACTTTTGGAGCTTGTACTAGCTTATTAGATTGTCGCCAAAATTTAACTTCACATTCATCTCGAAAATACCAACCATTAGCGACAATTCCATGTTCATCAGGGAATTTTCCTGTTAAATAAGTAGCCTGAACCGAACAAGTAACAGCAGGTAAAACTTTTCCAATTGACGCTACCTGACCTTTCGCAGCCCAAGAAGATAAAAACGGTGTGTTTTCTCCTAATAAACTGGGCGTTAATCCAACGACATTTAAAACAACCGTTTTCTGCATGAAAATAATTCCCTTTTAATTTGCGGCAAATTCATTTAATACCCACTCATACTCACGCTGAATAGAAGTCAGCAAATCTATCTTCATTTCTGATGGCAATACATCCCAAGTGTAAGTCTCAATTTCTAAATGTGAGCAAGCATCGTTTATCTGAAGTAGATTTAAAACAGTTGCAATATCATCTTGCGTAGACTGCAAAATTTGATAATCATGAATAAAAATTGGGACGTGAAAGTGAATGCGCCATTCTTCAGCTAAAGATTGTTCTAAATGTGGTAATGCAGTTATTAAGTCAGGATAGTGATGGAGTGTACCATCATTGCGACGTTCTATTACCTGGTGAAGATAAGTAGATTCAGCAAAAGGACGTAAGCGTTCAACTATCAAACTACGCTTCTCAATATCAGCAGGTATTTTTACTTTAATTGCGGCGCTAATTTGAATTTTGCCAATCTTAATTCCTGCCGATTGCAAACGTGTAAATACAGATTGTGGTTCCTCATATTCAACTGAAAAATGGCAGGTATCATAGCAAACGCGAACGTGTTCTAGCAATTTAATTTCTGCTAAACTCTGCTCAATATTTAACTTTTCTGATAAATAATTACTACCAATTGGCAATAAGTAATTTTGATAAAAATCAATTACTTCTGAAGTATTTTCAATTAAACCATCAGGTTCAGGTTCTAAATCAATATGAAGTATCTTTCCAGTTTCTTCATAGATGCGAATCATTTCTCCAACAACTGATGCTATATTCAAACAACTCTTTTTCAGAACAGTCTCGAAATTTTCTTGGTCTTTTCTCCACCAAGGTTTATAGGATAATGGCAGTGTAGAAATTCCGCCGTCTAATTCTTTTGGTAACAGCACAGCTAAAATTTGTGTCAAGTTTAATGTATAGTTAACTCGTTCTTGTGTAGACCAATCGGGTGCATAAACTTGGTCTTTTACAACCTGTCGATGGAATCCACCATAAGGAAATCCATTTAAGGTAAAGACATATAAATTATGCTGAGTTAGCCATGCTTGAAATTGAGCTAAATTATTACTTTCTAAAAGTTGTGTTGCAGCAATATCTGCTAACCTCAAGCCAATACCGAAAGATTCTGTAGGCGATAAACGTGACTTTAGTTCGGGAATATAGTTTTCTAAATTAGCGAAAACCTCTAGCCAAGTTTCGCCAGGATGAATATTGCTGCAATAAGTTAAATGAAAGTTGCTGTTTTTTGTAATTTTCATTTTCTAGTTTGATGTCCTATATATGTTAAAAATTTTTACTTCGGCTTATAAAATACTTGTAATATATAAAAATAAATCGCAGAGAGAGGAATTAGAGATTTCTAGCACTCATTTTTAGATTGCTATATTCGTGGGTAAGGGCGCACATTTATGCGCCCGTATAGTGAATTAATGGTATTACGGGGTGTGGACATTCAAGTTTAAGTAACAGCAAATACTTTTGCTAACTTCATCGAAAATGGTAGCAAAATTAGAACGGATAAACCGTAATACAAACCAGCAAAACCAGATGCAACGGTTGCATCTAAGACTATTAGAGATAAAACACCTATTTTGACAGCATTGCGGATATTTTCGGCTATCGGTTCCCGCGCAGCTTTGATAAAATTAGGCAAGATTCGGATAGCTAATAAAACAGCAAATGGTAGTGCTGCGATCGCTGTATACTCTCCTAATAATCCTAAAGCTAAAACTGCTGTCAAAACTATTGCAATCAGTAGTAGTGCAACTACTCCCGTAATTTTCTTACCTCCGTGAACTTCCCCCTGGCTAATTGCGGTGATAGCAGCAATATAAATAACTGGAATCAGCGCTAAATACCAACGTTCTCCTATTATTGCTGGTACAGCACTTACGCCTAATAATAAGTTACTACCACGACACAAACCCATATTTAAAGGGCCGAAAAAACGATGATGTTTTGCGAGCGAATCATACAGGAGGCATGAAAGAATGATGAATGTAGCGATCGCAGCACTCAACAACGATACTTGGAAAGCAGCTATAATGCCGATGGCAAAAAGTATACTCCCCAATAAAGCAGCATTTTGACGAGATACGCGACCACTGGGAATTGCTCTATTGGGTCGCTCTTTTGCATCTAATTCCGCATCGAAAACATCATTAAAAACTATACCACCACCGTATAAACCAGTTGTTGCTAATAGCAACCAAGCCAATGGAATTAGTGTGGTGAAACTTGCTTCTCCATTGATTAATTTAGCAAAAATCATCCCAGAGCCGGAAGCAGCAAAACCAACAAGAATATCCGCCCAAGCAGTAACAATATTAGCAGGACGCATCAATTCCAGATAACCCCGCCAGCTTTGAAAATTTAAGCTTGCAACATTCACTTATCTGCCTCCATGCCTACTAATTTCTTAAAATTAAGATAGAAATATCTTTTACAATCCCCCATACCCCAATCCCAATTTTTTACTCAATCAACACATAATCTGAAACTGATTTGATTCCTGGTTCCTGTCCCCGTAGCACCGAATTACCACTAAACAACTGACGCTGATCGACAGATTGCGGATTGAGCCAGTCTGATGCTTTCATTTGCCCAGTTTGACTGTAAGCAGCTAGAGCATTTTCATAACAAACTGCTCGCACATGTTCTTTAGTAATGCCCCTATCTAACATTAACTGAGCCGTTTTCGGAACTGCCAAAGGATCGCTAATACCCCAATCAGCACTACTATCTACAATGATCCGATCGCATCCATATTTGCGTACAACTTCTACCATTCTGGCGTTACCCATCTTCGTTTGTGGATAAATAGTGAAAGCCGCCCAAAAACCTCTTTTTAATACTTCTTCAACGGTTTCCTCGTTGTTGTGATCGATAACTACTTGTGAAGGATCTAAGCCATATTCAATACAGCGTTCCATACTCTGAATAGCACCCGCTTTCTTATTACGGTGGGGAGTATGAATTAGTACCAACATATCGAGTTCTTTGGCTAATTCTAGCTGTTGACAAAAGTACTTATCTTCTACTTCTGTCATGTCGTCATAGCCAATTTCGCCAATAGCAACAACTCCTTCTTTACAGGCAAAAAGTGGTAGCAGTTCTATAACTTCTGCCGCTAATGCCTCATTGTTAGCTTCCTTCGGATTTAGGCCGATTGTGCAGTAATGTTGGATGCCAAATTGACTAGCACGAAACCTCTCCCAACCTACAAGACTGCTGAAGTAGTCTTTAAATGTGCCCGCGTTGGTTCGCGGTTGTCCTAACCAAAAAGCCGGTTCAATAACGGCAACAATGCCATATTCCCGCATTACTAAGTAATCGTAAGTAGTACGGGAACACATGTGAATGTGAGGATCGATAAACATGACGGTGTGGTTTGATAATTGGGCATTGGGATTAGGGGAGAGGTGATAGGTGACAGGCGATCGAGAATAATCTGTAACCTGTTACTTATTCTCTTCTTCACTCCCTTCTATTTGTAAACAAAGAGGCGTTGGCACGCAGGCATCGCGGCTAAAACTGCTCCAAGTCAGATTACCTTGTTGAATGGATGACTGTAAATCTGGGTAACGAGAAAGTAGTGCTTGGGCTTGGGGTAAAGCAGATTCAGCACAAGCTAACGCTGCTGCTTGTTGCTCATCTGCATCTCCACTAGCTAGAACTTTTTCCAAATCTGTGATGATGGTGCTATCTGCAAACCGCCCTACAGGTCGCCAAAGTTCTGGCGTAACTGAGCGTTTAGCTGCCCAACGTTCATGAGCATAATCTGCCAACATCCTCGCCAATTCTGGGTTAGCACGCCGATCGAGTCCCCAAATTAGATGCAAAGGACTGCCGACAAACACAGCCTTTAGCACCATCTGATTCCAAGCAGCATTATCTAAATAATCGGCTGGATAAGGGTTACGTAGGGCTATGGCTTGGAATACATTACTCATATTGCTGCGAATTCCCTCAGCAGCGCGGTGGCGATGTAATTCTGGATGTGGTAATAAGGGCAAACTTTGATACAGGGCAACTAACTCCCCCATATCGGCAGTAGAAAAGACTCGATCGAGCGATCGCACATACCCCTCAGCATCATCGTGGGGCAAAGCTAGAAGCAAAAGTGTGCGACCTGCTCGATCTACACTCCAATTACCAGGATACCAACCGGGAATTACATCCTGTGCTGCTTTCAAGTCCTGGAATGTTAGCTGCAAATCCTGTTTACCTAGATAGCGCGGCACAGCACTAAATGCCGTGAAAAAAACTCTCTCAGCAGCGCCGCTAGTAATCTGGGACTGCTTCTGCTCCAGCCAAGCAAAAGCTTTGTCTGAAACAGACTTTAACAGCCACTGATGCAGTAAGTTGTTTACTTTACTCATGATGAATTTCAGGAGAAGTTGCCCAACTTTTTTGTGACAACTAAGTATAAAATTTACCACTAAACTTGATAATTTGTGATTAAAGCAGCTAGATAACATACTACTAATATCAGAACTTCATGGAATCTATAAAAATCTCCTAACTTTAAAGAAGATATTGTAAAGATATAATTTTGATTAGGTAAAATTTAAATTTATCTTACGGAAAAATTTTAGAATTTTTGTGTAATGATGATATCTATTGCCAACCTCAGATATACAATCTAGGCATCAATCAAATTAGACATTAATGTTATTTGGAACTTTATCCTACTAGGTAAAAGCAGTTACAGAACCTATTTTTTTAGTATTTATACTTGTCTAGTAAATTATTTATATATTGAAGTTCTCAATTTAATTATTGTGTTAATTCTGCTGCTAACTTTAATTTTATTGCCTCTATTTCCTGTTAGTTAAAAACTTCTAATATCCCAATGACTATTCAACAAAAAACTGCTCTGACTCTGCAACCAATTAACCAACGTGTCCGCGTCACGTTCAATTATGATGTTCATTTCACTAAAGGTCTGTTTGAGTTAGATAATCCTTTACTAGCACAAGCGATCGCTACAGAAGGAGAGACAACTCCAAAACAAGTGCTAGCAGTGGTAGATGAAGGATTTTTACAGTATCAGGATAGGTTGCTAGAAAAATTATCAGTTTACGCCCAGTATTATGGAAATGCGATCGCTTTGGCTGGTGAGCCGATGGTAGTTCCGGGCGGAGAAGCTGTCAAAAACGATACTAGATTTATAGAGCAAATTCATCAGCGAATCAATGCAGCTGGATTGTGTCGTCACTCATACGTCTTAGCAATTGGAGGTGGTGCCGTACTAGACATGGTAGGATACGCAGCAACAACGGCTCACAGAGGAATTCGGCTGCTACGAGTACCAACAACAGTATTAGGGCAAAACGATTCGGGCGTAGGAGTAAAGAACGGAATCAATGCCTTTGGTAAGAAAAACTTTTTGGGTACATTCATGCCACCTTATGCTGTCTTGAATGACTTTGATTTTCTTACTAGCCTTGACGATCGAGATTGGCGATCGGGTATTGCAGAAGCGGTAAAAGTTGCGCTGATTAAAGATGCAGATTTCTTCGATTTCATTATGACTAATGCCAAGAAATTGGCTAACCGAGACATGGACATAATGGAAAGGCTGATCTATCGCTGTTCGCAGTTACATTTAGAGCATATTGCTGGTAGCGGCGATCCCTTTGAAATGGGTTCATCGCGTCCTTTAGACTTTGGACACTGGGCTGCTCACAAACTAGAGCATTTAACTAACTACAGCTTACGTCACGGCGAAGCTGTAGCGATCGGTATTGCTTTAGATACAACCTATTCATATTTAACAGGGCAACTCTTACAATCTGAGTGGCAAAGAGTTATGAGTACACTCAGTAAATTAGGCTTTACTTTGTACGTATCAGCACTGACAGAACAATTAGATCGACTAGACCATCCCCATTGTCTATTTAGGGGGCTTACCGAGTTTCGCGAACACTTGGGAGGAAAATTGACAATCACCCTTTTACAAAGAATCGGACAGGGAATAGAAGTTCATCAGGTGGATTTGTCTTTATATAGAGATGCTATTTTGATGCTGCAAGATTGGGAACTTTCGCATTAACTCTCCTTATCTCCCCAACCCCCCTTGATGTTCGCAATGAAAACCTTTATGCTCCCAAGCTTGCATATCTACTTGGGTAAGTCTTGTGACATTTGAGCATTGCGGTTGAATAATTTGACTTAAAATCGCCCACAACAGGCTGCGGGTTAAATCTAATGCAGTTTTACGCCAAGATTCATTATTACCAGGAATACCCAACTCCTCAACAATCTGTGGCTCTACCCAAATACCATGAGCGCCCAAGAGAATCTGTGCCATCCATTTGGCTCTGGGTAAGTGACTTGGCGAAGTAATCAACATGACTTTATGCACTCCCCAACGCCGGAGAATCGGGATACCATAATAAAAATTTTCAAAAGTAGAATTCGCGCACTTTTCTAACCAAACATTTTGTAACTCTGCTAATTCCGGCTGAAAAATTAACCATATACAAGGATCTGGGGAACCATGAGAAATTAAAATTGGGGTTTGCGGGTATTGTTTGGCTTGTTGGGCAACATAAATTTCTCGACGAATACTGCCACCAAGCACAAAGAAGGCATCTACTGGCTGTGAAGAAGCAAAAACTAAGGTTATAGTAGTAAAAATCAGCCAACTGCCCAAAATAAAGTACAATACGCCAGTTAGTTTTTGTAACAATTGCCACAGATTAGCAATTTTTTTTTTAATAGAAATTAACGATTTGATGGTAAATTTACGTTTCATGACTTTGGTAAGAAAACCTGATTTAATAGCTGTCTAACAGTCCTGCAATTGAGCGATCAAAGTGCTATCTTATAAAAGTAATGAATCAGTACAAAGATGACGCTAATCAAAGTGTCACATGTTAAGTATAGCCTTCCGGAGACGGCTAACAAACTGAGAAATGGTTGTTAATAATGCAGTATTTTCGGCATCATTACAACAATAAAAATCATGAAGAGAGCATAGCTTAGTTTGGGGTATAAAAACTTAAAAATTTCTGGAAAGCCTGATTGCTAAACTGTCAACAACACAATTATTCCAGCTAAATTATACATGAACCAATCTGCGAAAAGTTACTCACCGCTCCAAGTAGCCTTGATTGGTGGAGCGATCGCCACAACTGCTACAATGTCTGTGTTCGGCCCCGCTTGGACTCGTGGTGTTCGTGCTGCTCTAGCCCTACAAGACAGCCCGAAAGTGATAGTTGACCAAGTATGGCAACTGGTGAACCATGAATATGTTGATGGCAAATTTAATCAACAAGATTGGCAAGCAACCAGGCAAAGCCTGTTGAGCAAAGACTATTCTTCGCGAGAAGAAGCATACACTGCCATCCGCGAAGCTTTACAAAAGTTGGGAGATCCTTACACTCGATTCATGGATCCCAAACAGTTTGAAGCCCTGACTAGCCAAACATCTGGAGAAGTCTCTGGTATTGGTGTTCGGATGGAAGTAAACGAAAAAACTCAGCGCCTCACTGTTGTCGAAGCCATAGAAAATTCTCCAGCACTGAAAGCTGGGATCAAAGCAGGCGATGAAATTTTGGCGATTGACGGCAAATCCACTCTCAAAATGAAAGTGGATGACGCTTCCAAGTTAATTCGCGGGAAAGCGGGTAGTCCCATCAAGCTACGACTGGGACGAGCAGGGCAAAATGCCTTTGAGTTGAAGCTAACGAGAGCAAGTATTGAAGTACCAACGGTACGTTATACCCTCAGACAAGAAGGAAATCGTCGCGTTGGTTATATCCGTTTGCGAGAATTTAGCGCCCACGCCGCAGATCAAATGCAACGAGCCATCCGCGATTTGAACAGTAAGAAAGTTGATTCTTATGTCTTAGATTTGCGGGGAAATCCTGGCGGTTTGTTACAAGCGAGCATTGAAATTGCGCGTATGTGGTATGATAATGGCGGAATTGTCAAGACAGTAGACCGTGTAGGCGGCACTGAGGAAACTAAAGCCAATCGCACTGCTCTAACAAATCGTCCCTTGGCAGTCTTAGTGGATGGTAATTCAGCTAGTGCTAGCGAAATTCTCACAGGGGCACTCAAGGATAATAAGCGGGCGGTAGTCGTAGGTGGTCAAACCTTTGGTAAGGCCCTAGTGCAGTCAGTTCATGAACTTGCAGATGGTTCCGGCTTGGCTGTCACCATTGCCCATTACTATACCCCGGCAGGAACAGATATTAACCATAAAGGGATTGCCCCAGATATCAAGCTAGACTTGACGGAGGCACAAGAGCGGCAGTTAGCTTCTAATCCAGATTTAATCGGAACTAAGAGCGATCCGCAATATGCTCGGGCGATCGCAATTTTATCAAATAACAACTTTGCCCAGCCGCCAGCAAATCAGCCCACTCGACCCATGAGCCGCGCCGATAGCTTGAAATTTTAGATTGACGCAAATGATTTCTTACCAGGTGTTTATATAGTAGTATTCCCAAGTCCAGATTTTTGGAGTTACGAAAACTACTTAGATATACCGTTCTAAGATTTTGGTTTGGGAATACTAGCTAGTAATCCCAAACCAAAATTTCAGATTTATGAATCATCAGCCAGTTGATGCAACCACCACCACCAGTTTTTTACCAATGGTGTCGGTGGTTGTTCCTATTTATAACGGTGAGGCGGATTTACCAGAATTAATCAATTGTCTGTTGTCTCAAACTTACCCAAAAGAGCGGGTCGAGTACTTGTTGGTGGACAATAACAGTAGCGATCGCACTCTCAGTAACCTCAAAACATCTGCTGAAAACTGCCCAATTAAAATTCGCCCCTTGAGCGAAAACCAAATTCAAAGCTCTTATGCTGCTCGGAATACTGGAATTCGCGCCACTACGGGTGAAATTATGGTTTTTACCGATGCAGATTGTCGCCCACAACCGCAATGGCTAGATGCATTAATTCAGCCTTTTGTCAACAAAGAAGTGGTAATTGTCGCTGGAGAAATTTTGGCATTACCAGGCAAAACTCTGCTAGAACAACACGCAGACCGTGAAGAAACTTTGTCGCAAAAGCATACCCTTAACCATGCCTTTCGTCCCTATGGACAAACGGCTAATTTGGCGATTCGACGCATAGCCTTAGAAAAAGCGGGTTTATTTCGTCCTTATCTTACTACTGGTGGCGATGCCGATATTTGCTGGCGGATTTTGAGGGAAAACATCGGGCGTTTGGAATTTGCTCCAGATGCGATCGTTCAGCACCGCCATCGCGCCACACTTCAAGAACTGCAAAGTCAATGGCGGCGTTATGGACGCTCAAATCGCTATCTGCACGAATTACATGGTGTAGATTTGATGCGAGAGATGACACCCAAAGAATACGGCTATCGTTTGTTACGTTGGTTATTGAAAGAAATACCAAGGGATATTAAAAAGGCGCTGGCGCAGCCCACCGCAGGCATCACAAGTCAAGCCACCCTTGTAGATTTATTAAATACCCCCATTGGTTTGTTCACAGCGAGGGCGCGTACTGCTGGACAAAGAGATGCTAAGCTGCCAGATAATGCCAAGATAATCGATCGACTGTAATGGAATAGGGGCGCACAAATATGCGCCCCTATTCCATTACCTATAATTCTCTCTTATGCGAATGGCACTAAGTTAAGCTGAAGAGTATGCAGCGTAAAGATTGCAGAGGGGCAGGGGGGCAAAGGTGCAGAGGGGAATTTTTAAATATCCGAACGCAATACCTAAAACTTCTTCTTTCTCCCCCCCCCTGCTCCCCTGCACCCCTGCACCCCTGCTCCCCTGCTCCCCTGCTCCCCTGCTCCCCTGCTCCCCTGCTCCCCTGCTCCCCTGCTCCCCTGCTCCCCTGCTCCCCTGCACCCCTGCACCCCTGCTGCCTCAACGATTTTCCCTTTACAAGCGTGCCATTCCTCTCTTATACTTTGCAAGTCAGCGAAGGGACAATAATTATCATCCTAGATTGCTGAAATCCCACAGAGTAAGGGTATTGGCTTTTACTCCAATGAGTGTGGCTAAGAGTTCACCATCCTGTTTACTGATTAGAGTATCACTGCTATTAGTGCCAATACCTTGAGTAATAGCGAGCTGTTCAAAGGTCAGACCACTCATTAAACCGATGTAATCGCTACCGACCGTAAAGTTGAAAATAGTATCATTCCCAGACTCGCTTGCCAGCACAAACATATCACGACCGCTACCGCCGTACAATGTATCTTCACCTGTTCCACCATTCAAGATATTGTCACCACCTGTAAGATAGTCGTTGCCACCCCTGTTGTAGATTGGTTCCTTACCGTCATTACCGAAGAGATAATTATATCCGCCCTGTGCTTGGGGGATATCGGCATAAAGTACATCGTTACCAGCACCACCATCTAGCGAGTTGTTACCAGCACCACCGGAAAGTTGATCGTCGCCGTCATTACCAAAGAGATAATCATCTCCATCCTCGCCTTTCAGGATATCGGCATTGTCGCCACCCTGAAGGTTGTCATTACCACTGCCTCCATAAAGAGTGTCGTTACCTTCTTGACCAAAAAGTTGGTCGTCACCTTCACCGCCTATAATCTGGTCATCACCCAATCCACCATCTAGGTAATCATTATCAGCGTCACCATCAAGAATATCGTTACCTGCGCCGCCGTAGAGTTGGTCGTTGCCCGATCCGGCCAGGATTTGGTCATTGCCTAACCCACCTTCTAGGTAGTCATCGCCAGCACCCGCATTAAGAATGTCGTTCCCTTCTTGACCAGAGAGGAGATCGTTGCCATCGCCTCCCAAGAGATTGTCATCACCGACTCCACCATATAAGTTGTCATTATCAGCGCCGCCATTCAGGGTGTCGCTACCGTCTTGACCGTAAAGGTAATCATTACCTATACCTCCGGTCAGTTGGTCATCACCGTTTCCACCTTCAAGGTAATCATTGCCAACACTGCCATCAAGGATGTCATTACCGTCTCGACCATATAGTTGGTCATTGCCGTCGCCACCATCTAATTGATCGTCACCAGCGCCACCATCTAAGTAGTCATTGCCAGTCTGCCCTAGCAACTTATCAGCATCATTACCCCCATAAAGGAAATCATCGCCGATGCCACCATCGAGGTAGTCACGCCCTTGCTGACCGAAGAGTTGGTCATCACCCGTGCCCCCTTCAAGACGGTCATCGTCATTGCCGCCATCAAGGTAGTCCTGACCAGCTTGACCGTAAAGGCGATCGCTACCATCTCTACCATAGAGATAGTCATCTTCAGTACCACCATCCAGGAAGTCAGCGCCAGCACCACCATCTAGGATGTCGTAGCCTTGCTGACCGTAGAGGCGATCGTTACCTTCATTGCCATTGAGTTCGTCATTGTCTAACCCGCCATCAAGGTAGTCATCGCCAGTATTACCGTTAAGTAGGTCATCACCAGCTTGACCGTAAAGGCGATCGCTACCTTCATTACCATTGAGTATGTCATCCCCCGATCCACCATCGAGGTAGTCATCACCCACTTGCCCTAAAAGGGTATCTATACCAGTATCTCCGTAGAGAGCGTCATTTCCCGCTCCACCATTGAGGTTGTCATCACCAGCTTGACCGTAAAGTTTATCGTTACCGTCGTCGCCATAAAGTAGGTCATTATTATCACCTCCATCTATGAGGTCATTGCCTAATCCACCATGTAAAGTGTCTTCACCGACTTGACCATAGAGGCGATCGTTACCGTCGTCACCATTGAGTTGGTCATTACCGTCACCCCCATCCAGCAGGTCATTACCCAACCCGCCATTTAAGGTGTCTCTGTCGTCTTGACCGTAAAGTTGATCGTCTCCGTCTCCGCCAGTGAGGTAGTCCTCGCCGATGCCACCATCGAGGAGGTCATCGCCTGTGCCACCTTGAAGATAGTCATTGCCTTCCTGACCATAAAGTTGGTCATTATCTTCCTGACCATAAAGATTGTCATCGCCTGTGCCGCCTTCGAGATAGTCATTGCCAGCATCGCCATTTAAGGTGTCTCTGCCGTCTTGACCGTAGAGTTGATCGTTGCCGTCTCCTCCATTCAAGTGGTCATTGCCAGCTTCACCTTTGAGGAGGTCTTCATCAGCTTGACCATATAGGTTGTCGTTACCGTCTCCACCGTAAAGGCGATCGCTTCCTGTACCACCATCAAGCCAATCGTCGCCTGCTTCACCGTAAATTAGGTCATTGCCACCCAATCCACTGAGGATATTCTTGCCAGCGTCGCCGAAGAGTAAATCCTCAAATTCTGAACCTTCGAGGTTTTCAATGGCTTGGAGGCGATCGCCTTTGGCATCTCCAGCCCAACCAGTACCTGTTGTGAGACTAACAGATACAGGTGTTGCTGAGGTGAAATAGGAAGCTGTGTCATTGCCTTCTCCACCATTGAGATTATCGGCATCCGTACCGCCAACGAGGAAATCGTCACCGTTTTCGCCAGAGAGAGTGTCTTTACCACCTTCGCCAAAAATGATGTCGTTGCCATTTCTGGCGTTAATAACGTCATCGCCATTTCCAGCGTGAATGATATTGGCTTGGGCATCACCGATGATTTCATCATTGAAGGCAGAACCGATGACGTTTTCAACGTTAAAGATTTGGTCAGTACCACCAAAACCATCCTTAGCGTAGTTTTGCTCTAAGTTAACTATGACTTGGTTAGGATCGCGGCGGTAGCTGACAGTATCAATGCGATCGCCTCCGTCAAGGGAGTCATTGCCAGCATTGCCAACTAACAAATCATTCCCGACTAAGCCTGAGATGCGGTTATCTAGGCTGTTGCCAATTAGAACATCATCAAATCCAGAGCCGATGATATTTTCTAGATTTCGTAGGGTATCTGTAGTGCCAAAGCCATCTAAAGCTTTGCCTGCGGCGATCGTAAAGTTTGGTTCTGTGTCGGTAGGTATGAGGCTGGTTGTAACTATAGTTGTGTGGAAAGTTCCGCCAGGATTTTGGTAGTTCTGTGCTTCATTAATATTTACAACTACACCACTGGGGGAGTTGTCGTAGCTGACGGTATCGATTTCAGTATCACCATCAATTAGGTCATTACCTGCTTCACCCAGCAGTAAGTCATTGCCAGCATCCCCAAACAGCTTATCATCGTCAGCACCGCCGTATAGAGTGTCAGCATCAGCCCCACCGTATAAACTATCAGTACCAGTATCGCCCGCTAGCTCGTCATTCCCCTTACCGCCATCCAGGACATCGTTATCTAAACCACCAGCAAGGATGTCGTCATCGTCTCCACCTTCTAGCAGATCATCCCCGTTACCACCACTGAGAGAGTCATTTCCCAAACTACCATAGATTTTGTCATTACCTGCTTCACCAGAGAGGGTATCGTTGCCGTTTTCACCATAGATTTTGTCATTATCCTCCCCAGCTGCCACAAAATCATTACCATCTCCCGCTGTGATGGTATTGGTGTTAGCATCGCCGATAATATAATCATTGAAGGCGGAACCGATAACATTTTCAACGTTATAAATAACGTCAGTACCGCCAAAGCCGTCTTTAGCTTGCTTGGCAACCAAATTGATGTTAATCGAACCTGGGTCACTGTGGTAGCTCACAGTATCAATCCCCTCACCGCCGCTAAGGGTGTCGTTCCCACCTTCTCCCTTTAGCGTATCACTACCAGAATTGCCTAATAGTTGGTCTGCACCATCTCTACCTTCTAGAAGATTGGCGGCATCATTGCCAATAATGACATTATCTAGATCGTTACCGTAACCATCGCTGGCACCATTTCCTATAATATTCAAGTTCTCGACGTTAGATCCTAAAGTATAGCTGCTGCTTGAGGATTGAACGGTATCTATGCCGCTTGCAGTGTTTTCAATGACAACATCACCTACATTGTCTATCCAATAAATGTCATTACCTAGTCCACCACTCATTGTATCGACACCTGCGTAACCATAGAACGTATCGTTACCTCGTTCTGTTCTAGTGACTAATGCATCATTACCATTCGTGCCTTTAATGATGTAAAAATCATCAGGATTTAAGCCCAGAAGATCGATCAGATCATCTGCATTAGTAGGGACATTAAAGATTGTAGTTTTGGAAAAACGATAGCCATCAGTTGATATCGGAATAGTCGCACTACCACCAACTAGCTTGGAGGCGTTGAGAATTGGCAACTTTTGTTTGTTAAACAAGGAAATATCAACGAGATCAGTATTTGGATTGATTGTAAAGCCCAACTTAATCTCAGTGCCAATATTAACTTTGAACTTGCCAGCTTCAAGAGTTGCTGAGAGATCTGCATACAGTCCATAATTCAAAACGTAACTGGCTTTGTTATAACCCCAATCAAATTTAACAGTTGCTTTACCATCGCCATCGGTGTCTAGAAATTTCTTAAGCTCAGTTGTGTTTAATACTTCAATACTGTTTGAAGATCCGTTGCTAGTTCCACTAAGATTCAGAGATTTGCCGTTTTCAAAGGTAGCGCTAGAACTTTGTTCTGAAAGATTTAATTTTCCATCATATTTAATCTTCAAGCTGGACTCAATAGAAAGGTCTAAAAGTTTGTAGTCAACACTATAGCCACTACCCTCAATATGTTTTGCTAGAAGATTGAGATATGGAAATGCCTTTGCTCCCAGTTTGTTTAGACTAGCACCCAGCGTGAACAAAGGGATTTCTCCTGATAAAGATCCGTCCGAGTTGATCTTTATCCCCTTATAGATATTTCTGAGATCAGATGTTATTTTTATGCCTTCAAACTCACTTTCAAGTATGCCCTTACTAGTCTGCTTTTTTCCATATATACCTGTAGCTTTCCCTTCGATTATCTTCTTTATACTGAGATCGACCAGGGAAATTGAGATAGGAGGAGCTGTTTTGATACCACTAAGAATTCCAAATCGAGGTAAATCAACAGTCTTACTTGCTGTTCCCAAACTGCCTTTGATTTTACCATCAAAGGCTAAGGCTCCAATGTCAAGGTTCGCAAGCAGACTTGCTTTAAGATAAGCTTCGGGTAACTTGACTGACACACTCGGATTACCACTAAATGCTGATATTGTTTTAGCAGATAATTTAATTCCATTCCCCCCACTACTGGGAACAGAAGCGAGTAATTCTGTTGAACCTGTTTGCTTGACACCAATTTTGACACCACCCAGATTGTAGCCTGCCGATTCTATTAGAAGTCCAGACTTGGCATAAACTCTAGCCAGAATAAGCTCACCAGAAGCCTCTATTTTTGCTCCAGATAGCTTAAATCCATCAGAAAATTCCTCGCTATAACCGCCGTTAAATATCTTTTGAACTTTTGGATAGTCTTTAAAGAGAGCTTGAAAATCCTTACTGCTTGTGTCGATTCCGATAAACTTGTTTTTTACATCAAGCGCTTTAAGACCAGCAGCTTGGTTGAAATCAAGATTAACTGTCTGAGCATCTCCAGTAACATTTAGCTTTAATGGCATAGTAAATTTTAGGTGTAGAGTTTATAGATGCGTTTTCCGAAACAAGTTTTGAGCTATGGTCGCCCCTCCAAAACCCCGATAAATTAAGTGCAATCGCATCCCCATTTCAAACCATTAGTCAGAAGAAACCAGCGAACGAAGAAACATCGTCGCTCACAACTGCTATGGCTCAACTAGATGAAAAATTTATCGCACTCAACACCTTCCGGTGTTTGGGTAAACACTTTACCTGTGTTTAATCATTGGGTAAATTCCTGTACTACAACTGAATCACATCAATACTCTACAGCCTTATATCAACTTTGACGGTCGGAAAAGGTCGGAAAAAGGTCGGGTTTTTTTAGTAGATTTACGTAAACTTTTACGAAAAAATCAAGTTTATCGTGGGAATATTGTAGTTAGCCTGTATTACTACGTGGATAAATGACGGTTGAAGAAGCGATCGCAATCGTTGAGCGATTATTGAAACGAGGACGCTTAACGAGAGCGCAAGAGATTGTATTTCGCTACTCCTGGGAAGGGAAAACTTACCTAGAAATGGCGGGAGAAGTCACTTATGACCCAGGTCATATCAAAGATGTTGGTTCGCAACTATGGCGATCGCTATCTCAAGCTTTAAATGAAAAAGTTACCAAGAATAATCTGCACGGAGTCCTAAACCGAACCGCACACCAGCAGAATGGTGCAAATACCTCCCCAACCTTCACGCCTCAAATCGATTGGGGAGAGGCGATCGACGTTTCCCACTTTTATGGACGGACAACTGAATTAGAAACCTTGAGCCAATGGATTGAGCGCGATCGCTCTCGTGTGGTGACACTACTAGGTATGGGTGGTATGGGTAAAACCGCACTCTCGGTAAAGTTGGCAGAACAATTACAGGGAGAATTTGAGTATGTGATTTGGCGATCGCTCCGACACGCACCTTTTTTTCATGACAAACTGACGGACTGCATCAAAATTCTTTCTAATCAACAGGCGATCGCATTACCTGCTGACCCTTATGAGCAAATTACCTGTTTAATCGAGTCCTTTCGTAAATCTCGTTGTTTGCTGATTTTGGATAACTTTGACACCCTGTTGCAACATGGCAGGCAAACAGGCTGTTACCGAGAAGGCTATGAATCCTACGGTGAACTTTTGTGGCGATTAGGAGAAACTCGGCATCAAAGCTGTGTTTTACTCACCAGTCGGGAAAAACCTGCTCAAGTTGCGGCTTTGGAAGGTGATGGTTTACCAGTTCGTACCCTTGCTCTCTCAGGATTGGAAATCGCAGCAGGAGAAACAATTCTCTCCCTCAAAGGGCTATTAAGTACAGAGAACGAAACCCGCCAACTAATTGACTGTTACCGTGGTAATCCCCTAGCGTTGAAAATTGCTGCAACTTCAATTCGAGACTTGTATGAAGGTAGCATTGTTCGCTTTTTTACCGAAGGGACAACGGTATTTAATGGAATTGGCAATCTCATAGAGCAGCAATTCCAACGACTCTCTGTCTTGGAGCAACAAGTCATGTACTGGCTGGCGATTCACCGGGAAAGCGTTTCTGTGGCAGAATTGCAAACCAATCTTGCAGTACCAGTGTCTAAACCTAAGTTAATAGAAGTGTTGGAGTCTTTATGCTGGCGTAGCTTGATTGAAAGCAACACTGGGGGATTTACACAGCAACCTGTCGTGATGGAATATGTGACAGACTGTTTGATTGAGCAAGGATGTCAGGAAATTGTCACAGAATCGCCGCGATATCTGCTGAGTCATGCCTTGATGAAAGCTCAGGCAAAGGACTATATCCGCGATAGTCAAATTCACCTGATTGTGCGGCCTATCCTGGATCAACTGCAAGTAACCCTTGGCTCTACTCGTCAGCTTGAGCATAAACTTGGCAGACTAATTAATAAATTGCAAGATGAAGCTATAGATACAGTTGGGTATGGTGGTGGCAACCTGCTGAATTTGTTGGCTCAATTAGAAACCAATTTGACTGGGTATGATTTTTCCCGTCTCAACATTCGTCAAGCAGATTTGCAAAGGCGCAGCTCAACCCAGGCATCGCTCAACTTACATCAAGTTAACTTTACCCAAACAACATTTCGAGAGTGTGTATTTGCTGCGACCTTTGGCGGTATTACTAGCGTTGTCTTTAGTCCAGATGGATGTTGTCTTGCTACCAGTGATACCAACGGTGAAATTTATATTTGGGATGCCAACAACGGCAAACAACTCTTTAGCTGTAAAGAACACAACAGTTGGGTGTGGAGTCTTGCCTTTAGTCCTGTGTATCCGGTCTTAGCGAGTTGCGGTCAAGATTACACTATCAAACTTTGGGACACTACCACAGGAAAATATCTGAAAACGCTGTATGGACACACCAGCATCGTCATAGCCCTGGCTTTTAGTCCAGATGGACAAATTTTGGCCAGTGCTAGCGACGATCGCACAGTTAAACTCTGGGATCTAACAACAGCAGAATGCGTGCAAACTCTAGAAGGACATGACTTGTGTGTGTGGAGTGTCGCCTTTCATCCTACAGGAAAAACCCTAGCAACAGGTGGTGAAGATAACACAATCAAGTTGTGGAATCTAGAAACTGGGTGCTGCGTACAAACCCTTAAGGGACATCAGCATTGGGTAAAAGCGATCGCTTTTAGCCCAGAAGGGGAAAGGTTAGTTAGTGGCAGTTTCGATCAAACGGTGAAACTTTGGGATCTGCGGACTGGGGTGTGGATGTGTGCGATGACGTTGCTAGGACATACAGGATTTGTCACATCAGTAGCATTTAACTCCAAAGGGGATCGAGTAGCAACTAGCAGCTATGACCAAACTGTGAAGATTTGGGATATAGATACTGAAAAATGTCTAGATACCCTAAAGGGGCATACAAACCGGATTTGGTCAATTGCTTTTCATCCCCAAGGACACTTAATCGCTAGCGGTGGGGATGACCATGCAGCTAAAGTTTGGGAAGTTTCGACTGGACAGTGTACCAAAACCATACAAGGATACAGAAATGCGATTTATGCGTTAGCTTTGCTCCCCGGAGGTATCGCCCACAGTTGCCAGCAAAACCTTCTTGCTAGCGGACATGAAGACCAGACAATCAAACTCTGGGATGTCAACCTCAATGCCCTGCAACAGTTAAAGCTTGGCCTCCAGCCTTTTCGTGTACTATACGGGCACAGCAATCGGGTCTTTTGTGTTGCATTTAGTCCCAACGGACAATTTCTCGCCAGTGGTAGCGCCGACCAGACTATTAAACTTTGGAGTCCCCATACAGGAAAATGTCTGAATACTTTGCACGGTCACGGGAGTTGGGTCTGGGCAGTTGCTTTCAGTCCAGATAATAACTTACTTGCTAGTGGCAGCCACGACCATACAATCAAAATTTGGGATGTGCATTCTGGGGAATGTTGGCAAACATTGCAGGGGCATCCTGGATCTGTGCTAGCGATCGCTTTTAGCCCTGACGGCAAAACTTTATTCAGTAGTGGCCATGAAAAGATAGTTAAACAGTGGGATGTTGAAACAGGAAAATGTCTAAATACTTGGGAGGCGGACTCCAACCGCGTTTGGGCAATTGCTGTCAGTCCAAATGGTCAATATATTGCTACTGGTGGTGATGAGCAGACAGTCAAACTCTGGGATATTCACACCGGAATTTGTCAGCGAGTATTCCAAGGACATATCGGCCAAATTGTCTGTATCCTCTTCACCGCAGATGGTAGCCGCATGATTAGCAGTAGTAGCGATCGCACCATCAAAATTTGGCATCTAGCTACTGGAGACTGCCTTGCGACACTAGAGAATCATCAAAATTGGGTATGGTCGCTCAGTTTGAGTCACAACGAGCGAATTCTCCTCAGTGGTAGCCAGGATGAAACAATCAATTGCTGGGATCTGACTACAGGGGAATGCTGGACAACTTTACGGTCAGCCCGTCCTTATGAAGGCACGATTATTACAGAAGTTAAAGGGTTGACCGAGGCAGAGATGTCAACTTTAAAAGCTTTGGGGGCGGTAGAGGTGAATTCTGATTGTTCAATGACTGTCAACTTTCGCTAAATTGGAAAAAGGAAAACTTAAGGGAATTTTAAATGTCAGCACAATTGTTACTGGTGGATGATGAACCAGGGATACGGGAAGCCGTGAAAGACTATTTGCAAGAGAGCGGTTTCAGCGTTCAAGTCGCCAGTAACGCCCTCGAAGGTTGGGAATGGATGCAGATGAATACACCGGACTTAGTAATTTCCGATGTGATGATGCCCCAAGTCGATGGCTATCAGTTCCTCAAACAACTGCGAGAAGATCCCCGCTTCCAAGCACTCCCAGTAGTATTTTTAACTGCTAAAGGGATGACAGGCGATCGCATCCAAGGCTATCACGCTGGTGTTGATGCCTATCTACCCAAACCCTTCGATCCAGACGAGTTAGTGGCTATAGTCGAAAATTTACTAGCCCGCCGCGCCGCTAAGGCCGCAAGTACGGGAGATGACTCTGAAACCCCCGATCTTGCTGAACTAGCCAATCAGATTGCCCAAATTAAGGCATTATTAACTCAAAGAAATGCTATTTCCCAATCGCCAGCCCCTTTTAAAATTGATTTGACACCGAGAGAACAAAGTGTTTTAAATTTGGTCGCTGAAGGGTTGATGAACAAAGAAATCGCCCGTCGTTTAGAAACCAGCGTCCGCAATGTAGAAAAATACGTCAGTCGTTTGTTTAGCAAAACTGGCACTAATAGCCGTACAGAGTTAGTTCGTTTTGCTCTAGAACACGGTTTGGCTAAATAGGGATTGGGGATTGGGAATTGCTTATTTTCCTATCCCTGTTCTTGCCATTCCCCATTCCCCATGTCCTCTTATCTTTTGACTTGTGAGTAATTGGTAATAGGTAACTAGTTGCTAAACCATAACCTACTACCAGTGATACATAAAACATAAGTATTTCAGCAAATCAGGCACTTAGCTAAAGCAAAAAGCTAAAAGGAAGGTTATTTATATTTACTTTGGTCTTTTAGGTTTTCATTGGATTTGCGCCTGTTGTCCAATTCCCCATCTGTAAAGACACAGAATTTTGTTATTCCTACAATGTTTTGATAAAAACTCGGTAAAATGCACCCGGCTGAGTTTATTCTCAGATTCTACCAGTACCCTTTGCTACAAAGTTTTTAATAGAGGAGACTGGTCCTGGGACTTTGCGCTGCTAAATAAGACTTTCGTAAAGTAGAAATCACAATATTTTATGAATTCTACTTGCTGATTAGTTTTTATGGCAACGAGGATATAGGATCAACATTTGATTTGATGCTCAATTCATGTTTTTCACTACTTAAATTACACATTTAAACTTGGGTATTTTCAGCAGCATTACGCAAGCGCATAAGCTGACGACGCATTTGAGGTGAAGCTTTAAACTCAGACACTTCCTGGGCTTTAACGGACGCTTGCAGCGTTTCTAGAAAGTCATCAGAACCTTCAGTCAAAGCATCAAGTAGCACCTGTAAGAGTTGCTCGCGATCGCTCAATAGACTCTTTTCCTCAATCAACCGGAATTTAAGATGGATTTCGCACTCATAAACACCTACTTCGAGATTATTTATCTGGCGTGGTAATGCTTTGGAGTTCATAACTATTGAGATTCCTTTACTTGGTTGTCATGAGGGTAAGGAGGTAGATGCCCAGCAAAAATTCTTTATATCCCTTTTAAATCCAAAGTGCTTGAATTAAGAATTTTTCTTCATCAATCACTTTTGCATTCCATTTTCCTCTCCTGTGTTTTTTTTACAAGCTCAATTTTCACTGTCTAGATTTTGATGTTCCTGTACCAGATGTAGCTTATGGTAAGCCATAACTATTATTCAGTTTTTAAGATTCTACACAATAAAGTTTCTGTAAGATGTTGTTCAACCTTTTTAAAGGTTTTTACATCAACTTTATGTTAACGTCAATAAAAGTTTGACTTGCTACTCTAATTTTGGTGTTTATACGTAAGTAAAATCGCTTAATTTTTTGGAACTTATTACAGCCGGAGGTCGATGTAGCGCTATTCAGTAAAATTACTTGATGTACGTTTTTTGCAATAGAAAATCCCCAAGAAATTGGTGAGCGCAATTATTAAGGTAAAGACTTTTGTTCTCTAGAAAAAAAATTACACAGATCGAGTTATTCTTGGTGAGTCCTTTACCCTACTGGCTTTTAGACTTGAGGAATAGGAAAATTTTAGCAGTAGGTAAGATTAGCACATCGCAATAAGTTGTTTATATACTCCAAATGAAAAGATTTTATCAAGTAATTTTTACAGAAAATAATTGGACTACTGTCAGTACTAGCAACTAATTGCGTCTTCAAGTCCTAACAAAAGTAGTAAGTTAATCAGTACAGGTGATATTTTTACTTATGCCCATTCAATATACCCTTTTGAAACTGCCTTCAAAGCTTGTAAATTGAGAGCATTCATAGCTTGAATATAGCGTCTACAATAATTTCAGTGTAATCCACCCAAATCTTACACCCTTTTTTTTATGGATAACCCGATGCTGCTCAAGTCCACAACCCGGCATGTCCGCATTTTTGCAGGCGAAATTGACCGGGATGGCGATCTAGTTCCCAGTCAACAGGTCTTAACGTTAGATATTGACCCAGATAACGAATTTAACTGGAATGAAGATGCGCTGCAAAAAGTTTATCGAAAATTTGATGAACTAGTAGAAGCATCTAGTGGCGAAGACCTCACGGATTATAACTTGCGTCGTGTGGGGTCAGATTTAGAGCATTATCTGCGATCGCTCCTGCAACTCGGCGAAATCAGCTACAATCTCTCTGCCCGCGTTACCAACTACAGTATGGGAGTCCCTCAAATTGCAATTGACGACAAGCAAACGGCCTGAACCCTGCTGACAATTCAGGCGAACTGGAAAAATCTCCGAAAACCTAACTCCTTTCCCGACTAGGGAAAGGAGTAAATTCAAAGTATCTCTCCTGTTAGGAGAGATATTTCGAGGCAGGTTTTCTTGATTCGTCAGGTACTTTTGCCAAAATTGTATTTGCTAGTATTAATTCTTAATTAAAGTTAATTCTTGCTATCTTACTTATAAACTAAATAAATGCCAACATTATCCGCCTCTTAATGATGCGATAATTCAGCAAAAGCTTGGGGCGCAGTTATGCTTGGGTTATGCTTTGGTAACAGGGTTGGAGCTAGTTGCTTTGGCGATGGAGAGTCACAGAGCAATAGAAGCTATGATGAGGCTGTAGAGTTGACTAAGGAGCGGATTTTTTGGATAAGTTAAGTATTAGCACTTGCTGATATTCGCCAGCTAAAATCATCATCTAAAGTCTGGATATGTCAAGTTTAAGAAAGATGAGCGGTCTAGATTGTCCCTACTAATGCTGTTAAAGAAATTGCCAATCGCTGATCGGTGCGAAAACTATGGAAAATGACGCGGCAACGCTCTACTGTCCAAACGAAAATTGTCGGGCTGCCAACCCCCTGACTCACAAGTTTTGCCAGCGATGTTCCACGCCCTTACCCAAAAATTATCTCTGGGCTGTGGTAGATGGCCCAAGTGTGGGTAGCCCTGGAGAAATATTAGCCGATCGCTATTTAGTCATTGATAAATTTGTTCTTTTAGATACGAAACCTGGTTTTATATCACTAACGCCTGAGTTAGAGAATTTACAGCCTCTCAGAGCTTATTTGAGACTCATTCCCTACCGCTTACACGTACCGCAGGTATATGGAGTCCTATTTATCGCTGACGGTTCTTCCCATGAAAGAGAAATATTACTCTTAGAAAAACCGCCACTATTAATAGATGACACAAGCCAAAAAGTGCATTTGGGTAGTGAGTTAACCACCGCTTGGCGTGATGCTACATCGATGCGCCAACTCAATTGGTTATGGCAAATAGCTCATCTGTGGCAACCTCTTGCAAGTGAAGGTGTCGCCTCTAGCTTGCTTGACTCATCTGTATTACGGGTAGAAGGATCCTTAGTCCGGTTGTTGGATTTGCGTTTTGACTCCGAAACATCACCAGAATTGCCCCAATTAGGCGAATTTTGGCAGCAGTTGGTTAGTAGTGCGAAACCAGCCATAGTTGAATTTGTTAATCGCGTTAGCCTTGCCTTAATTCAGGGAGAGATTAACTCAACCGACCAATTAATCGGAGTTTTAGATGGAGGACTGGCTGGGTTAGGGCGATCGCAAACACCCACGATCAAAATTATCACCAAAACCGACACTGGCCCAAGTCGCCAACGCAACGAAGATGCCTGTAGTCCTCCCAGTGGAACAATGGTGAGCAAACCACCCCAGCCAACAGCTTTAGCAATTGTCTGTGATGGCATTGGTGGACACGAAGGTGGTAATGTCGCCTCAAATTTAGCCATTGAAACCATTCAGCAGCAAGTACAGCAACTAACAAAAGTTCCCTACGACCACATAGACCCCTCACTACTGCTAAATGACCTAGAAAAAGCAGTGGCAATTGCCAATGACAAAATTAGTCAGCGCAATGACGGAGAAAATCGCCAAGGACGGCAGCGCATGGGCACGACTTTAGTCATGGCATTACCTGTTGCCCACGAAATGTACATTACCCACGTAGGTGATAGTCGTGCTTACTGGATTACCCGCCAAGGCTGTTATCAAGTCACCCTTGATGATGATGTCGCTTCCCGCGAGGTGCGGCTAGGCTATGCCATTTACCGCGATGCTGTCCAACAAAGTTCTGCTGGCTCTCTTGTGCAGGCTTTGGGCATGGGTTCTAGCACTTCATTACATCCCACATCGACACGGTTTATGCTCGATGAAGATGCAGTTTTTCTCCTCACATCCGATGGTTTGAGTGATTTCGATCGGGTGGAGGAATATTGGGAAACAGAAATATTGCCGATTCTAGCTGGAGAAGCAAATATAGCAAGTGTTGCGGATAGATTAATCGAAATCGCTAATACTAAAAATGGACATGATAATGTCACGATCGCTTTAGTTCATTATCAAGTCCAATATTGGGAACCAGAAATTACCATCAAAGCCTTCATTCCAGAGAGTTATTCTGCCAAAACGGTTGATTTGGCATCCAAGGCGACAGATGTTCCCCTTTTAGGTAGCCCAAACCAGAAAACTCAGGTGATTCCAGACACTAAGCCGGCTAAAACTTCCAGTTTACCGCTACAGTGGATTGTTCCTTTGATATTTGTTGTACTAGCAGGCTGTCTAGGATTGTTCGTAAGGCAACTGCGTGAGCCATCAGGCTCATTGCCAATTTTTGCCAATCCATTAACTCAAAATCCTAGCATCGAAGCGACACCCGAACCGCGATCGCTTGATAACCTTTCTCCAGGTTGGGTAATTAAAGCCAACAATCAAATCCCCTTGAAAAATAACCAATCGCTTCCCCCTGGAACTTTTTTAGAAGTGATCGATACAAATCCAAATCCTAAACCTACTTCGGGAAATTTTGCAGTGTCTATGCGAGTCTGTGCCAATAAAAGCACGCAAACTCCAGTTAATACTAATAAACCAGCAGTAACTACCTCAGTTCCACCCAATTTGAAACCTTTGCCAGAAACAGTATTGCTAGACTTATCCCAACTAAAACGCTTTGGTGTATCTGTTTTACAATCAAATGTACAAAATCCGTGTACAACCGTCACGCAACCGCCAGCGACTCCATCATCTGACACCAGTCCAACTTAATCAAATACTCGATAAACTGGTAAAAACCTGGAATAATAACAGATATAACGAGAGTAAAAAACTTACAAGGTAAAAAATAGAAACCTTTTACCTTGAAGAATTGTTATTTGAAATTATTTGTTTTAGCTTTTAGTTTTATGAATCCATGCCATCCCTGAATTTGGCGATCGCCCGTCTCCTAAACACTGGCACTGACAACTTCGCCATTTGGGTGGTCAAGGCTCCCTATCCGAGTGGCTACGTTTTGCGTGACTCTGTATGGCCTGTTGAACTCAATCAAGTTTGGCAAGAATGGCAACAGATGTTTGCTGGCCATAGTCGTCTAGATATTTCCCCAAACTCCGCATCTCAATCCAACCCATTCCCCATAGATTGGATTTCACCCCCTTCATCTCAGACTACTGGCCCCTACAGCAGTCGTCTGATGCAATACTTGGGAATGAATTTATGGCGCTGGATATTCGACGGGCAAATTCTCGGTAGTCTAGAACGCAGTCGCGGGATTGCTATGGGTGAGCATACACGTTTGCGCTTTCAGCTAGAAATTCGTGACCCGGATCTGATTGCTCTGCCTTGGGAAATTATGCAGCGTGAACCTGGTCAATCGGCGATGTCTCTTTCCCAAGATTTGCTATTTAGTCGTACCAGTAGCGAAGTTGACCCCTTACCCTATTTGCGAACTGACCAGGCTTTAAGTATCTTGCTGGTTTTAGGTCATGATGAAAAGCTGCAACTAGAACAAGAAGCGGCTATTTTACAGCAAAGTCTTGTAGATACACCTGTGGGTGGTAATTCCCAAAGATATGCACCTTGTATAGTAAATCAACTTATACAACCAACTCCACAGGAGTTGATTCAAGAATTAGAAACCAAAGCATACAACGTTTTCTTTTACGCTGGACATGGTTTGCCAGGGCCAGACGGAGGGTTACTATTTTTGCGACCAGACATGCCCTTGAATGGGATAGAATTGGCACAAGTTTTGACCCGTACAGGTGTGAAACTGGCGCTTTTCAACGCCTGTTGGGGCGCACAACCAGCTGCAATCAATCATCAAGCTATACCTGCCAGCAGTTTAGCAGAAGTATTGATTCGTCATGGTGTGCCTGCTGTTTTGGGGATGCGCGATGAAATCGCCGATCGCGAAAGCCACAGTTTTATTCAAGCATTTACCGAAGCTTTGCGATCGCACAAACCAATAGATGAAGCCGTAGCACTAGCTAGGCAAGAGTTATTGACACTGTATAAATTTAATCAACCTGCTTGGACTTTGCCTGTTCTCTACCTGCATCCAGATTTTAATGGCGAACTCATTAAGAATCTAGATGAAGGTATTACTGAACTACCAGATACAGCGATTCCTGATATGGGTTCCCTGCTTCCCACTGCTTCATTGCGATCGCTCATTCCAAAAGGTAAAACCTGGTTACTGCGTTATGGAGTCACTCGCATCGGCCGCACGAAAGACAATGATATTGTCATTCCCGAACCATCTGTATCCAAACGCCACGCTGAAATCTTCTGCCGTAATACTCTTACTGATGCTACATTGGTACGAACTTATTATTTACAAGATTTTTCTACCTACGGGACAACCTGGTTTTTAGGGCCTAATGGCTGGCAACAAATCCTCCGAGAGGAAGTCCCTTTGAAATCGGGAATGCAGTTAAAGTTTGGAAGTGCTAGGGGTGAAACCTGGGAGTTTATTATTGAAGACTCCTAGTGTAGCCACTGCGTAGGTGAATTTTGATGTTGAATATCAGCTTTTAAAATCTATTTTTCCCGAAGAAAAAATCAACTGTTTTTGCGGAAATCTATTTTTAAGGATTGTAGCTGTAAATACCACCAAAGAATCGGGAGACAATAAAAAATGGCTAAAAAAATTAACGGCTCAGACACTTTCTCTTCTTTGCAATCTCAAGTAGATTTAGATTTATTAGAAGCGCTACTAGAACCAGACGATGCTACCTATCCCTGGAACCCAGCTGATGAGGAATCAGAAGCTTATTTTCAGGAATTAGAACAACAATTCGGAATGCAAGATTTACTCGAGGAAGAACTGACGACGCGATCGCAAGATTTTTATAGCAATCTAGATACACTTTGGTCTAATGTCTCCCTCGCCTCAAGCCATCCTCATCACCCTCAACAGGCATTAGTGCTGAATCTTCAAGAAACACTCCGTACTACTTTTGCCGCCTGTGTCCCCCAAACATTGCTCAATACCATCGCCCAGAAAGCTGCTGAAATTTTTGCTGCCCAGCAATCAATGGGTGAACAACTAGTTGAGTGTGTTCAAACAGTACTACCAACTTGGGGAACAGAGGATCTTTTAGTCTTAGCTCGTCCTTTTGCCTACGCTATGCGGAGTAGCGAATCGAAAAACGCGGCATCTGCTATCAGTAGTCTTAATAATAACGAATGGACAGCTTTATCAGAAGTAGAGAAAGCAAAGGTTAGTTTAGCGATCGCTTTTTATGCTTTTACTCAACTCAACCAGTCTCAGTCTGAACTATAAACTAGGGGACAGGTGACAGTTAATAGCTAACGGGCAATAGAAAAAGTAGATAAAGCTAAAATTTTCATTATGCGCTGTTTTGGCGTAGCCCGCGCTTTGTACACGCTCTGTTTAGAGGCATCTCTTGCAAAGATGTTGATTTACATTACGCAGAGGCAGAAAAAAGAGTCGAAAATCAAGACTTTTGTAAGAAGTTTAATGATTTTTACTTTTTAGGCATAGTTAACCCAATGTTAGATTACGGTACGCTTCTTTTCTAACTAGGCCATCTATCCAAAGATATAAATATTGAATAGTCATTGGGCATTTTTCTTATCCCCCTGCACCCCGCTCCCTGCACCCCTGCACTCTCATCTCTTATTTTGGGTCCAGAAATCGGGTAGCAAAATTTTGCGATCGTGTCGGTGACAGTGCCCGTGCCTTGAGAATTGCCGCCATCAAAAAGGCGTAAGATAATACCCCAACAACTACCAACAGCAAGGCATTGATAGATCCTGTAGCATTCCACAGAGCGTGGAGCGCAGCAGCACTAAGATAACCAATAGAGAGAATTTGCCAACTTCTACTGGGCTTGAGAACAGCCAACCCGATAAAATAACCCAGGTAGCCACTATAAGCCATGTGTCCAGCTACAGAGCCTAAAATTCGCGGGATTAGCAGCTGTAAACCCGCTAGTTGACCAGCAGCGCCTGTACCCACCTGTTGCGCTACATTTTGAGTGATATCTGGCACATACTGTCCAAGAGTTTCCAAGAGAGTGAAGCCTACAGCAGAAGCAGTTCCCAGGAGAATACCATCTAGAGGTTCCCAGACACCTATCTTTTCCCGCCAAGGTGAAGACAACATTCTACCGATGGCAAACGCCCCTAACACAGGTAATGCCTTCAGTAATTCCTCCATCAACCCAGCACCAAAAAACATCCGTACCAGCAATTCTGTGAAGGTGATAGATTCTTGGGGTGAGGGCAAGCTTCCAGGAAGGATGCCGCGAAACACGAAGATAAATAGATCCAACACTGGACTGAGCAAAATCGCTGTTGTACCCAATGCCGCAGCCATTAGCACCCACCAAGGCTTCTGTTTACCGCAAAGTTGGTAAACAAAATAGTAGGCGGCAAAGGCGATGTAAGTTGCGACGATAACTTGATTAGCTTGGGGCTGACCGACTGTAGCAAACATTAACACTACAAAAATTACGGTCAGTATTCCTGGTACAAGGTAAGCTTTACGAGTTAAATCTTTACCAGTGGAAATAATCGGGAAAAGCTGGGTGAAGCTAACAGAATCTGGCTGCTTTAATTGCGTGTGGCTGTGGTAGTTTGTCGCCGAAGGTAATGGTGTAACTTGGTTAACTGTTGTGGCCGGGGTTTGGTAAGTAAACTCGTACTCAAAAACGTATTGTGGACCATCAGCACCTAGAGAAATGCTATCGCCTGGGTGCAATTCCTGACATTCATATAAGCGTTGTCCATTCAAAAAAGTGCCATTAGCACTATTTAAATCACAAAGCACCCAGCTGAATTTGCTATCTGGGGATAAAGAGAGGGGACGAACCACCGCATGACGACGAGATACCATCCGGTACATCATGGCATCCAAGACAACTTGGCAGCTGGGGTCGCGTCCAATTACCATCTCTTTACTGGGGGGCAGCGAGTAGCGAGATTCCGATCCAGAAGCTGCCCCATTACCAGACACTAGCCGCAGAAATGCATTATGTCTTGCGTTTTTGCCTGTCATCGAGTTAGTGTGCTTTTCTAAATTAATTCTTCTTCATATATTTGGCAACAGGACTAACCTTAGCCACATTAACAGCAGCATTGCTAAATCCACTATAGCTTCACTTACTGCTAAGAAATTTAAAATTCTAGATGGAAAATTTAAAATTGTTTCACCTAATGTTAATAAGTATTCCATGTACTGAGAGTTTGTCCTAAACGGGCTTGTCATGCGGATAAATCAGACTGGATGGTTTGTCTGCTTTTGACATCCTAGCTGTAAATTTAACCCAAGGCAATTTATTAAAAAACAGTAGTTTTCACTGCATTTGGTTTCATTTAGAAAATATATAATTTCTGGTGGTCTGTTGTCAGTTGTTTTTGCCACAATCTATTTAAAGTAGAGTGTGGCAAAATAAACGGCCCCAAATATTGCACCCAAATATTTTTGGTGTGTTGCTTCAAACCACTTTAGCCAGTTCTGGGTGTTCAATCTTAGTTCCAAGTACTATGAGGAATTCTGCCAGCCAACGGGGGTGAGCAGGCCAAGCTGGGGCTGTTACCAAATTACCATCAACTATTGCCTCATCAACAGGGATATCGATATAAAACCCTCCAGCACTTTTAACATCTGGACTACAAGCGGGGTATCCAGTACATCTCTTCCCTTGCAATACATCCGCAGTTGCTAATAACTGTAAGCCGTGGCAGATGGCAGCAATAGGTTTATTCGTTTGGGCAAAGTGACGGGTGATTTCTAGCACTTGCTGATTCAAGCGGATATATTCTGGTGCCCTTCCTCCGGGAATAACTAAGGCATCGTATGTTGTGGCTTCTACTTCTGCGAAGGTAGCATTTAAAGTAAAATTATGACCGGGTTTTTCGCTATAAGTCTGATCTCCTTCAAAGTCGTGAATTGCTGTCCGTACTTTGTCACCAGCTTTTTTGTCTGGGCAAACTGCATGAACAGTGTGTCCCACCATTTGTAACGCCTGGAAAGGAACCATCACTTCATAGTCTTCTACATAGTCACCAACTAGCATCAAAAGTTTCTTGGTAGCCATATTTTTCCCTTACCTATTAGTTAATAGTCAATAGCTTAAAGCGAATATTTAACAGTTATTTATAAAGTAAATATTAATTTAGAGTTAGGTACATTAGGCGTTAGCATCTACACGAATTTTTGATATATTACAGCACTAACTCTGCGGTAATATATCATTTAAGGCGGCAACTTAACAAAGTGTAATACACCCTACAGATTTGTTCTGGAAATGACGATATAGCTGTCCTAAATCATTTGTGAAAGATTATAATCCCAACAATTTTTACGAAGTTTGGGATCTTGAGACTGCGAATTTTCACAAATCAGATAGGATTGCTATACCGATCGATTAAAGCAAATTAAATTCTGCGATCGCTGTGGGAAAGTTTTTGTTTTCATGTCCTGGATGGCTGAGTTTAATCAAGGCAAAACGCTGTAAGGGCGTTAAAGCTGCCCAATGTTGCTGTGTCAGGGTAACACCGATTTCTTGAGCTTTTCCCTGGAGGCTGGCTGGTACAGTGGCAAAATCAAGCCATGCAGGATAAGGGTCAATGGGCAATTTTGTAGGTGCTATCCCCGTACCTTGTATAATTAATCGCTGAATATGCTCGCTGTAAGACTGAATTTCCGTTTCTGTAGTACAAGGTAACTCAACTAGAGCTTGACGCTCTGCTGTAGTCATTCGATTCCAGTCAGACAATTTTAGCTTGATGCCACAAGTATCTAATTTAAAACGCACCTGCATGGGGATGCAACGCAGGGAATCAACAAAGTCTGCTTCAAATTGAAAGAAATCTGTCATAATCAAGTATTCAAAATTTGCTCATTTCAAATTAAGGATTTTTAACTATAGGAATCCGGTTTGATTTTTGAAAATATACTTAGGGGAGCCAGTCGTGTGGGTGGGTTTCCCGACTTGAGCGTTAGCGACTGTGCGTAGCGTCACTGGCGTTGTGTTAGCGTAAAGAGTACAGCATCAAACCCTTGCTTATGGTGTATTAGAACGCAGTTTGTAACGCACCCTACAATACCTAATTTTGTTCAAAAATCAAATATGATTCTTATATATTATTTTGCTGTGAGATTCAGAGGATGTTTGAAAAGTTATGATTGATGTATCAAATATTTATTACCCCACCCTAACCCTCCCCTTATAAAGGGGAGGGAACCAGATTTTACGGTTTCCCCCTTTATAAAGGGGGTAATAATTCGATTAAAATCACAACATACCACTTTTCAAACAATCTCTCAGACTAACCTATGTCTTCCTAAATTTTATGTCTGACAACATCTTATCAAGCTCTCTTTTTAACTGATCCTTTTGTCATTACTGAGACGAATGATTAAGTAACTAATTGAAAGGGCGAGAATAGCAATTCCTAAACCAATTATATCAATACCAGGGACTTTTTCTAAATCAAGAATAATAATTTTTCTGGCGACAGCAATTAAAGAAGTAACAATAACTAATTCAACCTGGAAAACGTGTCTTCGCAAATAAGCTGTGATATTTTCTAAGATTTCCAAAGCAATTAAAATATTCAAAAACAAGCCAAAAATCTTATATAATGTTGTGTTAAACTTAGCGTAAGGGGCTGTAAATAACTCTTTGAAAATAAAAACCCCTAAGTCACCGATCGCAACTAAAATTACAACTACCATAAAAATAGATAGAATTTTAGAAACTAGTACCTCTATGTTTTCAATGACATGCATGAAGTTCTCGTCTTTAGTAACTCCGAGAATTCCCCTTAGTAACTTTTTCATTTGCTGCACCCGATTTTTAAATAAAATAAAATCCCATAGATCGATCTAGAGGATTAAAAAAAGATGATTTGTAAGTTTATTATCTGATTTTTCTTTACCATATATAAACTCGGCACTAGTAAAACCTCTGGTTACTAGAAATTTAGTCTCTTGATATATGGTAATTGCTATGAGTCAAGAGGAGAGAGTCATAAAAAATGATAATAACTATTAGTTATCTAATATTGACTAAGTTACCTATTAGTGATTATTAATTACCTCTTTATAAATACACTTGGCAGCTTACCATTGCAAGGACTGGATTTGATGATTTTTGACTGTAACTTCTACAGAAATTAGGATTAATTGCACTGCACAGGCTTTTAATTCTGGTTGCAGGGAATCGGGGCAAGATTCTGGATGAGTGAGGGCGTTAGCTTCGGCATTATCTGCCCACAATGAACCCCAGTGCATGGGGACGAAAACTGTACCAGGTGCGATCGCTTTTGTCACTTTAGCAGAAAACTGAGCTTTACCTCGACGCGATCGCACTTCCACTTTCTGGTTATCTAAAATACCCAACTTAGCAGCATCACGGGGATGAATTTCGATAAACGGTTCTGGGTGCATTTTGCAAATTTTTTCAATGCGACCGGTGCGTGTCTGGGTGTGCCAATGTCCGTAAAGTCGCCCATTAGTTAGCACAAACGGATAATTTGGGTCTGGTGGTTCTGCCAATCCCTTTGAGTAATATGCCCCAAATCGAGCGCGTCCGTCAGGAGTGTGGAAACGTAAATCTGTATATAGTCGCTTTCCAGAGGTTTCTCCCTCTGCTTCCCCTGCTCCTCTACTCCCCCTGCTCTCTTCAGGATGGGGCCATTGAGTCGCGCCTTCTGTCAATTGTTGATGACTGATACCCGTCATATCGCAGGGGCGATTTTGAGTTAATTGGACAAACTCAGCATAAACTTCGGCAGAGTTAGCAAAGGCAAATTCTTTTTCAAAACCTAACCTCCGTCCAATTTCAGCGAAAATTTCCCAATCGGCTTTAGCTTCTCTTGGTGGTTGGCGGAATGCTTGACACAGAGTTACCATCCGTTCTGAGTTTGTCATCACACCAGTTTTTTCACCCCACTGGGCTGCTGGTAGTAAAACATGAGCGTAGGCGGAGGTTTCTGTGGGATAATATGCGTCTTGGTAAATGGTGAAAGGCGATCGCAACAATGCCTTTTTTGTCCGCTCCAAATCTGGCATACTTACAGCTGGATTAGTAGCTGCAATCCACAGTAACCCGACAGCATCATTTTCTAAGCTAGTAATCATTTCCCAAACACTTAAACCGGGGTTGGGTGAAATTTGCCCTGACTTGAGTCCCCAAAACTCCTCAACTTCTGCGCGATGCTGGGGATTTTTCACTGTCCGATAACCAGGTAATAAATGCGCCAAACCTCCGGCTTCCCGTCCCCCCATTGCGTTCGGCTGACCAGTGAGAGAAAAAGGGCCAGCCCCAGGTTTACCAATCTGTCCAGTCATCAGGTGCAGGTTGATGATAGTTCTTACCTTGGCTGTCCCTTCTGATGATTGATTCACTCCCATCGACCACAAAGAAAGTACTCGCTGTGATTCACCCCAATAACGAGCGGCTGTTTCTAAATCTTCAATGCTGATTCCACATTGACGAGCCACGACTTCTGGGGGATAGTGGCGAATCACTTCAGCATAAGCGGGAAAGTTGCTGGTGCAGTCGTCCATGAACATGGTATCAATGTAGTTCCAGCGCATCAATAAGTGGGCGATGCCGTTCAACAAATCGATATCTGTACCAGGACGAATCGCTAAATGCAAGTCTGCGGCTTCTGCGGTTGGCGTGCGTCGGGGGTCTACCACAATCATTTTTACCTTGCGGTTCTTTTTGTGATATTTTGCTAGTCGGTTAAAAACGATGGGATGACATTCGGCTGTATTAGTGCCAATTAAAAATGCACAGTCAGTTAACTCTAGGTCTTCGTAACAACAGGGTGGGCCATCTGCGCCAAAGCTTTGAATGTAGCCAGCTACAGCACTAGACATACATAAACGCGAGTTTGCATCAAAATTATTACTACCCAGACAGCCTTTCATAAGTTTCTGGGCTATGTAATAATCCTCAGTTTGAAACTGACCTGAACCGTACATACATAAGGCTTCTGGCCCTTGTGTGAAGCGGACTGTTTGAATGCGTTGCGTAATGAGATTAAAAGCTTCATCCCAACTAACACGGCGAAACTCTCGATCTAATGAGTCTCGCACCATTGGGTAATGTAATCTATTTTTATCTAAAGATTCTGCGATCGTTGCACCTTTGACACAAACCATTCCTTGACTAGATGGATGGGCTTTATCACCCCGCACCCGCCAATTCGGATTTCCTTGACTATCTCGATTAGTTGCTTTGCCAAGTTGGGCTGGGGGTGAAACTTCTAGTCCACAGCCAACACCACAGTAAGGGCAGAGGGTTTTGGTAAATTCACTCATGGCAGTTGTACCATTTTGTTATTTTGATTGTGCAACCTCATTTTTTTAAACTCTTTACTCTGCGTCTCTGTGGTTAAATAAATTATTTTTAAACCGCAGAGGCGCAGAGAGCGCTGAGAAAAAACTTCATGAGTTGCACTCACAAGACAAGATGAAAATATCTCTTGTAATGCTCTATTTTCAAAGCAGAAGTCTATTCTTCAGTTAAGAAAACAGAGTTTTTAGTTGCAGTTTCTGATGATTCACCTTCATAAGCTACGGCAAAGGAACCTTTTGGTTCTTTGAGGAAGAAGGCACACATAAAAGCACAGATTAGTGCAGCTATACCCATTGTGGTAAACAATGTGGGAGCGTCGGTTAAGCTAAAAATTGTTAGGTAAACTACGCCGCCAAAATTACCGTAAGCTCCCACATTGCCAGCAATTTGTCCAGTGGCTTCTTTTTTAATCATGGGTACGATGCTGTAGGTTGCACCGCAACCAGCTTGGGCAAAGTAGGCGGCAAACATTGTAACTGCGATCGCTACCGGAATCGGCCAGTTACCATTAATAAAATGTGCCATCAAATAACTAACACCGATACCAACGCTGATAATGGTCATTGTCCACTTACGGGAACCAAATTTATCAGAAATTAACCCACCACTAGGACGAGAAACTAAATTTAAAAAAGGATAGGTGGCGGCAATCATCCCAGCAATAACATGCTCTAAACCAAAGGTTTTTTCAAAAAATGCTGGGAGCATAGAAACGGCTGCCAGTTCGCTACCAAAGCTAGTGATATAAGTGAATTCGAGTAAAGCTACTTGACCAAATTGAAAGCGTTCAGATGTAGGGTAAGTTTTCTTGCCAATTAGTAGTTCTCGGTTTACTTGCCAAGCTTTGTAACTTTGATAAGCAAACAATCCTGCTAATAGCAACCAAGTCAAATACATTTGACTCAGAGTTAGGAAGTGAATGTTCTTTTGTTCCAAGCGCCAAGCTAATAAACCCAAGGCGAAAATCAAACCGAAATTCGAGATAATCATCGCCCAGAAGCTTTTGATGCTAGTCACTTCTAGGGAACCATTTTTCTTAGGTTTCTTGTAGACTTTGCCTGTGGGTGTATCTTGGACGGTGTTGTAATAAATTACGCCGTAAATAGCAGTTATGATCCCTGTAAGTGCGATCGCAAATCGCCAGTTAGAAGCGCCACCAGCAAAAAAGCTAGTAGAAACTGCAAGTATTGGTAAGGCAAACTCTGCACCAAAAGCCCCAAAGTTGCCCCAACCGCCATAAATGCCTTGAGCAACGCCCATCTCCTTCGGCTGGAACCATTCTGCCACCATGCGGATACCCACAACAAACCCAGATCCGACAATTCCCATCAGCAAACGACTGATGACTAGTTGATTAAAATCTTGTGCTAGGGCTGTTGCTAAACAGGGAACTACTGCAAACATCAGCAAGATTGAGTAGGTGATTCTGGGGCCAAAACGATCCAGAAGCATCCCAATAATTAATCGGGCGGGAATTGTGAGAGCAAGGTTACAGATGCCCAAAGTTTTGATTTGCTCAGGGGCTAAATGTAGCTCTCTGCCAATGGTTGTAGCGAAGGGAGCAAAGTTAAACCAACAGACAAAGGTGAGAAAAAAAGCAAACCAAGTTTGATGTAAAATCCGGTAGCGATCGCTAAATGAAAATAAGTTTTTAAGCATTCTAATTTTTGTAATTGAATAAAACACAGAGAAGAGATAATGGCAGTTAAGCCTTTGAACTTGGAAGTTGCACCTTTGAACTCGGAAGTTGAGCCTTTTTGCTCGGAGGTTGAGCCTTTGAACTCGGAAGTTGCACCTTTTTGCTCGGAGGTTGCACCTTTTTACTCGGAGGTTGAGCCTTTGAACTCGGAGGTTGAGCCTTTTTACTCGGAAGTTGAGCCTTTTTACTCGGAGGTTGAGCCTTTTTACTCGGAAGTTGCACCTTTTTACTCGGAGGTTGAGCCTTTGAACTCGGAGGTTGCACCTTTTTACTCGGAAGTTGCACCTTTTTACTCGGAAGTTGCACCTTTGAGCCTGAAGATTCAGCCTTTAAGGTTGAAGTATGAATTTTGCTCAATGCCCAATGCCCAATGCCCAATGCCCAATAAGTACTAGTAGTTACTAACTAATAGAGCTTCTTGCTTGAGTTTTGCCCCGAAGTTTTTGATTAATAAGTCTTGCAAAAATGGCTGCAAGTCTTCGCAGGGTATGCCTTTGGTGACACAAGTTCCTAAATGAGCGTCTTTGCCGACTTTACCGCCCATATATATGTCAACGCCTTCTAAGGTTTTGCCATTTTTGCGAGTTTTAGTTCCCATCAAGCCGATGTCTGCAACTTGGGGCTGGGCGCAAGAGTTGGGGCAACCTGTCCAGTGAATTCGGACTGGATTGATGAAGATTAAGTCTTCTTCTAAGGCTTTAATCATTGCCAGGGCGCGGTTTTTAGTTTCGATGAGGGCGAAGTTGCAAAATTGTGCGCCTGTGCAAGATACTAGCGATCGCGCCAGTAAACCTGGATTAACCGAAAATCTTTCTAGCAATGGTTCTGTTAAAAATGTTGCTAACCGCGAGTCAGAAATGTTGGGGATAACTATGTTTTGCTCAACGGTAAAGCGGATTTCACCACTACCAAAAACTTCTGCTAAACGGGCAATTTCAAACATATCTCCGGCATACAAGCGCCCGACGGGAATATTTAAACCTACGTAATTTAATCCCGCTTGCTTTTGTTTATATACTCCGATATGGTCGCGTTTTTCCCAGTCGATCTCATCTTTTGCGGCTGCGGGTAATAATGATTTACCCAAACGGCTTTCTACTTCTGCTCGAAACTTTTCTAAACCCCATTCATCAATTAGCCACATCAAGCGGGATTTTTGCCGATTAGCACGCGGCCCGTTGTCCCGAAATACTTCCAAAACCGCTCTACATAAACTTACCACATCTTCTGGAGCCACCCAAGCATTTAGAGGAATCGCCGCCTCACAACGTTTAGCAGAGAAAAAGCCACCGACTAAAACGTTAAACCCAAAAATTTTTTGGTGGGAATGGGCAGAGGAGAAATTTTGCTCCTCCGCTCCCCTGCTCCCCTGCTCCCCTGCTTCTTTAAATGCTGGAACAAAAGCTAAATCGTTAATTTCGGCGTGAACTGAATTGTCTCTTCCACCTGCGATCGCAATATTAAATTTCCGTGGTAAGTTGCTAAACTCTGGGTTTCCTTTGCCTTTGTTGGTCAGCATATCTTGAATTTGCTGTACTAACTCTCGCGTGTCGTACAACTCATCTGCATCCAACCCCGCCACCGGATCGCCTGTGATATTGCGGACGTTATCCATCCCTGACTGGACACTGGTTAAACCAACTGCGTGAAATCTATTAAAGATATCTGGTAAATCTTCAATTCTGATTCCCCGTAATTGGATATTCTGTCTCGTAGTAATATCGGCGCACCCATCATCACCGTAACGCTGCACCACTTGGGCTAAAACACTCATCTGACTGCTGGTGAGAATACCGTTAGGCATCCGTAACCGCATCATAAACTTGCCTGGGGTAACTGGGCGAAAAAACACGCCTACCCACTTAAGCCGATGATCGCGATCTGTTTCGTCCATTGCTTCCCAGCCCAAGGCGGCAAATTTCTCTATCTCATCTCTGATGGCGAGTCCATCTTTTTGCGCCTTGAATTTCTCGAATTTATTAAGGCTGGTAGTCTTAGTTGTTGTGTCTGTCATGAGGCTGACTCTCGTGAGAATTTTTGCTGCTAATTGCCCAATATCAATCAACCCGTAGTTCCATTAGGTGGTGTATCTACGAGGGTTAGGGAATAAAAACTTAGTATTCGATTACGGCTGATTATTGTTACTCAAAAGCATTCCAGTGTGAAACTTCAAACCCGTGGCTAGTTAAGGGAAACTTGTAGCCATATACATCTTGGAAATCTGTCAAGCAGGTTTAGATAATGTTCATGTAACAATTTCGATACTCATAATTTATGATGATATTTCTGTTAAAATCGTATAAATTGTTACGATTTTTTAGTAATTTTGCTGAAAATGGATGTGTAATATGCATTTTTTGCATCAAGGTCGGCTAATGAGCCACTTAAAGCGCTTGACGAAGAGTGTTTAAAACGATCCAAGCGGTTGGGGATTGCCATAGATTAATCAAAAATCAAAAATCAAAAATTGAGTGGCACTTATGAAACGTCGTGATTTTATTAATTGGGTAGGTTTGGGTTTGATAGCGAGTTCTCTACCTGTAGCGATCGCAGCTTGTTCTTCTCAAACAACTTCCGCAACTGGCGATTGGCAAACAGTAGGCACTTCGGCAGATTTAGATAAAACTGGTCAATTGCTGGCTAAAAACTCACCTGCTGGGCCTGTGTTGGTAGTCGGCACATCTAAAGGTGCAAGCCTGACAGCTGTTAATCCTACCTGTACTCACGCAGGTTGCACCGTAGCATGGAAAGCTGAAGCCAAAAAATTCGCTTGTCCCTGTCATGGTTCAGAATTTGGATCTGATGGTAAAGTGCAAAAAGGCCCAGCGACAGAAGCTCTTAAAACTTACGCCGCCAAAATTGAGGGTAGTTCAGTTCTAGTCAAGCCAACTTAAACAATACAATTCAGGGGATCGTGAGTAATATCAACCAGCTTTTGGTGCAAGCCCAGACAGCATACAATGCAGCTGATTGGTCATCATTGATTCAATATTTACAACAATTAATTTTAGGGGCAGACTCGAAACATCCAGAGATAGTTAAAAATCGAGAATATCTCCTGACATTAGCACTTTCAATCTTAGAGGTGGGAGATTTTCAGCAACGTTGGGAAATCACCAAGGTGTTGACTAACTTGGGAAATATTGCCATCCCACCACTCATTGACATCTTAAAAGATGAAGATGCAGAGGAAGAATTACGCTGGTATGCAGCGCGAACTTTAGGCGAATTTCAACAGCCAGAAGCGATCGCACCTTTAGTTGAATTGTTGAAAACCGATGATGATGAAGAACTCAAAGCGATCGCAGCCACAGCACTAGGACAAATGGGTACTGTTGCGATCGCTGCCCTCTCTGAACTTCTATTAAATGAAGATACACGACTTTTAGCAGTGCGATCGCTTTCTTGTATTCCCCAAACAGAAACCATCACCCCACTGTTGAGTGTAGTACAAGATTCACAAGCAACAATCCGCACTGCTGCGATTGAAGCCCTCAGCAGTTTTCGTGACGAACGTATACCACCAATATTGTTAAACGCTTTGGATGATATCGCTGCGACAGTTAGGCGTGCAGCAGTGCTTGGTTTAGGTTTTCGCCCCGACTTACGCGAAACCTTAGATTTGGTGACAAGATTGCAACCCAAGCTTTACGACTTTAATCTTGATGTTTGTTGTGCAGCCGCAGTTTCCCTTTCTCGGATGGGTTGTGATGACGCTGCAAAACATTTATTTGATTTGCTGATTTCACCTCAGACACCAACAAAGCTGCAATTAGAAACCATCCGCGCTTTAAGTTGGGTAGGTACACCATCTAGTTTGGAATGTTTGCAAACAGCATTTAATCAAATCACTTCAGAGACACTTTGGCAAGAAATTGTCACCGTTTTGGGGCGAGTCCAAAAGCCGCAAACTACACAAGCGGCAGAAATATTATTGAAAATATTGCCATCGCAGCATCCAGCCACAGAAATTGTGAGTGTAAAAAGTGCGCTCGCGCTATCTTTAGGTCAGTTAGGCGAAATCCAAGCTATTGAACCATTGATTTGGCTGCTAGCTGATTTTAATGTATCGGTGAGACTACATGCGATCGCTGCACTAAAAAATTTAGCAAATAACACTGCACTCACAGCAGATTTGCAACAAAGAATAGCGATCGCTTTGGCTGAGTGGTAAATTCTCTTCAAAGAGGATGGGAAGATAGAAGGAGGAATACTAGCCTTGATAATTTCCCAAGTTTAGCAATATGCCCTATCGGAAACTTCGTACAATCCCCGATCTCAAGTAACTTGAGAGAATATTACGCTGATAGTGAAGTCTGTTAACTAAGCTACGGTATTGGCTACCTTTTAGAGCAATACAGTTCAGTTAAGCATTTCTTCCTTCTCTTGCTTTGTGTACTTTGCGCCCTTTGCGGTTCGTTGAAAAATTGACCTTGATAAAGAGTTAAGCCTTAACTGAACCGTATTGCCTTTTAGAGGATAAGAAAAAAATATTTTGCATGGAATTTGAATGGAACCTAGACAAAGCGGCGTTAAACTTTGAGAAACATGGTATTTCTTTTCCTGAAGCCGCAACCGTGTTTAACGATCCGCTATCTTTTACCTTTCCCGATCCTGACCATTCTATTGGAGAAAGTCGTTACATTATCATTGGTGTATGTAGGTTTGGACAACTCTTAGTTGTTGCACACACCAATCGAGGAGAAAAAGTACGAATTATCAGCGCTCGAAAAGCCACCCGTCAGGAGAAAAGGTTTTATGAAGAAAGAAATTGAGAATGAAGTGGAAGACGAGTTACGTTCTGAGTACGATTTTGCTCAAATGGAGGGAGGCATCAGAGGCAAGTATATTGAGCGGTATCGTCAGGGTACAAACTTAGTCCTTTTAGATCCCGATGTTGCCCAAGCTTTTCCTAATGATAAAACGGTGAATGACGCATTAAGGTTGTTAATTCAGGTTGCCCAACGTCAGCAGCCTAACAGTGCGGTGCAGCAGACAGAATAGAAGTCAATATAAGCCGTAATTAGTAAATGCAAATATGACGCGATCGCAGCCGTATCTGTAACAAAAATTACGCAAGAACCCTTTAAAACTCTTATTCCTTTGCGTCCTTTGCGGTTCGTTTTATCATGATTTTGGGTAAGTCCTATGCAAGTTGCACAAAAATTTGTGTTACCGACACCTGATAATAATCCGATCGCATAATGTGATGGCTTGAAAATCTGATCTAAAAATTCATATATTTCAGCAAAAAATAGTCAAGTCTTTTTTGGCGATATTTTCCGAAAAAATCCGTGCAAAGCGGATAATTGATGACAAAGGCAGTAAAAACTGATTTAGATAAATGTAAATCAGAGAAAACATACTGTAACAAACTATACTAAATTGTGGTTAAAAAGCCGTTAACTTAATGAAGCTGATAAATGTAATTCAGGCTACATAAAAATGCGCCTAGAGCAGTTGCAAGCCTTTCTAGCGATCGCACAAACCGGCAGCTTTCAACAAGCAGCGCGAACATCTGGTGTTACCCAATCGACGATTAGTCGCCAAATCCAGGCATTAGAAGCAGATTTGGGTATAGAACTTTTTCACAGAACAACTCATGCCAAATTAACGCTGGGAGGTGAATGTTTATTACCCCGTGTCCGCAAAATTTGCCAAGAATGGGAGACAGCTACCCAAGAATTAGCTGATTTAATCGCCGGAAAGCAACCAGAACTTTGCATTGCGGTGATTCACTCTTTATGTGGATCTTACTTACCCCCAGTGTTGCAAAAATTTTGTCATGATTATCCAGATGTGCAATTGCGGGTGACTTCATTAGGAAGCGATCGCGCCTTGAAAGTCCTTAAAGATGGATTGGTGGATTTAGCAATTGTGATGAATAATCGCTTTTTAACCACTGGTAGAGAAATGGTGGTACAAGTACTTTATGATGAACCAATAGAAATTTTAACCGCAGCCAATCATCCCCTGGCACAATATGAATGCGTCCCTTGGTCGGAGTTAATTCGTTATCCCCAAGTGGTTTTTAAAGATGGTTATGGGATGCAGCGCTTAATCCAAGATAGATTTGAGCGAATGGAAGCTACACTCCAAGCAGCTTTAGAGGTAAATACCCTAGATGCCTTCCGGGGAGTGGTGCGTCAAGGAGAACTAATAGCTTTGCTACCTCAATCAGCATTACTGGAAGCGCGTCTTGACCCTACCCTAGCGGTTCGTTCCTTAGAGAACAATAATACTAATGGTTTAGTGGATGGTTCAAGTTTGACTCGGCGGGTAGTTATGGTAACAACTCAAGACCGATTGCAAATCCCTCCCATCAAGCACTTTTGGCAACTCGTGTGCGAAAATATCCCATTACAAATTGACCAGCAGCGATCGGCTTCATGAAGCGTCATTAGTTATTAGTCATTAGTCATTAGTCATTTTCACAAAGGACAATGGACAAATGACAAAGGACAAAGCACAAATGAGCAATGTATTTAGGGAATTACTGAAAAAAGTAGGTAGCGGAAACCACACAGGTGAAAATTTAACTCGTGCTGAAGCAGCCAGCGCTACTAAAATGATGCTGCTGGGTGAAGCGACACCAGCCCAAATCGGAGCGTTCTTGATTGCTCATCGAATCAAACGCCCTACGGGGGAAGAATTAGCGGGAATGTTGGATGCTTATGATGAACTCGGGCCAAAGCTGCAACCATTCGACTCTGGACGACCAGCGATCGCTCTTGGCATCCCTTATGATGGCAGAACCCGCACAGCACCAATTAGTCCGGTAACAGCTTTACTACTCGCCGCAGTTGGACAACCTGTGATCATGCACGGTGGCGATCGCCTCCCAACCAAGTATGGCCTACCCCTGATCGATATTTGGCAAGGTTTAGGAGTCGATTGGACTACTCTACCATTAGCAAAAACCCAACAAGTTTTTGAGCAAACAGGAATCGGCTTTATTTATCTACCCCAGCATTTTCCCTTAACTACAAGTATTTGGGAGTACCGAGACCAACTTGGCAAACGCCCACCCTTAGCGACAATGGAGCTAATTTGGTGTCCTTATGCTGGCGATGCTCATGTAATTACTGGGTTTGTTCATCCGCCCACAGAAGGGATGTTTAAGATAGCTTTAGGGTTGCGGGGAATAACCAAATTTACATTAGTGAAAGGATTGGAAGGTAGTTGCGACTTACCGCGCGATCGCACTGCAATTATCACCTTATCTCCATCCGTAGCATCTCAAGAGGTAGAACGATTGCACCTCGTACCGCGTGATTACGGCTTTACTACCAAGAACGTACCTCTTGGAACTACTGAAGAATTAGTGGCGGATATTCAGGATGTTTTGGCAGGTAAACCAGGCGAACTAATGCAAACAGCCTTGTGGAATGGTGGATTTTACTTATGGCGGAGTGGTATTTGTTCAGATATGCCAGAGGGTTTAGCTAAAGCAGAAGAATTATTAACCAATGGTACAGTAGCAGCTAAACTCCAAGAACTTAGCCAGTCAACCCCTTTGGGGAATTCAAAATTCAAAATTCAAAATTACAATCTCCATAAATAAATTCAATTGCTCTGTATCCTTTGCGTTTTTGGTCAGTAAATTCCCTTTCGCGGCATTTATGTCAGTGTAAAAACTTCGGGACTTCAGAGTGCTAAGATAATTCGCAATTAATTACGAATTACGAATTACGAATTATTTACTCAGCGACTTATCCAAAATAGATTTTTGTTGTAGCCAATCTTGACCAACTTGGATACTGACATCTGAGCCAAGATTGCCAGTACTTTCCACACGCACTTCGCCAAATCCCAAAGTGTTGCGAATTGATTCGGCACTGTTACCATCTCCTTGTTGGGCGACAATATGAGTCACATCTAAAGGTTCACCCCATGCCTTAGCTATATAAATGTTACGATATCCCGATTTTTCCAAGGCTCTAATTAATGGTTGAAGATTAGAGCGATCGCCACCTGTACTATCTTGAATTGCTATCCGCAAAGAACGTGGATCGGTCGTCGTCTGCTGACTCTGTTCTGACTCTAAACCAAAGTGTTGAGCCATAAGTTTGGCAATACCATCTTTATTAGGCAACCAATAGCTAGCATCAAACTCGCCTTTCTCGCTAAAGCGACCTGGCAGCATTAACATTTGCATATTAGAGCGATTAGTTCTCACCCCAAAACCCATTAGCGCCACTAACTCCTCAACCGTCAAATTGGTGTCGATGTGGTCTTTAACTACATCCAGAACTTTAGGTAATTGAGCAACAGTAGTTGGGTTGAGTGTTTGATCCATCAAAGCCCGAATGACCATTTGCTGCCGTTGAATCCGACCAATATCACCAAGTTCGTCATGGCGAAACCGCAGCAACTGCAATGCCTGATCGCCGGAGAGATGCTGTTTACCCGCCTTCAAATTGATGTACAAATGCTGAGAATCATCTTGATACTTCATATTTTTGGGAACATAAACTGTTACGCCACCCAAAGCATCAATTAGCTTGGCAACTCCCAAAACATTAATTCGGATATAGCGATCGATTCCCGCTCCACCTAAGAGATTACTGACGGTTCTGGCAGTCAAAGCTGGCCCCCCGTCAACATTGGCAGCATTAATTTTTTTCACTCCATACCCCTCTATTTGTGTGCGGGTATCTCTGGGGATGGAGAGCATAATTATTTTTTTCGTCTCTGGATCGAATTTAAGCAAGAGCATTACATCCGAAAGACCATCAAAGGAGTTTACCTGGGGCTGGTATCTGAGGTTTTTCGTTTCTGGGGGAGGGTTTTGGATATCTGGGGGAAGTACACTCATCCCCATAACTAAAAGATTCACCGGGCGAGTTAATTCTGAAAATCGCAGTACACCTCCAGAAATGCGATCGCCATCAAAGGCCGCCTCTTCCTGTGGACTTAGCTGGGCTTGCTGCAAAGGCGTACTAGTTAAAGACACCGCCAAAAGTGCCCCTGCTGTTGCTGACACCATTGCAATCCCACTCATCCCTACCCAAAACCACAGCCAACGTCCAGATTTTGAGCTTAGAGCAATTTTTTTATTGGACTTTGAGGCTTTTCCCGACTGGTTTTCTTCCGCCGAACTTCTTTGAATGGTCACAGACTTCCTCACACTTACTCAATAATTAAATTCGGTAAATTTGCAGACCAAAAACATCCAGACAAATCAACCCATAATAGCTAACTCTTAATTATCAGTGCTAACTTTTTTAATGTAGTGTCAACCACAACACTTATAGCAGCATTTTTCCTTCTTTTGGGACAATCTAGAGATGTTTTACTGAAGTATGGCAATAATAAACTGGATTTGACTAGATATATAAATAAATCAATCGTAATTTTTTATTAAATAAGTAAAAACACTGATAAATTATCACTCAAAAAAATTAAGATAAATACTTGCCAAACACTCGTTCTGCTAAAGTACTAAACCCTGGTAAACGCCCAGATTTGCCCTGTGTCAGGCGCAAAATCAACCAGATACTCACTAAAAAGTAACCCGATGTGAGAAAGCTATTCAGGATAAATAGACGTAGCGGAA
>NZ_JBALDK010000034.1:0-21411 GCF_036917455.1 Nostoc sp. | reverse complement strand
AACTCCTTTTGTTAGAAGTTAATTACTCGATAATATAGTATCGAAAATAAATAATTTACCACTAATATTCTATATTTATATCCATAACGTTGGTTTGCCAATCTATATAAATAATAAGTAGGGCGCTGTAATTAAAGATAACTGGCTCTGGCTGTCATTTGTCCTTTGTCATTTCTCATTAGTAAAGGTTTCAAGCCTCTTTACGTTTCGTAAGATAGTTTGGTTTATTTCCATCGATTTACTTAACTAAATTCCAAAACATATACAGCAGATTGCAAGTAAGTGAGGTACAGCAGGACTGATTCATCAAACATAAAGAGTTTCTTTCTAAATCCTGCCTCCTGCCTCAAAACCCGTAACTTTGTACCTCATGTAAATGAAAACTGCTGTAATGACTCAAGGGGAGCATCCCAATTTGGCAAAAATATACGTAACTGACGCAAAAACTCTTTTAAATCCTCTTCTCTTTGAGTACTGCTACCAATTTTTCAATATGTGCTACTTCATGAGTTGCCATCACAGATATTCTGAGCCGACTAGTGGGCACTGTGGGGGGACGAATTGCTGGGGCAAAAATGCCAGCATCTCTTAGCTGTTTTCCAGCTTTGAGGGCATTTGTAGCATTAGGCAATTGAAAACATAATATAGGTGATTCTGAAGGCAGCAATTTTAGATTAGGTAAGTGTTGCAGTAAAGTTTTCAAATAATGTATATTCCTCCACAATTGGGCACGATGTTGCGGTTCTTGTTGCACTATCTTAATTGCTGCTAAAGCTGCCGCTGTATCAGCAGGTGAAAGCCCAGTAGTATAAATCCAACTAGGTGCGCGGTTCCGCAAAAAGTCAATTAGGGCGCTACTTCCTGCTACGTATCCGCCTAAACTACCCAAAGCTTTACTCAAGGTGCCAATTTGAATTAATTGCTTTCCTGTACACCCAAAATGTTCGACACACCCAGCGCCAGTTTTTCCTAGTACCCCAGTGGCATGAGCTTCATCGACTAGCAGCATACAGCTAAATTCATCAGCTAGATCCAATAGCGCAGGCAACGGACATAAATCGCCGTCCATACTGAAGACGGTATCAGTAAGAATTAAACAGCGTCGGTAATTTTGTCGCTTTTGACTCAACTGAGTTTTTAGTACTTCAACATCACAGTGTGGGTATTCCACAACTGCTGCACCGCTAAGAATCGCTCCATTTTTCAGACTGGAATGATTGTACTGGTCAGATAAAATTAGATCGCGCTTGCCCACAAGGGCAGTAATTGCACCCAAATTTGCTAGATACCCGGAACTAAATACCAAGGCATCTTCTGTTTGTTTGGTAGATGCAATCGCCTTTTCTAACTCCCCATGCAATTCTCGATGCCCACTGAGTAATCTAGAACCAGTACTACCAGTGCCAAATTCTGCGATTGCAGCAGTCGCGGCTGCCATCAACCGCTCATCCCCAGCCAATCCCAAGTAGTCATTACTGGCAAAATTAATTACCTCTTGCCCAGCTAAAACCACCGTTGCACCCGGACGACCATTGATAGGTTGTACCGAACGATACCAGTCTGCCCGATGAATTGTAGCTAAGGACTGTTCTAGCCAGGCATAAGGGTCACGTCGCTTCGCTCCGAATTCAAAATTCAAAATTTAAAATTCAAAATTAATGATCCCTATAAATAATAAATAAATTTAGGGACTTGTATCATGAGTTGTTTTCGGTCAGTGGTCAATAAGGGGGGACAGGGGGAGAATAACAAATGACCAATGACTAATGACAATTAAACTTGTTCGCTGCTGAGATGAGCGATCGCTTGTTTAATCCAATCTTCCACATAAGCATCTTTGGGTAGTCCGATATCTTCGCTGACTACATGGAGGGCGTGACTGACCTCATGGGCAGTATATCCCAAGGCGAAGAGGGTCATTTGTACCTCTTCGAGAATTCCTGGTGCTGGCCCGCCTGTGGCGACGAAGAACCCGGCTGATTTGCGCCACTCGACTAATTTGCTTTTCAGTTCCAAACAGATGCGCTCTGCGATTTTTTTGCCGACACCAGGAGCCTGAATTAAGATTTGTGTATTGCCAGCGATAATTGCTTGGACTAAATCTGGTAGTTCCAGAGTGTCCAAGAGGGCGATCGCTAAAGCTGCACCAATCCCTGTGACAGTCAGCAAGTGGCGAAATAAATCGCGTTCGGCTGGTGAAGCAAAGCCATATAAAAAGGGCACTTCTTCCCGAATTTGGAAATGGGTAAAAATTTGCGCCACTCCTCCCGACTCTGGTAACTGGTTTGCTAGCCGTTGGGGAACTTGCAAATCATACCCCAAGCCATTCACTTCCAGAGTCAGAATCACGCGATTAGCGCCAATTGTTTGGATACCAGCGACTATACCTTTTAGATAACTAATCATTACAAGAGACCAAAATAATTTAAGCCTTCAATAATTCCACCTGCACAAAAACATGAAGCCAGGTAGCGGTAGTCAGAGGGATGCTCATTGTGCCATTGGAGTAACTCTTTTCGGGCATTCCCGACAATGATTCCCCGTTCGTTGCCTACAGCAAATAAAGCAATATCATTACCCGAATCACCACAGACAACTGTTTGTTCTGCTGCAAATTTCCACTTCTGGCGTAAAAACTGCATTGCCTGACCTTTATCGCTGCTATGGGGTACAATGTCAAGGTCTATTCCGCTACTGTAGATTAACTTTACATTTAATTTAGATTTCTGCAACTCTGCTTCAAGTTGTGGTAGAACATTCGCAGATGCTTCTTGTTCTAAAAAAAAGCTCACTTTGAAAGGACGCTGTTCTGAATCTGGTTGCCGAACTAACTCATGGTATTTATGGGTAATAGATAATACAGTTTCTCGTTTCCATCCCGGAGAGAGAATTTCTGACCAATCTGAGTCTGGAGTATCAGTACCATTGAGATAAATTTCCGTCCCCACGGAGAGGACAAGGGCATCGGGTTGCAAAAGATTTTTTTGAGCTTGGAGTTGTTTGTAAAGTACAGGCGATCGCCCGGTAGAATAAACAATTTTAGTGCCGTATTCTTGGCGATGTCTCTTCAGCAATTGATTTAGTTCTGGTAAAGCGCTGTCATCGCCCACTGTGCGATATACGAGGGTGTCATCTAGGTCGGTTACAAAAAGAAATGGTTTCATGATTAGAACTGTTGCAAAATTTCGTCATTTTACCGCGTGAAGGGAATTTTGCAAGAAGTTTACTAAAAAGAAAATAAGTTTAAACTTGCCTTTACTGATAGCCTAGAAATAATTTTTCATATTGCTTGATTGTAGGTGCGATCGCAGCTACTCTAACTCCCTAACGATAAATCCAAGCCTCTCGCTCTTGCCCTTGAATCGACTGTACAGTTCCAAACCTTTCCTCAAGTTTCCGTGGTAAAGTGCTTATGCCAAAGATGTAAACACAAGATTCTTCGGGTTGAAGTGTCAAAACACTAACTCTGGCTTCGTTATCTTGTAAACGTTCCATGAAAATAGATACACAGATTTCAACATCTTCAGAAAGCTCATATACTTCCTTTGAAAAGATGAATCTCTTCTCTAAACTGTTTGCAATTGAGTTAATGACATTTTGTTCAGGCAACGAATTTGTGAAGCAATAAATGTAGGTTCGACAGCACTTTCCATTTTTTAGCTGTTCTAACTGAGGGATATCGATCAACTTTATCTGACTTAGGTCATATTTCATTTCGTCTCACCCTTTTATAAGTTGCGTTGAGGCTTTACGAAACCCAGCACCAAGAATCTATAGTTTTGTTGGGTTTAGTTCCTCAACCCAACCTACACATTATTATCAAGATATGTAAAATAATATTACATCACTACATTTCGCTGCTTCTTGAAAAAACTCGACCAGTGATATATCTGTAAATTATAAACAGCAGTTTCTCGTTATTCATTATCATAATTGCAACCTTCTTCCCAACTATAAAGACTCTTACGTTTAACTATCAACCTCTCTGTGTTCTCTGCGCCTCTGCGGTTCGTTAATCTTTTATTTCCATAACCAGCGATCAGCGATCGCTAACTTGCAGTTTCTCGTACAACCCATACATCCAAAACGTAAATAATTACCAAAGTTTGTTACACAAGATGTCCTGTAGGGAATTCTAAATTGACGAGAGAAACTCCCCGCAAAAGCTATGAGCGCAAAAGTAGATATAACTGTAACACTGGCAGGCTACCGAATTAGAGAGCAACTATACTCAGGTTCGCGCACACTCGTGTATCGCGCGGTCAGAGAAGCAGATAATCAAGCAGTTGTAATCAAGCTTTTAAAACGGGAGTACCCCACCTTCAGCGAACTAGTACAGTTTCGCAACCAATATTCCCTTGCCAAAAACTTGGATATTCCTGGAATTATTAAGCCCCACAGTCTAGAACCGTATCAGAATGGGTATGTTTTGGTGATGGAAGATTTTGGTGGCATATCACTACGGCAATTTATTAAAGAACAGCCACAAAACTTAGAGCAATTTCTGATTATAGCCCTACAACTGACAGATATTCTGCACCAGTTACATCAACAACGGGTGATTCATAAAGACATTAAACCCGCTAACATCCTAATTAACCCAGACACCAAACTGTTAAAGCTGATAGACTTCAGCATCTCCTCCTTATTACCGAGAGAAACCACTGAAATTCAAAATCCTAATGTCCTGGAAGGAACTCTGGCTTATCTGTCACCAGAACAGACGGGACGCATGAATCGGGGGATTGACTATCGCAGTGATTTTTATTCATTGGGAGTAAGTTTTTTTGAGCTACTGACACGAAAACTGCCTTTTGATTCTCAAGACCCGATGGAGTTAGTGCATTGTCATATTGCAAAACTTCCTCCTAATGTGTGCGATATCAACTCTGAAATTCCTTTGGTTGTGGGAGAAATTATTCACAAGCTGATGGCAAAAAATGCCGAAGACCGCTACCAGAGTGCGTTGGGACTAAAGCATGATTTGCATCTCTGCATAGAACAGCTGAAAGAAATAGGAAAGATTGAGTATTTTTCCATTGGGAAGCGAGATGTAAGCGATCGCTTTGCAATCCCAGAAAAACTCTATGGCAGGGAGCAAGAAGTTAAAATCTTACTAGAAGGATTCGAGCGGGTTGCCAATGGAGCCTCGGAGTTCATGTTAGTGGCGGGATTCTCCGGCATTGGTAAAACGGCGGTGGTGAATGAAGTACATAAGCCCATTGTCCGGCAACGAGGCTACTTTATCAAAGGCAAGTACGACCAGTTCAACCGCAACATTCCCCTCTGTGCCTTTGTCCAAGCCTTCCGTGACTTGATGGGGCAGTTATTAAGCGAAAGTGACAGCCAATTAAAAGAATGGAAGAAGAGGATTCTGACAGCTTTAGGGGAAAATGCTCAAGTAATTATTGAGGTAATTCCTGAGTTAGAGCAGATTATTGGGCAACAATCTCCAGTAGTGGAACTCTCAGGTAGTGCTTCCCAGAACCGTTTTAATCTGTTGTTCCAAAAATTTATTCAAGTATTCACCACAGTTACACATCCCTTGGTGATGTTTTTGGATGACTTACAGTGGGCAGATTCGGCATCATTAAACTTGATTCAGGTGTTGATCGGCCAGAGAGAAAGCGGCTTTATGTTATTGATTGGTGCATATCGTGATAATGAGGTGTCGCTGGCTCATCCCTTGATATTGACGTTAGAAGAAATCAAGAAGACTGGCATTACAGTAAACACGATCGCACTATCTCCCTTAAGTCAAGAAAGTTTAAATTTGCTGGTTAAGGATACATTGCAATGTCCAGCAGCGATCGCACAACCTTTAACCCAGCTAGTCTATCAAAAAACCCAAGGAAACCCATTTTTCAGCACGCAGTTTGTCAAGGCACTATATGAAGAGGGAGGCATTGAGTTTGATCCTCAAGTTGGACATTGGCGGTGTGATATTAGTTATGTACAATCGCTCTCTCTCAGAGATGACGTGGTAGAGTTCATGGCAATGCAGTTAAAGAAGTTGCCAGTTGCCACTCAAAATGTCTTAAAACTCGCAGCGTGTATTGGTAACTCTTTTGATTTAGCAATGCTGGCAATTATCTATGAAAAGTCTCAAGCTGAAACTGCTACTGATGTGTGGAAAGCCCTTCAAGAGGGATTAATAATTCCTAGCAATGATATTTACAAGTTTTATCAGTCAAAATTAGAGTTGCTGACTGAGGAGAATGAGCAGTTACAAGCAGCACTAACTGATGAAAAAGTAATTGTTTTCTACAAGTTTCTGCACGATCGCGTCCAACAAGCTGCTTATTCGCTGATTCCGGATAACCAAAAACAACTCATGCATTTAAAAATTGGGCGATTGCTCTTAAATGTCATGAACGAGACGGAAAAAGAAGAAAAAATCTTCGAGATTGTTAATCAATTAAATAAAGGATCTGATTTAATTGTCTTAGCAATTGAACAGGAGAGATTAGCAAAACTAAATTTAGTTGCTGCCCAAAAAGCAAAATCTGCAACTGCTTACGTCGCAGCAATTGAATACGCCACTAAAGGCATACAACTGCTCACAGCAAGTTCTTGGCAGCAATGCTATAATCTAACGTTGGCTCTCCATGATTTAGCCGCAGAAGTAGCCTGTCTGAGCGGTGACTTTAGACTTATGGAGCAGATAGTTGATGAGGTAGTACAAAATGCTCGTCAATTACTAGACAAAGTGAAGGTCTATGAAGTAAGAATTTTGGCTGATGTCGCCCAAAGTAATCAGCCTAAAGCTATTAAAACTGCTCTTTCTATTTTAAAATTATTTGGAATTTCGTTTCCAGAGCAGCCGACTAACGCAGATATTACTGAAAGTTTACAACAAACTCAAGACGTATTAAAAGAAAAACATTTAGAAGATTTGTTAGAACTGCCTGAGATGAAAGACCTGAAAGCTTTGGCAGAGATCAGAATTTTAGCGACTGTGACAGCAGCAGTCTATCAAGCGGTTCCAGAATTACTGCCATTAATAGTGTGCAAGCAGGTGAGATTATCAGTTGCTTATGGGAATGCGGCGGTATCAGCACAAGCTTATGCTTGGTATGGAGTAATTTTATGCGGTATTGGAGAAATAGATTTAGGCGATCGCATTGGCGAACTGGCAATGGGATTATTATCATGCTTTGAGAGTAGAGAATTTAAAGCCAGTACGATAAACATGGTTTATCCCTTTGTGAAGCCTTGGAAACATCATATTCAAGATTCACTCGCTCCTCTGCTCGATGGATACCATAGCGGTTTGGAGATGGGCACTTTAGAATATGCTGCCTACTGTGCCTACAATTATTGTTCGCTGTCCTTTTTTCTGGGAAAAAATTTGTCAATCTTAGAACCAGAAATGAAGGTTTACAGTCAGGCATTGGCTCAACTTAAACAGGAAGTTGCTCACAATTATCTAAGAGTTTTTTACCAATCCGTCTTAAATTTCCTTGAAGAGAGTAAGTGCCCTTGGGAAATTCAAGGTGTAGTATATGACGAAGAAATCATGTTGCCCAAGCATCAACAGGCTAACGACCTTTATGCAATGGGAACGCTGTATATAAATAAACTAATTCTTTGTTACTTCTTCAATGAGTGGGAGGAAGCCATAAAAGTGGCAGTTGATGCCAAACAATATTTAAATGGTGTATCCGGCTGTTTCATGATTCCGGTGTTTCACTTTTACGATTCATTGACTCATCTGGCGATGTTACCCAACGCCCAAGGTAAGGAAGGTAATAGTTTGCCCCAGGAAGTTATTGATAATCAAAAGAAGCTGAAAGAATGGTCAAACCTAGCACCTAAAAACCATTTACACAAATTTTATTTGGTTGAAGCAGAACAGTATCGGGTGTTGGGGCAGATGTATGAAGCGATGGATTACTACGATCGCGCCATTGCTTTTGCCAAAGCCAATGCATATATTCAAGAAGAAGCACTAAGCAACGAATTAGCAGGCAAATTCTACCTCCAATGGGGCAAACAAAAACTGGCTCAAGCATATATACAAGAAGCGTATTACTGCTACGCTCATTGGGGAGCTAAAGCCAAAGTCACCGATTTAGAACATCGCTATCCTCAGCTTTTGGCTGCAATTGTGCAACAACGGCAACCGTCACTTACACCATCTGATACAATTTTTGCCCCAGCTTTTCATTCTACTGAAACTTCTAGCTCAAGCAGCATTATAGAATCCCTCGATCTGGTAACTGTTCTCAAAGCCTCTCAAACTCTTTCTGGTGAAATTCAATTAGAAAAACTCCTAGCCGCCTTGCTTCGGATAGTAATTGAAAATGCTGGGGCAGAAAAATGCGTGTTAATGCTGCTGCGGAACGATTGCTTGCTGATTAAAGGAACTATCAGCGTTAATACTCAACCCATTGTTTTGCAAAGAACTCCAGTCGAGGAAAGCCAAGATATTCCTCTGAGACTGATTTATCACGTCAAACATTCCTTAAAACCTGTGGTGTTGGCAGATGCGACTACTCATCCAACCTTTGCCAGCGACACTTACATTTTGAACCAACAGCCAAAAAGCATTTTATGTAGTCCGATTCTCTACCGGGGTAAATTCGCAGGTATCCTCTATTTGGAGAATAACTTGACGACTGGGGCATTTACTAGCGATCGCGTCGAACTGCTTAACCTCTTATGTACTCAAGCCGCCATTTCTCTAGAAAATGCTCGTCTCTATGAACAGACACAACAAACACTAACAGAACTGCGTGCCAGTGAAGCCCGTTTCCAGAAGGTGGTTGACAATATTCCAGGGATGGTATTTAAATTCTGTCTGGCTACAGATGGCTCTTTTTCAACACCCTACGTTAGTTCGGGTTGCTATGACCTGTATGAGGTCGATCCAAAGGAAGTGATGGCAGGAGGGGTACACAATCTTCACCTGATGACGCATCCAGACGATTGCTCAACAGTTGAACGGTTAGTTATAAATTCTGCTCGAATGTTAACGCCTTTTAGACAGGAGTGGCGAATTGTGGCTGCTTCAGGCAAAATCAAATGGATTCAATGTGCATCTAAACCAGAACGACAAGCCGATGGCTCGGTTATGTGGGATGGGGTGGTAATTGATATTAGTGATGTCTACGACGAGCTTCACTTACGCAAACAAACAGAAGCCACACTTCAAGAGAAAGAGCAGTTTCTGAGCAGCATCTACAACGGAGCGGAAATGAGCATCTTTGTTGTGGATGTGTCGGAAGATCGTCGTTTCTATTACGCCGGATGGAACGCTCTTTCGGAACGAGCGTCTGGAATTCGTAGTGCTGATGCCATAGGCAAAACGCCCGCTGAAGTGCTTGAGGCAGCACAGGCTGAAATTATACAACAACAGCTTGCTGAGTGCGCTAGAACGGAAATGCCCGTTTATCATGAGCAGTGTCTAACCTTTGATGGGCAGGATACTTGGTGGATGATCAATTTCAACCCACTCAAGAATAATGAGGGACGGATTTACCGAATTATTGGCACAAGCTTTGAAATTAGCGATCGCAAACGCGCCGAAGCTCAATTGAACCAGCGCACAGCAGAACTAGAGCAAACCCTGCAAGAACTCCAGCACGCCCAAACACAGATGATCCAAGCCGAAAAAATGTCAGGATTGGGTCAACTGGTAGCAGGTGTTGCCCATGAAATCAACAACCCAGTCAACTTTATTTTCGGCAATCTTAGCCATGCCAATGACTATACCAAAAATATTCTCAGACTCCTGGAACTTTATCAGAAACATTACCCAACCCCCCATTCTGAGATTGAAGAAGAAATTGAGGCGATGGACTTGGAGTTTGTGCTAGAAGATTTACCCAAACTTGTTTATTCGATGCGAGTTGGAGCAGAACGAATTCAAAAAATTGTTGTCTCTCTACGCACTTTCTCCCGCATGGATGAAGCCGAGATGAAAGAAGTCAATATTCATGAGGGCATTGATAGCACATTAATGATTTTGCAACATCGGCTGAAAGCGAAATCTGATTCTCCTGGCATTGAGATTGTCAAAGATTATGGGGAGTTACCGTTAGTTGAGTGCTATGCCGGACAACTCAACCAAGTATTTATGAATCTTTTTAGCAATGCCATTGATGCGCTAGAAGAAGCAAACACTCAAAACCAACTCTTAAATCCTACGATTACGATTTGCACTATCTTGGTAGAAAGCAAACAAGTTGCCATTAAAATCACAGATAATGGTGCCGGAATTCCTGCTCATATCAAACAACGATTGTTCGATCCATTCTTTACGACAAAACCTGTCGGTAAAGGCACAGGAATGGGACTTTCTATTAGTTATCAGATTGTCGCTGAAAAACACAAAGGCAAATTATATTGTGTTTCCAAACTGGGTCAGGGAGCCACATTTATTATTATGATTCCAATTTGCCAATCTTGATTTGTTATTTGTCATTGGTTTTATTTCGTCTGTGCGAGTGCCACCACAGCTTGAACTAACTCTTCTGGATCGAGGGGCTTGGTAACGTGCCGTTGATAGCCACTGGTTATGGCTCGCTCGGAATCATCAACTCTGGCGTAGGCAGTCAAAGCGATCGCCTGAATCTGTCCGCCTTTTTCGGGGGGTAAAGTTCGGATCTGTTGAATCAGTTTATAGCCATCGACTTCAGGCATCCCAATATCACTGACTAAAACATCGGGTTGGAAGGACTCCAGGTTTGCCAATACTTCCGCCGCCGAAGCAACAGTCTTTACTGTCGCTCCGTATTCAGTCAGCAATACGGTTAATAACTCACGGGCATCGGGATCATCATCGACTGTCAAGACTCGAATTCCGGTGAGTTCAAGTGCTGGTTGTGACAACTCATCTATCTGCTTGATTTCCGGTTCAATATTCAGTAGTGGCAACTGGACTGTAAAGGTGGCTCCAAAGCCAACACCTGGACTATCAGCCGCGATCGCGCCGCCGTGGGCTTCAACCAATTGACGAACGATCGCTAACCCCAATCCTAACCCGCCATACTTGCGAGTGATTGATACATCTTCCTGACGGAATGATTCAAAAATATGCGGGAGAAAGTCAGAGTTAATGCCTTTACCAGTATCACTCACAATAATCTGTGCCCGATCGTCAACTCGCTCTAGTCGGATTTCTACCCGTCCTCCCTTGGGGGTAAACTTGATCGCATTAGAAAGTAAATTCCAAACGATCTGTTGAAGGCGGTTGGAATCTCCAGAGACTTGCCCAAGGTTGGGCAGTATCGGATGCAACGTAATTGATTTGGCAATGGCTGCTGTAGTTACCGTATCAATCGCAGATTCAATTACAAATGCCAGATTCACAGGAGCAGCATCCATGCTGAGTTTGCCGCGCAGAATCTTGGCAATATCGAGCAAGTCATCAATCAGTTGAGTTTGTAGTTTAGCGTTGCGTTCAATGGTGGCTAAAGCTTCAGCCGTTTTGGTTTCACTAAATTTGCGGCTTTGTAGCAGTTTTGTCCAGCCTAAAATCGGGTTGAGAGGCGATCGCAATTCATGGGAGAGAACGGCAAGAAACTCATCTTTAATCCGATTGGCGCGTTCGGCTTCTGCTCTGGCTAGTTTCTCCTGTTCTAAGAGTTGCTCACGTTCTTGCTCGGCAAGTTTGCGATCGGTAATGTCAAGGGCCGCTAGAATTGCGTAGAGAGGTCTTTGATCTGCACTTGTCGGGTCAACGAAAGTCCGTTTGCGAACGCTTAACCACCGCACATTGCCATCTGGCCAAACCACGCGATGATCGCTTGCAAATAGATTAGAAGCAGCAGGATCTGAAAGATAATCGATTAATTGAGCAAGTTCGGCCTGTTCTTCTGGATGAAATGTGGCGTGGATACGCTCGCGGGAGACAACTAGTTCATCGACGGGTAAACCGTATAAAGCGGCTGCTTCTGGCGAAAGCTCGACTGTATTCGATGTATAATCAAATCTAGCAAGGGCAAAACCTGCAATTTGCATCCCCAATTGCAAGCGCTCTTCCGATTCATACAAGTGTTGTTCAGCAAGTTTGCGATCGGTGATATCTTGCACGTTGCCCAACATCCGGATCGCGTTACCTACAGTATCATAAAATACTTTACCTTTAGCCGCTAACCAGCGAATGCCATTGTGATGTAGGATACGGAAATCACTTTCATAATGTTCTTGTTGTTGCTGGATGGTACGAGTCACCGTTTCATTGGCTGAGGTGCGATCGTCTGGGTGCAGGCGGCTTAACCACTCTTCATAAGTAATTGACTCTGTGGTTGGGTCAAACCCGAACAGATTGCAGTACTCTTCAGAGACATGAGCGCTGTTGCGGATAATGTCCCAATCCCATAGTCCCGATCGCGTGGCTTTGTATGCTAGCTTTAATCGGGCTTCACTCTCCTGCAATAGGAGTTCTGTCTTTTTGCGTTGGGTGATGTCTCGTGAAACCAACAAGACTCGTTCCATTTGCCCGGAGGCATCCAGAATCGGGCTAACGACCACTTCCCACCATTTGGGAGTGTTTTTGGTGGTTGGACAGTATCCACGAAAAACGCTGATTTTGCCTACTTTAGCGGCAGCGAGTGCCTGCTCTGCCTGTTGCCGATAGCTGTCTTCCCAGAAACAGACCCATTCAGTATTAATATAGGAATTTAAGTCGTCAATTTCCATCAAACACAGCCCGCCTGTATTCATGTACAGGAGCCGCCCATCCAGGCTCAATACTTTGATGCAGTCTGAACTGCTGTCTAAAATGCGGTTCTTAAATTCTTCACTCTGGCGCAGGGCTTCTTCGGTTTGTTGGCGAGCGGTGATATCTCGCCAGGTGGCAATAAATCCATCTCCAAATTTAGCCACGCGGATATCAAATGCTCTAACTAAGCGTTGTTGTCCGTAATCATCCTCATAAACTAGGCTGTCTTTAATCAGCGCTTTCCCTGTTTCTACTACCTGACAGTACTCATCAAACAATCCACTGTCACGATGCCCTGGTAGTAATTCACACAAAGCCCGCCCAATCTGCTGCTCATAAGTCATTTGATTGTTGAGACAGGCCGCATCATTGACATATTCAGTCCGAAAATCGATAATCTGCCCCTGCTCGTTCCGGATCGCTCGGTATACCCCAAAGCAGTCCAGCATATTTTCAACCGATGTGCGGAAGCGTTCTTCGCTCTCTTGTAGGGCTGCGAAGGAGCGTTTGCGTTCGCTAATGTCTTCGGCAATACCTGCAAACCGATAAATCTCTCCCGCTTGATCTCGAAGAGGAAAGCAGCGATCGTGAACCCAACGAATACTACCATCGGGTAAGATAATGCGGTATTCTTCATCAAATTTACCTGCAACAGCTTTTTCATGAAAGGCTTTGTCAGTCGATTCTCGATCCTCTGGGTGAATCCGATCGACCCATGATTGTTGTCTTTGATACAATTCCTCTGGGTTCAATCCCCACAGTTTTTGATATGCAGGACTAACATAGCTGACTCGGTTTTCGTACACCTCTTTGATCCAAAATACCGCCTCAATATTTTCTGCGAGTTGCCGAAAACGTTCTTCACTATCCCGCAGAACCTCGGCTGACCGTTTGCGTTCGGTGATATCGATATCGATACCCGCCATCTGAATCGGTTGCCCGTGTTGGTCGTAGAAAACCTTGCCCTGACTGAGTGTCCACCGAATCTTACCGTTGGGATATACTATCCGAAATTCAATGTCATAATCTTCTTTGGTGGCGATCGCCCGCTCTACCTCTGCCAAAACGCGATCGCGATCGTCTTGGTGCAACCGCAGGGCAAACATCTCGAATGAGCCGTCAAACTCTCCTGCTTCCATGCCAAATAAGGCTTCCAGGTTATCCGACCAGGAAATTTTCCCTGTTTGGATATTCCAGTTCCACGTTCCCATCCGAGAGGCTGACAGGGCTAATCGCAACCGTTCTTCACTCTGGCGAAGTTCCGCTTCTACTTGTTGGCGTTCTATTAGTTCGCGCTGTGCCTGCTGATATAACTCTGCCTGCCGTAAGGCGATACTCACCTGAATTGCCAGTTCTTTGAGCAAGTCAATCTCTAAGGGCTGCCACACTCTAGGGGATGCACAATGATGAACAATTAGCAATCCCCAAAACTGGTTGTCTTGCAGAATTGGCACGACTAGATTAGCTTTGACTTGAAACTGTGCTAGCAATTCAAAGTGGCATGGGTCAATACTGCTATCCTGAATATCAGATATCGCGGTTACTTGCCCCTGATGATAGCGTTGGAAATAATTCTCGACAAAAGCGGGATCGGAGCTCATAGCTTCCGATCGATTCCATGCGAGGTAGTTCTCAGCCAGACAGGGATCGTGGATAGTTGAGGAGAGGAGCGATCGCCATGCCCCAACTGATTCTGCGACTACTGTGCCATACCCGTCAGGATTTAACCGAAAAACTAGGACGCGATCGGTATGGAGAAACTGCCGCACTTCGGCTACGGTTGTCTGAAGAATTTCATCCAAATTCAGGGATTGGTGAATTTGCTGGGTAATGTGCGCGACTACGCGCTCTCGTTCAATCCGCTGTTGCAATTGGGTGCGTAGCCGCACTGTTTCAATCGCTCCATTAACTGCTATTTGCAGCCCTTCTGGGGTAATTTGCTCTTTGACAATATAATCTTGTGCGCCCGCTTTCATCGCCTGAACTGCGATCGCCTCATTGCCCTGTCCGGTGACAACAATCACAGGTAGGCAGGGCTGTTGAGTTGATAGTTGCAATTTAGCTAGAAATTCCAGTCCGTTTAGATCGGGCAGTCGATAATCAAGTAAAATAGCATCTGGCTGGTGTTGCTGCCAAAGTTCTAGTCCTTGCCGTCCCAGCGTTGCTTCCAAAAGTGTATAGGAATACTCGCGATCGCGCAGCAAGTAGCGCCGATAGAGTTCTCGATCTTCTGGGGAATCATCGACAATTAAGAGGGTGCGCTGTTGCTGAGACATCAGGAACTAATTGAGCGAATAGAGTTTAACCCACATTTTGCGGGAGCATCCCAAATGTGTAAAAACATATTTTGTCATTGCGAGCGTAATGAAATGAAGCGAAGCAATCGCAAAGTCTAGCGGCTGCGATTGCTTCATTCCGCTTGGCTCCATTCGCAATGACTAGTTCTAATTTGGTAAATTTGCATTCATTGGGATGCTCCCCATTTTGCAGGTTAACATAGAAGAACTGGTATTTTTGAAATAGCGCTAAAATCCTCAATTTATCTAAAGATTTTATCATCCCCTTTGTTTTCTGACTCTGAGTCAAGAAAAATCAGGTATAATTTTATTTTGAAAAGAGTGATAAAAAAGCAATTCTAGCAATACCAAAAAATATAATATATAACTAAATGCTATCGCCATTAAGCTAATTGCAAATAGAATTTTCAACTACAATAAATTATATTATTTTTAGTATTTATCTGCCAGGAAAAAACTCATAAACACTCAATATATTGTTGGAGTCATCAACAATATGCGCGATTGCAGACTCATGACTAATCTTGTAGGTAATCAGGCAGCGTTGTCACTTCAAACCAATACTCCACGAGCATCTGAATATCTCGTTTTAGTTGAGCAAAATTAATTGGTTTAACAATATAGCTGTTGACACCATATTGATAGCATACTTCGATATCTTTGGGATTATTAGAGGTGGTAAACACCACCACCGGAATCTTTTTCAAATTGTCATCTAGTTTAATTCGGCGCAACACTTCTCGTCCATCGGTTCCAGGCAGGTTCAGGTCAAGAACAATCAAGCCGGGACGGGGCGCACTTTCGCGAGCGATATAGCTACCAGTCCGATAAAGAAACGCCAAAGCTTGTTCTCCATTCACACACCGTTGAATAAGAATCGGAGTGGAAGATCGCTTTAGAAATCGTTGCAGTGCCTCAAAGTCTTCGTTGCTGTCTTCCACAACTAAAAGCAGTGGCGTTTGCTGCATAGGGGAGGCTGAAATACTAGTCATTTGTTTGCCTCCGCCGATAGGGTAAAGTAAAATGTACTACCAAGAGTTGGGGTAGATTCCACCCAAATTCTACCACCATGCCGTTCCACAATTTTGCGGGCAATGGTTAATCCTACTCCAGTCCCACCGCCAAATTCGTCCCGTCCATGTAAGCGGCGGAAGATTTCAAATATTTTGTCAAGATATTCTTGTGAGATACCAATGCCGTTATCACGAACGTAGAAAGTAACAGAAGTGGGAACAACTTTGCTTTCGCCATTTGCTTCGATGAAACCAATTTCAACCCACTTTTGGGGTTTATCATTGTACTTAACGGCGTTGCTGATCAGGTTGCTGAAGAGTTCGTTAATTTGAGCGCGATCGCCTTGAACGTTATTAAGGGGTTGAGGAATGCGAAACTCGACTTCGCTTTGTGGTCGGGCAATAGTCAAAGTTGCGATTACCTGCTGCACTAACTCATTCAGATTCACTGATTGTCGGCTCAGTTCAGCGCGTCCCAACCGGGAGAAATGGAGGAGTGAGTTGATTAGGTCTTCCATTCGCTGCGTTAGCCGCACCAGGGTTTGGAGTTTCGCAATTCCGTCGTCATCCAATACATCTGCATAGTCTTCCATTAAGAAGTTGGCATAGTTGTGAATCCCCCGAAGCGGTTCTTTCAAGTCATGGGAGGCAACGTAGGCAAAAGAATCGAGTTCTTCATTACTCCGTTGTAATTCAAAATTCATTGATGCCATTTTGTCTGCTTGCCGCAACACAATACCCACAACCAGGCTTCGCAGTTCAATAACCGCTTCAACTTCACAGGGTTTCCAGGGTAGGGCAGATCCTTGTACCGTTTCTTGCCATAATTGAAAAGATTTGCGAGGAGATATGCGTAAACTGCCATCGGACGAAACTTCCACAGGTTTATTGGGGTTGCCGCCCCAATTCACCGTTTGAATTACCTCTGGACGAAACCAGAGAATGTAATTGTGATGAACTCTAGAAATTTCCAGGGCTAACACCCCACTGGCGATCGCTTTAAACGATTCAGCAGCAGGGTAATTTTTCGCCAGCGATCGCGTCTCAAACAAGTTATGAACAAAGTGAGGTTTAATCCAATTAAGTAAGGCATGAACCTCTTCCTCCGATGGCGTTTTGCCGACTCCAATATACTGGTTATCACTGCATATCACTGCTCCGGTAGCGCTAACCAGATTGAGTAATTGAGATTTCAGTTTCACCATGCCATCTCGGAAATACTCAGCCTGAGACAACTCTTCAACAAATTGAGTTTGCAATGATTTCAATTGATTTTTGTAATCAATGTCTTCACTCGCTTCTTTGTTTACTAATTCCACAGACATCACCTGTCCAATGAACTCGCACATAGTGCGGATATTATAAGAAATATATTTGGGCGAAGAATGATGACAGGCAATCAATCCCCAAAGCTTTTGTTCGTGCATCAGAGAAATAGACATGGAGGCGGTTACACCCATATTTTGCATGTACTCTAGATGAATTGGAGAAACACTCCGCAACACCGATAAACTAAGATCGAGCGATTGATTTGTCAAAGGATTGTTTGCTGGAATTAAGCCGACAGGCTGGTAGCCAGCATCTGGAATCAGTCGCAGCCAGTTGAGGGTGTATAACTGTCGGGCTTGCTTGGGAATGTCAGAGGGCGGATAGTGTAAGTCTAGATAGGGCGTTTCCAGACTGGTATCTTCAGCGATGACCCTACCTGCCCCTTCCCGATCCAATCGATAGACCATGACACGTTCAAAGCCAGTGATTCGCCGGACTTCTGTAACCACAGTCTGGCACATTTCTAATAGCGTGGGTGCTTTTTGAATCTGGGTAATGGTTCCTCTTACCTGTTGATAGAAGTCAAAAAAGCCTGTTTGTCCCCTAGCTTTTGTCTGTTCCAATTCTAGAATAATAGTAGTATCTAAACGATGTACAATCCCATCAAAATGAATTGATTTATTCAGACACTTGATAGATAAGTTTAGGGGATTGATGCTCTCAAAATCTTCTGCCAAACATTGTTGAATCAGCTTAATCTGCTTGGCATCAAGTAAATCTGATAGCGGCTTTCCCAGCAATTCTTCCGGTTGACGACCAATAACTTCCTGGGTGTTGCTGCTTACCTGAATAATTTCCAGAGTGGGATCTTGTAAAACTAATAAAACCCCGTGAGGCTGGATTAAACTTGGAATGTGGATCGGTTCGCGATCGCAGTTTTTCAAATCAATAGTCTTATCAGTCATTCTCAGCTTTTCAAACTCCTCATAAGAATTCTGAATTGGGGATTGGGAAGATTTAAATATCAGTAAAAACAGAGATTTTCTAAAAATTATTATTATTTATTTTTAACAAATTTGGCTTTTTAATTATATTTAACTATCACTAAATACTCTGGCCTTTACTCTTCACTCAAAGTTTCAATTAACAAATCTACCTGCTGCTGTCGCTGCTGCAAAAAACCTTCGCACTGACGCAAATACTCAACAGCAGTTGCAAATTGGTCAAACACAGCTTCCAATTCCAACTCGCCCGCCTCAATGCGAGTAATAATTCCCTCTATCTCAGCAACCTTCGCCTCATAATTCCAACCTTCCATGGAATCAGAATTAGAAGCACTTTTACGTTTAATCATTAATCTCTCTGTGTCCTCTGCGCCTCTGTGGTTCGTTTACTTCCATAACCTTCACTTTAACCCCACCCTGCCCCAACTGAATCACCAAATCTTCCCCCACAGCCAACTTCGCCGCCGAACGAGCGATCGCTCCATCTTCCCTTCTCACCACCGCATAACCGCGCTGTAACACCGCTTTCGGGTCAAGACTAGCCAACTTTTGCCGCAATAATTCCAAATGCTGCGTTGCTTGCTGCGATCGCCCCGTCGTAATTTGCACCAAATGCTGACGCTTCCAAGCTAGCTTTGCTACCTCCTGCTGGACTTGCCGATCTAACCGCAAACGTCGCAAACGATTTCGCAATCCTTGCAGTTTATTCTCAGCATTTTCCCTAAACTCATACACCGCCTCATGTAAAGCTACAACTCGCTGCCGATGCTCAGTATACAATTCTAAAAGTGCCGGTACAACCCTTTCCGCCGCCGCAGTTGGTGTATGCACACAGACATCTGCAACTAAATCCGCCAAAGATTCATCTCGTTGATGGCCGATACCAGTAATTACCGGAATAGAACAACTAGCAAGCGATCGCACTACGCGTTCATCATTAAAGCAAGCCAACTCTTCCACCGCGCCACCACCCCGCGATAAAATTAGCACTTCGGCGCGTCCATCTCTTTCCACCCGATCGATTGCTTTGACGATAGATTCCGGCGCTTGCTCGCCTTGCACTGTCGCCGGAGAAAACAAAACGTGTAAACCTGGATACCTTTGCTTCAGGGTTTTTTGAATATCACCCCAAGCAGCAGCCGTTGGGGAAGTGACGACAGCGATCGTTTGGGGGTGGGTGGGGAGCGATCGCTTTCTTTGCGCGTCGAACAACCCCTCAGCTAGCAAGCGATTTTTTAGTTGTTGATAGCGCAACGCCTGTAAACCAACACCAGCAGGTAGAGTCTGCCAAACTGATAACTGATACTCTCCCCGTTGCGGATATAGGCGAATACTGCCTAAAATAATTATCTGCTCACCAGCAACTGGCATTTGGGCGAGTTTTGGCAATTGGCTATTCCATAGTACACATTTAATTCCGGCGGTGCGATCGGGATCTTGTAGCGTAAAAAATAACCCACTGCGATGGTGGTTAGCGCTGGAAACTTCACCAGTTACCCAAACTTGCCGTAATTGTTCATCTTGCTCTAACAGCAAGCGGATATAGTCAGTTAATCCAGATACTGAAAGCGCTGTATCGAGAATGAGAGAGTCGGGAAGGTCGAGAGTCATCAAAGATGCCTGAAAGCATTTGTGCTGGAGCGATTCTAGCATTTTAATGAAAACGGAAGTTTCAAAAGCTACTTCAAAGATTAAACCTTGTACCAAAATTCGCTATCTCAGCAAGCCGTTATAAAAGCTCCTGCGGAGGTAAAACTGAGGGACTTCCAAACAATAAATTGTCCCAAAAAATTAATTTCTAAGCATTTAAGTAATAATGATTATCATTGTTTCTGGAATATTTTATTTTTTGGAAGTCCCTTAGTCAACGATGAACAAAGACAGTTACTCAAAAAAGCAGAAAGCCTAACTAACATTCAAGCATTGGCTATAGTGTGAACCATAATAAATTAAAAGAGCGATCGCTTGCCATAAGCATAACTTTGGCTACTTAAGTTCAAGCAATGGCTAACAAATTCACCCAAGATTACTGCTGCCACCGACTTGAGTTGCGCCCTCAGATGCAGGTGGGTGATAAGTCATAGACTGTAACCCTAAACGACCAGGGCCAATAAAGCGGTTGAGAGTGAATGAAATACCCCCAAGCATTACTCCAATTGCTCCAAAGATGCCGCCACTCGATTGCAGGGCTGTCACTGTCTCCATCTTGACTGATGAATCTTTCCATAACCATGCTCCTGGTTCTACATCCAGTACTTCTCCGGGAGCAAGGTACTTTTCAAACACATTACCGTAACCGTGGATTAAAAGCAGCCCCCCTTGTTGCTGACCAATGAAGCGGTCAATAAATAAACCACCACTGCGACTAAAAAAGAGGTTTGCCAGCCCTCGCTGGAAAAAGAAACTGTACTCAATATTACTAGTAGCTAATAAAAACTGATGTTCGCGGACATCAACTGTTTGTCCACGCTCCAATCGTAATACTACAATCTGTCCAGGAGCCTCGCGGGAGAAAGCAATATTCCCTGGACCATGTGCTTCACTGATAAAAATTTGTAGTCCAGCAAAAAAACGTTTGGCAGCCCCTTTTAAGCCTTTGACACCAAGGCGAACATTGGGGTGCTTCCATAGGAGAATATGATGTTCAAAGTAAATCGATTGCTGTTGTCCGAGATGGACATCTACTACAGGCACTACTTCTCCTTCGATTCTTAAGTTTAAGTCACCTGAATGAAAGGTTTCATGGGGATTTTTCAATTCTGGGATCGGTTCGCTACTGAAATCTGTCATAGTATTAGATGGTAGATAGTTTTTGGATAAATCATTAAGCTTCTCTACAGCAATGTCATTAATGGAATTGCCGCAGGCACTACAAAACTTGTCACCTAAAGGGTATTGATGGTTGCAATAGGGGCAAAGATTTGTCATTACTGGTATGCTAACTTACAATTATTGGATTATCTTATTTTTAGCAACTGCAAAGTAACAAATCCTGGCAGCATTAAAACAAGTCATCCGGGGATTCGACCCCGGATGAATTAAAACCATTGAACGAGAGAGAGTTAACCCGGATTTCTCACCACATGTCGATTAAGCCTGCGCTTGAGCAGGGGAGCAGGGGAGCAGGGGAGCAGGGGAGCAGGGGAGCAGGGGAGCAG
>NZ_JBALDK010000033.1:0-8233 GCF_036917455.1 Nostoc sp. | reverse complement strand
ATTAATTATATATTTTGTAGTATATAGTACTTTAAAGTACGTAATCTTGATTAGCGATCGCTCTTGGGAAAAAACTTTTTGGTTTACTGATTATGGAGTTCTACAATTGTTAGAGCGATCGCAAGTCCTAACCCTAATCCACCAGCAGAACGAGTAGTGGAAGCGTCACGCTGACTAAACCGTTCAAAGACGAATGGTATAAATTCTGCTTCTATACCCCTCCCTCTATCAATAACAGTAATCTGAGCCTGAGACTCAACTTCCTCCAACCTCACCTCTACACTTTCATTCTTGGAACTAAACTTGATTGCATTTGAAAGCAAATTCCAAACCACTTGTTGTAAACGAATGGCATCACCCAAAACGTTGGACACAGCAGCATCAAGATGTAACTGAATTTGAATGCCTTTTGTTTCGGCTGACAATCGAATAGTATCTGCTGCTGACCGAATTACACTTGCTAGGTCAACAGGTTCGATTTCCAAATTCATCTCGCCCTTCTGCATCCTAGCTAGATCCAGCAAATCGTCAATTAAGCGAACTTGTAGACGGGCATTCCGCTCAATCGTTTCCAGTCCCTCAATTTTCAGTGCTTCATCCATCTCAGATTCAGTTAGCAATAGTTGCGCCCAACCGTGGAGATTATGCATGGGAGTACGTAACTCATGAGACAAGACAGCGACGAATTCATCCTTTACTCGATTGATTTCTGCCAATTCCTCAGTCTTTTGTCTCAGTTCTTCTTCTACACGCTTTTGTTCGGTGATATCAATGCCGATTAAAAATGCGGCTTTGTTCTGGTCATATTTTTGAGCCACAATTAAATAACTACGATCAGCGCTTATGGATTTCAACTCATATAATGCTTCAAATTGATCTCCAGCAAAGAAATTTTGCACGAACTCACGAAACCCATTACCATTAGCTAAGAAACCAATATCCTGACCAACAAAAGCTTCGGGAGACAAATTAAAACTATCAGCTAGGTGCTTGTTGACACCTAGATAGCACAAATCGGAACTGACCCAAGATACAATTCCAGGTACAGCCTCCAATACAGTCTGCAACTGATCTCTAGCAGCTTGCAATTTTTTTTCTGTCTGGTTGCGCTGGGTAATATCTAGAAATATACTTACACACCCCCGCACTTTTCCATCTTCATCAAATAAAGGGGCAGCATACTGCGATAGGTTAATTCTCACACCATCATCACGAACCACCTCGATCTCAGAATCCAGTATTTCCACACCATGAGTGGTAGCATATTGCATAGCCAGTTCTTCTGGAGCTAATTCTCTGCCATCCTGGTAAACTTTAAAGTTAGTTGGACGTTCATCATTAGGAGCGCTGAGAGAGGCGTTTGCGTCAACAGGTATGCCCAGTAGTTTGGCAAGAGCCGGATTAGCTCGAATAGTTCGGCATTCTGGATCTTCTGCAATGCCAATGCCAGTTGGAATCACCTCTAACAAAGTTTGTAATTCTTTAACTCGTCGATTTAAAGCTTGGTTTAGCTTAATAATTTTTGCTTCTGCTTGTTTGCGGTTCGTGACATTTTGGAAGATTGCCAAGCCCGTCAGAATTTTGCTATTTTCATCTTTGACTGGAAAAGTTTGTACTAGATAAACTTGATTGTTATAAGGAATTTCAATACACATTGGAGTACCCTGTAAGGTACTACGGTAAGCTGGTTCTATTAGATCGTAAGTCTCAGGAAGAACAGTTTCGTGCAGCGTTTTACCTTGGAACTCTTCTTTTGGTAAACCAAAGATTTGCAGTTCTGTACCCTCAGCACCCATAAAGCGCATATCTCGATCAAAGAGAAAAACTACTCCATTGGGTAGATTTTGGGTTAATGTTCGGTATAGTTCTTCACCTTGACGGAGTGAACGCTGACTCTGTAATAAATCTTTTAGATTGATTTGGGCTTCTGTTTTATCAGTATCTGACTGCTGTTTGCTTGACTGGAAGTTAGCAGTTAGCGCACTGATTAATAGACCCTCGATAACAAATAATACAAATTCTAGACTATCGAGAGTAGAAGATGGATTTGTAAAAAAGTAATGACTAGCTAAAGCAGCCAAAAACACTGATGCCAATCCTGAAATGATGCTACCGTACCAAGTACTTATAGCGATCGCAATCAGCCACAAACTGAAAGAACTTGTGATTCCAGTTAGATGCTCTAGTCCCAACTTGACTAGCAAGGTTACTCCCACACTGAAAAATGCAATCCTGTAAGGCAGGTATTTTTGTTTGATAAATAACATAGAGATGGGAGCAACGGGATGGGATTTCGTGAGGCCGGATAAAAAACGAGCGATGTCTACGGCGGGTCACGCCTATGCTAAAAACTATTTTCAGTGTAATAAATATTGAGTATATTTAAATACGTACTAATGCGTAGTGAGGTCTAATATATGGTGACATGCGCGAAAATTTGTAATGACAAGAATTCAAGTAGGATTTCCGAGTAGTGGGACTTAGATAAAAAGTAGCCAGAAAAAAGCCTCAAATGTATATATAGACAGACTTTGACATTGATTTGACCAGTTTATCGAAACAGAATTCAGGAGTCAGGAGCCAGAATTCAGAATGAATTTTGTGCGACTGGCGGATGAATAAGCGGGTTTAAAACCCCCACCAAATCTACGATTTGGTGGTCTACAATCAGTGGCGGGTCTGAATCCCCCACTGATTTATTCTGACTCCTGAATTCTGACTTCTGAATTCTGACTTCTGAATTCTTCTTCAATGATACATCTGGGTTTCAAGCATTTTTGAGCCTTCGGTGTATTTTCCTTGCCCTGTATGGGTTTGAGGCTTGTTTCTGCCCCAAAAATGTTTAAGTCTCGGTAGCAATGATTTTAAGATTGAAGATGTTTACCTTCAGGGAAAAATATATATGTGCAATTTCAGATTTAACTAAATCATCTGAATCTTAAAAAAACTTTGGCGTTGCATAAATGCAGCATTAATTGGCGGTTGAAACCATTTAAAATTCGCTCCAATTTGTGCGAAATTATCCCATGATTCTATTGATTGCTGATGATGCCGAATGGATATGGAAACATATTCCTCAAACCAGAAGGAGTATTGTTTTTCGGAGAAGCAAAACCAACAGCTATCGCTGCATTGAGTGGATCAATTAATAGAATTAGCGAAGCGATGATGATCCAAACACTTCCTACTTTCGCTGCAACAGGTTCTTTTCCATTTCAACTCACCCAGCAGCAGCAAAAAGCTCTAGATGCAATGTGGACATTTATACAGCCAACCGTGATGGCTGCTTTATTTCTGCTGGTTGGCTATGCTGGAACTGGCAAGTCAACTATTGTTTTCCAACTAGTTAAAGTTCTTGTCGCTACGGGTAAGCGAGTTGTACTGACTGCACCCACTAATAAAGCTGTAGGTGTGCTGCAACGCATGGCGGCAGAAAATGGCGTAACTGGGGTAGAATTCTTCACTATTCACCAGTTGTTAGGACTGGGTATGGTAACTAGAGGTAAAGAGAAAGTACTTGACCAAACAGGGCCTTCTTACATCAATCTATTTGATGTTGTCTTTATTGATGAATGTTCCATGATTGGCAAACAACTCTGGCGCTGGATTGAGGATGTTGCTAACCAATCATCCACCTGGACAAAAATCAAAATTATTCTCATGGGCGATCCAGCACAGTTAAATCCAGTTAATGAAGGAAAATCCCCTAGTTTTCAAGTGCCAGATAAAGCAGTATTGACTCAAGTTGTGCGTCAGGGAACTGGTAGCCCTTTGTTAGAGTTTGTCACCGCTTCTCGCTATGCAGTTACCAAGAGCAAGTATCCTTTTGAGCCTTATGCCAAATATCTGCCTGATAAAAGTAATGGGGCGTTGATGGTTAAACGTCAAACTTTGCTGCGTTATGCCTGCAAAAAGATGAAGAAAGAATTTGCTCAAAACCCAGATTGTTTCCGAATTTTATCCTGGACTAATACTCAAGTTGACTTTTACAATCATCAGATTCGCACACATTTATATGGTGAAAATCTCAATCGCTTTATTCCTGGAGAGAGATTAATCACCAGAGATCCTGTGATGGCTCCTGATGGTAAAACTACGATTCTTTCTACATCTACAGAGTTTACTGTTTTAGATGTCTTTGGGGATCGTTACAACAACTATGATACTTGGAGGTTAAAGGTAGAGACAGATGAAGGGATTGTGCGTCAAATCTATGTTCTGCATGAAGATGAGCAAAAACAATTTGACCAAGAAACCAAACGCTTACTCAAAAGTGCCAAGCGTAATCCCTTTCTGTGGAAGCAGTACTACAAACATTCAGAGCAGTTTGCCAACATCAGAAACTGCTTTGCATTAACTGTTCACAATAGCCAAGGTAGCACTTTCTTAGAAGCGGGTATTGATGGTAAAGATTTGAGTAAGCGACTTTATCCAGAACGAGGAGATGACAGTAAAGTAGTACTGGCAAAGATTAGAGAGTTTAATCGTTTGTACTATGTTTCTAGCTCACGGGCTAGACAACGGATATTAGTTATCCGGTAACAATGGTGTATAGGAATCTCGACCCTATCAAACGGAAACAGGGGAAGAGATATTTCCGCGATCGCACTCAGTCTAACCACCAGCACTATCCTTACCAAGGCTGCGTGGTTGGGCCAATCGTAAATTCGTTCACGTTTGTGTCTTCTGGCTGGTCAATCGCAAACGCCACAACATTGGCTACTCGATCCGGTGAGATGCCATATTGCTTATACAACGCTGTCATTTTTTCAGCCGCATCTTGGTCAGTAATCTGATCTAACAACTCAGTGTTAATTGCGGCAGGGTAAATTGTCGCAGTACGAATGTTAGTCCTTTCTTGGGCAGACTCCATGCGTAGAACTTCCATGAAATCGCGTACAAACCATTTCGTCCCACCATAAATCGCACCACCTGGATAAGCTTTTAATCCAGCAACCGATGAAGTTGTAATAATATGCCCAGACTTTTGGCTAACAAATGTTGGCAACACAGCAGCGATACCATTGAGTACACCCTTGATATTGATATCAACCGTTTGATTCCATTCATCAGTTTTTAGTGCAGAAAGTGGAGAAGTGGGCATGATGCCAGCGTTCAAGAAAATAACATCGACGCCTCCAAATGTTTCCTTGGCAAGCTTGACGATCTGGGCGTTATCAGATGGGTTAACCACATCCATCACTTGATAGACTGCTTGTCCGCCAGCTTTTTGAATTTCATCAACCAGTTGTCTCAATTTGTGTTCGCGTCGCGCGCCCAATACGACTTTAGCGCCTTTGCTTGCAAGCAATTTCGCACTTGCTTCACCAATCCCTGATGATGCGCCGGTAATAATCACAACTTTGTCTTTAATCATCTTATTCCTCTTTTTGTTAAGTAACTACTGAGTTCCGCAAGAGTGGACTTGCTAATCAGTGGCTAAGGGCACGCCGACGGTTCGATGTGGCATTAGCAAAAACTTTTCTGGTACAACTGCAAAGATTGAGAAAACAATTTAACAAGTTTTGCCATGTCATGTGTAAAAGTTTGCCCGAAAGGTCTAGATTAAGGATTGTTATCTCAGTTTTTTACATAATTTCCTCCTACTCTCTCCATCTCTGCTGAGTCAGGTTCTTTTGCTTTGACCATCACTACACGGTTTGACCGCCATCAACGACCAAGGCGTGCCCGACAACGAAGGAAGACGCATCCGAACACAGCCAGACCACAGCATTGGCGATCTCTTCGGGCTGTCCCATCCTTCCAATCGGTTCCTCTGAGATTACCTGTTCTCGTCCTTCAGGAGTGCCACCGGTGAAGCGATCCATCATCGACGTGTCGATATAGCCAGGACAGACGGCGTTGATGCGGATGTTCTGCGAGGCGTAGTCGAGAGCCGCCGACTTGGTGAGTCCGATCAAGCCGTGTTTTGCGGCGGTGTATGCGGCTCCGCCCTTGATGCCTATGACCCCAGCGCCCGATGATGTGTTCACGATCGCGCCGCCCCCTTGCTTGAGTAGCAGCGGAATTTCATACTTCATGCACAGAAAAACGCCGCGCAGGTTAATGTTGACGATCCGATCCCACTCTGACTCTTCGATTTGGGCTGTTGCTGCATTCTTCTGCTCCACACCGGCGTTGTTAAAGGCAAAGTCCAGCCGCCCGAAGGTTTCGATGGTCTTGGAAAGAGCCGCCTTCACGTCCTCGCTTCGCGTCACATCGCACTTGACGGCGATCGCTCGTCCGCCGAGTTGTTCGATCATGTGTGCCGTTTCTTGATTGCCCTGTTCTGAAACGTCGGCGACCACCACATTAGCGCCTTTACGGGCAAACGCCAGCGCCGTAGCTCGACCGATGCCGTTCGCTGCTCCGGTTACAAACGCAACCTTTCCCATATAGTTTCCATTCTCGTTCGTTGCCATTTTTTAACTCCTAACTTTTATTCCAATCAAGATTTCTGAAAGCCGTCATTTCGCGTCAGCTTTATATTCCTCGTCCGTCACAGGCTTGAGCCAATTCACCTGACTGTCGCCTTTGTAGTTGGTAATTACAACGTGCGTCATCCTGCTTTCGGGTGATGCGCCGTGCCAGTGTTCAATGTCGGGATTGCAAAGAATTACATCGCCTTTGTTAATCGTTTTGATGGGTTTGCCTTTTTCTTGATAAAGCCCTTTGCCCATCGTCACGAGTATAGTTTGTCCTGCCGGATGGTTGTGCCAGTTTGCCCGTGCGCCCGGCTCGAAGGTCACACTGGCGATTGAAAAATTATTGTTTTCGGTTTTTGGAGCGAGTGGCTGCACATAAACCGTTCCCGTAAAAGTTTCCGCCGGGGCTTTTTCGCCCTTCGGAAAAATCGTGTTTTCAGTTTTATTTTCCGCCTTTTCCATTTTTGTTTGCTCCGTATTAGCCGATTGCTGATTGCTGCATCCAACGGCTAAAAAAAGTGCCGCGCATAATATCAATCCGATTGTTATATTTTTCATAATTTTATTCTCCCGGTGATTACTCTAATTCAAACGTCACCGTTACGTTTCCTGATCCTACTGCGGCTTCAAGCCCTGAAGGATCGTCCATCCGTCCGAGTTTTGTATAACTGTATTGCGTCGGAAATGTTTTATAGAAAAGCACTAAGGTATTGCTTTCCCAAACCATCAGATCGCCTTTGTTGATTGTTTTGGGATTGGAAGAGTCGGTCGGCAAATTGTTCGAGAAATCATATTTTTTCTCGTTGCCGTTCAATTCATCCATCTTCAGCGTCAACGGCAGCATCGCTTTGAAAGCGTTTGCCGTCGCATTGTCAAAGAGTGTGGCATTGAAAGTCTTTGACCCGATTTTAATCTTCATCTTATTGCCTTTAGTCTCGTTGGCAGCATTACTGCTTTGATTATTAATATTCGTATTACCAGCAAATGACGATTGGTCTTGACTGCAACCGACGGAACTGCCGAAAATAAATGTTGCTGAAAACATCATTACGATTAAGAATTTCATATTGCTCATTCGTCTTTTTTGAAAGTGAAACGACTTCTTGGTTTCTGCTTCCTGATTACTTTAGATTCGTTTTGAAAAAGCCTTCCAGCTTGTCAAAAGGAATCAGATCGGTTTTGTCGTATAAATCAACGTGTCCGGCATTCGGAACAATAACCAGTTCTTTCGGTTCGGCTGCGCGTTTGTAAGCATCCTCACTAAACTCTTTTGAATGAGCCTTATCACCCGTAATGAAAAGCATCGGACGAGGGGAAATCGTTTCAATGTCATTGAACGGATAAAAGTTCATAAACTTAGTGTTACTGCTCAATGTCGGATGCGTCGTCAGTTCCGGCGACCCTCCCTTTGGGGTATAGTCACCTCGCGGAGTGCGGTAGAATTCATAAAATTCACGCTGAATAGGATGAGTATTTTCATCCAACTTATGAACAGTCCCGCCCGTATATTTGGTTTCGCCGCCGGTAAACTCTGCGTAACGCTGCTCCGCAGCCTCAGCTATAAGTTTCTTTCTCTGCTCTAAGGTTTGCGAAAGATTAAGTGCATTTCGGTTGGCTGCTCCCATATCGTACATACTGACTGTGGCAACAGCTTTCATTCGCGGATCAATCTTAGCGGCACTGATCACAAAACTTCCGCTACCACAAATTCCAATTATCAGTAAACCAAAAAGTTTTTTCCCAAGAGCGATCGCTAATCAAGATTACGTACTTTAAAGTACTATATACTACAAAATATATAATTAATG
>NZ_JBALDK010000032.1:0-2774 GCF_036917455.1 Nostoc sp. | reverse complement strand
TGTTCAAGAGTTTGTATATGTTGGTTCAGCATATGCCTGCGGAAACGCCACAGGAAATATACTACCTGATTACTTAAATATAAATGGAACATTTAGAAATCCTTATGAGAGAACCAAATTACAAGGTGAATTGCTAGTTCGCCAATTTGCCAAAAATTCAAATATTAAATTTCGTTATTGTAGACCTTCTACTATTTGCGGACGTTTAATAGAAAATCCATCTGGATACACAAATAAATTTGACGTTTTCTATCAATTGATATCATTTTTCTTGCGTCAGAGATTAAACAAACAGAATAGATATATTGACTATTATAGTAGTTCTAATATTCCTATGAAAGTATGCATAAATAGAACTAGTGGTTTGAATATTGTGCCAGTAGACTATGCTGCTAAAATGATGTATCAATTATGTATTCAAAATGATGATGGAGAAAGCTATCATTTAGTAAATTCTCAAGAAACATCCCATTTACTTTATTTTTTATCTCCTTTAAAATGGTTTAATTTTGAAGGCATTACTGTAGTTGAAAAAATACCGAAAAATCAAAATAAGTATGAAGAATTTTATTATAGGACGGTCGGTAAATTATTTCATGGATATATAAATTCTGAACCAATGCTTTTTGATTCATCAAATTTAAAAAATGTGATGAATCATAATCAGCTTTATTGTCCAAAAATCACTGAAGGTGCTTTAGAAATATTAATAAACTTTGCCATAAAACATAACTTTGGTCTATGAAGCATGAAGAAAAATCCATCCCTGCTAGGTAGATAAAATTGACGTGATAAATTTGGTACTTGTCGATGAGTTCAGATTGAATTTATCAATGTTACCCTTGTTCTTCATCTACTGCTCTGAGGAATGAGCGGTTACTAGTAATCCTGGAACTCAGGATGGAAACGTTTATTTAATTTGGTACTAATAAATGAACTTGCAAAAAATGATTCCTACAATGACTTCAACAAAATGGAATATACCTGGGTCTAATCCTTTGCCCATTTTTGGAAACCGAGCTTCAGTGGTTAAGTTAGTTAAAGACTCTATTGGATATACAGACCAACTCTTTAAAACTTATGGTAATGTTGTTTCTTTATCAGCCGGTGGTGGGACTAATATATACTCTCCACTACTTAACTGTCCTGGAACGGTATTTACTTACGGTCCAGAATCTATGCGTCAAGCTATTAGCCAACTTGATGTTTACAGTAAGTATCCGCTATCTGGAACGTTGTATCGTAAACGCAATGATTCTCCACGTACCGAACCACTCAAGCATTTTTTGGTAGGGCTATTTGGTGTAAATGGTCAAACTCATCGTCAACACCGTAAGTTGTTGATGCCCGCTTTTCACAAACAGCGAATCGATACTTATCGGGATGATATGGTTGCTATTAGCCAATTACTACTAGAGAAATTACCAGTTGACCAACCCACTGATATAGCTCAAGTGATGAGGATGTTAACGCTGCGAATAACTGCTAAGACCTTACTTGGTAGTGATCTAGGCGAAGGAGATGGTAAAAAGGATGACGTATTACAAGTAACTGATACATTACAAAAAGCTTTAGCCTTACAAAATAATCCTCTACTGCGCCTGTTTCCTGTAGATTTGCCAGGATTACCCTTTCAACGTTATCTGAATTTAATCGCCAAATTAGATGAGAAAATACGCACCATAATTCGTACTAAACAAGCCAGTGGTGTTAATGATAGTGATGTACTCTCAATGTTAATCGAATCACAGGATGCGGATAGTGGCTTAACACTGACAGAAGATGAGTTGCTAGGACACACATCTGCAATTTTTTCAGCAGCACATGGAACCAGTGCTAACGCCCTCACTTGGACATTATTTCTACTGTCACAGCATCCGAACATAAATGCTGATCTCGTTGATGAATTGCAAAGCGTATTGCAGGGAGAAGCACCTACTATTGAGCAGTTACATCAGTTACCTCTATTAGAGCGAGTCATTAAGGAAAGTATGCGTATTTTACCTTCTGTTCCCTGGAACCTGCGTGTTACCTCTCAATTAACACAATTGGAAAACTATGAATTGCCTATAGGAACAGAAGTTTTTGTGAGTATATATAAAACCCATCGTATGCCAGAAATCTATTTGCAACCTGAGAAATTTAACCCACAGAGATGGGAGAATTTTGAACCAACAATATTTGAATATAACCCATTTAGTGCTGGAACTCGTCTATGTATTGGTGCTGGATTTGCAATGATGGAAATTAAAATTATTTTGGCGATGCTGTTACAAGAGTATCGTCTGGAATTTAGCTCTCGGTATCCTATAGCTCGTAGTAGTGGAATTCCAGTTCTTTATCCTAAATATGGAATGCAGATGTTGGTACGCCAGCAAGATCGTCAGTTTACTCAAGGTGTAGGTGGTGTTCAGGGGAATGTACGACAGATGGTGGATTTACCTACCTAACATTTTTGAACCACAGAACTCTTGCAAAAGTGTTTTGTGGTATAATTAAAAACTTAGCAATTTACGATTAGGACTTTAAGGAGAAGTGAAAATACAGAAAGCTAAACACCTGAGTGCGATAAAATTTAAGCGCATGACTGGAGTAAGCCGTAAAACCTTTGAGTTAATGGTTGGTGTAGTTAAAGCTGATACTCAGAAGAAAAAGAAACCAGGCCGCCGTCCTAGACTAATTATCAGTAAACCAAAAAGTTTTTCTCCAAAGAGCGATCGCTGAAATACTTATATGTTTTAATACTTTATAACACCTAATTCTCTAATCAGTAG
>NZ_JBALDK010000031.1:0-10349 GCF_036917455.1 Nostoc sp. | reverse complement strand
CTAGGTAAGCCTGACAGTTACAAAGTCGCAGACTAGTTACTACTCCAATCATGGGTTGGGTGTGTCAATTTTCCCATTCACGCAACAACGCCATTGGGAATTGAAAAACTCTTCCTGAGTCTTGATTACCCATTCCCCAATCTTCCCAGAATGATGATTGAGGGAACTGGAAGATATTAGATTCAAAAATCCGAAAAGCAGTAATTTCAGTTTGTAGATTAGTCTGGGGCAATTCTTAATGGGATACACTACATTTTTTTGTGGGCAGGGCATTTTACTTGTATCTCAAATAACAATACTGGATACTATATATACTTAAAGAAAAAGGGGAGGTGCATCCAAATCAAAACTTAATAATTATTTGTATTAATATCGAACAAGATAACTTAACAAAAAAATAAACATTCCTGGGACTGCATAATTTTATACTGATCGGCAGAAGATTAAAACATTTAGTTGCAAAAAGCGAGTGAAGCTATGACACTAGGCTTTTCTGTACAAAAACTAGAGAATGGCTCGAATTATTTGAATTCCTCAGATATTCAGAGCTTTTGTCAGCTAGAGTCTGAGCAGTTAACTAGTCAATATCCAATTATTTTCGCTCGGATTGTCTATCATGATTGCTTGCAGAAAAATCATCAGGAGGTTATAAGTTATGGTCAAAACCAAGCTCCTTTTTCTCGAAAAACTTTAGATTATTTGCGCTCAGAAGCATGGCTGACAAATTTTCCACCTGCTTTGACTTTGCATGAATTTAAACTTAAGGATTTTTCATCCATTTCTTACATTTGCCCCATAGCCTATAGAAATCAAAAACCTGAATACATTCAAATCATTACTCATCAACCTCTGTTAGAGAGTTTGCAAGTGTCTGTTAAACGCTCTGCTATGCTCTTGAGTAAGTATGTAGATATTTACTTAGACTATGGAAGACAAAAAACTGAAATTCAACTCCTAGAAGATGTTTTGCATCGAATAGGACATCAATTACGTAACTCTCTAGGGCTTATAGGATTATATGCACATAACTTATGCTTAGGCTTAAAAGATAGTCCTTGGCAAGAGCAAGCAACAATTATTGGCGAAAGCATACAAGATTTAGATACTAATTTAAACGAGCTTATTGATTGTGGACAAGGAGCAAAATTAAGGGTAACACTCCAAGATTTAAGAAGTTTAGTTGTTGAAAGTATCACAAATTTACAACCCCTAATTAATCATAAAAAAATTAAAATATCGATTCCAGATACATCAACAACACTGAAAATAGACAGATTGCAAATGAAACAAGTATTTGACAATATTCTCAGTAATGCTGTCCATTTTAGTCCTAATTCAGGAACTATTACCTGTAGCTGGCAAATTTTTCAAGATGAAGTTTTAATTAAAATTTCCGACCAAGGTACAGGATTATCTCAAGAAGATTTACAAAAAGTTTTTACTCCATTTTATTCTCGGCGTAAAGGAGGTACAGGACTAGGCTTAACTATTGCTAAGAAGATTATTTTGGATCATCAAGGAAGTATTTGGGCACAAGTTTTATCAGAAAGTGGAGCGCAATTCTCTATAATTTTACCTCGACCAAGGAGCGGTAATTAATTCGTAATTCATAATTCGTAATTAACAAAAATGAATAATAAACTTTCGGTTTTGTTGGTAGATGATGAAGAACGGTTCCGCCAAGGATTACGTACTCTTCTCAATTTCTATAGTATTAATTCTGCCTTACCTGTAGAAGTTATTGGTGATGCAGATTCTGTGGAGCAGGTTTTAAAGTTTACAGCCCAAAAGTGTCCAGATTTAATTTTGCTGGATATGCAATTGAAGGGATGTGATGGGATTACAGTTTTAGCACGTCTTAAGGAAACTGCTTACACGGGCAAGATTTTAGTGTTGTCGGCTCATCAAGAAGATGACTGGATTTTTAGAGCAATGCAGGCGGGAGCCGCAGGTTATGTGTTTAAAAATCGTGTAGCAACACAATTGTGTGAGGCGATTGAGACTGTTACAAGAGCAGAAATTTATCTACCTTCAGAAGTTGCTAGTCGATTTTTCCGGTTTTTTCAGGCTTACTCAGATTCTTGTCTAAAAGCATGTCATGAAGTGCGTTTAACCGAAAGAGAGCAAGAGGTTTTATATTGGTTAACTCAAGGTGCTTCTAATGAAGAAATCGCTAAACATTTATATGTAACAGTTGCTACAGTTAAGGCGCATCTCACCAGTATTTTTGAAAAATTGAAGGTTACTAGCCGGACTCAAGCTATTGTGGCTGCCCTCAAGTTAGGATTAGTTCACGCTTGATAGCTCTTTAAATTTTGAATTTTGAATTGTTTATATGCCTTCATTTGAATCTTTTTATCAAGAATACCCCTGTTCGTACAATTCTCCCTTAAGTTGCGATCGCCCCTTCCAAACGGCGCAGCAAATCAAGGGAGCTAAGTTTTGCTTGGAATGTGGTTTTCCGGCAACTTTACCACAGGAGGCTGAGATTAAAGGAAATCAGGGGACTTATCAAATAGCTAGTTTTATTGGTGTGCGGGGTTTAGGCCGCTTATACTCAGGTATCCAACTCAAGGACAAACAACCTGTCATCATCAAAGAATACCTACTACCCAATCGTTCTTTTAATGAAAGCGAGACTCAAAAGCGCAAAGATACTTTTAAACGGGTAGGTGGGGTAAGTTTAGCCGATAATAGAATTCAAAACTTCCGTCTTGTAGAAACTAAAGAAGCGATCGCAGATGAAAAAAGAGAGCGTTGTTATTTAATTACTCAAGGAATAGAGTCATCCCAAACTTTAGGTAAGTATCTCATAGAAAAGGGAGCAATGACATCTCTTGATGTGCGTGAGGTACTAAATCAAGGTTTACAAACTCTCCAGTTTCTCCACACCCAAAAGCTGCGTTTCCCCTCCAATCAAACACAACTGGGTATAACTCACGGCAACATCAATTTAGATAGTACTTTAATTAAAGTAGAAAATAATCAAAAGTTCTCTATATACTTTTGCGATTTAGCTATCTGGGAAAACTTATTTATTCCACCTATTGTTACTCAACCCGCACCCGTCAGACCCGAACAAGATTTAGAATCATTAGGGTTGCTAGCCTTTTATTTGTGGGCAGGAAGAACAATTAATTTTTTATCCAACCAGCCTCTCGACCCTAGAGATAATCAACAATGGCCAGATACAGATAGCCATTTGAAGCAGTTTATTTATCGTTTAATGGGGCTAGAAACTCCTTTCGATAATGCGGAAACGGCTCGTCAAGCACTGCTACAACTTCCTAAAGAAGATCGTGGTAATAGTTCGGTGCGTTCTCCAGCTTCTCAACTAATAGAAAAGCCTTTGCCAATGCCTTTAATTTTGTTAGGGATTCTGGCTTTATTACTACTTTGTGGGGGAATTTTATATTGGCTTTTGGGCAAGAAAACAGATAATCCTAATCAATATATACTCTGGTCTAGCCTTGTGCGGAATTTCTCTGAAGTCCCTAACGTCCCTTCTGGACAATTTATTTACACAGGAGAAAAAGACAGTACATGGAGCTTTGTTTTGACGCAATCGGTAGACAACAGTCGTTTAGGAGATTTGTTGACCAGACCAAAGCCAGATGCAACAGCAACATTTAACTATGAATCTATTTTGTCATCCAATATAAATAATCCGATTAAAAGTATTGAAGAAGTCCAAACAAGCAAAAAAGATTTTGCAATTACTAGTTTGACAGACAACATCACAGATAAACTTACTAAAAAACAAGTTGCTTATGATGGATTACTTGTTTTTGTAGCATTTAATAAAAGAGACTCAAATCTTGCTAATGCTTTGGGTGGGCAAATAAATATTGAGCAATTGCGGCAAATTTACACAGGTAAAATTACCAATTGGCAGCAAATTAGTCCCAAACTTCCAAATCTGACTGTGAAACCTTTTGCTCCAACTGAACCAGAAGCAATCAGTAAATTTAAAGAAATAATTCTCAAAAATGCCCCTCAAGACGAAGCTTTATTTACAACGAAAGTTACTAAACTTGATACAACAAAAACCCAAAATCAGATCCGCAGTGAGACTTTAGAGGGGCGAACCACTGGTATTATCAGTTTTGGTATTATCAGTAAAACTTCGAGTCAGTGTACTGGCTATCCGCTAGCGATCGCAGATGGTAAAAAGTCAGCAATTCAACCTCTGTTTCAAAGGCGCGATCGCCGCTCAATTAATCCCTCAGATGACTTGTGTCAACATGATGATTATTATGTTGATGTCACAACTTTCCAAAGCTACCCCCTGGGATACCCTATTTTTGTAGTGTACCCTAAAGACAGCAGCCGCCTGCCTGGTGGTTCTACATTTGCCCAGATGCTAACCACTCGTCAGGGTCAGTGTTTACTTAGTAAAGTAGGTCTTGTAGCTTTACAACCTATGCCTGATGATATAAATTCCTATGCCTGCAAATCGGTGCCCTAATCCTAGTTGCGAATATTTTAACCGCGCCCTGCCTAACAATGCTAAGGTTTGTCCCTGGTGTTCCACTCCTGTGGGCCCTGTGAATAATGTAGTTTCCCCTACACCACAACCACCTATTCAACCACAGCCTAGTCAACAACCGTCTAACCAACCTCCGCCTGTTCAGTATCAGCGGCCGCCTACAGAGCAACCTAATTACCAAGCTCCTCAACAAGCCCCCGTTGATTATTCAACAGTCTATCAGCCACGGGTTGCTTATCAACCAACACCCCCAGTTTATACCCCTCCGTCTCAAAGAGCGCCAGCCTTAAAGCTGATTCATAGCACTGGTAGAGAATTTCATCTCGTTGGGGAAGGAGGTTATATTGGTCGTCGCAGTCAGAGTCCAGGAATAGCACCACCCGAAATTGACTTGACTGGTATCCCCAGTGAGGGAATAGTATCTCGTCGTCACGCACGAGTCGATTGGGACTGGTCGCAAAATGCATACATGATTGTTGATATGAGTACAAATGGTATTTATTTAAACAACAATTCTTTAACTCCTGGGATGCAATATCGCCTGCTTAATGGAGATTCACTGCGATTTGGTCAGGACAATCTAGTCAATTTTACGGTGTATATTGTGTAGTAAAACTTTTGACGAATGCACAAGGGTTGCAAAAAGCTGTCAAATTTCATAGGGTAGTTGATCGATCAACTACCCTTCAATTTTCGCGAGAGTCACCATAAATTAACCTGAGTTTGACACTGCAATTGGTTAATGCACGCCACAATAATTTGGAAGATGGGGCGATCGCACTAAATTAATTTTCATACATGAGCGATCGCAAGACTATTAAGACAATCGCTACAAGAGCGGCGATCGCATGGTGAGAGGTAAAGTGGGTAAGTTCTAATAATTTAACAATTTCATCAGGAATCATGGTCATTTATCCACCTTATAAAGATATGCGATCGCACTTTTATAGTTATTTGGTACGTTAATGAATGCAACGCGCCAAATAACTACAACATAGGCAATTACACTCATTAAGTTCGTTATCATCGTGGAAATAAAGGAATTTCTTAAACTTTAGTGGTATTAGTATTAAGAGTCTGACGATCGCTCTATTTTATTGAAAATTCCTTCGTGGGCTTCACCGCCTGGTCAGATTGGGCTGCCTTCCACGCATTATCTACTATCTCCTTAAGCCAATCTGTCGTAAAGCCTTTCTTCAAATCCTCCATTGGCTTACCGATATTTTGACTCGCGTTAGTATCTGCCTTTTCACGATCTGTTTTAATACCGATACTAAGGGAATTTTTCGTACCCTCCAGTCCGATATTTTTATTTTCGTTTGTCATTGCTTTTTGGTCATTTATTAATGCTATCTGGTCATATTTATCCTGCACTGCTTTCACTCTTACCGTGACATGAGGGTTTATCACTACTTTTTCTGATGAGCTGTTTGTTTCGCTTACTGCTAAAATTACATGAACTGCTACACCTTTCGGAAACTCTTCTTTAGGTAAAACTACGTTGTCCGAAATCCAACCATGAGCGGTAAGTCTGTCAAATCCTTTTTTGAAACTCAATTCTCCCCAATTATTTGGTAGGGGTGTTTTAAATTCACTGAAATAATTTAACCATCCCGGCAGTGAGTCGTCTTTGTGTTTTTGCCCCGGTTTTAATTCCCCTCCACCCACATTTTCAGAAATATTAAGAAATTCAAGCATCTTTTCTTTTAATTTTTCTTCATTGTCTTGCACTTCATCGAATACTCCCACTGAATTCCAGTGCATGAGCCTATGTCTTAAGTTGTTTTCCAACTTTAATCTGTCTAAAAGCAGAAAAAATTTCGATATCTCTATGTATCTTTGTATTACCCCATCTCCTGCTACTAGGGATTCGGTTTTGCCAGTTGGGAGTTGTCCTACCCTCTCCTGTGGCTTCGGCGATCGCTGTACAGCCCCACCATTCTGCTGCACCACATGGGTCAACTCATGCGCCAGCAACTCCTGACCGCCCCGACTCCCAGGATTATATTCCCCCTGCCGAAAGAACACATCCTGCCCCGTTGTGAAAGCACGCGCCTGAATTGACTGATTCAACTGGTCAGATTGACCATCCGTGTGAACCTTCACCCTACTGAAATCTGCGCCAAACGCCTGTTCCATCGGTTTGCGGATGTTGTCTGCGATCGCCTGTCCACCACCCCTTGCTTGGCTAATGGACGCTTCCAGATCAGGCGCAGCAGCCATCCCAGCCTTAGCCTGACGCTGCACCATCGGTTTCATCTGTAATTCTTCCTCATCCTCTGGCAATGCTTCTCGTTGCAATGTGCTAATGTCCAGAGATTTCATCTGTAATTCTTCCTCATCCTCTGGCACTTCTTCCCGTTGCAGTGTGCTACTGTCCAGAGATTTCATCTGTAATTCTTCCTCATGCTCTGGCATTTCTTCTCGTTGCACCAAAGGCGTGATGGAATTTGCCAGAGGTTTCATCTGCAATTCTTCCTCTTCCTCTGGTAATACTTCTCGTTGAATAGACTGGCCATTTACAGGTTGTGCCATTCTTTGCATTACCTGCTGTGCTACGCTATCAGCTTCCTGTTCGTAAATGTCTCCAGGCTGGCTTATTGAGAGTTTTGCTTGGGTACGCAGTGGTATGTGACTGATATCGTGAGTAACTGGTTTCTGGAGTGGTTGTATTTCAGGAACTGCTTGGCGTGAAATTGCCGACGACTCCAAACCAAATCCGCGTGTAGGGTGTTTCAGGGATGGAATTGAGAAGCCTGTACTAGTTTGTTTCTTCCGGCTGACATATTCTCTCATTTTCTTATCCTGTTACCCAAGGAGTAGCTAGATGAATGATTTTACTGTTACTAACATCTAGGGTACTGCAATCGCATTTTCTACACAATTCCTCAAAAGTTTAAATTTAGGCAAAAACTAAGTTCGACTTTTGGCTACTTTTGATTCTGATGCTGTACCTTTAGCCTGGATTCTAGGAGAGATTTTTTATTTATGGACTCAAAACAGCAACAAAGTTTTTTCACTTTCGATGGAGATGTTGGCGGTATGGCTGGATATGCCGGGGTTTTTGCGGCATCTGATGCAAGCAAAGCGGCTAAAACGGCAAGTAAATATCTTAACGATTCACAGATGATGAACCAACTTACAGAACACGTGTATAAACTTTTGCTAGAAGACCTGCGATCGCAGCGAGAAAGGGTAGGTAGTTATGATTCTCAAAGGTGGTTGTGATGGCTACAGGCGCTAATAACGGCAACATTACTCACGAATTAAATTATGTTACTACTAATCGGTTCTATGTAGAAATAGACAGTTCTATTGCTGCATCTTTCGCTGAATGTACAGGATTAAGTGTTCAAATTAAGAAAAATGTTTTTCAGGAAGGTGGTGTCAACGACCAGCAAAGAATTTATTTAGGTCATACAGAATTTGCAGACATAACCCTTAAGCGAGGATTTACCGATCATCCAGGTTTTTGGAACTGGATGAATGCAGTTTTTGATGAACAAAAGAAAACATCTCGGCGCAATGTCAATATTCTGATTTTTAACCAAGCTGGTGAAACGATGATGAGTTGGACTTTGATTGGCGCTATTCCCATCACCTGGAAAACACCTGCACTCCAAGCAGATGGAAAAGCAGTTGCAATTGAAGAATTAACTTTAGCTTATGAAGGTTTACAAATAGCAAGGTCTACAGGAGGAGGTTCTTCTGTACAACGAAATCAAAAAACCGGATATTTCGTTTCTAGTTAATTGGCTACTATTCAACAATAACTATGCAAATTATTTCATCTTCATTAGGAAACAGTATTCATCCCCTTGGGATAATATCACCTTTGTCGAATCCTCAAAGAATGAGCTTGAAAAAAGAATCTCATTCTTTGCATTCACGAAGTCATTTTATCAGTCCAATACAAACTAAGCCACCATTAGTCACATCCGCTAAGTTTTTCTTATCTCGTCATTATGAGCCATCGATTCAACCATTCATAGGTTGGGATAGCTGGGATGCTGAGGATATAAATAGTGAGTTTTCCGTAATTGAGTTTGATTCTTATGATTCAATAGCTCCATTAGATAATAGTACTATTAATAGTAATAAGCCAGTAAAAGACAGTATCCCAGCAATACTGCCGACTCGTATTGAAAAAAATACGAGTAATAACACTTTGCAAGAATTAAATATCAAAAGTAAATCTAAATCAAAAAAAACAAATAAATCTCAACAACCAGCAGCAAAAAAGTCAAAATCAAAACCTAGAGCTAAAAAGGCTATCACATCATCGATGGCTAAAAATGTCGAACAATTTATTAATGAAAATAATATTACTATTAATGACGAAGAATCTCCATCGATTAAAGCTAGCTTAGAAACCCCGAATTTACAGTTGGATAGTGCTTCGGAGAACACTATAAATAACAATAATTATGTTACGGGTACAACAGTAGACACTCCATCTTTAATTGAAGATACATCGACTTTATTTAGGAATACTCTTAGCAATAATCTGCACCCAACTTCTGAGTTTCCATCTAGCTCTCCTAGTGTAGAGTTGCCTGTGACAGAAAGCATTTTACCATTACAAGAGAAGATTAGCTTAGATAATAATACAACTGAATTAGTCGAATATCCACCTATAGAATATCCTTTGACTAATAATGTAGAAAAAACAATTACTCCGTCTAATCAGGTTCCCAATAATTATCAAATAATAATCACCGAAGCATCAGACTCAGGTAATGTTTTAGATAGTTCAGTCAGCCCAACAGCTTCCCAAGAAGATATTGAAGCATATAAAGTTTCTTCTATCCTTGACAATAAAATTAGCACTACTCAAACAAATTTAATCCAATCTCAAGAGAACTTACCAACTTTAATCTCTCCATCGCAGGAAGAAGAGTTGACAAATATAAATAGTAATTTTGAGGCAACTCCAGTTATTGAAACAGACTTAATATTAAAAAATAACCCAGATGATTTTGTCACAGACAATCCTGGAGTCGAAAATTATTTAACTTTACCGTCAGCACTTACTTCACCTGATGTTAATAGTAATCCCACATTAATTTTTCATTCGTTAAATGATGAAAATACTGTAGAATCACAATCTAATTCTGAACCTTCATTTGTAAAAAAACCAATTGCAGGAAAACAAGAAATTAATCATGATTTTTCACAGGATGTAGAAAATCTAACGCAAGAACTAACCCTCCAGCCTACTTCATTACAAGGAGATGGGGAGAATTTAAAGCCTCTCTCGTTGGACAAGAAAGGTTTTCCAGATACCGGGAAAAGTCAGGAAATCGATTTGAGTGTTACAAGTAAATTTCTAGCCAGTGCACCTGTTGAGTTAACACCTACTTCAACCTATATTGAAAACACACCTAGTTTATTCACCAACTCTGATAATAATGAAGAGTTAATAACTTCAGAGTCACAGTCTGGTATAGCTGTTAATATCTCAGCAAATGTGACTTCACTACAACGTGATGAGGATATTACCAGCGAGTTTACAGAAAATCATTCCATCTTAGCATTGCCTGAAATTGTTGAAGCATCAATAATTACCGCCATTTTACCTGAAACTAGTAAAGCATCGGTAGTTAGTGCTAGTTCACCTGAGATTGATGAAACACCAACAATTATTGCCACTTCGTCTGAGATTGATGAAGTACCAGTAGCAAGGGCTAGTTTACCTGAAATTAGTGAAGCACCAACAATTATCGCCACATCATCTGAGATTATTGAAGCATCGGTAGCAAGGGCCAATTTACCTGAAATTATTGAAGCACCAACAATTATCGCCACTTTGTCTGAGATTGGTGAAGTACCAGTAGCAAGGACCAATTTACCTGAAATT
>NZ_JBALDK010000030.1:0-5479 GCF_036917455.1 Nostoc sp. | reverse complement strand
AAATACAATAAACAATATTTAAAAATATGGACAATACAAATCAAAAAAAAGCTTTAATTAACGGTGAAATAGCCCTCTTTCTTAGAGGTTTGATTATTGGTAAAGTGTTGACACTTATAGTTATTGGCGGGTTGCTTTGGTGGTTACTAAAGCCGAATTTATTGTCCCGCAACAGTATTGACTCTTCCTCTAATCAAAGTTTCAAGACCGTCTCTAATACAGGCTCATCCAGTTTTCAGACAATTGCAGATGTCCCCACTGCCTCGTTTAACTACGGAGGAAGTACAGCTTGGGCATCTATCCGCCAATTAGTAGATTCTCAGATCCAGAGCGATCGCCCGGAACTAAAATTACGTTACGTAGACCCTGTTAATGCTAGCCCTGGTTCTAGCTCAGGCATTCGGATGTTACTTGATGGGAAACTAGACTTTACTCAGTCTTCTCGTCCCCTTACAGATGAAGAACAAGCTATGGCAAAAGCGCGAGGCTTCACCCTTGAGCAACGTCAGGTAGGTATGGATGCGATAGCAGTGGTAGTCAACCCATCACTGAAAGTATCAGGTTTAACTGTTGACCAATTGCACCAGATTTATTTGGGGAAAATTACTAACTGGAATCAAGTAGGTGGGCCAAACCTACCCATCACACCTTTGTCTCAACGACCAGAGGACGCAGATACAGTAATATTCTCAACCAACAGCGACTTGAAGGGGCAAGCACTTGGCTCTAATGTGCAATATGTGTACTCTGCTACAGAGGCAGTGCGCCAATTGAGTAAAATTCCTGGCGGTGTGTATTACGCTTCGGCTCGTTCGGTAGTATTTCAGTGTAGTGTGAAGGCTTTACCATTGGATAGCACTTCTGGTCAGCTAATTCCTCCCTATAGGGAACCTATGGTATCGCCTGAGCAATGTCCACGTCAGCGCAACCAGCTAAATACTCAGGCTGTTAAAAATGGCAGCTATCCCATAATTGCCAATTTGTTTGTGATTATTAAGCAGAATAAAGGTCGGGAACAGCAGATTGGAAATGCATATACCAATCTTTTATTAACTGACCAAGGGCAAAGAGCAATTGAGCAAGCTGGTTTCGTCGGGGTTCGCTAGTAGATTTGGATAACAATTAAGCCCCCTTCCTATAGATAGCTCCCCGACTTCTTTAAGAAGTCGGGGAGCTAATCGTACCGTTCACTCGACAGCATAAGAAGTAAATTGCCGTTTAAAAGGAGAATGAAACCCAATGACAATATCAAAAGGTGGTACACCTAACTCAACCAATCGTTCAGCAACAGACTCTTCTGTACCGTTATACTGAATCCATATTTTCCCATCTTGAATATCAAAATGCATAACCGGGCCAAACACCCGCTTATCTCCTTGCCAGCCAACATAAGCTAGTTGATAATGGTCGTTTTCTTTGTCTAAAATTAGTTGTGAATTGACTGTATCAGTATTAGATACTATTTGTTGATGTTCGCTCAATATTTGTTTGATAATTTGTCGATAGTGTTCTATTTTATCCATAGTCGAATTTTCTCACATTTTGGATCGTAAATTATCAACTTAACTTGGTAACGATGAAGAGCGCCTTGGACAAAAGAAAGTTGAAAAAAGTCTTGATATGTTTCAATAGGAACTGCTAGGTAAAGCGCTCTTTCTGCTTCTTGTTCTTCAATAGCTTGGCAGTAATTTAAATATTGTCCTAGTGCAGTATGAAATTAACTGATATCTGAATCTGCAATAAAACTTTTAATTTCAACAGCTACTTTCTTTATATTACGTTCTGCTAGAATGGTATTTTCAGCCAGTCTATTTGTAGTTTAATTGCTTCACTAATACGAATTGTAAAAGGATCGTGAGTAATTATCCACCCATCTTTAATTAATGCTTTTTTTACCTGTTGATGGAAAAAATCTTTAGCCATGTTGCTATCTTTAGATGAGGCTAAATAAACTCAAAATGATATTATTATAACATTTCTTTGTGAGGCTGCGCCAAATTCTCTTGGCTTTCTTCCTTCTTTCTTTGTGTCCTTTGGACCCCTTGCGGTTCGTTCCTTATATAGTTTGGCGCATCTTCATACATAATTGGTATTACTCTATCCAATGCGTTCCTCGAAGGGGTTGTCGAAGACATCACACTCTCCATTATTCTGTATTGCTGCGGCAAGTTTTTCTAAATTTTGACGAATAGTGACACTACGAGTATGATTTATACCCCACACTTCCTCACAAATACTTAAAGCTTGCAAATAAAGCGGCTCGGCTTCACCATAACGTCCAGTTTCACGATAAATTTCTGCCAAATTATTGAGACTTTCGGCAACATTAGGATGATTTTCTCCCAATAGGTGCTTATCAAGTTCTAAGGCTTTTATACATAAAGATTCTGCCTCACCATAACGCCCCTGCTCCCTGTACATATAACCAAGAGCGTAGATAGTATCGGCTAAAAGTGGATGCGCTTTTTGCAATAGACGCTGCTTAAGTTCTAATGATTGCAAAAATACTGTTTCAGCTTGATCGTAGCGTCCTTGAGCGCGGTATATCAATCCTAAATTGTGCAAATCTGTTGCAACATCAGGATTTTCTTCTCCCAAAAATCGCTTATCTAACTCTATTGCTTGTTGCGACAACGGTTCAGCTTCGCTATAACGTCCTTGATGATAATAAAGTAGCGCTAAATTATTTAGTATAAGAGCGAAAGTAAGATGATTTTCGCCAACTAAACGTTTTTCAACTTCTAATGATTGCAGATACAGAGGTTCTGCTTCGTCATAACGCCCTTGTTCATCATATAGTAATGCCAAATTGTTCAGACTGACAGCAACATCGGCATGATTTTCTCCCCACAGACGTTTCCTCAGTTCTAAAGCTTGTTGATATAACAGTTCTGCTTTACTATATTGACCAGTAGATTTGTAAAGTCCCGCCAAATTATTCAAGCTAGTAGCAAAAGAAGGATGGTTGTCTCCTAGCAGGCGTTTTCTAAGTTCTAAAGCTTGTTTATATAAAGGTTCAGCTTGGCTATAGTGTCCTGTTGCACGATATATTCCGGCTAAATTGTTGAGGCTATTAGCTAAGTCTATCTGCAAACCTAATTCATTTTGTAGCTCACTCGCCTTTCGCCAATACTTAATTGCTAATTCCTGTTCTTCTTGATAATTCTGAGATTCACCCCGATCTAATCTACTGTGGTAAATATCACCCAACCTTGAGTATAAAGTAGCCAAGGTTGGATCTTTAGTACCCCGTTCCTGTTCTATTTTCTCAATTAATCTTTGTAAATCTTGAATAGGTAAGAAAAAGGGATTATTTTCATTAGTATCTGTACTGGCTAATTCTGTATCTCGAAAAACAAAACGTATAGGTTCTAATTCTTTACCAGGAATAGCATTCGTCTTTTGAGATTCAAATCGAAATACACCATTACGCCAACTCCAAAAATCAGGCGCTTTTTTAATCAGGTTAACTAAAATTTGATTAGTTACCCAAAGCACGATCGCAAAGGGAAACTCACGCAATCCTTCCCTTGTCCATTGCAAGTAACCAAAAAATTTCTCCTGTTCCGATTGCTCATTTCCCAATCTGAGAAAATAAAGTTGTTCAGCACCTGTCACAGTAATCACCGCCTGGTTTTGCTGACGAAAATATTCTTCTTGTTGTACCAGTTGGTTAAGAGCAGCTTTTAGGCTAGGTTCCTGACGTGCTAAAGTCACTCGATATGGACGAAATGCAGGTTGTAGTTCAGCTTCATATTGGGCAATAATTTCATCACGAAAGCTAGCATCATCGCAAACTGCAATCAGTAGATTTAATCCCCGTCTTTGAGCTTCAATAGAAACAATTAAATCGTCATACGCATCTTGATTTTCTCCCTGATTATCTAATGATTCTTCATTGAACATTAATGGCTCCCTGTCTTCTCAAACTTTCGATAATGATTGGATGAACATCGTACCAAGTTTCATCAGTCCGATATTCTAGGACATACAGCCCATGTAGCAAATCTAAAAACTCTGCTTGTTTGGGGTCATTGGGCATGAATTGTTCATAAACACTCTGCAAAATATCTATATCAACTTTTCCTAAACGGATAGAAAAATCATTGCGAATTTTATTGATTGCTTGAAGAAGAATTTTATCATCAATGATAACTTCGGCTGAGGGATTTCGTCGGATAGTCCGTAAACAAATACGGCAACATTCCTTAGAGATCCGAATTAACTCTCGCAACACGCCACCACTATAGATTACAATTTTCTCAGCCGTTTCAGCCGCGATTAATTCACTAGGAATCCGTTTTTGTAAAACTTCACCGAGAATCTTTGTTGCTTCTGGGCGAGGTTGAGCATTAGGAAAGCGATTTTTTCCTTTATTAAATATTTTTAAAACAGGCATTGCTACAACTTGATCGTTGGTTTCAGTGGTAATTATTGTACTGATAAATGTTTCCCGAAGCACTGCGATGGGGATAGTGTAAATAATTTGAAAGTTAGGTTGGCAGAGAGCTTTAATATTATCTCGATAAATTTCATTAACTCTTCCTAAGTCAAGCTTATCTAAATCATCAATAATGACTAAAACATTTTGTTGAGTTGCAGCTTGAATTAAAGCAGCTATTTCATTAATTCTGGCAACTAAATCTGATAATTTGCGTTCAAATTCTTGCTTGATTTCATCCCGAACGCTAGCATCAGCTTTTAATTTAGAGCTAATCAATTTTAGGAGATCAAAACCTATACTAGTTTCTGCTTGCAAATTTGATTCTTCAGTGCGAGTGCGAGTAGCAAACCACTTATAAAGAGCTTCTTTAGTAGATTGTGGAATATCAACTCGGCGGGCTTCTGCCTCTGTCATTAAATTAACTGCGATCGCAAACAATATATTAATATGATTAACAGCCGACATTTCAATTTTGTCAGCAATAGAAAATAGAACTACAAAATATTTATTTTGAATTTGTCTGCTAAACTCAGCTAATAAAGTAGACTTACCACATCCGCGATGTCCTGTAAAGACAATTTTGCCATCTCCATTAGGACTATCTTCCACTAATTGGTTAAGGTCTGCAATCAAATCATCACCATATTCGACTCTAAATCTTTCCATTTCGTTCCGTTCCATCAATGGAAACAGTTCGAGATTGCTGTATGCTTCTTGAAAGGAGTTTAATAAGTCTTGAGACATCGGATAGTGCCGTAAACATGCTAACTATCCATATAATGGCTCATGATTTTTGAAGTAGAAGTTAAGATAGTTACCATTTTCGTAACTATGTAAATAAACAACTACTAAGTAATACTGTCTTATGTTTTAAAAGAAGATACTCTACATTCCATAATCTCAACCTATAAACAAGTAATAAAGGTGAATCTAAATAATAACGAATGATAGATTATACATTTGAATAATAATAATGAATGATAGATTATACATTTGAAATAGTGAAAGCTACCTAACAAATAAAATTAAATTTTA
>NZ_JBALDK010000029.1:0-4565 GCF_036917455.1 Nostoc sp. | reverse complement strand
TCAATGTGCTTCAGTATGTCACTCATATTTTTGTGTCAAAAACTTATCGCAATCTTCTTTTACCACAGAATATTACTATTTTGGAGATGTCTAATGAGCAAGGATTAGCTATCGATCCAGAAACCGGAAAGCCGATTCCTGCAACGGTCAAAGTGGAACGACAACCTACTGTCCTATTTACAGGAAGAACTGCTAAAGAAATTTGCATTCAACTGTTTGAATCAACAAAACCTTCTCCAGTGAGCCGATTGGATCATGCGGCTTACTTGGGACGTGAGTTTATGCGAGCAGAATGGGCGTTGGTGACAGGACAAGACTACGTACAGGATTAAATACGCTTTTGATGATTTAACGGTGAAGTTGTGCGGCGGCAGACAAGCTTGAACTCTCACCGTTAACCTCTGCTCCGTCCGCACCAACGCAGTGTTAGGCAGGCTTCAACAACTTAACTAAAAACCCAGTAGAGCCTTTTGAACTTCCTCCGGTGAGACTTGAACTAGATTTTCAGTCGTGACATTTTCGTGCTGATGACTCAACTCAACCATTCCGCCAACAGCGTTTACAAGCCTAAGTTGAAGAAAGGAAGACTGACTTGAGAATACTTGTCCTTCAAGGACACCATAACTACCTGCAAGTTTATTTTTGTAAAAGGGTTTACTCATTTCTGTCTAATTTCTATTTACTATTGATCGAGTTCTTCGTTATTCTTGATTTATTTACATAGATATCGTTAAATGATTCAAAGTCTTTTGCTCTGGCACTAGTCCTCTGGTTATCCAAATTGAGTTCCCTGCAAATAACTTTATAAATACCCGGAGGAAATCCCCCATGCAAATCCCATTCTTTACCTGCTTCTTCCATTCTCACAATACCTGAGATATTTGGATACTTATAACCAAGTCGATTGTTTACAATATATGCCGAGAGTCGCTTACTATGCGTAAAATTTAAAGGACGCATCTCTGCTAATAGTTGCTCTAACTTATCAGCTTCCGGTTTTGTTAACTTATGCTCCTTAGCTATTCTTCCAATTTCATTTTCTCGTAGAGCTTCTACCTTCCTGCGTCGCTCCTCCTCTGCTGCTCTAAGTTGGCTCTCTAAGTTATCTCGCTCAACACTTACTTCATGTCTGCGACCAACTCCAACCAACTCTATCGTTACAAGGTCAAGCCAACTAGGTTTTGGAGAGTCTATATTTTTCCAAATACTCTCTACTTTTTGGATCAAATCATATAATTCATGTGTGTAACTTTGAGGGATATTTTCTGTGTTTAGCCAAAGCTTACTAACTTGTTCGCCTTTTTCATTTGTTTCAATTTCATACCAGAAATTGACTGTTTCAAAAGCTTCGCTATTGTCCAATTTTTGGGCTAATTCAGGATGTTTTTTCTGGATTTTTTTGATATGGAAGAAAACTTTTCCATTAGGATTAAGAAAAGTACGACCGACAAACCCAAATCCTCTATCAGGATTGTAGCTTTTGATACTGCCGAAGTCTATTGTCATAAAACTAATTCTACTCACTTACTACAAAGGGGTATATCCTTTCTGCGAAATAACTACGCTATAAACAAGAATTCCCTGTTTACAAGGGAAACTCTCAAGGAAGCCTATACAAAGTGTAAAAATTTACATCAACAAGATTTACAAAAAGGTTACGGTTCGGTTTATTTACCTTTCGCATTAGAGAGAAAATATCCCAGAGCCAAGTATGATTGGATTTGGCAGTTTGTTTTTCCTTCTGGTAGCATTTTGCATTCATGCTCGACAGCGATCGCAAACATTTCGTACATTTGTTCGCGGCTGTGGGGAAAAACTTGCATCGCTTCTTGAAACAATTTTTGATACAGCCGCACATGGGAGAGTTCATCTCGGTTAATCATTCTAAAGATATCGGCACTCCCAGACATCAGCATTCATGATGACAGGTTGTAGAAAAATATAAACCCATTGTAGAAATAAAAACCTTCCAACAAATAATCCGCCAAGAGCGATACGAAATAATTTTCTGGTGTGGGGTTCTCAACATACTTTTGGTATAATCCAGCGATAAATTCACATCGTTTTTTGAGAATGCGTAGGCGCAGCCCGCCGCAGGCATCGCTCCGCCAAAAATCATAGACGTGTGTACGGCGATCGCCATTATGTTTTCTCCATTTGTAAAAACCCTGGGAAGAGATCCAAAGCCATCGATGCATTATGATAAAGCAAGCAACGATAAATTTTCATCTTCATAAAATAACTCGATCGCGTTAAAATTATGACATAGCAAATTTTCAACTTGTAATGTCGAACAGTTTCCAGCGCGAAGCCAAATAACTTTCGGTGGGTTCCCAAATACTAAGCTCAGGTCGTGCATATCTGCATCTTTTGAGACAATCATCAAATTATTGTTTTTTGCATAATCCCAAACTATTGGGTCGTTGGCGAAGCCTCTCCTAGGGAGAATCGTTGCTTTCATGCCCACATGTCGAACATGAAGCGAATTTGGGAAAATATCACTCAAATGGCTTGGTAACTTAGGTGACAACTTTTCGTCAAAAAGTAATTTCATGCAGATAATGGAGCAGTCATAAACCGACGCTCACGATCGGCAGCATAAGCAATGCAAGCTTTTAAATCTTCTCGCGTCAGATCGGGAAAATCGTCGATAATTTCTGCTTCCGTCATCTCGGAAGCCAAGTACTCAAGCACTTCATAAACCGTAATTCGCAAGCCGCGTACACAAGGCTTACCACCGCGTTTATTTGGTTCGATCGTAATGTAGTTTCGGTAGTTCATAGTTGAAATTATCAACATTATATTCTCGACCAAGGCACAATCTTAGATTATGTCTTGGTCATGTTTAAACATAGCAAAAATTCAAAGAGTGGTGATTGCCACCATCCTAAGACTAAGCGACTTAACGTTCCCAATCACCCGCGGCAGACAATCTCTGAACGCCTCACAAATCATCTCTCGGCGGTCGGGTACATTGGGGTTGTTAGACCCCCTTTTAGAAATCATCCCAACCTTCAATGCTAGAGGACATGACGTAACTGGTGACACTCGCCTCAAAGAAGTTTGCCTTCGTGTGAGCTTCTTTCTTAGTATCTGAGAAACGCTCCAAGTGAGCATAGGGGCTTTTTTTATAGATAGCTTCTGTCCATAATGGATCTAAACCGATCGCCTTCAAGCGAGCATTTGCCAGATATTTTGTGTACTGTTCTGTACTGTTTGCCGTAATCCCCAGAATATCATCTCCAACAATATGTCCTGTCCACTTGCATTCATGCTCGACGGCTAGAGCAAACATTTCGTAGATTTGTTCGCGGCTGTGGGGGAAAACTTGCATCGCTTCTGGAATCAATTTTTGATACAGGCGCACATGGGAGAGTTCATCCCGGTTAATCATTCTAAAGATATCGGCACTCCCAGACATGAGCATTCGTGATGACAGATTGTAGAAAAATATAAACCCATTGTAGAAGTACAATCCTTCCAACAAGTAATCCGCTAACAGCGATATGAAATAATTCTCTGGTGTGGGGTTATCGACATACTTTTGGTATAGTCCAGCGATGAATTCGCATCGTTCTTTGAGAATGCGATCGCTCCGCCAAAAATCATAGACGTGTGTACGGCGATCGCTGGGAATCACCGTCTCAATAATGTATTGATAAGACTGATTGTGCATCGCCTCTTGGGAAATTTGTTCTGCCATACACAATGCAATTTCTGGTGCAGTAACGCTGTTTTTGATATGAGGCACATTACAGGTTTGCACCGAATCGAGAAACGTCAGGTAGCTAAGGATGCCATCAAATGCACGTCGTTCTCCAGGCGTGAGATTGGCGTAATCTGTTACATCTTGAGTAATGTCTATTTTTTCGGGAACCCAGAAATTCTCTCGCATTTGACGGTAGAGAGACACAGCCCACGAGTAACGAACGTCGTTTAATTGCATTAAGTTCGTAGTCTCCCCGAACCATATTAAACGGTTGGCTGTATCATCATTCCCGTTCGGATTGAAAACGGGATTAATCGGCATTAAAGATTGTCTTGGTTGGTACATTTTAATTCTATTTTGATTAGTTTTCACTCTTAATTGGGCAATGGGTAATGTCCATTGCCTATGCTTGATAACTGATACTTCTGGAGCAAGACGCTCCGCGTAGCTTGCTTCCCCGTAGGGGTACGACTTCCCTGCGGGACGCTACGCGAACGCTCAGTACAAGTAACTGTTTACTGATAACTGGTGTTCAGCTTGCACAAGCAACACATTGCTCATTTGATTCTTTGAAACTATCTTTTTGGACAGTGCGAATATAGTAGATTGCTTTACAACCCAATTCCCAAGCCAGCATTAGGGTTTCAAAAATATCAAGAGCGGTGAGAGAACGCTCAGGTTCGTCGGGGAAATAAACTCCAGCGTTCAGATTAAACAGTAGTTCCATTGAAATTCCTGTATCAATCCATTGTTGGATTGTGGCGATCGCCTGCACCACTTTTTTCTGATCAAATGTCTTATTTTCGACATAAAACCATAAATTATCCCGAATGTAAGGCGGTGCGATGGGTACTGA
>NZ_JBALDK010000028.1:0-16421 GCF_036917455.1 Nostoc sp. | reverse complement strand
ACTGCTATGCCCAGTCAGGGTTTTGATGGCTTTGCCTGTGCTGACATCCCAGAGTTTGATCGTGTTGTCATAACTGCCAGAAGCCAGTGTCTTGCCATCGGGGCTGAAGACTACGCTATAGACCCCACTGCTATGCCCTTCTAAGGTATTTACCTCTATGGCACGATTTTCTTTTGGTTCCTTTGGCTTTAAGTAAACCCCTTGCTGTAAAGTTACCACAGTTTGTATTAAGGTATCGCTTCTGTGCTGTGCCGAAGGTGTGCGTTTGAGTTTTTCACTTGCCTTTAAAGCTGCTATTAAGTCATCTGGATGTTGTTCAGAGACAAGAAACGCTTCTGAAGAATTATTAATAGCGTTAATTTCATTAATATCGGCTTGTTTTTTTTGCTCATTTGCCTCTTTTTCCGATCGCCATGATACCCCTGCCAACCCAGCTAATACTAATCCTGCGGCGACCGAACCAAAAAGGGCGCGTTTGAGAAAGTTATTCAGTTTCGCGTCACTCAGTTTTCTTTGTTCTCGTTCCTTTTCCAGTTCCGCCATCACCTGCTTTAACTTCGGTTCCTGCTGCTGGCGGATAAAGGCGGCGATGTAGTCATGTACCAGTTGATAACGGTCAAAAGGGTTCTCTGGTAACAAAACCACTAAGCCAGATTGGACAAGAATTTCTAACACTAAATTTAATTTACTAATTTCAGAAGCTTGTTCCCCCCTAGCTTCCGATCCCCCCGCCTTCGGCGACCCCCTTAAAAAGGGGGTAGAAGAAATTAAGCCCCCCTTTTTAAGGGGGGTTGGGGGGATCTCCGAGAAGTACCCCTGCAAATCGCGTTCCAACTCAGCGCGAGTCTTCAGGGGACGAGTTCCTTTTTCATCCGTCAGTAAATACAGTAAGAATTCAGCCGCCTGCTGATTTTCAACACCGCAATCATTAACAACTTCTTCCAAATAACGCTTAACTAATTCGTCTTTAGTGCCACGCTGCCGATATTCTGCCAGAGTTGTAATATTCTCCGTTTGCAGTTGCGCCCCCACAACCTGCAACTCAATGGGACGAACTTCACCCAATCCATCGGCTAAATCTTGCACCAGTTGTTCAACTAAAGCATCTTCTAAGCGAAAACTAGTATTTTCAGTTAAACGCTGAATAATTGACTTGGTATCAGCAGGTGAGAAGTTCCCCAACTTGTAAAGCACATTATTGCTGAGAATGTCATTGCCAATAATCTTCAGGCTGGACAAATCATTGCACTCCAGCAAGTAATGGATGTAATCTACCCGCAGCGATAAGATAACTTTCACCGATAGAATATTCAGACACTCTCCCAGAAACTCAAAGAATTGCTTCCTTTGGGCAGGTTCGGTGTAAACAAAGAAAAATTCCTCAAATTGATCGAAAATTAGCACTGTGCGGAGGTTGCGCTGTTCGTTTTCTTTGAGTCTGGATATTAAATATTGCGGAGTTTGACCTTCTGAGGGTGAAAGTTGACCTTCTGAGGGTGAAAGTTGACCTTCTGAGGGTGAAAGTTGACCTTCTGAGGGTGAAAGTTGACCTTCTGAGGGTGGAAGTTGACCTTCTGAGGGTGAAAGTTGACCTTCTGAGGGTGGAAGTTGACCTTCTGAGGGTGGAAGTTGACCTTCTGAGGGTGGAAGTTGACCTTCTGAGGGTGAACGTTGACCTTCTGAGGGTGGAAGTTGACCTTCTGAGGGTGGAAGTTGACCTTCTGAGGGTGGAAGTTGACCTTCTAAGGTCAAAACTTGAAATTCTAACTCTCCCTCATCTCTCCCCTTTCTCAAAAGCTTCCCCAACTCTTCCACCCAGTTGGTGTAAACCCGCATTACCACCGGCATATAATCTTGAACACCGATCGCTTTATTCTTTAAAGCTGGCACTAATCCCGCATTCACCAGGGAACTCTTGCCCACACCCGATTGCCCATGAATTACTATCAGCTTATAATCAGGGCGACCCATGCGTTCAATTAAACGTTCTACATCCAATAGGCGACCAGATGCAGCAATTTCTGGGGCAATATTTCCTTGGGGAGAGTTTGAGCGCAATGTTTCTACAAATGCCTGTTTTGTTGCTTTTAACCTACCCGCACCAATAAAAGCCCGCAAGCCAAATTGTTGTTCAATGGAACGCCGTTGCTGTTTGATTGTGTATGCTTGGAGATATTCTTTCCGCTCAAAATAAAGCTGCTGCAAAAATCTCAGAATATCCAAGTAAAGCCTGACATCTTCTAGGGGATTACCCACATCCCTAGCAGTTTCTAAGCTGAGAGTTGCCTGTTGAATTTGACCTAAATGGTATTGAGAACGACCTAAAATAAACTGATATAAACTCAAATCTTTTGATTTAAAATCTCTTTCGGAAATCTCAGATCCAACCCCTGATATACTCGCTGATTCCACATTGGGAATCACAGCAAAAACTTTCAAGGCTTCCTGAACAAGCTGATTTGCTTCAACCCAGTTTTTTTTAGCCAAAGCCACCTCAGCTAAAAAACCGTAATCTTTGGCTAATTCCCTTAACTGGTTGTTAGTTTGATGTACTACTAAAGCTTTCTCTGTAAGACTCTGCAAAGTTTCCCATTTTTGCAAGTCTCGCAATATATCACCGAATTTAACTACTGTATTAGCAATTAAATCTGGACTTCGGAACTGGTTAATAAAATTTATATATTCTTGAACATAATGCCAAGTCACTTGCCAATCGGGATGATTAATATCTTGATGTTTAAAAGCTTTGAGATAATAACAAAAGCCAATCTCACCGAGAATTTTTGCCTGTCGTTCTAAATGATTACTTTGTTGCCAGAGTTCTAAAGCTTTGTGATAATGCTGTAGCGCCAAATCTTTTTGATTATTTATCTGTTTGATAAAACCTAATAAAGATTCTAAATCTGCTTGAATTTCTAAATTATAAGCATCTGGCTTATTGAGTAAATATCTTTGCGCTGCTTCTAACTCATTTTCCAGCTTTATATATCCATCTACGCTAAATTTTAAGTTATTACTAAACCAAGAATTAGCCGTTTCGGTGACAAAATCTACTAATTCTTGTGTTGATATATCAAAATTTCTCGTAGTTGCCCAACTTTCCAAATCTGGCGCAAGCTGTATTAGTTGCTTGTAGATTTCATCGTCAATCCACAACACTAAAGGAAAAGCAAAATTCTTGCGAAACTCTTCCCGCACTTGATTCGCAGAAGTTAGCATCACAGATAAATTCTGCACTGATTCCAAACCCACAACCATCACACAAGCTGGTATCTCTTCGCCGAATTCTTCCTGAATCGCAGTATAAAGAGTTTTGCGAGATTCCTGCACCGCCAAAACCCGAATTTTGACTCGACAAATTTCCTGCAATCTGGAGATTAAGCGATCGCGCAAACTAGCATAATTACACCGGGCCAAAATCAGCTTAAACTGACCCACAGAGGATTCGATCGCCCAAGCTAATTGTTGCAGAGTGCGATTGTTGTTTACATGGTCATCTTCTGGTGGTTGCGAGTTTGTCATAAGTCATAAGCCGACGTAAATCTAGAGTGTAGGAGGTAAAGGATGGAATCACTACCAGTCATTGAATTACCCCTCCCTAACCCTCCCCTTGTAAAGGGGAGGGAACTAGATTTTCCGGTTTCCCCCCTTCACAAGGGGGGATTAAGGGGGGTAATCCAACTTGTCTGCACACTACCTGATTCCTCATTGCAACTCCCTGGCTTCAGCCAAAACGGGATTAACATCAAACCAAGACTCGCCACCATCCCGATATTCAAAGACAAACCGACTGCGAATCAGTTTTTGATATCCTTGGTCATCACTCACCTTTTTCCTTTCCTTGACATGACGTAACAATTGCCACTCATCATCAGAAATTGGCAACATTATTTCATTCCGGCGAGAACGAATAACTTGCTCTAAGGTGTCACGGGTGAGGGGAAGACTCATTTCTTCCATAATCCAGGTATTCAGCAGCCTCAGCACGTCCCGCACATGACCACCGCTCATTTTACATAACCGTTCTAGGCTAGCCGCACTATCAAAAATCTCGGTAATTTTATCTAAACGCTCCTCTGGTGTAATGTCAGGAAAAGCCCTTGCTAGTACCATCTGCTGCATGAGTGCCATTCCCTGTAAATGAACACTGCCATCAGTCTTTTGTACAGGAACCATTGGTAACACCTTGGGATCTTCTGGGAAACGCTGAGTCAGCATTCCGTAATCGTTGGAAAACTTCAAGGACAAGGGCATGGTATAGATGAGATGACAATTAAGCTTAGTCAAAAACTCACCTTGATCGACAAATAGATATTCTTGCTGCGGACGACCCCAAGGTTTGACACGATTATCTATACGGTCAAGATTATCGACAATTACCACTAGACCATTTTTACCCTGCTGTTTGAGTTTAGCGATCGCAGGTTCCAATAATTCTTGATTAATCGCTTCTAGCAGCTTAGTTTTTTGCGGTGCTAAATACTGGTTGAGTTTTTCTCGCAGCGTGGGGTCATTTTTCATCTTCGCGGTGATTTCACCAATACCCACAGACAGAGAAAGCTTTTCTTTTTCGGAGGTGACACCAAAATCGCCAACATTTGGAACCTTAACTTTTACCCCCGTCACCTCGGAGTTTAAGACCTTCCAAGCACCTTGGAGCAACTCATTAAATTTGTTGGGTGTCTCCAGTGTAATTTTATCGAGATTTTGACTCACCCGCCGAGCGATCGCTAGCAACACATCCGCAATATCAACATCGGTCATTTCCAGGTCATCACTGGACTCAAAATAGACCACCTGGAAGCCTAATTTTTCCAGTTCTGCCTGTAACCTTAATAGTTCCGTCGATTTTCCACAACCAATATGCCCAGTAAATAAAGTGCAAGTGGGTTCATTGGGCTTAAAAAAAGTAATTTTCTGCTTCAGCTTGCCAAGAATATCACCACCTCGAACTGAAGAAAAATCTATATAATACTTGCCATCAGAGCTATTGTTAACAAACAAAGTTCTGCTGGGGTCAGTAGCCTGATAAAATTCCCGTAAATCTATAGACATAATGCTGGTAGTGCAATTATCTCGTATTGTCCTAGATATTCTTGTTCAAAATACAAACTTTTAATTTATTTAGGACTTACGCAAAATAGGGAGCAACGCGAAAAAGTGAGATCCTCGTGAAAAGAGCAGGGGAGGCAGGGGATGCAGGGGGAGCAGGGGGAGCAGGGGGAGTGAAGAGAAAACTTTAGTATTTTTTACGACCTTTATAGCTATAAATACACTTATTTCTTTCTCTTCCCCTGCCTCCCCTGCATCCCCTGCTCCCCCTGCTCACAAAATCGCATTGCTCCCCGCAAAATATCTCTCAAACTCTGATTTCTCCGTGCCCTCTGCGCCTCTGCGGTTCGTTATTCCATAACTCGTGCGTAAGTCCTATTATTAACGCTTAATAACAAATGACAAAATGATTTTACTAAATCCCGGCCCAGTTAATTTAAGCGATCGCGTCAGAAATGCCCTATTACGTCCCGATTTGTGTCACCGTGAGGTAGAATTTTCCCAACTTCAAACCAGAATCCGCGAACAATTACTTCAAGTGTACGGTCTTGGGAGCGGCTGGGCAGCAGTTCTCCTCACTGGTTCTGGTACTGCCGCAATGGAAGCAATGATCAGCAGTTTAGTACCCAGAAACGGCAAATTACTAGTAATTGAAAACGGTGTATATGGCGAACGACTATCCAAAATCGCCAAAATCCACGAAATCAATTACATCACACTTTCCCATCCTTGGAATGCCGAAATAGATATCAACGCTTTAGTCAAGCTTTTAGATGAAAACACCGACATCACCCACCTGGCTGTCGTTCATCACGAAACTACTACCGGTCGCCTCAATAATTTTTTAGAACTTGCACCCATTTGTCAAGAACGCCAGATCAAAATATTAGTAGATGCCGTCAGCAGCTTTGGTGCAGAGGAACTAAATTTTGCAGATTGGGGAATTACTGCTTGCGCTGCAACAGCCAATAAATGTTTGCATGGGGTTCCCGGAGTGTCCTTTGTCATCCTGCAACGGGATGCACTACCAGTAGACACAATCCCCCGCACTTTATATTTAGATTTAGGAACTTATTGCCAGCAGCAAGACCAAGGCGGTACACCTTTTACGCAATCAGTACAGACATTTTATGCCTTAACAGAAGCTTTGCAAGAAATGACCGAAGCAGGGGGTTGGCGTTCCAGACACAGCTATTACAATCAACTTGCCAGCTTAGTCAGAGACGGATTAGCCTCAATAGGAATTAAACCCCTACTTCCTCTTGGCAGTTCATCCGTTGTCTTGAATGCCTACTACTTACCCGATGGTTTTAGCTATGAGGAATTTCACGACCAACTCAAAGCCCAAAACTATATTATTTATTCTGGACAGGGAAATTTAGCCCAATCTATTTTCCGAGTATCAACAATGGGAGCTATTACCCAAGCTGACATGGAACGTTTTATTGTTGTTGTTAAAGAAATTATTCGTAATTCGTAATATTCACAGAAGGGATAACGTTGAAGAAGAATTCAGAATTCAGAATTCAGAATATTTTGCTTACGCATAGCTTGACGCAGACTCGCTTTTCGCGTCGCTATTCGCTACTCGGACTTCAATTCATTCTGTTAGCGCTAGCGGGGCGTTTAGCCCATTCTGACTCCTGACTCCTGAATTCTTCTTTCTATTAGTTTTGATCCAAGCGTAGTACTGCCATAAAAGCTTCCTGGGGTACATCCACAGTACCTACAGATTTCATCCGCTTTTTACCTTTTGCTTGCTTGTGCAAAAGTTTCTTCTTCCGACTGATGTCACCACCGTAACACTTGGCAAGTACATCTTTCCGCAAAGCAGGGATATGTTCGCTGGCGATAACTTTACTGCCAATAGATGCCTGAATTGGCACTTTGAATTGATGGCGAGGAATTAGTTCCTTGAGTTTTTCTGCCATTGCCCGCCCGACGTTGTAAGCTTTATCCCGATGCACAATCATCGCCAAGGAATCCACAGGATCGCCGTTAATCATGATATCCAGCTTCACCAGAGGATTCTCACGGTAGCCAATGATGTGATATTCCATACTGGCGTAACCGCGCGATCGCGATTTCATTTGATCGAAAAAGTCAGTCACAACTTCCGCTAAGGGAAGTTCGTAAGTAAGTGTGGTTCGTCCTTGGGTGAGATATTTCATATCCTTGAAGATGCCACGGCGATTTTGTGACAACTCCATCAAGCTGCCAACATAAGTTTCCGGCGTAATCATCTCTACTTGGACGTAGGGTTCTTCAATCCTTTCGCGATCGTTGGGCGAAGGCAAACGGCTAGGATTATCGATGTAGAGTTCCTCACCTTTGAGGGTAATCACCTTATAAACCACCGAGGGGGCCGTAATGATCAAATCGAGGTTATACTCTCGCTCTAGGCGTTCCTGGACAATTTCCATGTGCAGCAAACCCAAAAACCCGCAACGGAAGCCAAATCCCATCGCGCTCGAAGTTTCTGGTTCGTAGTGCAGCGCTGCATCGTTGAGTTCCAGCTTTTCTAAGGCTTCCCGCAAATCTTCAAATTGGTCAGCATCAATGGGGAACATCCCGCAAAAAACCATCGGGTTCGCTTCTGCGTAACCTGGCAAGGGTGACTCAGCTTTCGCCTTACTGAGAGTAATTGTGTCTCCTACTCGTGCATCAGCTACAGCTTTAATTGCCGCTCCCAAATAGCCTACTTCCCCAGCGTGCAGTTCTTCAACTTGCTTTTGAGTGGGAGAAAGAACGCCCAGTTCATCAATTTCAAATTCTTTACCGGATGCCATCAAGTGAATGCGATCGCCTTTTTTGACGGTGCCATCCATCACCCGAAAATACACAATCACTCCCCGGTAACTGTCGTAATAGCTATCAAATATTAACGCTCGTAAGCGTTCATTTATGGTATTGGGCGGTGGCGGTATCCGCTCGACAACTGCTTCTAAAATCTCATTAATACCAATTCCTTCTTTAGCAGAAGCCAGAATCGCACCACTGCAATCTAGACCGATAATTTCTTCAATTTCGCCAATTACCCGTTCTGGTTCTGCCCCCGGCAAATCAATTTTATTCAAAACCGGGATAATTTCCAGGTTACTCTCTAAGGCTAAATAGACATTTGCCAAAGTTTGCGCCTCTACACCTTGGGACGCATCGACTACCAATAGCGCTCCTTCACAAGCAACAAGAGAACGGGAGACTTCATAAGAGAAATCCACGTGTCCCGGAGTGTCAATCAGGTTCAGCACATATTGCTGACCATCTTTCGCTGTGTAATTCATTCGGGCAGCTTGCAGCTTAATCGTAATGCCGCGCTCCCGTTCCAAATCCATATTGTCGAGAAACTGTTCCTTCATCTGTCGGTCTTCAACAGTGCCAGTAGCTTGTAGCAAGCGATCGGCGAGGGTTGATTTCCCGTGGTCGATGTGAGCAATAATACAAAAATTGCGAATGCGAACTGCGGGAACGTCAGTCATATACTATCTTTGCCTTAGCAGCAACCAAAGTTAAAAGAGCAATTTACTTAATGTATTTTAATGCTTTCTTAGCCAAGACGGGTATTGGGGATTAGGGATTGGGGACTGGGGACTGGGAACTGGGGCAGAATTCTTCCCAATGCCCAATGCCCCTCTTCACCCTATCTTTAACTTTCGATCTAAATAGGTGGACTTTTAAGAATATTATGAAAGTCTATTTGTCGCTGCTAGTATTCAACAGCTAGGAGCGTACAATAAATGTAAATAAGTACATGTAGGGATCGTGTAGCGATCGTGGGCAATTGCGACTTGTAATTCCCCATAATCACTGATTTATCGGCAAAACTTCTAAAGTCATTGTCTAGCCAGTTATATGAAAAATGCAATTTAAAAATTAAAGCTGTTAGTTTGGTGCTATTTTGGGGAACTATTTAACTGTCCCCTTGAAGATTTTTCAGTGAATTAGCCCAAATGATGAATATAACTACTTTACAAAGCTTTAGACAAAACCAATTCAGAGTATATCAAACCTATGAATATGCAAGAGAGAACTACCGAAGCGGAAAACACACGAGCCGATAAGGTAGAAATTGCTGTCCGCCTGGATTCCGAGTTACTAGAGCAAATTCAGCATCTCACCAACGATCCAAGTAAAGTGATTGAGGTAGCAATTCGCCAGTGGTTGCGCGGTGAAATCCTCAGAGATGACGAACTGACGCGCACCCCTGTGCGTACCCACGTTCCTCCTCGAGGTGAATGGAACGATTGATGCCATTATTCATCTGTCAATGCAAGTTAAAAAGGTGAAGTTTGCCAACCCGGATTTCAAAACATTAAGAAATACATAATCAAAAATAAAAAAGCTGTAAAAATTTATGCAAAAATTTGAGCAGCTTTAGTAAAATCACGGTCGGATACCCTTTGTCTATCCAACTCAATTAATGACTATTACTGCCAATTCCCAATTGCCAAATGTATTTTCCCAAAATCTGGAATCTATTACCAGTAAGACTGATGGCTCATTACCAGCCCTAGGAGCCGAGTTGGTATATACGCAAGACGGGGCAGGGCGCTATCTGACCTTTTGTTGGCAGCACAGCGAACTCCTGGGGTTAAATACCGAAAAAATAGTTGACGAGCTGAATCAGACCCAAACCTTTGTCCCAGTGGATAAGGTTAATTATTTGGAACGATTGCACCGAATTTTGACAAATTTGGTGCCAGAAAGGTTTCAATGTTGGTTTAGCTACCACCAGGAATTATTTGAGTTGGACTTAGTGATTAGTCCGATTATGCCGAGTTTAGGAACAACTGCCACTACAGTTTTAGTGATGGGACGGTTAGTGCAAGCAACGCTGAACAAAAAACAAGCGCGTGTAGCATCCAAAACGCCCACACAAATAGAGTTGGCTTTACGATCGCAGCAACACCAAAAACTGGTAAATCGCATTACCAGAAATATCCGCAGGACATTGGATTTAGATATAATTTGGCAGCAAACAGTTGACAGTTTGGGGAAAGCCCTGCGGCTAGAGCGCTGTATTATTTGTCCTTATCAACCCTCTAGCTCAAAAGTAAAAGTGAAGGCTGAGTATCGCCAGCCAGAACTCAAATCAATGGTTGGCTCAGAAATAGATATAGCTTCTGAGCCTGCTTTTACTCAGGCTTTGACAACCCTAGAACCAGTTGTGATGGAAGTCGCTGGATACAAGGAGTCTGGGCGGCAGAAAACTTTAGTGGTTGCAACTTGCTATCAAGACCAAGCGAATGGATTGGTTGCCTTGAATTGGCAAGATGAATGTTACACATTAACAGAATCGGAATTAGAACTAGCAAAAGAAGCAGCAGATCAATTGGGAACTGCGATCGCACATGCTACTTTATATGAAGAATTAGAAGTAGCGCGTCAAAGAGCCGAAGAAGCTTCCCGCCTCAAAAGCGAGTTTCTGGCTAATGTATCCCATGAAATTCGTACCCCCCTCAACGGCATGATTGGCTTTTTGAAGCTGATTTTGGAAGGGATGGCAGATGACCCAGAAGAACAAAACCAATTTTTAGAAGAAGCTCATAGTTTATCGATACATCTCTTAAATATCATCAACGACATTTTGGACATTGCCAAAATCGAAGCTGGCAAAATGGAGCTAACTTACGCTCCAGTTAAGCTAGATGAGCTATTCAGCGATGTAGAAAGTTTCATGCGTCCCCAAGCAGAAATGAGAAACCTCAGCTTTATGATGCAAATGCCTCCTACCTCCGATGAAATTATTGTCCAAAGCAACTATCAACGATTGCTACAAGTGATGCTCAACTTGCTAGGTAATGCCATCAAATTTACCCATGAAGGCGGCGTAACTGTCAGCGCCGATTTAGTACTCAAAAAATCAAAACCGAACTTTCAAGGTCAAGAATTTCCTGGCATGGTGAGAGTCCGTGTGGCAGACACCGGTATTGGTGTTTCTTTAGACAAACAAGATAAACTGTTTCAATTATTCTCTCAGGTGGATGGCTCCCGCACTCGCCAGTATGGTGGTACTGGTTTAGGACTGGCAATATCTCAGAAGCTAGTGGAGGCAATGGGCGGCGAGGTACATTTTTATAGTTTGGGCGAAGGACTTGGCTCAACAGTCACATTTACAGTGCCACTATATCAACAGCCAGTCATGGTTTCATCTAATGATAGCGACTCAATAAATAGTGTTGAATGAGTCATTAGTCATTGGTCATTGGTCATTGGTCATTAGTAATACTAAGTTTGGGATTTTAAATTTTAAAGTTTTTTAGTAATTATTTAGTTAAGAAATCACAAAATTGGGGATGGGGGATTGGAAAGCATTATCCCGCATTTCTCACAAGCTTGAGGGGCAGGGGGGCAGAGGGGCAGAGGGGCAGAGGGGAAAGAACTGGGAGCAATGCGATTTTGTTAGCAGGGGGAGCAGGGGATGCAGGGGAGGCAGGGGAAGAGAAAGAAATAAGTGTATTTATAGCTATAAAGGTCGTAAAAAATACTAAAGTTTTCTCTTCACTCCCCCTGCTCCCCCTGCTCCCCCTGCTCCCCCTGCTCTTTTCACGAGGATCTCACTTTTTCGCGTTGCTCCCGAAAGAACTTGGTATTTGAACTCTCCCCTGCACCCCTGCTCCCCTGCTCCCCTGCTCCCCTGCACAAGGTTTTTAGAGATGTGGTGAGAAATCCGGGATTATGCCCCTAGTCCACACAATTGTATAATTATGGGCTGGGTTGTGAAGAACAAAACACAACAAACACCTAAATGTTGGCTTTTGTTTTGCTCTACTCAAATTTGCGAAAAATAGATTTTTGACCCCTTTTCCTTAAATCCTGTCTTCCGTCAGACTGCAAAGCATAACCTAAAAGCTAAAGTAAAGTAGGAGGCTCAGACGAAAGCTCTTTTCCAGACAACATGAAAAATAAAATTTTGGATAATGGTTAACCAGTAACGGCGTATAGGGTACAGTAATCACCATTATTCAATGCCCCATTCCCCATTCTCAAACCTCCATTCCCAATGCCCATCATTAACTTAGCAGGTCTAAAACTATGGAACTCACAATTGACAACGTTGAAACAGTCTTAGATGAAATGCGCCCTTATCTCATGTCTGATGGCGGCAATGTGGAACTCGTAGAACTCGATGGGCCTGTTGTAAAACTGCGCCTGCAAGGTGCATGTGGTTCTTGTCCCAGTTCGGCAATGACCCTAAGAATGGGTATTGAACGTCGCTTAAAAGAAATGATTCCTGAAATTGCGGAAATTGAACAAGTAGTGTAGGGACTGGGGACTGGATATTGGGGACTGGGGAAGAATGGATTTTTTCATTCATAATTTATCATTAATACCTAATCCCCATTTCCTAACCCCTAGTCACTCGCTATGCCTCATCCTCTTTACATCGCTTTTATCTGGCATCAACATCAGCCTTTGTACAAATCTCCTGGTAGTGGCGTTTCCCTATCTGCGAGCCAGCAGTACCGTCTACCTTGGGTACGTTTACATGGGACTAAAGATTATTTAGATTTGGTATTGCTCTTAGAACGGTATCCTAAGTTACACCAAACGGTGAATTTAGTTCCATCGCTGATATTGCAACTCGAAGATTATATTGCTGGGACTGCTTTTGACCCTTACCTCACAGCCTGCTTGACACCGGATGAACAACTCACCCAGCAACAGCGCGAATTCATTATCCAACACTTTTTCGATGCCAATCACCATACGCTGATTGATCCTCATCCCCGTTATGCCGAGTTGTATGAGCAAAGGCAAGATAAGGGGCAAGCTTGGTGTTTAGCAAATTGGGAATTGCCAGATTATGGTGATTTGCTAACTTGGCACAATTTGGCTTGGATCGATCCGCTGTTTTGGGATGACCCGGAAATTGCGACTTGGTTAAAACAGGGTCGGAATTTTACTTTAAGCGATCGCCAGCGCATTTATTCCAAACAACGAGAAATTCTCAGCCGCATTATCCCTCAACATCGCAAAATGCAGGAGGCGGGGCAACTGGAAGTTACCACTACGCCTTACACTCACCCGATTTTGCCCTTATTAGCTGATACTAATTCTGGTCGGGTAGCTGTGCCCAATATGACACTACCTAAACAACGCTTTCAGTGGGAAGAAGATATTCCCCGTCACTTGCGGAAAGCTTGGAACTTTTATCAAGAACGCTTTGGACAAATCCCTCGTGGTTTGTGGCCTTCGGAACAATCAGTCAGTCCGGCAATACTTCCACATATTATTAACCAAGGGTTTAAGTGGATATGCTCAGATGAAGCCGTCTTAGGGTGGACGCTGAAACACTTATTTCATCGGGATGGGGCGGGGAATGTGCAGCAACCAGAATTGTTGTACCGACCCTATCGCCTGCAAACCGCAGAGGGCGATTTGTCAATTGTGTTTCGTGACCACAGATTATCAGATTTAATTGGCTTTACTTATAGTGCGATGCCAGCAAAACAGGCAGCAGCAGACTTAGTGGGACATTTGCAAGCGATCGCAAAAAAGCAAAGAGACAGTCAAAGTGACCAACCTTGGCTAGTTACCATCGCCTTAGATGGAGAGAATTGCTGGGAATTTTATCCCGAAGACGGCAAACCCTTCTTAGAAGCTTTGTATCAAAGTTTGAGCGATGAACCCCGGCTCAAACTTGTCACAGTCTCCGAATTCCTGGAAGAATTCCCCGCCACAGCCACTATTCCCGGAGGGCAACTACATAGTGGTTCTTGGGTAGATGGCAGCTTCACCACCTGGATCGGCGATCGCGCCAAAAATCGGGCTTGGGATTACTTAACGGAAGCAAGGCTTATGCTCGCAAGTCATCCCGAAGCGACGGAAGAAAACAATCCAGAAGCGTGGGAAGCATTGTATGCCGCAGAGGGGTCAGACTGGTTTTGGTGGTTTGGTGCAGGGCACTCTTCAAATCAAGATGCCATTTTTGACCAGTTGTTTCGAGAACACCTGTTTGGCATTTATAAAGCATTAAATGAACCTGTACCGCCCTATCTCAAGCAACCAGTGGAAATCCACGAAGCACAGACAAACCAGACCCCACAAGGATTTATTCATCCTGTCATTGATGGTAACGGTGACGAGCAAGATTGGGACAAAGCTGGACGCATAGAAATCGGCGGGGCGCGGGGAACGATGCACAATAGCAGTGTCATCCAGCGACTTTGGTATGGGGTAGATCACCTCAATTTCTATGTACGGCTGGACTTTAAAAGTGGCGCTACGCCAGGGCAGGATTTGCCAACAGAGTTGAATCTGCTGTGGTTTTATCCAGAAAAGACAATGCTTAATAGCCCAGTTCCTTTGGCAGATTTACCAGATGCAGCCCCACTTAATTACCTTTTTCACCATCTTCTAGAAGTTAACTTGCTGACGCAATCAATTCAGTTTCGGGAAGCTGGAGACAATTATCAATGGCAGCCCCGTTTCAGCCGCGCTCAAGTAGCATTAAATAGTTGTTTAGAATTGGCAGTACCGTGGGCAGATTTACAAGTTCCGCCAGATTATCCTCTGCGCTTGATTTTGGTGCTTGCAGATGAAGGGCGTTTTTGTAATTACCTGCCGGAAAATACTTTGATTCCTATTGAAGTGCCTTAGAACTCAATACTGTTTTTAACTTCTTACCCTGTGCTATCTGCGTGTCTATTAGTCAAATAAGTTACTTTTAAACCGCAGAGGCGCAGAGAACGCAGTGACAAAAGAGATTTTTGGAGTTATAGCACAAGCCTTGGTGGTTAGGACATCAACAGATGATGAAACTTAGACACAAGAAGACTTTTCACCCAGTCCCCAGTCCCTTGCCATACTTTAAAAGCGCTAGTTCTACAGAGATTTATTTTTGCTTTTTAAATTTTTAACAGAAAAGTAGTGATGATTTAGCAAAGTTACAGTAAGATTACTGTTATAAAGAAATATTCGTCGTAAGATTAGAGACATTTCAGAGCAGATACTCTATACTAATGAATCGCTTTTCTCAGAAAATAACGAATTCTCAAGAGAGCATTTCACAGCAAAGTCAACTTGGTCAGATGTGTGGTTCCAAGAAGCTGTTTCGCGATCGCTATGAAATATTGCAAATTCTAGGTAGAGGTGGTTTTGGCATTACATTTTTAGCCAAAAATGCCGTCTTACCTGGGAATCCTCTGTGTGTCATTAAACAGCTTTGTCCGAAAGTGAGTAGTCCCCAAAGCTGGGAAAAGGCATGTGCGCGTTTTGAAAAAGAAGCAAGAACTTTAGGTCAACTCGGTAATCATTCGCAAATTCCCATGCTATTAGACTACTTTGAGTCCAATGGGGAGTTTTTTTTAATTCAAGAATACGTACCGGGTTTGACTTTGGCCCAAGAAATACGGCGAACTGGGCCTAAAAGTGAAGCCTCAGTTAAACAGTTTTTACGAGAATTATTACCAGTATTACAGTATCTTCATAAACATCATGTGATTCATCGGGATATTAAGCCCCAAAATTTATTGCGGTGTGAGTACGACAAGCGGGTAGTGCTGATTGATTTTGGTGCGGTGAAAGAACAATTAGTTGATGCTGAAAACTCTACCAATCAAGCCATCAATACTAATTTTATTGGTACTAGAGGATTTGCGCCACCAGAACAATTTTCTCTGCGTCCAGTTTATGCCAGTGATATTTATGCACTAGGTGTAACTTGTATTTATATGTTGACCGCTAAAAGTCCTTTAGAATTTGATTATCACCCAAATACTGGTGAGATGTGGTGGCAAAAAGAAGTAAGTATTACCGATAGTTTCGCCCAAATTTTAGGAAAAATGGTGAAGATGACCTTAGCCGATCGGTTTAAGGCTGCTGATGAAGTGATAAAAGCTTTAAGTTATGAAAGCTATTTGCCTACTTTAGCTAACTGTCTAACTACGCAAAAATTAAGTAATAAAAGTATTACCCAATACGAAAACTTTAACGAAACTCCTGATGTGTACCTGCCACCTGTTGCCAGAACTGCTAGTGCTATTCGGAAATGGCGAGCAAGGCTTAAGTAAACGAGGATGTTTGAAAGTTATTTGTGATGTCTCAAAGAGTTATAGAGCCTCCTAAATCTCTTGATAAATTGGGTGACTTTAAGTAATTTTTGCCCCCTTTCTAGCTATGGTGTACTTTTCAAACAACCTTTTTAGGACTTACGTAAAATATACCAAAACTCTGATTTCTCCGTGTCCTCTGCGCCTCTGCGGTTCGTTATTCTGTAACTCTTGCGTAAGTCATACTTTTGTTACTTTAAGTATTGGCAATTTAAAATATCAAAAACAAATCTAGTAAGTATTGTGACTATATTTAATAGTCAGTAATGGTTAATTAATCAGGGTTTCACTTAATTACTTAGTCAATTGTTACTT
>NZ_JBALDK010000027.1:0-46401 GCF_036917455.1 Nostoc sp. | reverse complement strand
AGCAACTTACATTTGAGCAGGTAATTTCTGTTTCCTCTTATAACTTTATTTTAGAAGCCCTTTTCTATGCAGCTTCATATTAAATTGGTATAACACACCCTACAAATACTTAGATTTTTCAGAAATCAAATATGATTCCTATAGTAAGGTGCGTTATGGACGTTAGTTATAACGCACCGAAAATCTAGGATAGTGCGTTAGCCTTTGGCATAGTACACTCTACAAAACTTCACTTTTTTCTGGGGATTGTATGGGGACATTAACACTAGATTTAATCGATTCTTGATTAGAAATTCCTAGATATATACCCCCTAAAATTAGAACCAAACTTAGCAAGTTAAAAATACTCAATTTTTCCGCGAAAAGTATCCAAGCAAGAATAGCAACAATTACTGGATTAAGTAGCAAAAGTAAAGAGATGAATCCTGAAGAAAAAGTTTTCAGGCTATATACAATTAGCCCATGACCCAAGGCTTCGCAAATAGCAGCTAGTGCAAATATTACTAACCACCCCGACAAAGAAACTGGAAAAACTTGTTTTTCAAAGATTAGTACTACTGGAATCATCAATGAAGTTGCGATCGCACAGCGCCACACGAGGATGGTAAGAATGGAAAACTTATTGCGAATCTGTTCGATAAGTAAAAAGTTGGCTGCATAAAATATCGATGAGAAGAGGGCAACAGCATCACCTGTAAAATTATTATTAGAATGTAATAAATCTTCAAATCCAACTGAGATCGCGCCAATCATTGCTAATATCAAACCGATGATAAATTTGCGCCCAAAAATTTGATTAAAAAATAGCCATCCCCCTAATGTAGTAAATAGCGGATTGAGACTACCCAAGGCATTAGCATTAGCAGCACCAGTCTGAGTTAGCGCCCAAGTCCAAGATAATCGACCTAATACATGAACTAGACCTACTGCTATTAAGAAAGCTATCTCTTTGATCGGATAAGGTTGCTGTGGTAATACAGGTTCATCATCTTTAATCTGAATCCATGCTTGATTAACTCCACTCCATAATCCAAAGATAATAGTAGCTATCCATAAACGATTAAATAATATAGTAGTAGCGCTCATTTCGTTGACAGCAATTTTAATAAATATTGCTGTTGAAGATAAAGCTAATAATGCAATTATTACTATTATTATCGGTAGGATATTTGAAATTTTTTGAGGTTTTTCTTCTGTTAGGTTTAATTGATTTTCTACCATTTAGTTTATATTGATTAAACGAACCGCCAAGTCGCCAAGGAAGAAAGATCAATTATTAAGTGCAAGTTTGGTATTACTCAGATAGTAGTGCCATAGAAGTCTTGCAGCGATCGCTCGCCACGGTCGCCAGTGCTGTGTCATAGTTTCGAGTTGTAATGGTGTTGGACGTGTCGGCAAGTTTTTGAGCTTTTGAAAAGCGATCGCGATCGCTAAATCGCCTTTAGGAAAGACATCAGGACGTTGCAATGCCATCAGCAAATAAATATCAACTGTCCAATCTCCTATACCTTTGAGACGCTTTAACTCAGTTCTGATAGTCGTTTCGTCCATTGTTTCCAGCTTGCTTAGGTCAAGCTGACCAGTTGCGATGGCATTCGCCAAGCCACGACAGTATAGAACTTTTTGCCGACTGAATCCAATTCCTCTCGATTGAACATCATCCAACATCAGAAAATTTTCTGGTGTTAGTGGTACAACAACTCCACATAGACGGTTAAATACAGCCTTTGCAGCCGCTACGGAAACTTGCTGTTCCAGAATGATGCACAGAAGCGTTGCAAAACCCGGTTCTCTTTTCCACATAGGTGGAGGCCCCAGTGTTTCTAGAATCCGAGCCAAATCGCTGTCAAGATTGGCAAGCACCATTAAACCACGGGTCAAACTTTCTTCAGTCAGCGATTCTAATTCAGGTGTTTGAGTCATCTTCGATCGATTTCGATTCTTGTATAAGCAGTTTTTGTTTGCGTTCAATTCCCCAGCGATAACCACCAAGACTACCATCACTCCGCAGCACTCGATGACACGGTACAATCAGCGCTGTTGGATTAGCGCCACAAGCATTACCCACCGCGCGGACTGCTTGAGGTTTGGCAATATCACGAGCAATATCGGTGTATGTGCGGGTTTCGCTATATGGAATTTTTTGTAATGCTTGCCAAACCTGTTTCTGAAATGCTGTGCCACGGACATCAAGTGGTAAATCGAGATGTGTTTCATCTCCGGCAATAAAGTTGAGGATTGCTTGTATCCATTCCTTGTGTGTGTGGTCATCACGCACGATCTGCGCTTGGTGAAATTCTTGGTTCAAAATGTGTTCAAGCTTGTCTGCTTCATCACCTAGTTTAACGGCACAGATACCTTTCTGTGTTGTTGCCACAAGTAAATATCCTAGTGGACATGGAGCGATCGCATAAACAATATTGATTGTCTTTCCAGCTTGTTGATAAGTCTTTGGTGTCATTCCCAGTTGCTTAGGTGCTTTCTCATACAATTGGCTACTGGAACCATACCCCGTGTCGTAAACTGCATCAGCAATTTCTTCCCCCGACTGGAGACGCTGCTTCAATCGTTGGCTACGCAGCGCATCTCCATATTGAAAAGGGGACACGCCAATTATTTGCTTGAATACCTTTTGCAGATAACTGGGACTCATCCTCACCTGAGAGCTTAATTCCGAGAGGGTGGGGATGCGATCTAGTTGCGTTTCAATGTATCGACATGCTGCTAAGACTTTAGATTTGCCTATATTTGGAACTGTTTCAGATTGTGGCTGACAGCGCTTACAAGGACGAAAACCTGCATTTTCAGCCTCTTGTGGGGACTGAAAAAAACAAACTTGATTCCGATTTGGTCTGCGACTAGGGCAAATAGGTCGGCAATATATGCTTGTCGAGCGAACACCATAGAAAAACTTACCGTCAATTGTGGGATCTCGATTCAGAACTGCTTCCCAAAGAGTTTTTTCTAAAACTGATGTTTGTTGTAATTGCATTCAGTCTCCTTAGATATTACTACAGAGTATCCACTCTGAAATAGCCATTTTTGGTTTTTAGATATTAGGAACTCTGTTTATTCTTTTGATAAAACTAGATTAAATGTATTGATCAACTAGTTTCTATCTGATTATTGCGATCAAAGTTCACTAGGCTGGGCTATTGATGAAATTTAATCATCACGATCTAGTTTGATCATTATTGTCTCAAAAATATCCTCAGTGTAAAGTTATAAGAGCTAAGTTAAAACTGGCAGTGTCTCAAAAAAGTGTCGTTGACCACTATTTATAACTAACTATTTCATTACTTTTTCCTCCCTGTGGCAAATGGTTCACCCGATTGGGTGAATGCGATCGCCTCATCAGGAACTAATCTGAAAGAAGGTGCAGTTTTGATTCAGTTAGCGATTATGCCTACAGAATAAAAACTGTTAACTTGGTTATTCTGGCTTTCAATTGTACATCAATAGCTTGTGTATCAAAGGGTCAAAGAGTGGATGAAACCGTTGTAAAATCGCTGTATACACCAAATTGTCAGCAAGAGGCTATTAACCTGCTATCAAAATTTGCTGCCAATTTACCAGGAATAATTTTCCAAGTTCTGCAACAGCAGGATGGTTCTGTGTTAGTCCTTTATGTTAGTTCTGGTTGTGAATATTTGTATGAAGTAGAACCAGAAGCTTTACAGGCAGACTTTCAGGTGATATACAATCTGATTCATCCACAAGATATAAAAGCTTTTACAGAATCTATAGCTGTTTGTTGTAACACTGTTACACCTTGGCATTGGGAAGGTCGCATCATTACGCCTAGTGGCATTAAATGGATTCAAGGTACTTCACAACCGGAACGACAAGAAGAAGGTGCTGTGCTTTGGAATGGCTTCGTTTTAGACATTACAGACCGCAAAAAAGCCGAAGAAAAATTGCAAGAGAGTGAGGCGCGGTATAAAGCAATTTTGGATGCTATTCCTGATTTAATGTTTCGCATTAGCCGCGATGCTGAGTATCTAGATTTGAAAAGTGAAGGAGCAAATATCACTCTTTCGAGGGAAGAAATTGTTGGGAAGCATGTGCAGGAGTTATTGCCTAGTGATGTTGCAGCGATTAGCCTAGAAGCGATCGCTAAAACTTTAGATTCTGGAACTTTACAAACTTGCGAATATCAGCTAACAACGCCTTTGGGAGTCAGAGATTATGAGGCGCGGTTAGTGGTGAGTGGTGAAGATGAGGTACTAGCAATTGTGCGAGATATCACAGAACGCAAACAAGCAGAAGTTGCCTTAAAAAATCTTGCCCAAAAATTTGCTAAAGCTTTTAGTTGCAGTCCAGATTCAATTACTATAAGCACGCTGCAAGCGGGATGCTTTATCGAAATTAACGACAGCTTTGTGAAGCTTTCTGGTTATGAACGAGATGAAGTGATTGATAAAACTTCCTTTGAGTTAAATCTCTGGGTAGACGATCGCGATCGCTTAAATTTGTTACAGGAGTTGCAAAGTACAGGAGTTGTTCGCAACTTGGAAGTTGAATTTCGGCAAAAGTCTGGCAAGATAATTACAACGCTACTTTCAGCCGAAGTTATTGATTTGGATGGTGTTCCTTGCATCTTAGCCGTCCATCACGACATTACAGAACGCAAACAGGTAGAAGCACAATTTCGCCTAGCAGCGCAACGCGATCGCTTGTTGGCAAAAACCTTAGTGCGAATTCGGTCTTCGCTTAACCTAGAAGAAATTTTGCAAACCACCGTGACGGAAGTCAGGCAATTTCTGCAAACAGATCGAGTGTTTATTGCTTTAAATAATACCAAGTTAGGAATCAGAACTCTTGCCGAATCAGTAGATCCCAAGTATCCATCAGTCTTAGGTTGGTCTACTAATGATGAAGCTTATCTACAAGAAGTGCGAAACTTACTAAAAAATAATCTTGTGCGTGTCGTTGAAGACATTACACAAATGTCAGTATCTCCCAAAGTCCAAGCACACTGTCGAAAATTTCAAACGCAGGCCAGCTTGGCTGTACCAATTATGCTAGGTAATGAATTATTTGGGGCGTTAATTGCCAATGAATGCTCAGGTTCGCGTCATTGGCAGCCAATAGAAATTGATTTATTAAAGCAGATGTCTGAACAAGTAGCGATCGCCATTCAGCAAAGCAAGATATACCAAAAACTCGCAGAACTTAACACTAATTTAGAACACCAAGTAGAAGAACGAACATCACAGTTGCAGCAGAAAATGCAAGAAGTTGAAAAATTGCATCGCGTCAAAGATGTTGTTTTGCACACAGTTGCCCACGATTTACGAACTTCAGTGATGGGTAACTTGATGGTGTTAAAGAATTTGTTAAATCAGGGATTGGGGAGTGAGGAACAGGGAGGAAAGTTTTTCCCTCTGCCCCCTGCACCCCGCCCCTCTGCCTCTTCCCAATCCCCAATCCCAGTATCTCGCTCAATAATCGAGCGGATGATTCAAGGCAACGATCGCCAACTGGCAATGATTAACTCATTGCTAGAAATTAATTCCGGTGAAAAGCCGGGTATGGATCTCAAACCCGAACCTATGGACTTTAGCATCCTACTGGGAACAATTTTCGCCCAGTTGCAACCGATGCTGACACAAAATCAAGCGACTTTAAAAAACTTGCTTCCCGCCGATTTACCGTTAGTGATGGTAGATACAAGTCGGTTGGATAAATTTTTGGCACATTTATTAACACATAGCTTGCAAAATAATCCACCAGGATTAAATTTTATTCTGAGTGCCACCGTTGAGGGCGGAATGCTTCGCACTCAGATTCAAGATGACGGTGTGGTAATGAGTAAAGTAGAATGCGATCGCCTTTTCGATCTCCATGTCCGCGATCCTCAAGACTGTTGTTCTACAAGCATTGGCTTAAAAATGTATCTTTGTCGCAAATTTATTCAGTCACATGGCGGCGAAATTGGTGTTATTAGCAACCGCAAGCGCGGGTTAACTTTCTGGTTTACATTACCTTTAGCAACTTCATCCGTAACAAATCGCCCATAAATCACCAAAAAATGAGAGGGTGTTATTTATAGCAATGTTGAGTAAGGAAAACACCCTCAAGGTATGGGCAAAGTTGCTCGGATGCTAATGGCGACTCAATTTACAAGAGTGCAAAGATGGTTGAAACAAACCTTTTCTGCACCAACAAGAGATGAAACTACTACTCTTTATAGAGTTTGGCGTAACCGTTTTTTGTGGCAGAGATTGCGTTTATGGTTATGGCTAGCGCTGATTTGTTTGCTGTCTTTTACTTTGCGAGACATTTACGGCTTTTTTTTCCCATTTCAAGAGTTGCAGCAGCTGCCAGAAGTACTTAGAACTCAACGCATTGTAATAAATATTACAATGCTCCTCACTATACTAATTTGTTTTGCCTTACATAAAACTAAATTAGGTCGTCATCGTCCAGATTTATTGTTTTTAGGGTCTTCTTGGGCGATTAGTTTAGCATCGCAGTTGTTTGCCACCCTCAGAGGTTTTGCACTACCCGATCCGATCGGTTGGTCGCTCCTATTCTTAAGCCAAGCTGTATTAATGCCAGTCTGCTGGATTGTTCACCTGCTGTCTCAAGTAGGTGTACTAGTTTACTATTTCGGTGTAAATACTCTACTTGGATTAAAGACACCAGTCCCCGAACACCCAGAAATATATAGTGTGACATTCCTTTTATACATTTTTTGGTTTTGTACTATATGCGACATGGGTGTTTATTTATACGATCGCCTGCAACGTTCTGAGTTTTACGCCCGTCAAGAATTGGAATCTGCATACCAAAAACTCAAAGTTGCAGAAACTAAATATCGCAGCATTTTTGAAAACGCTGTTGAAGGGATTTTTCAAAGTAGTCCCAATGGACGTTACATTACAGCAAATCCGGCTTTGGCACGCATTTATGGCTACTCTTTAGCAGAGGAGGTGACAGCAAATTCCACTGATATTGAGCAATTGTACGTCGATCCGAACCGCCGCGCCGAATTTGTGCGCCTGATGGAAAAGGATGGCAGCGTTTCCGAGTTTGAATCCCAAATTTATCGCCAAGACGGAAGTATTATCTGGATTTCGGAAAAAGCTTATGCAGTGCGCGACGAACATCTTAAACTGCTTTACTACGAAGGTTTGATTGAAGATATTACCCAGCGCAAACAAACTGAAGCAGAACTACGAGTATTTTTCCATGCAGTTTCCCACGACTTACGCAATCCAGTGCTGGGTACTTTAATGGTGTTGAGAAACTTGCTTGCACGTCCAGAGGAAAATATTTCAATTTCTCGCTCAATTTTAGAGCGAATGATTCAAAGTAGCGATCGCCAACTGAATTTAATTAATTCCTTGATGGAAGCTCATCTGGGCGAAATTCAAGGTGTTGTTTTACAACGTCAACCTGTACAATTACTGACAGTTGTGGAAGCTGCGATCGCAGATTTAGAGCCATTGCTAGAGCAAAATCAAGCCCAATTGACAAACTTGGTATCCGCAGATTTGCCATTAGTGAATGCAGATAGCACGCAACTATGGCGAGTTTTTTCTAACTTAATTGTCAATGCTCTCAAACATAATGCCCCTGGTTTGCTCTTGACAATTAACGCTACTTGTGAATATGAGATGATTTATTGTACTGTTAGTGATAACGGTGTAGGCATTAGTCAACAACAAAGCGATCGGCTTTTTGACCTTTACTTTCGGGGTGCAAATATCCGCAATTCTGTAAGTTTGGGATTGGGCTTATATTTATGTAAGCAAATCATCAATGCTCACGGTGGCGAAATGGGCGTGAATAGTGCATTAGATGCAGGGGCAACCTTTTGGTTTACATTACCTATTAGCTAGCACCTAAAGCCTGTAAAGTTGCTAATTGAGCTTCTGTTAACCCTTGAATGTTTTCCAGTTTCATACCTTCGTAGGGACGAGGCGCTCTCCAAGTTTGATCGTATTGACCAGTTTGCAAATCCCAAACTTTAATTGTTTCATCTAAACTACCACTGAAAGCAGTCAGTCTGGTAGAAGTTGCGTCTCCAATTGGGACAGAGGCTACCACCAAACTATAAACAAGCTCTGAATGACCTACCAAAGTTTGATAACATTCTTCTGTAGAGATATACCAAAGTTTCAGATTTCGATCTAAACTACCACTAACAATAAACTGAGCATCTGGACTAAACTGCGCCACCATAACGGGGCCTTGGTGTCCGATAAAAGTTTGCAAACATTCTCCTGTGGAAACTAACCATAGTTTGAGGGTTTGGTCAAAACTTGTACTTAATAACCACTGTCCATTAGGGCTAAAGGTAACTGACCACACGCTGTTTGTGTGTCCTGCTAAAGTTTGCCAACATTCTCCAGTGTCAACATTCCACAGCTTAATTATCCCATCAAACTCGCTACTGGCAAGCAGTTTCCCATCTGGACTAAAGGCGACTGAAACCACTGAACTAGTATGTCCTTTGAAGGTTTTCAGGCATTGACCTGTGCTAATATCCCAAAGTTTCACGGTTTGATCATAGCTGCTACTGGCTAATTGTCTGCCATCTGGACTAAAAACGACTGTCCAAACCCAACTATTATGACCATGCAAGGTTTGTAGACAGGTTCCTAACTTCCAGTCCCATAATTTGATACTGTAGTCTGCACTGCCACTGGCAAGTAAAGGATGCTGGCTAGCAGGTTGAAACGCTACTGACCATACACGGTTAGTATGTTCCCGTAATGTTTGCACTAATCTACCGTTTTTGATATCCCAAAGTTTAATTGTTTGGTCTTCATGTCCACTTGCTAGATAGTTGCCGTCTGGACTTAGAGTTAGGGATAATACACTATTGGTATGTCCTTTGAGTGTTTTCGTGCAGCGTCCTATTTGAAGATTCCATAGTTTGGTGGCGTGGTCATCACCACCACTGACCAATTGTTGCTCGTTAGGATGATAAGCAACTGTCCAAACGCGGCTGCTATGACCGAGCAAGGTTTTTAGGCAATCTCCGTTTACATCCCATAATTTAACTGTGCGGTCAAAACTGCTGCTAGCTAACTGCTGACCATTAGGACTAAATGCGATCGCAGTTACTGTATCTCGATGTCCGCGTAAGGTTTGAAAACATTTTTGGGTTTTAACATCCCAAAGTTTGATAGTGTTGTCATAGCTGCCGCTTGCGAGTAACTGACCATCTGGACTAAATACTATCGAGCGTAACCAGCGATCGTGTCCTTGCCAAACACAAAGACAATTTCCGGTAGCAACATCCCACAAGCGAATTGTATAATCTTCGCTACAACTGGCGATAATTTGACCATCAGGGTGAAAAGCGATCGCCCAAACTCGACCTTCATGACCAACTAAAGTCTGAACTTCTGGGTTAAGCTTTTCTGGTGCAACCTGCCACAAACGAATAGTTAAATCTTGACCGCAACTTGCCAGGATATTATCTTTAGGACTAAATGCAACGGCGTTAACTGAGTAAGTGTGTCCTTTATATGTATGCAGACATTGCCCAGTTTCTACATCCCATAACTTCACTAAATAATCATCACTAGCGCTGGCCAGATACCGTCCGTCTGGACTAAAAGCTACACTCCACGTCCAATGTTGATGTCCTCGACAACACACTAGTTGCTTGACTGTATCAGCATCCCAAATTTGAATTTCGCCTTTGGTGTCGCTAGTAGCTAAATACTGTCCATCTAAACTAAAAGCAACACTGAGTACACCGCCAAAGGTTTCAGCAAAGACAGTTTCTCTAATTTTGACATTAGTAAAATTAGTATTGTGTAATGTAGCGTTGGCTAAGTAAGCTTGGCGAATAGCCAGATGAGAAAAGTCAAAGCCACTCAGATCGGTTTGCAAGTGAAAGAATAGATTCAGCAGATTGCCCCCTGCATAGCCTGTTTGCATTGCTGTTTGGTGTCGCAATTGGGCTAAAATTTCGCAAAGGTGCTGCTCAAGTTTGGCTTGTGTATCAAAGTGGGTGAAAAGTCTCTCCACTAATGGGTGCAGAATAAATTGAATTTGGGCTTCGCGCACGTAATCTTGAGTTTGAGCTTCAATTAAGGCGTGAGTTCTGAATAAGTTGAGTTCGCCTGTAACAATCTCCTGCTCAATTGTTTGGATAAATTGTTCTGTAACATATTCCATAATTACAGGTTGTTGCGTTAACCCTGTGGCTGCTGTTTCTACAAGTGAGCGTCCCTTGAGTGACTCCAAGGCTTCTAAGAGTTCTTGCCAAGATACTTGCGGTAATATTTCTGCTTGTAACTTTGTTGGTGTTACTCCTTCTCGGTTAATCGCTAGCCAGTACATAATCTGTTGTTGCAGAGGCGATAAACGCTCGAATTGTTGCTTGAGTAAGTCCCACAAATCGCTAAAAACGGTATTACCTTGTGCTAAAAATGCTTGTGTGTCACCACAAAATATATCTTGAATAGCGGTTGCGGCAATTTTGAGAGCGAGTGGATTACCACCAAAGTAATTAACTAAGGTTTGATGCTGAGGTGTTATATCTAACCCTTTGGCAATCAGTATTTGCTGACCATCTATTGCTGAGAGTCCTGACAAACAGAGCGATCGCACAGGTAAATTTTTTCCTTCGCGCACTGCAATTTTACCTGGTTTTTCTCGTCCTGTGATCATCAGACAACTTTGGTGGAGTTGATCGCAGATTTGCTCAAATAACTGTTGGTATGCTTCAAACCCTTGTTGGTACTGTCCCCCCCGGTTTCCACTCTCTAAAATTGACTCAACGTTATCAAAAACTAACAAACAACGCTTTTGCTGCAATTGTTGCATCAAAATACTAATTGAACTATTGATTGTTACCTCTGAACCCATTAAAATTGGCAAAATCTCGCTTAGTAAAGTATTTAGTGGCAGTGCTTGCTGTAAACTACGCCAAATCACATATTCAAACTGAGACTGAATTTTTTGAGCAAGTTTCACTGAGAGAGTAGTTTTGCCAATCCCACCGAGTCCAAAAATCCCGACAAAACGACAATGCTCATTCCCAATCCATGTTGTTAAAGTTTGCAATTCTGCTTGACGACCGTAAAATCGAGAAACATCGATGGCTTCTCCCCAATCTTGCGTACTGCTTTGGGATTGTTCATAGCGATGCAGAACGACTTGAATATTTTTTTTAGAGACTTCTTCACCAGTGACTTGGGAGAGCGATCGCCATAATTGCGAACCAACCTGTTTAATATAGTCGTTTTGATAACCTAGTTTCTCAGCAATGACCTCATAAGTTTGTCCTCTCCAAGTTTCCAGAAAAACCACAGATTTAACATCATTAAGGCTTTGCCCAAATGTTGGGTGTAAAAGAGCATTGACTATTTTGAGTGCCTCTTCTGCCGTCATCGCTCAACAAGATCCACGTATAGTTTAAGTCTTTAACTTTTCTGTTCTTCCTGGGAAGATTATGACAAACTTTACAATTATTTACATAAAGTCATCACTTTTTCTCACCGGCAGAGCAATCAAAATTGGGGTATTAAATAATAAGACAACAAAGAATTACAGTTGTAAAATGAAAAAAATTACCTGGTTTGTGCTAGTACTAATAGTCTTAGCAACATGGCTACCAAGTTCTGATGCTGTATGGAAATATCTTTTCTTCTTACGCCTGCCTATATTAATGGGCTTATTCCTTCTATTACTTCCTAAACTTGCAAAAGATTGGCTGCCAGCCATGTTAAAAAGTCTGTTTATACTTCGTGACAAGTGGCAATTGGCAACTATAATTGTGAGTGCAATTGGAGCAGGAACTTCAGTAGTTTTAGTCACATCCATCATTTTAGATAATTCACCAGCTCGCTTTTCTGTGCCAGTAACAATAAAAATTCCTGAATTTTGGCAATATGGCATAGCTATTGCCTTAAGCTTATATATTTGCATAGTTGCAATTGATTTGTCTCAAGAGAAGCTAGACAAAAATGAAATCTGGTGGGGAGCATCTATTGGTACGGTATTAAGCATTGGACTTTTGTTTATCCTTGGTTTACTCAGACAGTGGTTAAGCTCAAATACTTTTTTAAACAAGATAGTCGTTGATATCTTTTCTTTCATCAGCAAAAATCATCTAGCTGGCTATATCAATCCTCAAACTGGTGAATTGGCTGCGGGGCATTTGACAGCAATTGCTTATTTGATAATTGGATTAATTTTTTACCTAACAATTGGTTTAGTTTTTAATCCTAAACCAGAATCCAATCGACCCGAAGCACCTGCTCTGTTATATGTGCTAATGCTAGTTTCCACAACAGTAATTATTTATGGAGGGACAACATTCTATCTTGATTATTTCCGCGTTCCTATATTAGTTCTATTTATTGCTTTCTCTGGTTTAAGTTATTTGGCATTTGATGTTAATCACTTTTTTCAACTCAATCCACTTAATGAAAGTAAAGATAAAAGGAGAGTTGATAGTGATTCTGGTGATTTTAAACAAGTTCTAGATAAACGTCTAAAATATCAACAGGGAGAAAAAACTTTAGTAATTGTTTGTGCCAGTGGTGGTGGAATTCAAGCAGCAGGATGGACAGTAGAGGTCTTGACTGGTTTTCAAGAACTATTAGGAAAGTCATTTACTAAAGCAATTGGTTTGATCAGTTCTGTTTCAGGTGGTTCCGTAGGAACAATGTATTATTTAGATCGCTTTAATAAAGATGGTTTTTTAGAAGAGAACCAACAAAAAAGCTTTGAGGGAACTACCAGAGATAGTTTTACTGCTGCTACTACAGATAGTTTAGATGCTGTTGGTTGGGGTATGGCTTATTTGGATGTATGGCGATTTATAGGGCTTCCTTTCCTGATTCGCCCAAAGTTTGATCGCGGTACAGCAGTTGAGACAGACTGGCAGGCAGAAATGAAGGAACCGAAAAAGAGCAAAACCTTAGCAACCTGGCGAAAACAGATTTTTGATGGCGAAATTCCTATTCCTGTATTCAATGCCACTTTAGTCGAAAACGGCTGGCGGTTTTTGATGACTCCAATGACATTTTGTAAACTTCCTAATAAGAAGTATTTAGACTTTAATAGCCTTTATGGGGCTTATGATATGAATGTTGTCACAGCTGCAAGACTATCAGCAACTTTTCCCTATGTTTCTCCTATCTGCCGCAACAGTATCAATATCCCAGATAGGAACTATCACGTTGCTGATGGGGGTTATTTCGATAACTCTGGCTTTGTAACAGCAGCAGAATGGCTGGATGAACAGCTAAATGAATGGCTACCTGAAAATAGTTTAAATATCAAACGAGTCCTAATATTGCAAATAAATGCTTTTCCCGAATCTCCTTCAACCGAAAAAGTGCAGGGAGATGGAGGCTGGTTTATGGCGACTATAGGCCCATTACTAGCAACCTTTAAAGTACGTGATTCAGTTTTGGCATCTCGAAATGCAAAAGAAGCTGAACTTTTAGCCCAAAAATGGCAGAACAAGGTAGATATCCAATACTTTCCCATCTTCTTTCCCTCTGCATCTGATGCCCCTGAATTTTACAAAGATGGTCAGTATCAACCACCCTTATCCTGGAGGTTGACTGATAAAGAGAAAAAGGCTATTAAAGATGGCTGGACGGCAATAAAAACAGGAAAGACAATAAAAAAAATCAAACACCTCTGGTACGAAACCTGGAATATGTAAAACTTCACACACAGCAGTCTAATCTGATTTGTGAAAACTAAAATATCAAGATTAGTGATTTTTATATAAAATCGCTAATCTTGTTAATTATAAATTATTTAGGATTCCTATTAATATCAATTTAAAATCACATTATTCAAGAAGAAATCAAGAAAGAGTACAACAAAATTCAGGCAAAAGTGGCGATTTTATTTAATTATTCATTAACAAAGGATAAGTAGATGGACAAAAATATTTACAGTCATTGCAACGAAGTAAAGCGATTACAATGACATTGTGTAACTAATTCTGTCCGACTACTTAGCAACAGACAGGAAGCTTAGGACAACGATTAATTCACAACGTATCCTGTTGAAGACATCTACTGCAAACTTGTCATTTGAATATTTTTTTAGAGACTTTACAACTCTTTACATAACTAGTCACCTTTTCTCACCGACAGAGCGATCGGGTTTGAGGTTTGATGAAGTTAAGACAAAGCACAAGTTGCTAACGTCTGCTAATAATTAAACCAAAGTGATATTACGATGAATTCTTTATTGGAATTAAGAAGAGGTAAAAATGGGAATTACAATCGATAAACCTCAAAAAGATGCAGAGTTAGAACTAGAAGATGCAATAGTTTTTGAAGGTACTGCTAGCACGAATATTATTCAAGTAGAATTATGGGCTGATGACCGTTGGCTATTAGGTAAAACTTCGGCAAATAATGGCAAATGGTCACTATCTTATGATTTTAACAGTGGTGGGACTCGGCGGATTGTTGCTAAAGGATTTGATGCGAATAATCAGCTAGTTGCTAGTGACGATAATTGGCTTTTTTTAGATCCACTAAACAAAGTTAATTTGGACATTAACTTGAGCGCCAATTTTAAACTTTGGGAATTTGTCATATCTCCAACAGCCGATTTACTAAGAGCTGATAACACACCAACACCAGGAGAAATCAAAAACTTAGAAAGACTCTGCCAGCAAATTTTACAACCTGCACGGGATGCCTTGGGTCCATTAAAAATTAACTCTGGTTTTCGTTCAGCAGAACTTAACAGAGCAGTAGGAGGCGCTAGAAATAGTGCCCATCGTCAAGGCTTTGCGGCTGATGTCGTTCCAGTAAATGTAGGAACAAAACAACTTGCAGAATGGGTGAATGACAATTGTGAGTTCGACCAAATTATTTTGGAATTTGGCACTTTAGACAATCCAAGATGGATTCATCTTAGTGCTGAACCAAGAAATCGCAAGCAGGTTCTGAGAGCTACTTCTAGTAGTGGAGGAACTGTCTATACTCGTGTTTAAATTTAAACCTCAATATCCGAGTAAATAGTAAAGGAGTTTTACCATGTCTGTAACTATCACAACCCCGATCAATAACTCAGAATTTCTTTGGAAAACACCGATCACTTTTAAGGGTAAGGCAGAAGGCGAAGTCGTCTATAGTGAGCTAAAAATTAAATTTTAGGAGGACAGTAATTGTGGAAATATTTGTCAATATACTTATAGGCATTATTGCATTCATACATATTGTTTTTTTAGTTGTGCAGATTTTTTTCTTTAATACAGAGTTTATTCAAGAAAAATTACTGAAAAATTTTACTATAGAAGAAATTGCTACAATTCTTGCTCGAAATCAAGGGTTATATAATGGCTTTCTTGCTGCCGGCTTAATTTGGGGATTATTTATCTCACAGTTCCCACAGGTTGAGTCTTCATGGATTGTGATTTTCTTTTTAATTTGTGTAGCGATCGCAGGTGTTTTTGGTAGCATTACACTGAAACGACCAACAGCATTTTTAATCCAATCAGTACCTGCAATATTGGCTTTATTCTTGCTTGGGTTTCCTAATTTTTAGCGGTTAGGTTTCCAGAAATATTCTCGAATTTGCGATTATTCAGGAAAAAATAAACCGATAGAACAACAAAATCCTGGTAAAAGTGGCGATGTGATTTGATCATCGCCTAACAAAGTAGCAACTAAAACCAACTGTGCTTTTTCTCCAAAGAGTTCTCCATTAATAATTTCATAGCGTGTCCACTCATTTTCGGGTAGAACCTCTAAATCGTGAATTGTCCAGCGTACTCCTTCAATGGCTTGGTTCATGATTATCCCCGTTTGGCTTGTTGCCTTTCTTTGTTTAATTTTATCTTTTCTTCAGGCAAGGCAGTTATGGGGTTTAAATTAGAACCATAATAAAACACAGAAGTTCAAGCGAAACTCTGTATGCTGACATTTACCCAACTTAAACCACCTAATTGCGATGTCGCAGTTACCTTGACTCTGGCGCTAACAGCAGAAGAACGTACCCGCAGCCGTCATCGCTTTGAAACGGAAGATGGTAAGGTTGTGTTTTTACATTTACCGAGAGGAACTGTCTTACACGATGGCGATATTCTGCTAGAAGAAACCCATAGTAGTTTAATCAGAATTATTGCCAAACCAGAACTAGTAGTGACTGCCTTTGCTCAAACACCACTTTTATTACTACGCGCAGCATATCATTTGGGAAATCGCCATGTACCTGTAGAAATTACCCCGACTTATTTACGCTTATCTTCAGATTCGGTTTTACGCACGATGTTGGAACAACTGGGGTTAGAAGTTAAAGAGGAAATTTTACCGTTTCAGCCAGAATTAGGAGCTTATGGACAACACCATCATGCTCGCTGATAGCCATTTTTTGAGTATTTTACAATTAGCTAGCCCCACTTTACCTGTGGGAGCATATAGCTATTCTGAAGGTTTGGAAATGCTGGTGGAAAATGGTACGATCGCTAACCAGACACAACTCAAAGATTGGTTAAAAGCAGAGTTGCTCTACGGAGCAATTCGGTTAGAGGCGGCGGTGATGGTACGATCGCAGCAATCGGCAAAAATGAATGATGTAGAGTCGCTATGCCGTTGGAATCTCTGGTTATCCGCAGCTAGGGAAACAGAAGAATTACGCGCCTCTAGTTGGCAGATGGGGCGATCGCTGATTCAATTACTTGGTAAACTAGAACCGGAGATTATACCTATTGCCAAAGCTGTAGGTAATCCTTGCAATTATGCGATCGCTTTTGGCATTGCCATTGCCCATTGGCAAATTAGCATCAAAGCTGCATTACTTGGATATCTGCATAGTTGGGCAAGTAATTTGATTACTGCTGGCGTGAAACTTATTCCCCTTGGCCAAACAGCAGGACAGCAGTTATTGCTAGATTTGCAACCATTATTTAGCACTGCATCCCTAGAAATTTTAGCCTTGGAGGATGATGAACTCGCCTGTTGTAGTTGGGGTTTATCGCTGGCAAGTATGCAGCATGAAACGCAGTATACAAGGTTGTTTAGGAGTTAGGGAATTGGGAATTGGGAATTGGGAATTGGGAATTGGGAATTGGGAATTGGTCAAAAACTAAGTCTTAATAACTATGTACTAAAGACAAATGACAAAGGACAAAGAACAATGAATGCATTTCGAGTAGGAGTTGCTGGCCCGGTGGGTTCGGGGAAGACGGCTTTGGTGGATGCTTTGTGTAAGGGATTGCGTGAGCAGTATCAGATTGCGGTGGTGACGAATGATATTTATACTCAGGAGGATGCCCAATTTTTAGTTCGTTCTCAGGCGTTGAGTAGCGATCGCATTTTGGGTGTAGAGACTGGCGGTTGTCCTCACACTGCTATCCGCGAAGATGCTTCGATGAATTTGGCGGCAATTGAACAATTAGAAGAACGTTTTATCGATTTGAATTTAGTATTTTTGGAAAGTGGCGGCGATAATTTAGCTGCTACCTTTAGTCCAGAATTGGTGGATTTAACGATTTACGTCATTGATGTTGCGGCTGGTGATAAAATCCCTCGCAAAGGTGGCCCCGGCATTACCAAGTCTGATTTGTTGGTGATTAATAAAACAGATTTAGCACCTTATGTTGGTGCAGATTTAAGTGTGATGGAACGAGATGCTAAAAAAATGCGCGGCGATAAACCTTTTATTTTTACTAATTTGAAAACTCAGTCTGGACTTGCAGATGTAATTAACTTTGTTTGCACAAATATCTGTTAAAAAAGAATTTTATAACCCACGGAGGTGGGTTTTGTCTGTGTAGACGCGGTTTATGAGCCTTTTTACTCGGCAGTTGAACCTTTTTACTCGGCAGTTGAACCTTTTTACTCGGCAGTTGAACCTTTTTACTCGGAAGTTGAACCTTTTTACTCGGCAGTTGAACCTTTTTACTCGGAAGTTGAGCCTTTTTACTCGACAGTTGAGCCTTTTTACTCGGCAGTTGAACCTTTTTACTCGGAAGTTGAGCCTTTTTACTCGGAAGTTGAGCCTTTACTCTTTGTCAAAGTAAATTTTTTTAATGAACCGCATTCGCGTAGCGTCTCGCACAGAAGTGGCTTCCCGCAGGGTAGGACGCAAAGGAAGAAAAGGAAGAGAAGAAAGAGAAGGAAGAGAAGGAAGAGAAGAAAGAAATGCTGAACTGTATTGGTTTATAACCGCCCTTTTAACTATAAAGTCCCTAGATGACGACTTCGCACCCGTTCAGCACTACCAGTAGGAATCGCAGCAATTAATTTTTGTGTGTATTCCTCTTTGGGTTCTTGGTAAATGCTTTCGGCTGTACCTTCTTCAACAATTTGACCGCGATTCATAACTAAAATGCGATCGCTCATAAATTTCACCACACTTAAATCGTGAGAAATAAAAATATAAGTAAGCTGAAAATCTGACTGTAATTCTTTGAGAAGATTTAATACCTGGGCCTGTACTGAAACATCCAGCGCTGAAACTGATTCATCGCAGATGATAAACTTAGGATTTAACGCCAAAGAACGAGCTATACAAATCCGTTGGCGTTGACCGCCAGAAAACTGATGAGGATAGCGGTTAATTGCATCTGCACTCAACCCCACCCGTTCTAAAAGTTCGGTTACTCGTTGTCGTCGTTGTTGCTTTGTCTTCCCAACGGAGTGAATTAACAACGGTTCCATCACCGCATCCCCAACCTTCATTCGGGGATCGAGAGAACTAAAGGGATTTTGGAAGACTATTTGCATTTCCCGCCGCAGTTTTTGCAACTGTTCTCCTTTCAGGCTAGTAATATCTTGTTTCTCAAAGATAATCTGACCACTCATCGGTTCAATTAAGCGCAGCAAGGTTCTGCCAAGGGTGGTTTTACCGCAACCAGATTCTCCCACCAAACCTAGTGTTTCCCCTGGTTTGACATCAAAGGAAACGTCATTCACCACCATATTGTAGCGTTTTGTCCCACCAAACACCCCGCGCACTGGAAAACCAACTTTCAAATTACGGATTTGTAGCAGAGGTTCCTTCTCATTGAAGTTTGCCAATCTTGTAGCAATCTCTTCCGTGGTGACATCTATGGGTTGTGCAGGTTCCTTCGCCTGAATTATTACTTGTCCCGTTGCTGTCTCTTCTGCACTCATGTAGTCAGAAACGGTGAGTAATTTTTGGGGACGGCGGTTAAGTGTGGGGCGACAAGCTATTAAACCTTTAGTATATGGATGCTGGGGAGTGCTGAAAATTTGTTCAGAAGTACCAGATTCAACAACTTTGCCTTTATACATCACCGCTACTTGGTCAGCAATTTCTGAAATTAGCCCCAAATCGTGGGTGATGAAAATCATTGCCATGTCACGGCTTTGCTGCAATTCTCGCAACAAGTCCAAAATAGTGGCTTGCACCGTCACATCCAAGGCTGTGGTTGGTTCATCGGCAATTAAGATTAATGGGTTGCAAGAAATTGCCATTGCAATCATTACCCGTTGCAACTGTCCCCCAGAAAGTTCATGAGGGTAGCGTTCCAGCATGGCTTCTTTGTGTTCTTTAAGCAATTGTGACAACTTTGATGGTTCTGGTTTCGATGAGGTTTCGGTATACTGCTGCTGGATCTCCTCATCGCTAGGTAAAAGTTTAACCTCTTGTAGACCTGCGATCGCAATTTGTCGTGATTGGGCTGCTGACACATTTTGATGCCGCATAATCGCTTCTGTTAGCTGAAACCCGATGTTATAAACCGGATTGAGCGAACTCATCGGTTCTTGAAAAATCATGGCGATGTCGCCACCTCGGTGTAACTGCATTTGCTCAGGAGGCAATTTTACCAAATCGATCGGGTTGCCATTCTCCTGTGGACGAAAGCAGATTTCACCGCCAGTAACTATACCAGGAGTTTGCAACAAGCCCATCACAGCTAGGGCTGTCACCGATTTACCACTCCCCGATTCTCCTACTATTCCTAGAGTTTCACCTCGATGCAGCCCAAAGGAAATACCATCCAAAGCTCTGACAATATTGCCATCACCGGGAAATTCAACTTGTAAATTGCGAACCTCTAGGACAGTTTCTCTCATAGGAGTTGGGTAAGAATCTTAACTTAAAATTATTTGGATTTTAACAATAGTTTTAATCCATTATGTCGTTAAATTTGGTTTTTACACTCCTTGGCATGAGGTGCAGGAGTTGTGCGAGACTGAGGAACGCGATCGCCTGTACCTGGAGCGAAAAGTAGAACTGGCGTTTTTTGAAGCAGGAAAAGCTTTGATGAAACTTCGCTATGAGCTACGCCCCGCCCTAGGCGATCGCAGCTTATACCGTTCCACTCACAAAACGTTTGAAGAGTATAAATACTCTACTGAGGGAATTAAATCAGTAGAGTATTTTTGTGGAAGTGCGATTTCAAGCAATAGCCGCTAAGAGCATCCGTACCAGATCGTTAGACTGTTGACTTTGTGGGTAAGTCGTTCTAAGCATGAGGCACAACGCCTCTAAAGGCAATTTGCTCAACATTCAAGACGTTGAGGACAAACCCATCGCGTTTAATGGTGTAATTGTCGGAGCTACCGATGATGGTGTAATTAGTTTTGGAGTCAGGCAGAATTAGCTTGTCCCATCCCGAACCGCCATCAATGGTGGCATTACCGTAACCAACATCAAATGTGTCGTTTCCACATCCACCTTTAATTAAGACATTGGCAATATCGCCCCCTTGGTTTGAAACGGGATTACCGTTAGCATCAATTCGACGAGCTTTGAAGTAATCGTTACCGCTTCCGCCATCAATAGTGCCGCCTTGAATGCCAATGCTGGTGCCATAGCCAGTAAGGGTATCATCTCCAGCCCCTCCACAGATAATGCCATTAGTATTAAGAAAACCTATGCCTTGACTAATGCCAGTACCGATGATGGTATCGTTGCCATCGCCTAAACTGATGATGCTACTGTTAACAATGCCTATACCTACACCAGGTGGAACCACCCCAGCTTCTGGATAAGAAGGGATCTCGGACCCTGCACCGCCTGTACCCGTGCCAGAAAGAAAGTCGTTTCCCTGCCCTGTACTAATTACGCTACCCTTGCTGTTGGAGATGCCTATACCATTCCCCGCAGGTATATTCTCACGAAATAGCTGTATGTCCCCATCACCGCCCTTGCCGATACCAGTAATAGAATCGTTTCCAAAGCCTCCACTAATCACGCTGCCATCACTGTTGAAGATGCCTGTACCATCCTCTCCATCAAAAACATCCTTATCCTTACTATTTCCCTCGATCAAGTCGTTCCCGTAACCTCCATCAATACGGCTATGCTGAGTGTTAGAGATTCCTATAGCATTACCAGTTCCCTCTATAGAGTCGTTCCCGTAACCTCCATCAATGTGGCTATACTGGGTATTATTGATGCCTTTAGTGATACCTACTCCCAAACCGTCGCCTCCCGTTCCGGTTCCCTTGATCAAATCATTTCCGTCTCCTCCATTAATGCGGCCACCATGAGTGTTAGAGATACCTGTACCAGGTTCAACGCTTCTATACTCGACACCACCAGTGCCAGTGCCAGAGATAGTATCGTTTCCCCTCCCTGCATTGATGATCCCACTGTTAGCAATGCCAGTGCCAGTGCTTCCGTCGAAGCCGTCGCTGAAGCCAGTGCCAGTGCCAGAGATAGTGTCGTTACCGCCTTTAGTATCAATGACTCCCTTTTTTAAAACCTCAATTCCAATTGCGGAATATGCATTATCTTCAAGACCAATTACCTGATCCGAACCAGAGGTACCGATGAGTGAGGGAGAAGAAACAATTAATCTGGACATAATATTATTTTCCTCAATAGAGTGCGAGCGAGTTTTAATCCCTGAAAGTCTTGTTCGTTCTATTCAGTTTTATTTCAATCAGAATTATCTAAGTTGAGACTTTCTCTGCTCAGGAGTTCACAGAGTTAAAACTAGAAAGTTTTAGATATGACTTGTGCTGTCTAACGAATTATTTATCGCGATCCAAAATTGGGCAAAATTACACCCTTCAAGACTTTTAAAACATCCTCTCAGAGTGTTAAGTAACGAAAAATAATCTGTAATTCGACACCTGGAAACAAGAAATATTTAGATAATCTGATAAGAATGGAATACCGAAAATTTACTTAGATGTCTATATTTACATAGACATCTTCGCATAATCTTTATATTTTTGACTAAAAAATGTATATGTAAGTACTGAACTTGATGTATTCTTTATATTTTGTTCTCAACGTTTAGTACTTTAATTCCCGTAAGCACTAAATATTAATTTAACGCAATTATGATAAACTTATGACAAAAGTATGACGAGGCCTTTCTACTGAATAAGCTGTTTAAAATCAGGAAATAAAGGCAATTTATCGAAACAGAATATATGCGTCAATCGTCAGAATTCAGCAATAGGTTAATACAGACAAAAAAATAGCACATCCTAAAGGATGGCTATTGGTAGAAATTGTCTAATCGTAATGTTTAGTTAGCAAACTGAATACACGCTCGACTACCAACTTTAGAAGGGAATATCATCTGGATCTGGTTCTTGCTCTTTCACTGGTGGATAAGTAGTTCGCTCATAATTTGTCGGTTGGGGTACGGGTTCGTAAGTTTTCGCTTGGGGAGCAACGCCAACAGGATTTGCAGCCGGGGTAGGCGCTGGACGTGGTGACTCGTAAGTGTTAACTTCTTTCTGTGCAGGACGAGATGCTGAAGATGCTTGTCGGGGAGCAGTTTCAGTGAATGATGGAGTTACGGTTGCTGAAGGCAATGGATCGGTATTAAAACTACCTCCAACAGGTTGAATTTGTTGCACTGTCAATTCAGCGCGTTTTTCTTTAAAACCTTCCATCGCAACAGTATTCATGCCTAAACGTCCTACCAAAATGACGCGATCGCCTTGGTGGTAGTTTTGCTGAATTTCTGTCGCTAAATTCCCCCAACCGACAACTTTCAGGGTAGCTGGCGGATCTTCTGGTTTCAGGGAATTGGGAAACTGCACCAGCATTTCCGTAACTCCCAAGTTATCGGCTGTATAGCGGAGTTGCGGCTCGTTAATAATTTCCGCCATCAAAACGCAGCTGTTCATTAAAATTACTCCTGACTGCAAAAAGTACTGATTGAAAAAGAGGGATTTTTCTATGTAGTGCCAATTAATATCTAGATATGTTTAATTGTTCGCATTTTTTAATAATGCCTGAGTTTTTAGTTATTTCTAGCATAAAAGCCAAGCGATCGCTTTGAACAGCATTAAGTATACCGTCCACTACTTTCGCCTGACTAAATTGAGCATTCAATTCTGCATTGAGTAGTATAATTGTACCATTAATTCGTTAAATAGAAAAAATTCTTGGCAAAAATTAAGTCTTGACGTGAACTGGAAAAACACCCAAGGCAATCAACCTGGCTGGAAGGTCGCGCAAAATGGGTAAGCGCAAAAAAGCAGGTGGTACGAAGGTGCTATTTGAGTTGAGAACTGGAGCAAATACCCGCTTTTGGATAAAAGTTTGAAACGCCTGAATGATGCGTGTGGGCACTTCGCGTTGACGTTGTACTTTTGCTAGATCGCTAAGTTGTACTTGTCGGTTCTTAAGCGGTTTGCTGAGTACATTCGCTGCAACTACAGCATCTTGAATTGCGTAGTTAATTCCAACTCCACCCACGGGGGACATTATATGAGCCGCATCACCGATAAGTAATAGTCCTGGACGATACCAGCGTTTGACACGGCTAGACTCGACTGAGAGAAAAGCTACTTGCGACCAATCATGTAAATTTTCGATGCGTTGCTGGAATTCTGGCACTACTTCCACAACGGATTTTTTTAATTCCTCCAAACCCGCAGCCCGCAGTTGTTGATAGCCTCCCTTGGGAATGACATCGGCAACTTGCCACTCATCGCCACGGTCAAGCATGGCGATGATTTTACCTTGACCAAAGCGCCCCATTCCCCCCTCTAGGTCTTCTGGCTGACGCGGTAAGCGAAACCAAAGGATATCCATTGGCGGCGAGGTTTCGATGGACTCAAACTCACCCAGGTGGCGCAAACGTGAGTGACGACCGTCTGCACCCACCGTCAGTATCGCTCGGACTTCATGCCAACCACCACCTCCCCGATAGCGGACACCTTGAATTACGCCATTTTCCGTAATTAATTCCTGCACATTCGCACCCATTACTAACCGAAAACTAGGATATTTTTGGGCTTCTTGGGTGATGAACTCCAGGAATTTCACCTGGGGAAGCATTGTAATATAGGGGTAGCGGGTTTTTAGATGGCTAAAATCTGCCAAAGTGACGGTATCTTCAGGAGTTTTAAACCTAATTTGGCGCATTTTGGCATGAGGGAGTTCTAGCAAAGCTTTACTAAGCCCCAATTCTTCCATAATTTCCATCACCGATGGATGAATCGTATCGCCGCGAAAGTCGCGATCGAAGTCTTTGTGTGTTTCCAGCAGCATAACTGCAATGCCTTGACGCGCTAACAACAGCGCCAAAACTGCTCCGGCTGGCCCCCCACCCACAATGCAACAATCTGTGGTTTGTGCGTCTACAATGTCATGGATGGGGTTAACGCTTGGATCTTGGGAAAGATTTTTAGGTACATCGGTAGTCATAACAACACCTCTTGATAGCCCTAAAATTTAGGATAGTTTGCTTTTTATACTGCAAGCTGTTTTTTTAACTTTTCGTATTTACATAGAACGTGTATTATGATTGGCGCTAAACTGTCATTGGTCATTGGTCATTAGTCATTAGTCATTGTGTCCCAAGTTGTTTTAGAAAACGTTTATAAAAGTTTTTCCCCGCGTAAAGGGGAAGGTGTGAGTTCACAAAACCAATCTCCTCTCACCTCTGGGGAGAAAAGTGATGTAGCCCAAGAACGTGCGGGAAGTGTTAATGTCTTGCGGCGGATTAACTTGACAATCGCAGATGGTGAGTTTATGGTGCTGGTAGGCCCTTCTGGTTGTGGTAAAAGTACTTTGCTACGGTTAATCGCTGGGTTAGAAACAATGACTGGCGGTAATATCTGGGTAGGCGATCGCTTAATCAATGACCTACCACCTAAAGAACGCGACATCGCAATGGTGTTCCAAAATTACGCCCTCTATCCTCACATGACGGTGTATGACAACATCGCCTTTGGGTTACGCCGTAGGGGAAGCAGGGGAGCAGAGGAGCAGGGGAGCAGAGGAGAAAATACTTCATATCTTCGGACGTGGGCAGAAAATCTTTTTGTGGGGGTGACAAGAAAGTTACCTAAAGGGCTGCGCTACATTTCTGACAAAGAACGGGCGGTGAATGAGCAGGTGCGTAGTGTTGCTCAACTGTTACAAATTGAAACATTGCTGAATCGCTTACCCAAACAGCTATCTGGGGGACAAAGACAACGGGTTGCATTGGGGAGAGCGATCGCGCGTGACCCCCAAGTATTTTTAATGGATGAACCGCTTTCTAACTTAGATGCCAAACTGCGGGCGGAAACCCGCGCCCAAATTGTCAAATTGCAGCGCCAACTGGGAACAACGACAATTTACGTTACCCATGACCAAACTGAAGCGATGACAATGGGCGATCGCATTGCAATTATGTCTGAGGGTAAAATTCAGCAAGTTGCTTCTCCTTTAGAACTTTACAACCGCCCTGTCAATCTTTTTGTTGCAGAGTTCATTGGTTCACCACCGATGAATTTTATTCCTGTAAAATTTCATGCCCCGCAGTTGATTACTTATTCCCAGTTTCGTTTCACTCTCCCAGAGGTTTGGGCAAAAGCTTTACAAAAATATGATGGGAAAACTTTAATTTTAGGGATTCGCCCAGAACACTTAAACTTGAGTATGCCTGCCACTAAAAATCTACCAGTACAAGTGGATTTGGTAGAGAATCTCGGCAACGATTCCTTTCTCGCTGTTAAAATTGCCGAACCTGGTTCTCAAAGAGCCACTACAGCCAATTACCTACAAGTGCGAATACCACCAGACCGATTTGTACAAGTTGGTGAGCAACTATGGTTATCGCTAACTCCAGAGAAAATTCACTTTTTTGACCCGGAAACTGAGTTAGCGATATTTCCCTAATACTATCCGCGTCTAATTGGTAGAATACGCACCCTACCTTGATTATCGAAATTTTATCACCTTCTAGCCTAACTGATTGCTAATCTGAAAAAATTTTTAGCGATCGCACTGGTCGAATAAACATTAACAAAGCTTTCGTCGTCCCTTCTGGCAAGCATTACAGGCAGAGGTTTTAGGTTCAAAATCAATACAAGCGATCGCTTCCTCAGAACAAGCTTTTTTTGGGTGTACAGTACATTTGAGACGGTAGTCATTGGTAAAATATTCGCAACCAGAACAAGGAATTTCATGCAGCGTTTTTAAATGAATTATCCCTTTTTTCAAAGTTAACCAGAAACTCGAAATAAATAGAATCATTACTGTCCAAGTGCAAAAAGCGCACAAAATCATACTTAGCATTAGTTATCCTCATAAAAATTCCAAAAAAAATGCCCACAGTCCACTGCTGTTAACCGCAGGCATAAGAGTTTATTTAGCTAGTGTTGAGTGAAACTTAATTAACTATTAGCTTGACGGAGCGATCGCCAATAGTGCCAAACATAACCTAAGAAGGCCACTACACCAAGAAAGAACTGAATATCTGCCAATCCTAGACGTTCAGAACCGTAAAATTCTCTTGGAAAAACTGTCGTGTTATATCCCACAAATGCGGTAGAAACCCAAGCCATCAAAGCTAAACCGAGCAAGCTATAAGAAAGAATTTCTTCACCATTCTCAATTGGTAAAATTCGTCTTATCCAGGTAAAAGGCTGCACAAGAATATGCCATACACCACCAGTAATTAAAATTAAACCAATCCAAATATGTCCGCCAATGACATCTTCTAAGTTGTCAACACTTGCCATCCCTAGAGGAGTCCAGCTACCATCTTTCAAACCAACTAAGTAGCCAAAAATTGTAGACGGGTTTAAATTGGGATTGCTAATTAGACGGACATTTCCCAAATTAGTATCATAAATTCCGCTAAAAATCATTGCCTTTAGCACTAATAAAAAGGCTCCCAAACCGAGAATAATTAGGTGATGACCTAAAATTAAACCCAATTGCTTCGGGTCATTCCATTCATAGTGAAATTTCGCCACTTGTCCACCGGCATTATATAAAATCGCCGGGGCGCGAAAAACATGAAAAAGTCCACCTGCACCCAACACAGCAGATGCAACTAAGTGCAAAATGCCAATTACAAAATAGGGATAGGTATCGACTACTTCACCTCCAGCACCTACACCCCAGCCCAAAGTTGCTAAGTGTGGTAACAAAGTCAATCCTTGTTCATACATTGGTAAGTTAGGAACAAAGCGTGTAACTTCAGATATTGTTATTGCTCCTACCCAAAACATAATTAAGCCTGCATGAGCAATGTGAGCGCCTAATAATTGACCAGATAAATCAGTTAAACGGGCATTACCCACTAACCACGATAAATTTGTGTCTGCTGCTAAGGTTCTATCAGTTGTAATTGTCATAGTGAAATACCTTTATGAGCATTTTGAATTTTGGATTTTAGATTATGAAAATCTAAAATCCAAAATTGTTTTACGATTCGCTACCAATGGCATTTAATGCCTTTTCAATTTGCCTAAAGTCAACCCCAATTGCTCGCAGGGCGTGCCAAAGATGACCTTGCAAGAAGAAGAATGCTAAGAAGAAATGGGCATTTGCTAACCATGCTCTAGAAGTGTAACCACCGTTAGCTAACTTAATGCTGTCGGCAAAATAAGGGCTAACTCCGAGTTTTACTTCCAAGGTAGAGCCATAAAACTCCACGGGATAAGCTAAGGTATTTACTGCACAGAAGTAAGCTGCAACAAATCCCGCTAAGGCAATACCGCCTAAAGAGTAAGAAAGAATGGCTTCACCGGAGAAGATTAAAAGCTTTTTCGCCCAAGGTAAAGGCTCTATGAGGATGTGCCAAATACCGCCGCCAATGAGTAATAAGCCTACATAGATATGACCGCCGACTAAATCTTCTAAGTTATTAACAGTGGCAAAGTGAGTTTGATAGCCATAAATGACCAAGGGATTGAGGGTGGGGTCGGTAACAACTCGAACATCGTGAATTGTCGAGTCGTACAGTCCTCCCCAGAACATCGCTTTTCCTACGAGGAGTAAAGCACCTAATCCTAAGAAAATTAGGTGATGTCCTAAGATGAAGCCAAGTTTTTTCGGGTCGTCCCATGTAAAGTGAAATTTCCGAGCGCGACCAGTGGCATCTTTTAAGTTTCTTGGAGCTTTGAAGGTGTGGAAAAGTGCGCCCGCAGCAAGCACAGCAGAAGAAATTAAGTGTAAAGCGCCGATTACAAAATAGGGATAAGTATCAACTACCTGACCACCTGCACCCACACCAAAACCCAAGGTGGCTAAGTGGGGAAGCAAAATTAGCCCCTGTTCGCCCATAGGTATTTCGGGATTGTAGCGAGAGATTTCAAACCATGTAAACGCCCCAGCCCAGAGCGTTGTCAACGCGGCTTGTGCCACATGAGCGCCGATAAATAAGCCAGAGAGATTGGCGAAGCGGGCGTTACCAGTCCACCAATCAAATTTGAGGTTGGGATTGCCGTATGTCTGCATTGTTAAGCACAATTAGCAATTGTTGCTAATAATATTCAATTAACTGGTTCTTGTATCAGCAGTGAAATGTCGCGTGAGGGCTATAAAAGTAGACCCAAAGCTTTTATCTGAACGAAGAGAGATTCTTCCAATTCACCGCAGGCGTTACCGTTCTTCGTCAGATATGACTTCTTGCCACATCCTCTGCTTATTGACACCTAACTACCAATTATTGAGATTACAAATTTAGTCTATTGAAAGTGATTCCTATTTAGTTTATCTCTTTACAAAATGTAATAATTAAGAATGGAAGGATAAATAAGCAACGCAAGCGGAGCGATGATAGTAATTATCACCGCTCTAACTGTTCTTAGCTGCAAGCAAATATTAGTTTTTAAGCGTGGGTTATTCTGCTTTCTGCCTTCATGAATAACTTGTAGAAGTGCTAAGAGATAGTGGAGATGCTTCCAGTAAATGTGGATGGTGACATTGCCAAAAACTCAAAATCTCTTCGCCAACCTGTTGAGGGTAGAAGTAGTGAAAAAAATGATATCCTTGTGGGCATTCCCAGAGTTGATCTTCTGGCTTAAGCCAATTAAACCAGTCATGCAATGCAGTTGAATTGACTACCGGATCGCTCTTGCTACCACACACCATCATTGGCATAGAAACTCCACCCTTGGGTAAATAAACCAACTTAAATAAAGAGTGTGATGAGGGAGATTGTTCTAAATCTTTATCTAAGGCAGCCACTAACTTCTTAGTGGTATGAGGTGGTTGATTGCCAAAAAGACTGCGAACGGTGCTTGCTAAAACTAGCTCACGGCTGATATTAAAAAGTTGTCGTTGAAAGTAATAGTGAGCTTGCCAATTGTTTGCAGGTTGAGCAGCTACAGCCAGCAGAGTGAGCGATCGCACTTTTTGAGGAAATCGCCGAGCAAAGGTTAAGGCGATCGCACCACTCATCCCATGTCCCGCTAAATGCACGGGGCGATCGCGGCATTCTAAAAACTCATATAGCAACTCTACAGCTTGATCTATAGAACTAGCTTCATCTTTGGTTTGCTGGTATTCCCATTGGGCGATTCTCATATACCCACATAAGTAATCGAGTAATGGTTCATCAAAACGCTTCAAAACAGGACTAGCATTTAACCACAGAACATCAAATGAATCAGACATAAATAACCTATAAATTGTAAATTATCAATTTCAGCTAAAAGGGCGGTTAGAAACTGCGTCTACATGGGTTAAAAAACCTTGATTTTTTCTTAGCTAGGCTTTGTTCGTGTAGACGCGTTCGCCCTTGGCGTGCCGGAGCCCGCATTTCTCACAAGCTTGAGGGGAAGGATGGGCAGAGGGGAAAGAACTTGGTATTTGAACTCTCCCCTGCTCCCCTGCTCCTCTGCTCAAGCGCAGACTTAATCGAGATGTGGTGAGAAATCCGGGCGGAGGCATCATTCTATTACCTTGACTTTCTACAAACTAAATTCTGTCTTTAACTGAGAAACCCAAGTTTTAATTCGCTCATCTGTTAAATCAGATTGACTACCTTCATCAAGTGCTAATCCGACAAACTTGCCATTTTTCAAAGCTCTAGATTGCTCAAAATCATATCCCTCTGTTGGCCAGTAGCCAACAGTTTTACCGCCGCGCTGGGAAATTTTTTCTTCTAGAATTCCCATTGCATCCTGAAAGTTATCGCTATAGCCATATTGATCTCCATCACCAAAATAGGCAACTAACTTACCTTTAAAATCTATTTGATCCAGATCGGAATAAAAGCTTTCCCAATCGCTCTGAAGTTGACCTATATCCCAAGTGGGAGAGCCAATAATCAGCAATTCATACTCATCAAAAGTGCTAGTATCCGCTTCGTAAATGGGATGTAATGTTACAACATCACCACCAAACTCATCCCGAATTTTTTCAGCATCAGATTCAGTGTTACCAGTTTGAGTACCGTAGAACAGACCAATTTTTTTCGACATATTGTCACCTGATATATAGATTTGCAATTTTCCTTAGAAGATGGTGCGCGATGGTGCAAAGCACCCGCCAGAGGCGATCGCAACGATACCTATTTGCCTAGTTCGGGCAACTCAGAAAAACAAACTGCTATTGGTTAACAGCAGGAAAGCAAATAAAGCTCCTCCACAGCTACCTACTGTCCACCCAGCATTGAATTCACTCCAAGACTTAGCTGTTTTCATGTTTTCCGGTAGCTCCCCTTGAGCAGGTTTGCGCCCTTGGAAGGATATGCTGCCGTACAGCCACAGACAAATTGATAAAATCAACAGTAGACCGATTGTGGCCAGTAAACCTGCTTGATTCGCCAACTCCGTATCCCGCAACGGGCCTAACTTGACAAATGGGCCAATCAAGAAGTAGCCGTGCGCCATACCAATTTCCAGCCCCCGTGAAAAAGGAGACAAACCTTGACGGTAAATAGGAAGATTTGCCAACAACTTCAACGTGATATCTGAAGCATTGACTGGGGTATCGAAATTCCCGATTTCCGGCATTCCCGAAGCGTTGACAACTCCCTGTTGAAAATTAAGTCCAGCAGCTATGACACGAACTCTCAAAGCGTGCCAGATATGACCCGCTAGAAATACAACTGCCAAAGCAAAGTGACTAGTTGCTAGCCAAGTACGAACCGTAATCACTCCCGATGCAGTAGTACTCAATCCCAATGGCCCATAGAAAACTGTGGGATAAACGGTATCATTCACCGTCACAAAATAGGCTGCCAACAAACCCATGTAAGCCAGAGCGCCCAGACTATAGGATAGGTAAGCTTCACCAGACCAAAACAATACCTTTTTCGCCCAAACAGAAGGCTTGGTGAGAATGTGCCAAAAACCTCCGACAATGCAGAGTATTCCTACCCAAATATGTCCACCGATGACATCTTCTAGGTTATTAACTGCTGCCATCCCCTGTTTGCCAAAAGCACCGAAGAGATAGCCAAAGATGCGACTAGGGTTAAGAGTCGGTTCTGTAATTACTCGCACAGATGCCACTGCTGGATCGTAAAGACCACCCCAAAACAGCGCCTTTGCTACCAATAACCATGCCCCGAACCCCAACAACAGCAAATGAATGCCGATGATGGTGGTCATCTTCTCTTCATCTTCCCAATCGTAGCCAAACAAGCCAGGGAAAGACGGATTATCATCCAACACTGCTGGGCCTAGAACCGCATGGTAAATACCACCAGCACCTAGTACGGCAGAACTAATCAGATGTAAAACACCAATGACAACATAAGGATAAGTATCAACAATTTGGCCGCGATCGCCAACACCAAATCCTAACGTTGCTAGATGGGGCAGCAAAATTAACCCCTGCTCATACATCGGTCGGGAGAGGTCATATTTGGTGATTTCAAACAGAGTCATTGCTCCTGCCCAAAGCACAATCAACCCAGCATGAGCAACATGAGCGCCCAAAAGCTTACCCGACAGGTTAATGAACCGAGCATTACCAGCCCACCAACCCGATTCCTGCGTTGTTATTGTTGCAGTTGTCATTCTTAGATTGCCTCCCCACGAGTTGAATGGATGACTCTCCAAGTGCGAAAGTCAAATCCAGCAGCGCGTAAAGCGTGCCAGAGATGCCCTTGAAGAAAGAAGAAACCTAGCCAGAAGTGAGCATTCGCCAGCCAAACGCGAGAGGATAGTAAATTTCCACTCTGGAAGTAGGGAAAACGGTCAAACCCAATACTTAGGGCTGGTCCATAAAATTCCGGTGGGTAAGCTAGTGTGTTGACAGAGACAAAATAGGCAGCAATAAAACCCATGAGAGCTAAAGCTCCCAAGCTGTAAGAAAGGTATGCTTCTCCTGACCAGATAAAAAGCTGCTTTGCCCAGCCAAAAGGTTGAGTAGTAATGTGCCAGATACCGCCTGCAATGCAGATAATGCTGACCCAAATGTGACCACCAACCAAGTCTTCTAAGTTATTAACTCCAGCAATCCAATGCTTGCCACCCCCACCAAATAAGTAGCTAAAAATGACAACGGAGTTCAAAGTAGGGCTAGAAACTACGCGCACCTCACCCACCGTAGAATCGTACAAGCCGCCAAAGAACATGGCTTTGGCAACTAATAAGCCTGCTCCTAGACCCAGTAATACTAGGTGAATACCTAAAATAGTGGTCATTTTATTAGCATCTTCCCAGCGATAGCCAAAGAAGGAAAATCTCTCTTCTAAGATGGCGGGGCCACGTAGGGCATGAAAGATACCACCAAATCCCAAGAAGGCGGAGCTAATTAGGTGCAATACTCCAATGACAAAGTAGGGATAAGTATCTACTATCTGTCCACCACTTCCTACACCCCAACCGAGGGTTGCTAAATGAGGCAATAGAATCAACCCCTGTTCGTACATTGGTTGCGCTCGGTTAAAGTGGGCAAGTTCAAAAAGGGTCGTTGCACCAGCCCAAAGAACAATTAACCCCGCATGAGCAACGTGAGCGCCCAAAAGTCGCCCTGAGAGGTTGGTTAACCGGGCATTCCCTGCCCACCAGGGAATCGATTCCGGTGTTTGAGCAGCCATCCTTGTCATGGCGTTATCTCCTGAAAAAGTTTTGAAATGCCTGAAATTGATTGTTGACTTAATGAATATCTATCTCAATAAGTCTGAAGATATCCTACCAGAGTTATTGAAAATATTTATCATTTGAGGTAGGTAAACTTTTATAAAGTATTTCAGGAAAAAACTGAAACGGCAGGTGGAGGTTCATTCAAACCCAAGAATGAGTGGGCTAGAAGAGAAGTTATTGTAAGTGCCTCACGATATCCTCATACAATATTCCAAGTAATTACGGGTTCCAAAAAATACATCGGTAAAGGAAGCTAGAGAGAGTAAATTTTGTGTGCTATTTATGAAATTAATCCAAATACTAAAAGTAGCTGTAATTCCTGTTTTGACTGTATTTAGTTTGTTGTCTGCATCGAATAAAGTACTAGCTGACTATTTAACTAGTCAGGGTTCAGGAGGTAATTATCGTTATGAATTATGGTCTACCGATGATAGTAGTCATTACTATTTAAAAGTTTGGTCATCTGAAGCAAGCCCAAACAGCGATACATACTCCACAACTAGATCATTCACCTCTAGTAGGGACGCTTTAATTTATTTTGATTGCAATTACGCTGGTAGAAATTTACCAGAATGTCGTTGATGATAATTTTGAACTCTTCTCATAGGCATAGGTTGGATTGAGGAACAAAACCCAACACCCAAATACCTTGGTATTGTTCGATTTAACTCCGTTCAACCCAACCTACATTTATTTTTCTTTCCCCGGAGTGGCACAACAGGGTTAGGCTGAGTTCGTGATTCTGTAATTTTGAATTACAGAATCACGAACTAAGGTTTTTTATGAGACTTTTTTAAGCTTGCACAACAAAATCAGTTGTCGAGAGAGAAGTGACACCAGATAAAGTAGCGAATAGACTGCCAGTACCCAAGCCTGTTGTCGTACCATTTTGGTTGTAAAATAGATCGCCATTGGCTTGGTTAAAAATAATTTTGGCGCTGCTACTTCCGGCAACTATCTCACTATTTGTCGTGGCATTGATAATGGCAAACTCACTGCTGGTTAAGGCACTACCAGAAGCACTGGTAAGGGCGGTAAACGTGGTTTTGTCAAGGACAATTTTATCAGTGCCAATAAGGAAATCGGTAATGCGATCGCTCCCAATATCAGCAGATGTAAATATCTTATTAGTATCGTAGACGAATTTGTCTGCGCCATTTCCTCCTGTTAGGATATCATTGCCTGTACCTGGGTCGAGGTAGTCATTACCATCACCACCATCAAGGGTGTCGTTACCCGCACCTCCAAATAATCCACCTCTGCCATTGGCGGTGTAGCTACTATCATTATCATCTCCGACACCACCTCTCAAGATGTCATTTCCATCGCCACCTTCCAAGCGGTCTCTGTCTGCACCACCATCCAGGGTGTCATTACCCGCTTCGCCGAAAAAGGCATCTCTTCCACTACCACCAAGAATCGAGTCGTTTCCTGCACCTAAGCTGACATTGCTGCCGTAATTTATGGAACTACCATCTCCAACTGTGGCGCTGAGGTTAATTACATCATTGCCGCTACCAGTTTTCAAGTAGACTTGTTCAATTTCTCGAAAGCTACTTCCACCAGAAACTGTTCCATTAGCAGTATTGGTGTAGGTGACGGTAACAGCAGTTGTTTGTGTTAAGAGGTCGAGGTTGAGGACATCATTACCTGCACCACCAATTACAGAGTCAACACCTGTACCTGGGTCGAGGTAGTCATTACCATCACCACCATCAAGGGTGTCGTTACCCGCACCTCCAAATAATCCACCTCTGCCATTGGCGGTGTAGCTACTATCATTATCATCTCCGACACCACCTCTCAAGATGTCATTTCCATCGCCACCTTCCAAGCGGTCTCTGTCTGCACCACCATCCAGGGTGTCATTACCCGCTTCGCCGAAAAAGGCATCTCTTCCACTACCACCAAGAATCGAGTCGTTTCCTGCACCTAAGTTGACATTGCTGCCGTAATTTATGGAACTACCATCTCCAACTGTGGCGCTGAGGTTAATTACATCATTGCCGCTACCAGTATTGGTAAGTAAGATGGACTCAAAATTGCTAATAGTTGTTGTTACGCCAGGTGTTGTAATGCCAGATGGGGTAACAGTGACATTAACACCTGTAGTTTGATATGAAAGATTTAGCACCAGCTTGTCTGTACCTGCACCACCATCAGCTGTAAAACCGATAGTTCTGAAGGTGACGGTATCATTACCATCGCCAGCATTAACCGTGCTATTAGTACCACTAATATCAATAGTGTCTGCATTACGGGTAGCTGTGATGTTAAAGCGATCAATGCAAGTGAAACTAATTGAATCAAGCCAGCCACCAGTAGTAGCAGTTCGTCCAGCACTGCCAGAAAAACCGTTAGCATTACTATCTGCAACGGTAAACTGCATTTGATTGCCAACATCATTAATAGAGTAGTTGAGAATGAGGGTGTCAACACCAGACCCTCCGTTTACGCGATCGTTAACGCCCAACCCTGGATTAATAACATCATTTCCTGCACCACCATTAAACACATCATCGCTACGGAAAACGTTTCCATTGATGATGCTGGCTTGGGTGATGGTATCGTTACCGCTACCTGTTGTGAGTTTGAGAAATTCAAAGTTTGTTGCAGAGGCAATATTTGGTAAGCTACCACCGTTAAGCGGGTTGATGATGTCTAGATTTGCTGTTTGCCCAGATAAATCGAGTTCTAGGGTATCTTGACCGTTGCCTCCATCTACTCTGTCTGTACCAAGTCCAGCTTTAATTGTGTCATTGCCATCACCACCGTTAATGGTGTCATTACCGATCGCACCATCCAAAATATCATTTCCGGCTCCACCTGAAATTACGTCATTGCCAACAGCACCGTTAATTTGGTCGTTACCTGTGCCACCATTGAGTATATCGTTACCTGATGTACCAAAAATAACATTAGCGAATGCTTGGAGAAAATCAGGTTGGCGGAGGGTGTTAAGGAATCCTGAAAATCCAGCATTTGCTAAAACTTGACTGAGGCGAGCATCAAAATCTTCTGGAGAGAGATTAAATCGATCCTCGAAGGCATCTAAAGCGGCAACTGCAAAGTTCCAGTATAAAATTGCTTCATTGGTGCTAGTGGGTGCATTAGTTGTCAGCCCACTCAAAATTGTATCGAGGCTGGTGCTAGTTTCTAGTGTGTCGCTATTGTGGTTAAAAGTGGAGTTAGGGAACAAATCTCGCATTTGCCCTTGAACAAGCAAACGTCCTACAAGTTCCCTAAAAAGATCATTCCAAACTCCTGTAATAACATTTCCTGCTTGTGGCCCAGGATTTGCACCCCAGCTAACCTGAACGAAGTCTTCACCAACAAACGTCTCTAGGAAAGAGAGCTTGCGACCATCAACATTTGAGCCTCGGCTATTTGTGGCAACATTTTCTACACCTGCCCAACGGTAAAGCAGTGCTTCTACTTGGGAGATAAACCGGCTGTGGAATTGCTGGAAGTTTTCGGTACTTAAAGTTACAAGATTTCGCATCATGCCCAATAGGGTTGGGTCTTGGCTCATGGCAATGTATAAATCTGGTAACTCGCCAAAGCCTCGCAGTGATGGGAGGAATAGAGTTTCGGCTTTTAATTCATATTCTTCGTCATAAATTGTGTTTAATTGGCTGAGGGCAAACTAAACGTCAACAATTTCCCTAGTAGCGTTATCAGTACGAGTGTAGCTGCTGATACTGCTGACGCGGTTGCCTTGATTTGTTTGATTTACACTTTGGTAGTTGAGGTTGATACTTGCGATACCCCAATCTGTTAGGGTGCGTAGTTCGCCAACATCACTAAAACCATCTTGGTTTTTGTCTCGCCAAATTAGCAGATTGGCAAATTGAGTGTCTTCGGAGTTGATGACATTATCGTTGTTGCTATCGAGTTGCTTGAGGATGATAAATCCGTCGCTGGTGGCGTTACCAAATAGTTCGGTGATGTCATTGATGCGTTTATCACCATTTTTATCAAGTGCTAAAAGTCCATCGTCAGATTTTACCCAACCTGTTTGTTCTGCAAAATTATCTGCATCTAGGTCAAAGAAAGTCTGAGAGTCTTGTAAAGAAGTTAGTTCAATACCGTCACCGTCTAAATCTAGTACTAGTGGCGAAATAGTTCGTCCTGCACCTCCCATACCATCACCAGTGCTACCACCAGTACCACCGGAACCGCGACTGCCGCCAGAACCGCCACCAGAACCACCAGTGCCACCACCAAAGCCAGTCTCATTGGAATTTGGATTAATATCTGGATAAAGTCCATTGAGTAGCGTACCAAGTCCTGCAGTCAAAGTTAGAGACCTAGCGGCAACGTTTAAAGTGAGTGCAACAAGAGGCAAACCAGACACAGCAAGCGCAGGCACAGCAAGCGCGGCTAATCCCAGTATCCCTGCTGCAACGGCTGTAATGCCTATTACAGTTGTAGGTACAAGCGATAAGCCAGATGGGTCTACAAAGCCTATGGGATTATTGAGAACGTAACGATATATGTTAGAGTCACCACCTCGTAATCCAATTGGATCTGGAGCGGTGAGTTTCCCCATACCACTATTGTAATACCTCGCCCGCATGAAATCCAGCCCATTCGCCTCATCCATCACCCCCCATTGCCCAACATACTCAAAAGGATTAGCCACTCCCTCTGTCGTAAGCAAATTTTCTCCAAAGGGACGGTAGACATAACGGTTAACATAACTACCCGTCGCGTTCGTCAACCCAACAGTTGAACCCACAAAATCGGAATCATAGTAAGCTGCATTAGTCCCAGCAAAGCGACCTACCAAACCAATGCCATGAACATAATTGGTCGCAGCACCACCGCTATATTCACCAACAACATCATCCAACCCAAACGGGTCAATTAAATACTCCGTCCTCTGACCGTTGAAAACCGCCGCCTTCCGATTTCCAAAGGCATCATATTCATAACTAAACGTCCCTGCTGGTGTCGTTCCCCCAATCAGTTGATTCTCATCGTTATATGTATAAGTCCAGGTACTAGTTCCATCAACAACCTTAGTTAAATTCCCATCAGGATCATAGGTATAAATTGCACTGCCAACAGTGGTGTATTGATTTAAGTTATTTCCTGTGTAAGTGGTTGTAACTCCATTAACAATTGTGCGAATACGATTACCCGCAGCATCGTAGACATACTGTAAATTCTGATTGGCAATGCTGGCATTTGTAGAAGTAAATCGCCCACGGGTCAACTGTCCTGTGGTGTCGTAGGTATATGCCCAAGTACCATCTCGCGTTACTGCCCCTGTTTGCCGCCCTAAATTGTCATAGCTGTACTGGAACGAAGAGTTAATAGTATTCGTGGGCGTATAGTTTGTAATATTCGTTACTTGCCCTGCATCGTCGTAGCTGTAGGTTGTGTAAGTGCCATTACCGTTAGTTTCCCGCGACAAACGACCTACAGCATCATAAGTGTAGGAAATAATCGTTGCACCTGCGGCATTGGTTAATTTTGCCAGACGACCATCTGAGTCATAGCTATAGTTTGTCGTAAACCCGCTTTGGTCTTTCATTTGAGTTCGCCGACCTTCAGCGTCGTAGGTCAACTCCAGAAAGCGACTATTAGGGTAAGTAATTTTTGTGAGGCGGTTGTTAACATCATATAATAAGGTCGAAATCCCGCCCTGAACATCTCGAACTGAAGTTACATTGCCTTTGGTGTCGTAAGTGTATTGCTCATAAGTGTTGTCATCAAAAGTTTTGCGGGTAACTCGTCCCTGTGCATCATAAGTGTATTTAAAAACATCGCCGCTACGTTCTTTAGCTTGGGTGAGGTTGCCTGATAAGTCGTAGCTAAAGGTTTCTGATTTACCATCTGCATAAGTAATACTATTTAATTCACCGTAGGTGTTGTAGCTATATTGAAGTTTTTGTCCCCGTTGATCTGTAACGCTAGTGGGAGAATCGGAGTTCGCACCGTAGGTAAAGCTGACTGTTTGATTTAAGGGGTCAGTTTGACTGAGTAAGCGTCCTTCGGTGTCGTAGGAGTATTTGTAAATTGTGTTACCTGGAGCCGTAACTTGAGCTAGGTTGTCATTAGTGTCGTAAGTAAAGCTGGTAACTCGGTTTAAGGGATCTTTAATGTTGTTTATTTGCCCCGTGCTTGTGAATTCAAGTCTAGTAGTTTTGCCGTTAGCATCGGTTACATCAATGATTCCGGGTGACAGGTATTGGTAGGTTGTTGCTGGCATGGAGGGTATAAGTAAGTTGGTACTTTAGGTTACAAAAGCGTATCTTTTATGACAATTTACTAGCTTAAACTGTCAAACAAATCCAAAATTCATTGATGGTTTTCAAGTTGCATAATGTACAGCCTCAAAAAAGCGCTCTATAAGTCGTAATTAAAGAGTTTAATTACGAATTACAAATTAACGTGAATTGCTAGTTAGCCTTACTCACATCATCTGGAAAACCTCTCCCTTAAAAGCGAGAGGTTTTGAATTTTGACTTTTCCAACTAACAAGAATTTTTCCGTTTCTCTCTCCTTTTAAGAAAAGTTAGGGAGAGGTGGAAAAGGAACTAGGGGATAATTTAGCGTTAGTTTTTAGATATAACCTAAAAAGTCAGGCTAGTTAGTGCCATTGAATAGTATCAAGATAATACAAAAATTACAATCTTCGATACCAATAAAATATAAAAACTTAAAGTTTGGTACTTAAATTAACGTCAGCCCGACGAACCTTTCGTACAAGAAGAGGAAAGAGTAACGAAAAAATCATATTTTGAAATTTTAAACTTTTAAACCTCTCCCCGAAGCAGGAAGAGGTTTGGAGAATGGTCAAATTAAATCCATTAAGCTTCAGTTTAATTAGAGGTGTGTTTAATAACTAGCAACTTGGACAACTGACGAATTACGCTTCGGTGGGTTGATATTCTTGTTGTCTTTCCACAAACGCCTGAACACGGGTGCGGTAATTTCTTACAGTCTCATCTACCCATTCGCGATCGTTGCTATTTGCATATAAATGCACCAGTGGTTCGCTAGCATCTGGTAAAACTAATAGCCAACTATCATCGTAGGGTTGGCAAATTTTCACTCCATCAATGAGTTCTAGATTTTGGGCTGGGTGAGTTTCTACTAAGTAACGCATCAAAGCACCCTTGGCTGTCCACGGGCAACGGACTGTATAAGTTTTGTGAATTACACGTGGCAATTCCGATCGCGCAGCAGCAAGCGATCGCTCCTGTATAGTTAACATCTCAATTATCTTCGCAATGCAGAACATGGAATCAAACCCAGGATGCAGTTGTGGGAAAATAAAACCAGTTTCTCCACTACCTCCTAGAACCACATTTGGATTTTTTTGACAAGCTTCCATTAAAGCTGTCGGGTTGGCTTTGGTGCGAATCACTCTGCCATCGTGACGACGGGCGACTTGTTCAATAGCACTGGAAGCATGAACCGGGACTACTACTGTTCCTCTAGGGTTAGCAGTTAAGATCATATCCACCATCAGTGCTGTTAACATTTCCCCACGAATTGGGTAGCCTGATTCATCAACCAAAATGAGTTGTTCTCCATTAGCTGATACTTGCACACCAAAGTTAGCTTTCAATGCCTCCACTACATGACCTAATTGAGTCAGCAGTCCTTCGCGGTCAGCTACGGACATAGCTGTTTTATTGACACTGGCATTCAATACGACTGCATCAGCACCAAATTTATCCAACATTTGGGGTAAAACTGCCCCTGATACGGCATAAACATAGTCAATCACTACTTTTGCCCGACTATTGCGGAGTGTATGAACATGCAAAAGCTTCTCAAAAGCAGTGCAGTAGCGATCCATCACTTGGCTGGGGTAAGACACATCGCCAATTTCATGAATTAGCGCCCGTCGCATATCTTCTTTAAAGTAAGCCCCTTCAATTTTCTTTTCCAGGGCTTTGGAGATATTAATGCCCTTAACATCCATGAATTCAATCAGAATGTAGTCAGGGCGATCGGGGTGGACGCGCACATGAATACCACCAGCTACGGACATTGTGGGTATAACTGTGCGGGCAATGGGGATAGCTGTGGCATCAAGGTTTTGAATATCAATACCTACTGACATTAAACCAGCAATCAGCGATCGCGTCACCATTCGAGAAATATTACGCTGATCGCGAGAAACCGTTACCTTAGAACCAGGTTTTAAAGTAGAACCGTAAGCAGATCCCAATTTCACGGCGAATTCTGGCGTGATGTCGATATTCGCTAATCCTTGCACACCACGTTGTCCAAATAAATTCCGTTGAGCGGTGTTCCCCCAAATCAAGTTAATGTTTAAAACTGCCCCTGACTCAATCTTTTTACTGGGCCAAACGCGCACACCAGGGCTAATTTGAGCTTCTTCTCCCACAGTGGAAAGGGAACCGACAACAGCAGCTTCTAATACATGGGCGCGACGGTCTACACGAGCGCCACGGGAAATTACACAGGCAGAAAGATGTGCTTCATCGCCAATAAATGCCCCATTCCAGACTATGGGACGTTTAAGACTGGCATCAGCGCCAATAGTGACATTATCGCCAATTACGCTTCCGGCCTCAATCTGCACTCTTGCCCCGATGCGGCAATTGTCACCAATGACTGCTGGAGTTTCAATCACAGCCGTTTGATCGATGTAAGTATTTTGACCTACCCATAACTCATGAGAAACTTGTTTGTAGGCATAATCTAATTGCACTTTCCCATCTAATGCGTCATACTGAGCCTCCCGATAAGCATCTAAGTGACCAACATCGCACCAGTAACCTTGAGCGATGTAACCATACATTGGCTCATCTTTTGCTAGCAGTAAAGGGAATAAGTCTTTAGAAAAGTCGCATTCAATGTTTGCTGGCAGATATTCCAAAACTTCTGGTTCGAGAATGTAAGTGCCAGTGTTGACGGTATCGGAAAAAATTTCACTACTAGAGGGCTTTTCTAAAAATCGCCGAATTCGTGTTTCCTCATCGGTAATTACCACCCCAAATTCAATCGGGTTGGGAACTCTGGTCAAAATCAAAGTAGCTTTTGACTTATTTTGTTTGTGAAATGCGATCGCAGCCGTGAGGTCAAAATCTGTTATACTGTCGCCGCTAATGACTAAAAAAGTTTCATCCAGAAGTTCGGCAATGTTTTTCACACAGCCTGCTGTACCCAAAGGCTGATCTTCTTCGACGGCATAAGTCATCTGAACGCCAAAATCGCTGCCATCTTGAAAATAGTCTCGCAAGACATCAGGTAGATAATGTAGTGTCGCGATAACTTCTGTAATTTGATGTCTTTTGAGAAGATTGATAATATGTTCGGCAATTGGTCGATTTAAAATCGGCACCATCGGTTTGGGCAGATCGCAAGTTAACGGGCGAAGCCGCGTTCCCGAACCCCCTGCCATCAGTACTGCGCGCATAAATTCTCCTTAACTAGTTACAGCCTTCACTGCTTGAAAACGTCTCAGATAAATTTTGTTCTTCTTTCTTTAGTCTCCTATGGATATCAATATTTGAGGAACTTCCACAAGATGCATCTGTATTGGGGATTGGGCAGAAGAGGCAGAGGGGCAGGGAGTATGGGGCAAGGGGGAAAATGAAAAATTACCTCTTTCCCCTCCGCTCCCCTGCTCCCCTGCTCCCCTGCTCCCCTGCTCCCCTGCTCCCCTGCTCCCCTGCTCCCCTGCTTCTTATTGACAATGATAAAGTTTATATTCGTAGCCGTTTATGCTTGGTAAAGATTGAGTATCAGATATCACGCATGTTTTAACAGTTTCTTTTACAGGAGCGTGAAAGTTTACCAGCCACAAGTCAAAAGGTCGTGGTAACTTTTTTAAAGTATTTTCTAGCGCAATGGTAGAAGTATTAGGATCTCGATCTTGATGGGCAAGGAGAAACAGAGGTTGTTGAGGTGAATTGGCAAGTTTAAACTCTCTAGCTACCCCCATCATTTCTCCAGTGTGTACATAAGTTTTATGAGTGGTGGCAATCAGTACTGGTACTGGGGATGTTTGTTGAATTAGCTGCACAAACAGGTCAGGGCGATAATATTTTTGATAGCCAAGATTGCAAATTACTGTAACTGCACTGAAAAATCCCATTAGCCAGATTAACATCACGGCTTTTTTACCGTTTATTCCCCATCTACCTATGCTTTTAATCCCATTTTTTTCCATCAATTCCTTGGGAGGATGCCAGCAAACTGCAAGACTTGCACCTAGTAAAATAACGATCGCGGGAAAGTAAACAAAGTTATATCTAGCACCTCTAGTTAGGTCAATCCCGAAAAAATAGGCAAAAATAAAGAATAAAGCGATCGCACTGATAATGATTCCAGCAAACACCTGAATCATAATCCGATTTTCTCGGTGCTGTAGTTGAATTTCGAGCCCCCGCAGCAAAATTGGTACTGCCCAAATAAAGAAAGTCAGCATCACCACTCCAGAAGGAATCACAACTACTAGTTGTGAAGATTCAACTGGTAACAGCGAAATCATGGCAATCAATGTTCCTAAAGCTTGAAAAATGGGGTTTAACCAATCTAGTCCGACGCGCGAACCTCGAATCCACTCGGTCAAAGCACCACGATTTTCATTCTCTAACAAGGTTGGTATCCAAATTAAACCCGCTACACAAGTACCTATAGCAACGGCATAGATGCGCCGCCAGGGAGGAGAGAAGAGGAGAGAAAATTTTTTGCTAGTCTGCAATTGAAGCCAAGCAAGAAAAATCAAAACTATCGCTTCTGTGCAGAGGGTAAGGGTGAAAAAGTAATGAGTCGCAACACCTAAAGCATTAATTCCTACCCAAAAAAGTGCTATCCAGATGGGTAAAGGTGTACGGTTTTGAATATGACGTGTAGCAATTACCAAGCAGGTAAGGGAAGCAGTTACCCATAAAGCTGCCAAAGTGTAATGACGGGCTTCTTGTGATAAAAATATACCGTAGGGTGATACTGCCATCATCGCAGCAGTTAAGTGTCCCACTAATGATGAACGAAATGCTACCTTACCTAAAATGTAAACACACGGAATTAAGGCAGTACCAATTATAGCTGGTAGCGATCGCGCCGCAAACAGCGATACTAATCCGCCATCGCTGGGAAATAATTTCATCCACAGATGAGCCAGCACAAAATACAGTGGTGGATGACTATCTTGTGTAGCTAAGTTATGAATAACATCACCAATACTAGCTGCTGGGTTTATTTGCAGTGGTTGTAATAGGATGTCAGGTGCGATCGCTCGATCTAGGGGTACTGGTGAAAAAGTATTCCCTAAGCTAAACACCAAGGTGGCAAACTCATCAGTCCAAGGAGGCTTTGCAGTCAAGTTGGTTAGGCGCAAGCTGATGCCGATGATTAACCACATCAAGTTCAGAAAAGGGTGAAGCCAGGAAGGTGGGAGATGAGCCTGCCAATTATGCCAATGCTTGTGTTCTAAGGTAGAGCTTAAATCTACCATCTGTACGAAATGAGTCGTATAGGCAATAATTTTTCTGTAAAAATAAAATGCACCTTGAAAAAGAACTCTCATTGCCTGGCCTCACACGGATGAATTTGTAGATTTGACGTTTTAGATTTAAGTTCGTTCTAAAGTCTAAAAACAAAAATCAAAATCTCAAATCCCTCATTGTGATTATTTCACGTCGGTAACGCGCCAGCTAAGTTTCAAATTAATCCAGAAATTCCAGATTGTCGCAACTGCGATCGCTACCAACTTAGCTAAATACTGATTTATTCCTAAGACATTATAGAGAAAGTTAATTATTAGAGCTTGTAATACAACTCCTGCTAAACAAATCACACTGAACTTCAAGAACCGCTTGAAACGTTGATGCGGATCGCGTTGTCTCTGAGAAATATCACTAAAAGTCCATAAATCATTCCATAGGAAATTATTTATGATTGCCACTCCGGCCGAAAGAATCGTACTGCGAGTTAAACCTAAATGAATCACAGTCCGCAGCAAGTAAAACACGGTTAAATCTACAAACACACCACTAAAGCCAACCAACCCAAAGCGGAGGAATCGACCAATGGGGAAATTGACTTTTCTACTAAATTTTCCTACCCGCCCTGTAGAAAGCCGCAACCGCACTAGGTGATGGATGTAATCTATATATTGCTTCCATGTAACCTTACTCTCACCCTCTTTGCGTTCGCAGAACACATATCCAACTTCGGCTACTTGGTCTACTTTTCCCCGTCCGATTACTTCTAAGAGAATTTTGTATCCGACTGGATTGAGTCTTGCATTTGCGATCGCACTCCGGCGCACCATAAAATAACCGCTCATCGGGTCAGAAACTCTGCCCAGTACTCCCGGTAATATCACCAAGCCTAACAACTGAGCGCCCCGAGACAAGAAACGCCTAACAACACTCCAGCTACTAACACCGCCTCCTTCAACGTGACGGCTAGCTACTGCTAAATCTGCCCCCTGCTCAACACTACGCAACAGTTGCATCAGCACCTCTGGGGGATGCTGCAAATCTCCATCAATCACCCCCAAGACATTCCCGGTAGCTGCTTGCCATCCCCGAATCACTGCTGAAGAAAGCCCCCGTTCCTGCTGTCGTCGCATTACTCGCAACTGAGGGTATTCTTGCGTCAAGGATTGTGCTATTTCCCAAGTTCGGTCTGGGCTATCATCGTCTACCACAATTAATTCATAGTTTCCTGGAATAGATTCATCCAGTAACTGACTCAATATGCTGACTACATTCTTGATGTTGTCACGCTCTTTATAAGTAGGAATTACTAGAGAAAGATAAATAGATTCACCACTCGTACCCAGATGGTTAGGGGGCAACTCTGAAATCTTTAGTGGTCCAGTTGGTACTGTTAACAGCGAGTTGGATGAGTTAATTTTCATGATTTAACATTACAGAACGAAGATGTGTAAAGACCCAGGCAAATCAAGCCAGCAGATGTTTGGCTTTATTGATTGAACTTGGTTGGTCAAAATTAGATGAATAGTTTTGTTACAGTTAGTTGTTCTGAAAAGTTTAGTAATTCTCGCACCTCAATTCAAAATATTTTTCTAAAATTCATCTAAACTTTACATTTAACTAGTAGTTTTTATGGTAAAGCTTACTTGCTTACATAATTTTTTATACAGACAATAAATACTGTACCATTAACTCCCCTAAGTCAGCAAATATACAGTTTATCAAGACTATGTAAAAACTTTTTAGTATTAGTATAGCTAATGTATCAATCAAAAATAATTACTGAT
>NZ_JBALDK010000026.1:0-32694 GCF_036917455.1 Nostoc sp. | reverse complement strand
TTGACAAACTAATCTCAGTTGCACTCGATTTAATAAATCCTCAACATTTAAGAAACTGGTTTGCTAGTTGCTGCTACTGTACCTCATAATAGCCGTAAGTGCTGTATTGCTTGAGTGTGGTACGAGTCATGGCGATTTGCCAATCCTAACCAAAAGCCAGTATCAACGATAATCATACTTAGCTTTTAAGCCATCTTTCAAAATTGATTTGTAATTTACAGACAAGTTCGGATCTGCCTCACCACAACCAATAAAGCCTGTTTCAGTGAGCATTGAGAAAGGATTCTTTTGCTGCTGCTGAATTTGTTCATAGTACAATTCCAAGGCAGACTTAATCACATCTGTTACTGCTTGATTAGTTTGCTGTTGAATATAGGCCAGTTTGTCAGCATACTCGTCATCTAATCGAGCATTGATTCGCATAGATATGTTAGTCTTGTCATACAATGATATGACAAGACTAATATATCTGCTACCTCGTCAACAACTTCCGGCGCAGATTATCCAACGCTGCATTCGCACTCACATGACGAATTAAAGCCCGACCTCGCACTGTACCAAACTGATACTCAAAACTTGTCACTTCATTCTTTGGCCCAGCTAAACCAACATAAACTAAACCCACCGGCTTGGTATCTGTTCCGCCAGTTGGGCCAGCAATACCAGTGATACTCAATCCCCAAGTTGTTGCAAGGCGGGTTTTTACCCCAATTGCCATTTGCTCTGCGACGGTAGCACTTACCGCCCCAAATTTATCTAAATCTTCCTGGTTAACCCCCAGCAGTCCAACCTTCACCGAATTATCATAAGAAATTACTCCACCCCAAAAGTAATCAGAACTCCCAGAAATCTCAGTCAACATTTGCCCTAAACCGCCACCGGTGCAAGATTCTGCTACTGAAAGCGTTTCTTTTGATGCCTGCAACAACTGACCGACAACAGAAGCAGGAGTATCATTATTAACGCCGTAAAAATCTAGTCCGGCAATTTCTTTAAGTTGTTTCTCTATGGGCGCAATTAGTTCTTCTGCGGCTGCTTCTGAAGTTGCTTTAGCAGAAACTCGCAATCTTACTTCCCCCTTACCTGCATAAGGGGCTACTGTGGGATTTGGTAACTTCAAATAGGAAGCAACTTTTTCCGCCAAAGCAGATTCACCAATACCCCAAAACTTTAAACTCCGGCTGTAAATAATGTCTTTACCCCAACCTTGATTTTTGAGAAATGGGATGGCTGTTTCTTCCCACATCGGGTACATTTCACTGGGAACACCAGGAAAGGTAAAAATCGTGATTTCAGGACGGGGTTGCCAAATAATACCAGGTGCTGTTCCAGTGGGGTTGGGGAGAATTTCTGCACCTTGGGGAATCAAAGCCTGTTTGCGGTTACTGGGTGACATAACCCGACCACGTTGGGTAAATTTCTGGGTTATGTCTTCGATGATGTCAGAGCGTTCTACCAGGGGGACTTTAAAAAAATCAGCGATGGTTTCGCAGGTGAGGTCATCTGGTGTCGGGCCGAGTCCACCAGTGAAAATGAGAATTTGCGCTCTGGAAATAGCAATTTCTATAACTTGCTTCAACCGTTCTGGATTATCTCCAACCACTGTTTGATAGTAGTGGGGAATACCTAGCTGCGCTAATTGTTGCGCCAAAAATTGAGCATTGCCGTTGAGGATATCTCCTAACAGCAGTTCAGTACCAACACAAATAATTTCTGCACTCATTGGAAGGAATAATTAAAAGTTAGGAGTTAGGAGTTAGAAGTTGGGAGTTATAAGTTAGGAATTCAAAACTTAAAACTCATCACTCTTAACTCCTAATTATCATCTCAGGCTAAGGCTAGTAGAAGTTAGGAATTAAAAATTTAAAACTCATCACTCCTAACTCATCATTAACTCCTAACTATCATGTCAGGCTAGTGCTGGTACAGGAATTTCCAGGTGAGGATATAAGGGGAAGCGATCGCACAATGCTGCTACCCTTTGCCGACAATCTTGGGTTACTACTTCGGAATCTGGAGAAAGCAAGCGATCGCTAATAATATTTGCAATCTCGGTAAATTCTGCCACTCCCAAGCCCCGCGTGGTCATTGCGGGCGAACCTAACCTCAAACCACTGGTAACAAATGGTGATTGCGGATCGAAGGGAATAGTATTTTTGTTAGCAGTAATATTCACAGTACTGACTAACCGATCCGCTTGCTTACCAGTCAGATTGACAGAACGTAAATCCACGAGGATTAAATGGTTATCAGTGCCATTTGACACTAATTTTATACCCCGATTTTGTAGTTGTTCTGCCAAAGCACGAGCATTTTCAATCACTTGGGCAGAATAGGTTTTAAACTCAGGCTTTAGGGCTTCTCCAAAAGCCACTGCTTTACCAGCAATGACGTGTTCCAATGGCCCGCCCTGACTGCCAGGAAAAACTGATTTATCTAGCTTTTTACCTAGTTCTGCGTCGCTGGTCAAGATTAAGCCACCTCTAGGGCCGCGGAGAGTCTTATGGGTAGTTGTTGTGACTACATGACAATGAGGAATGGGATCGGGATGAAGACCACTAGCAACTAAACCAGCGATATGGGCAATATCGGCAAGTAAGTAAGCACCGATTTCATCAGCAATACTACGGAACTTTTCAAAGTCAATGACACGAGGATAAGCTGAATAACCACAAATTAAGAGCTTAGGACGCTCCCTCAGCGCCAGCTCCCGAATTTGATCGTAGTCAAGTTGTTCTGTTTGTTGACTGACACCGTAGTGGCTAACTTGAAACCACTTACCTGAGAAATTTACAGGTGAACCGTGGGTGAGATGTCCCCCATGAGACAAATCCATCCCCATAATTTTGTCCCCTGGTTGCAGCAGCGACAGGAACACGGCAAAATTCGCTTGTGCGCCAGAATGGGGTTGCACATTGGCATGAGCAGCACCAAATATCTGTTTAGCACGGTCAATCGCTATTTGCTCGATTTTGTCGATAAACTCACAACCGCCATAATAGCGTTTACCAGGTAAACCCTCGGCATATTTATTTGTCAGTACTGAACCTTGAGCCGCCAGTACCGCAGCAGAGGTAAAGTTTTCGCTAGCAATCAACTCCAGGTGATCTCGCTGACGCTGTAGTTCGTCGTTGATTAACTCCGCGATCGCTGGATCGCTGGAGGAAAGAAAGTCTGAGTTAGTCTTAGTCACTTCAATTATCCTTATGGAAATTTGTACAACGGCTGATTTTGTTTAGGCGTAGCACCTAACAGCTCTACAGAGGCGATTAATCGTCTCCGTATTCTAAAGGTTTTTTTGTGCCAACTTATTTATTATTAGGCGCAAGCTTGATTAATGCATTAATTATAATAACCTTGCTTTTTAAAGCTGCGCTAAATAAAACTGCTTGCGTAGGCGTAGCCCGTCAGAGACATCGCTCCTCCATCGACCGACTTCGGCAATTAACTGTCAGTAATACAACCCTTGCGGAAGATGACTGCGAAGTTCTACCCTGGAAAACTTAACCAGTCAGGATTTTTGACAAATGAAAAATTGTTTGGAACTTACCTTTGAAAGTGGACAAACAGCATTAGCTATTCGAGCCGATCGACAAGCTGAATTACCAGATGCACTTAAGCAAATAGGACTTGGTGGTTCGCATTCTGTTTTAGTAGTGGTGGGAGGTGCAAGTAACATCAGTGAAGCCGACTTTCTCCGCATTCAACGATTATTTACGGAAGTTTTAGCCCCTATCGCCGAAAATTTGGGGGCTTATGTTGTAGATGGAGGTACAAATGTGGGAGTCATGCAACTAATGGGTGAGGCTCGTACCCAGATAGGTGGTAAGTTTGCTTTGATTGGTGTAGCACCCGAAAACAAAGTAGCTTTACCTAATCAAAAAGAACCTGCTACTGATTTGACATTATTAGAGCCAAACCATACTCATTTTGTGCTGGTTCCTGGCGATAATTGGGGCGACGAGTCTCCTTGGATATCTCACATTGCAACTGTGCTAGCTAATAACGCACCTTCACTGACTATACTTTTAAATGGTGGTGAGATTACCTTTGAGGATGCGTTTTCTAGCATTAATACTGGAAGGTTAGTTGTTGCGATCGCTGGTAGTGGTAGAACCGCAGATATACTTGCAGATGCCTTGCGTGGAGAGGCTACTGATGAACGAGCCAAAAAGTTAGCTAAATCTGGTATATTACAATACGTCAACTTAATCGATATAGAGAAGGGAGTTGAAAATCTAGGCAAAATAATTAAAGATTTGCTTTCTAATTAGGAGTAAATAATGGCAAAAAAAGATAGTTATCAAGAATTTTTAAAGGCAGATTTTAATAAGTTATTTGAAGGTATGAACTTAGGCAATGGGCAAAGACATTTTTTGCGATCGCGCTGGTTAGACCAAGTACTCTGGATGGAAGGCAAGGCAATTTTATCGCGCGATCGCCATTATTTATTGCGGATAACAACTATTGTTGGTGGTGTAATTCTCCCAGCATTAGTCAGTCTAAACATTAACACTACTCAACAAGTTAACGATAGAGTCAAGAATGTCATTATCTGGTCAACTTTTGGTTTGAGTCAAGTAGTTGCTATTAGTGCTGCCATTGAAGAGTTTTTTCATTATGGAGAACGTTGGCGACACTATCGCCGGACAGTTGAATCTTTGAAAACCCAAGGGTGGCAATTCTCGCAGTTAACAGGCCCTTATCGAAATTATACAACTCACGAACAGGCGTTTAATGTTTTTGCAGGTTATGTAGAAGATATTATTCAAAGAGATGTGGAAATATATGCCACTCAGGTTGTACAAGAAAAGAAAGAAGAACAACAGGGTCAGGAAAATTATATCTTAATGCAAAATACAAAGATAACTAATATGGAAGAAAAGAAAGAAGAAAAATAAAATTGGGAAAGCAAGATATAGCAAAAATCATTAAACTTTTAATTTTAGATTTTGGATTGAAGGAAAAATCCCAAATCCAAAATCTAAAAATTAGCTGAGGTAATTAACCACCCTTGGGCGCGGCATCTCCAGGCCCGGCGGTGACAATTACTAGATTTTCTGGCTTAATTAAATCCTCAATTACCTTTTGGATCTGAGCCATAGTGACTGCTTGAATCTGCTGGGGAAAGTCTCGAATTTCCGATCGCGAAAGTCCCAAGACAGAATTATCTAAAATGATGCTTGATACATCGCTGGGATTAGCTAAATCCACAGGGTAGCTATTAGTAATTGAGCGTTTTGCCGTATTCAATTCAGCTTCAGTTACTCCTTGCTCGCGCAACTGTTTAAGTAAACCGAGAGTACTGGCGATCGCTTTTTGGGTATCAAGAGGAGCAGTCTGCATCTGAATCAAGAACGGGCCGGGATTGATTCCGGCAGCAAAAGCACTATAGATACCGTAGGTTAGACCGAGGCGATCGCGCACTTCTGTACCCAAACGGCTCGATAAGGTATCACCACCCAAAATCTGATTCAGTATTACTGCTGCATAATAACGCGAGTCTTTCCGAGAAATGCCGTTGTAGCCGATATAGGTAACTGCCTCTGCTTTACCAGGAATTACTTTGTTTAAACGTGTCGAAGTTTGTGGGAATGGCACAGATGGTATTTTTAGTACAGGTGGCTTACCTGTGACTTGCCATTTGTCAAATGCCTGATTCAGCAAAGTTTTTACCTTAACTGAATCGAAGTCTCCAACTATTGCGATCGTCGTGCCATCTGGTCGGTAGTGTGTCTGGTAGAAGCCGAGCAAATCATCACGAGTAATGCTCTTTAAGGTATCGAAGGTAGGAAAACTATGGAATGGATGATTTTCAGGGTAAATTGCTTGCTGGAATACTTGTCTTCCCAGTCCTCTAGGGTCATCTAGCTGGACTTTGAGACTTGTCAGTGCCCGTTGGCGACTCAGTTCTAACTGTTCGCCAGGGAAAGTGGCATTTTGTAACACATCTGCCAGAGTTTGAATCAATATCGACAGGTTCGCAGAAAGTCCCTCACCGCTAACGCTAACTCCCTCGCGGCTGGTACTGAAGTTCAAACCGGCTCCCCGGTCTTCTAAGGTTTTTGCTAGGGTAAGAGCATTTTTAGTCTTTGTCCCATTCATTAAGTTGGCCGCAGTCAGATTCGCTAATCCAGCTTTTTGATTGCCGTCAAATTCAGTACCAGCGTTAATTTGTCCACTCAAGTTAATGGTGGGGAGGCTGCGATCGCCTAACAGCAGAACTCGCAAACCATTATTTAAGGTAAACTCTTCTGGTAGTGATTGTTTGGCCGAATCTGTAGTTGATGTGGCAGGTGGAAGATATTTAGCCAGTTCTGCCGGATCTACAGGTTTACCGGGGCTGAAATTTTCTACCGTGCGCCCAGAACCACCAGTAGAAGTCCCTGGTTTGCCATCTGGTTGAGTTGGCTCAAAGAAACCGATAGTTTGTTTAGCCGGATTTAGATAAGTTTTGGCAACTTTCTGTACTTGGGCTGGGGTGACTTTAGCGATCGCAGCGAGATACTTTTCAATAAAACGATAATCACCTGCGATCGTTTGGTTATACCCCAGTTGGGTAGCTTGACTAGTGATATCTTGATTACCCAAGATATACGAGGCTTGCAGTTGCGTCTTCGCCCGGTTCAATTCTTCTGTAGTGACTGGCTGCTGTTGCAACTTTCCTAAAGATTCTTGAAGCACCTGGGCAATTTTCCCTAACTCTTGACCCGGAGCCGCCGTAGCACTAATGTCATACCAACCTGGTTCAATAAGTTCGGCAGCACCGCCACTCACTGAACTAGCGAGTCCAGACTCTACCAAAGCCTGATAAAGTCTAGAGCTACGTCCACCTGTGAGAATGGCATCCATCACATCAATTGCCGGCACATCAGGATGCTTGATATCTGGTAAAGGATACACAGCTTGTAGTAGTGCCGCGCTTCCAGGTTGCTTCAAAACAATCGGTGCTTTTTTAGTAGTAGAGGCAACTGGAGAAGACGGGGCGACATTTTCCCGTGTTCTCTTTTCCTCGTTTCCTCGTTTTGTCAACTTCCCATAAGTTTCTTTAACAACTTTGAGTACAGGTTCTGTGGCGAAATCCCCTGTAATCACCAATGTGGCATTGTCTGGGCTGTAGTAGGTTTGGTAATAATTCCGCACCTGTTCCACCGTGAATTTTTCTACATCAGCTTTTGTGCCTCCCACAGATAAGCCATAAGCTCTGGTAGGAAAAGCATCTCGCATCACTGCCCGATCCAGACGGTAGCCTGGTGAATTTTCGTACCCCTGTAACTCAGAAATTACTACCCGCTTTTCACTCTTTAGTTGCTCAGGGCCAACTAAGGAGTTTTCCATGCGATCGGCTTCGAGTGTCAACAATGCTTCGAGTCTGTCTCGTTGCACTGTGCCAAAGTAAGCTGTTTCGTCATAACTAGTAAAGGCATTAAACTGGCTACCCAAGGCACTAAACAACCTGCCAAACTGCACTGGACGGGCAGTTGTCCCCTTGAACATCAGATGTTCTAGCTGGTGAGAAAGGCCATTTTCTCCCTTAACCTCGTTACGCGAACCAACTTTATACCAAACTTGCACGCTGACCACTGGAGCGGTATGGACTTCCTTAGTTAGCACCGTTAAGCCATTGTCCAATACCGTTTTTTGTACCCCTTGGGTGAATGAGACAGCAGATACAGGTGCGAGCGCTGTCGGTGTTGCAGCATTGGTGAAATTGCCCGAAAAAGGCACAAGACTTAGGAGCAGACTGAGAAAAAAACCTATAAATATATATGAGCGGAGCTTCATAAGCAATGCCAAATGCAAATTTCTAATTTTGAAGAAGAATCCAGAATCAATTAGTAGGGGACTCGCTACCCCAGTGCTATCCGCTAGCCATACAGAATTCATTTTGACTCCTGAATTCTGTTTTGACAAAACAAAACCTTAGTAATACCTTGTGGAAGTCAAAAGACTTAAATTCTCGCCTTTTTTACCATTTTTAATGGTAGCTTTATTTTTCTCATGCCGTAATAGTCGGTTTTCAAGTTTACTTATTTGCAATCCACTTACGAGCAATAGCTCTAACCATGGTATAAAAATGTCTTAGCTCTGCTCATTACCACTTATTTAATATTTTCAATATAAATGTAACTTTACGCACTGTTACGAACTATTGTAACTATATTAATAACCATTGCAATGTGTTCCATTTGACAAGTGTTTTGGAATATCTACCTCTACGATTGGTTTGATTTCTAATTGTCATTCCATTAGGGTAGGCTTCTCCATCAAACTAGTAATAACTTTTTGAGATATGCAAACAAGAAACTTAATTGCATCATTCGCATTAGGTATAGCTTTAGTAGCAATACCTGTATTAAAATCTCATGCCTTAGAAGAAAAAACACCGGATTTGTATAATTTAATAGGGTATAATTCCAAAGGCGATAAAGTCAGTATTAATTACTCAACATCAAGCATTACTGGTAAGCCCCTTTTCAGCTATCAAGATCGGAAACAAACATTAAACTTTCAGGGAGATGAGATCCGTACTGTCGAGACGGAAATTGGTACGCTAGTGACTGTGACTATTAAAAAGACTGTAGATACTGGCTCTACGACATTTAGCTTGCTTATACCCCATATAAACCTGGGATATGACAACGAAGTAAAAATTGTAACTGACGGAATCACAACATTAAATCGGTTTTCTACGATTCCTCAATTCAACCAAGGGCAGAAACAAATTTATACAATAATTCATCTCAAGGGGACAGCCCAAGCTGTTGCGTTTTAAGCACAACAGGAATAAAGAAATAGGAATTATCCAAAACTTACGCGCTTTGGGGCAATTTATAAATTGCCCCTACTTGAAAACAAGGGTTTTGCTTACGGAAATAATCTAGTGCGTTACACTGCATTAACGTACTCTACAAATAAATCAACCCTTAAACTTCTACATTCAAAGCACGCACCAAAAAAGCCCACTTATCTGCGGCTTCTTCGATAATTTTAGCTGTGGGTTTACCCGCACCATGCCCGGCTTTCGTCTCAATTCTAATTAGCGTTGGCGTATCACCTGCGTGAGCTTCTTGCAAAGCAGCAGCAAATTTGAAACTATGAGCAGGGACAACGCGATCGTCATGATCGGCTGTGGTAATTAGGGTTGCTGGGTAAGCTGTGTCTGCTTTTATGTTGTGTAATGGCGAATAAGCGTACAGCGCTGGAAACTCTTCTGAATTATCTGCTGAACCATATTCAGAAGTCCAAGCCCAACCGATGGTAAATTTGTGGAACCGCAACATATCCATTACGCCGACGGCGGGTATTGCTGCACCAAATAAATCGGGGCGTTGCGTTATGCAAGCACCAACTAATAAGCCACCGTTACTACCACCTGCGATCGCTAGCTTCTCAGTCTTAGTATACTTATTCGCAATCAACCACTCCGCAGCACCAATAAAGTCATCAAAGACATTCTGTTTTTTATCCTTCATTCCTCCTTGATGCCATTCTTCGCCGTATTCTCCACCACCTCGGATATTGGGCATAGCGTAGATACCACCCATTTCCATCCACACCAACAGACTCACCGAAAAGCCAGGTGTCATTGAGGCATTAAAACCACCATAAGCATAGAGATAAGTGGGGTTATTTCCATCTAATTTAATACCCTTTTTGTGGGTAATAAACATTGGTACTCTAGTACCATCTTTGCTTTGATAAAAAACTTGTTTTGTTTCGTAATTATCTGGATTAAAATCTACCTGTGGCTGGCGAAAAACAGTACTTTTACCAGTTATCATATCGTAGCGATAGATAGTTCCTGGTGTAGTGAAGCTGGCGTAACTATAAAAAGTTTCGGTATCATGACGTTTTCCACCAAAACCTCCGGCTGAACCGAGACCAGGTAATTCTACCTCACGAATAAACCCGCCTTTGAGGTCAAATATTTTAATTTGGCTATGAGCATCTTTGAGATAATCAGCAACAAATTGATTATTAAGTATGCCTACACTTTCTAAAGTTTCTGCTGATTGGGGAATGATTTCTTGCCAATTTTCTGGTGCAGGATTTTTAGTGTCAATGGCAATAACTCGTCCCCGTGATGCATTTAAATCCGTGCGGAAATAAAAGACGCTATCATAATTGTCAATAAAGCTATAATCTGCCTCAAACTGATTAATTAATTCTACGACTTCAGCATTAGGGTTAGTTAAATCTTTGAAGAAAACTAAATTTTTAGAGTCAGTACCCAGCCAAATAGAAATTATTAGATAGTGGCCATTTTCAGAAACACCACCACCAAAACCCCATTCTTTTTGGTCAGGACGATGATAAATTAGTACATCTTCTGACTGAGATGTTCCTAATTGATGATAGTAGAGCTTTTGATAATAGTTAACATCTTCTAATTGAGTTTTCTCATTCGGTTCATCGTAGCGACTGTAGAAAAAACCTTGATGGTCGTGTGTCCACGATGTACCAGAAAATTTAATCCACTTTAGATGGTCTTGTAAGTCTTCACCAGTTTCAACATCCCGTACTTTCCACTCTTGCCAATCAGAACCAGAGGTGGATAGACCATAAGCTAAAAGTTTACCATCCTCGCTAATAGATAATCCTGAAAGAGCTACAGTGCCATCTTCTGAGAGTTTATTAGGGTTAAGTAAAACTTTGGGTTCGCCTTCGAGAGTTTTCAGAGTGTAGAGGACACTTTGGTTTTGCAGCCCGTTATTTTTGAAATAAAAGTAACGTTCGCCTTCTTGAAAAGGGATACCATATTTTTCATAATCCCAAAGTTTGGTAAGGCGCTGTTTAATTTTTTCCCTGGCAGGAATTTCGCTCAAGTAGCCAAAGGTAATTTGATTTTGTGCCTCAATCCAAGTCCTTGTTTCTTCAGAATCAGGATCTTCTAACCAACGATAAGGATCTGCGACTGAAGTACCGTGGTAGTTATCGACTTGATTGCTTTTGTGGCTGGATGGATAGGTAAAGAGTTTTTTGGAGGAGGGCATAATCTCATGTCGAAAGTGCTTCTTTACATACTACAAAAGCTGACCAAATCTGCGGGAAAATTGTAGCTGCTGAAGACCTAACCCACAGCCCTTGCCTACAAGGCTACCGTGTAGACTTGTGTTTACACCGTAGCCCTACAAGGCAAAGGGAGTAAGATTCAAAGTCTTTTAGATTAACAGCAGGCTTTAGTAGACTACTTGCCACCAACCGAAGGCTGGGCCGATAAAACGGATAGTTGCCCATCCTACAACCATAAGGATAATGCCTATCCAAGCACCACGAGTTGTCCAACTGACAAATTGTTCGCCTTGAATTTTTGTGATGGGAAGCCAAGGCAAGATTCGAGTCTCTTGACCGTATGTTTCCCCTTGTGTGGTTTTGCGACGCTTTGCTTCACCCATAATCAGCAACTCAAATTTTACTTAGGTTCTAAATTTATCTTGCCAGGAATCATCATTAAATAATTCGTAATTCGTAATTCGTAATTCGTAATTATGTTAGTGACGCGAAAAGCTAGTCTGCTTACTCCTGGAAATAAGCAAGCTAGTAAGAGGATTTCGCAGAGTTATTATGAATTATGATGAATCACATTACCTTCGGAAAATGCAAATTGAGCATTGGGTATTGACTTTAAGCAGAATTTTCTTCATCTGTATTAGAAAATAGACTGGGATCGAGATAGTTAATGCGGGCGAGAGGACTTAAGGCGGTGAGAATTTGAGCGCCGTAGCTACGATTAACTACACGACTATCAAGTAATGCAACAATACCTTGACTTTCTCGGACTGGCGCGATCGCTCTTTGTAATTCACTTAAGGCTGTCGGCAATAAATATAAACGGAACCAATCTTGATGCGATCGCTTATAAAGAGCTACCCTACCAGCTACAAGCGGATTTTCTAAAGATGGTAAAGGTAAAGTAGCAATAATTAACAGATGTGGTGCTGGCAAAACTCGCTGATGTTCTCGCCAAAATTCCCAACCGCTAATCAAAATACCATTTTCATCTAAACAAGTTTTTTCTACCTGCACCCGCGAACCAAACTCTGAAGCCAAAATTGTCGCCACTTGAGCCTTGAGTGGGACATCTCCCACCAAAACAACCGTCAACCCTGGTGCTGTAGCACTTAGACAAACCAGTGTGCGGACTTTGTGAATAAATGCCGCTTGAAATTCTGGCGTGTTAGGTAGAGGCAATTTATAGGGTACATATAATTGAATCGCTTCCGCTTGACTCTCCGAAGAAAACTTTAAACAAGTTAAATCGTTCAAACCAAGGCGCTGTCGAAAAAGAGGAGCCTCAGTTTCCGGTTCTATAGCACTGCCAATTAAAACTACTGGTTGTCGCTGCCACAAGGGTGAGAGGATTTCACTTAATTCCATTGGGGCATAGTGCAAAGAAAATAAACCTTGTCGATGGACAATAGTCGCCCAGAAGAGGGGAGGGGGGGCAGGGGAGGCAGGGGGAGCAGGAGAAGCAGGGGGGAAAAGATTTTCGTCGAGGGTTTGTAATTGCTGCCAGAAATGTTTCCAATTATCTGGGAGATTTGCTGGATCTAAAGCAGCATAAAGACGGCTTAAAATCTCTATTTCTGGCTGAGAAATTAGATAGCACTGATATGGATTAACCGGATGCTGAAAAAGCTCGTGTGTTAGTTGTATCCGTGCTTCGCTAATTGCCTCAGCTTGATTTGGACAAGCCAGTATGAGTTCATCCCAATCATGGGGTTGAACATCTTGGGTAAGTTGATCGCGCACCCAATCTTCGAGATCGTCTACCCCATCAATAATTGTCGGGATGCCTTCGGGAAAGCAAGAGCCACCAGCAAATTGTCCTCTTAACCAAGCTTCTGGGGAGGTTAACAGTAGCCCTTGGAACTCAGCATCAGGCCAAGCGTCACCCGTTCTAATCGATTTATTGGCTGGTAGCCATTGCTGTAGACGGGGAATTTCCACCCGCAGTAGAAGTTGCTGGACTGCTTCTTGAGCAACAATAATTACAGGGCCATGCCACATTAGGGCTGATGCTACGAAACTAGTACGATACCGCCCCTGATAGCCACAAACCGCTCCTACTTGAATTAGGGCACTACGTCCCAGGCGCAAGGCGCGTGCTACCAACCGTGCCATCGTCAAATGATGGGGCCAGGAAGGGAACCCCGCTTGCGATCGCAAAAAGTTATGTAGTGACAAATGAACTTCTGCCTCAATCACACGCTTTAAATTCCATACAAAGTGACTTTTACTTCCAATTGCCCCATTTCTATTATGTTGTCATTTGTCGTTTGTCATTTGTCGTTTGTTTTTGACTAATGATTAATGAACCAATGACCAATGACCAATTACCCACTACCCTGAATTATGCCAACTTACACAGGAATTTCCAGCGAAGCCTTCAGGCATCCACTAGATCGCCAAGCCGAGCAAGCTTTACGCAATTTACCGGGATTTGATTTGATCGCTCGTAAATTTGTGGAATTTATCTACGAACGCCCTCAATTAGTCTATCTAATGGGTAACACCATTCAGGTCGGGCCCCGTCAGTATTCCACTATTTACCAAATGTTTCGGGAATGCGTCCGAGATTTGGACATCTACCCAGAACCTGCACTGTTTGTCTCGCAAGATCCCCAAGCAAATAGCTATGCCTTGGGGCAACAGAATCCTTACATAGTCATAAATACAGGGATACTAGACTTACTAGAAGAAGCTGAGATTCGGGCGGTGCTAGCCCATGAACTGGGGCATATTAAATGTGGTCATACTATTTTAATTCAAATGGCGATGTGGGCGATGAGTGCTGCTTCCGCCTTGGGAGAATTGACCTTCGGCATCGGTAATTTTGTAACACAAGGCTTGATTTACGCCTTTTTTGAGTGGCGGCGGAAAGCCGAGTTATCCTCAGATCGCGCTGCGCTACTAGTGATGGATGACTTGAATCCTGTGATGTCAACGATGATGAAACTCTCTGGCGGTAGTAACAAATATGCCAATGAATGTAGTTTACAAGAGTTTATCAAGCAGTCAGAAAATTATCAGGCACTAGATGAAGATGGGCTGAATCAGATATATAAATTCTTGATTTACAATGGCGCTCAGGGTACGATGTTGAGCCATCCTTTCCCCGTGGAACGCCTGCATTACTTACGGGCGTGGGCAGTATCTGAAGAATATCAGCAAATTCGCCGAGGAAATTATCAGCGATCGCCTGCTTCTGGCTCGGTAAATGTTGCAGCAGAATCTTCCGCAAATGAAACAGATAATTTACGCCGTCAAATTGAGGAATTACAACGGCAAATCGACAGAATGAGAAGACCTGATAATTCGTAATTCGTAATTAAGGAATAATCACCGTAGGGCGGGGGCTGGCATTAGTAAATAGTGCCTGCCTTACTTAAGATTGATGCAAGATGTGACTTTTACTGCATTAACGCACTTTTGGGGGTAGGATAAATTCAATGTTCAAAATTAGAGACTTAAAAACTGCTTAACTATATCTGAGCGTTAAATGAGATGTAGACATTTTATGAATATGGCAATTCACTTGACAAAACGGCTCTCTGTGTTCGCTGCTATTCTAAGTATTGTCCTTTTTATGCCAGGAATTGCCTTAGCTGTACCGATTCAACTCCATATTACTTCTGGTGTCATTTTTGCCCAAATTACCAAAACAGCAAGCTACTCCACCTCGTCAGAGATTAACCTGACTCCCTTGCAAAGCCAAGAAATTCAGGCTGTACGTCAGAGAAGAAACAGGGAAATTGAGGCGGTCTTAAACACATCGCAACGTGTCCAACTTAATCACAATCTCCGGGCTGGTAATAATATGAATCAAGCCCTACAAAAGCTGAATTTGCAACCAGAACAGCAAGAGTTTGTAAAGGCGATCGTCCAATTTACTAACTTGAAAATGAAGGCTATTGCATCTAGGCATTCGCTAAAAATAGTCCAGAAATAAAGATTTTACTTGTAGAGGAAAATTTTGTGCCTTTGTTAGAGAAGATATCAATAATATTTTCTCTATCATAGTTTTGGAAAAACGACACTAAGAGATGTGAGATTTAGTGTCTCTACAGGATTTTGATGATTTAATGGGCAACTTACGCTAGCGATGCCTGCGGTGGGCTGCGCCAACACTTGAGATAATCAAATACACATAGGGTTGTCGCTGCCTGTAGAGGATTTTAGTGTAAATATCTGTTCCTCTCAACTTTTGGAGCATCTATAATTAATCTTGCCCTATTTAGTTCGTTACCATGTCGGAAGAAGATATCCGAGCCGCCAGGCTGGAGAAAGTAGAACAACTCAAGCAGCTAGGGACTAATCCTTATGCCTATCGTTGGGAATCTACCCATCATGCAGCGCAGTTGCAAGAGCAATTTGCCGATTTAGCCAGTGGTGAAGAAGTTGATTTAGAAGTTGCGATCGCTGGGCGCATTATGGCGCGTCGCGTTTTCGGTAAACTGGCTTTCTTCACCTTGCAAGATGAAACTGGCACAATTCAGCTTTATTTGGATAAAAATCGCATCCAAGAAAGCATGGCAGATATTGATGCTGATGCCTTCAATCATTTGAAACAACTCACAGATGCAGGGGACATTCTGGGAGCCAAAGGTACTATTAAACGGACTGAAAAGGGCGAGTTATCTGTCTACGTTAAACAATATACTATCCTGACTAAATCCCTGTTGCCCCTACCCGACAAATGGCATGGATTAACGGATGTTGCTAAACGCTACCGTCAGCGCTACGTTGACTTGATTGTTAACCCGGAAGTGCGGCAAACTTTCCGCCGTCGCGCCCAAATTACTGCTGGGATTCGCCGTTATTTGGAACAGCGAGATTTTCTAGAAATTGAAACGCCCGTTTTGCAAAGTGAAGCTGGGGGTGCAGATGCGCGTCCATTTATCACCCATCACAACACTTTAGAAATGGAGTTGTATCTGCGAATTGCCACAGAACTCCATCTCAAGCGGTTGATTGTAGGTGGTTTTGAAAAGGTGTTTGAATTGGGAAGGATTTTCCGTAATGAGGGAATTTCGACTCGACACAATCCCGAATTTACGACGATTGAAGTTTACCAAGCCTACGCCGACTATAACGATATGATGGCGCTGACTGAGGGGATTATTACTACTGTCGCCCAAGATGTACTCGGCACACTACAAATCACCTACCAAGGGGAACCTATAGATTTAACACCACCTTGGCGGCGGGTGACAATGCACGATTTAGTTAAAGAATTTACTGGCTTAGATTTCAATTCTTTCCAAACATTGGAAGAAGCAAAAACAGCAAGCAAAAATGCTGCTATTCCTGGTGTAGATGAAGCCAAATCAATTGGGAAGTTACTGAATTTAGCTTTTGAAGAAAAGGTAGAAGCTAATTTGATTCAACCCACCTTTGTCATTGATTACCCTGTAGAAATTTCGCCTCTAGCAAAACCCCACCGTTCTCAACCTAGTTTGGTGGAAAGATTTGAGTTATTTATCGTCGGGCGAGAAACTGGGAACAGCTTCTCAGAACTTACAGATCCCATCGATCAAAGAGAACGCCTAGAAGCCCAGGCTGAAAGAAAAGCTGCTGGTGACTTAGAAGCCCAAGGTGTAGACGAAGACTTTTTGACAGCCCTTGAATACGGTATGCCGCCTACAGGTGGTTTAGGGATTGGGATCGATCGGTTAGTAATGTTGTTAACTGATTCTGCCAGTATTCGGGATGTAATTGCCTTTCCTTTACTCAAGCCTGAAGGCAGTGTTATTAAGCAATTTACCTATGAGCCAAAAATTCAAACACTGACTATTGAATTTGACAGTGGAAGTGTTTACGAGTATTTCAAAGTCCCTGCTAGTGTCAAAGAAGACTTAGATAATGCTCCGTCTAAAGGTCAGTATTTTAACAAGTTTATTAAAGGAAAATTTAAATTTGAACAATTGAGTTGACCGATTCAAGCATATAATTTGAATTTTTCATTTTATATTGAAATAACCGCAAAACCTAGCTGTCACAACCAGGTTTTGCGGTTATTCAATAAACGCATGACTACATTGGATAACCAATAAAGTAATTGCAGAAATTGGGACAAACTGTTGGTTTAGCCACCCCAGATTTTTTCTAAAACTGCGTTTGGTGAGATATCCGCCGTTTTTCCCGTGGGGGATGCAATAGCCAGGAATTTATCGTTTTTCGGCAACAACTTAGTTGCATCGCTGGGCCCAAATAGGGCGATGGTATAGGTTTGAACTGCAACACTCAATTGTAGTGCCGGAGTATCAGTAGACAACATCAAATTTGCTCCGGCGATTATAGCAGTTAACTTGCCAATATCATCTGGGGCAGTCACTTTGATATTTGGAGAAGACCCCAAAAGCGATCGCACAAACTGCTCATCGTCAGTCCCCTTAATCACCACCACAGGCAGATCCGGCTGCTTGTCTTGGAAGCCTTGAATAATTTGATGCCAACTTTCCACAGGGTAGATTTTATCCAGTTCTTTAGCCTGGGATAAATGACCAGAACCGCCATGAATCAGGATATAACCTGTTTCATGTACGCCTAAGCGTTTCTGTTCTTTTTGTGCCCACTCAATATCTGGTTTTGGCACATTTACTGCTAACTCTGTGACAGGACTATTTATTTCCAATGGTTGCAGCAAATCGTGATATGCTGCTGCCGCATACTGGGATGGTTTAAATGGCACAGCGTGAGTCAGAAAAACCGAACCCTTGCCTTTGTAGCCAATACGTATGGGAATTCCTGTCAACCAAAGTAAAAGACCCAGCAACCAAATTTGCTTCACAGCAATGACAACATCGTATTCGCGATCGCGAATTGTCCCCACCAAGTTACCCCAATCAGCCAGACTATTACGGTCGTGAAAATCAAAGTTCAGCACCTCGTGAACTGACTTGCTCACTCGGTAGGCAGCCTTTGACCGGGGTTCAACAACGACATCTATCTGAGCGTTAGGGTAATTCCGCTTCAGGTCATCTAGAGTCGGAAAGAAGAGAATTTGGTCGCCAATTCCGCCAGGTACAAGGGCTACTACTCGCATAATATTTATTGACGCTTACTCGCTCCCTATTTTAGGGGAAAATATATAGCTTAAAGATTGAGGAATTCTGTGTATTTACTAATTCCAGCTGCGGGAATCGGAAAAAGAATGGGTAGTAACCGCAATAAACTCTTACTGAAAGTGCGATCGCAACCAATTATTGCCTGGACTCTATTAGCTGCAGAAGCCGCCAATACAATCAGTTGGATCGGGATTATTTCTCAGCCTAGCGATTGGCCGGACTTCAGGGCAATTCTCACCGATTTGAAGCTGACTAAACCTGTGGAATTGATTCAAGGTGGCTCCACCCGTCAGGAATCTGTTTACAATGGCTTGCAGGCTTTGCCAATAGCCGCAGAACAAGTGTTAATTCATGATGGTGCTAGATGTCTGGCCACACCAGATTTATTTAACTCTTGTGCCGAGGCCATTCACCACTATCCCGGTTTAATTGCTGGTGTACCCGTCAAAGACACCATCAAAGTTGTTGATGAACAAGGCATAATTCAAGAAACACCCGACAGACGAAATTTGTGGGCTGCACAAACTCCCCAAGGATTTAATGTCAAGTTGTTGAAACAGTGCCACGCTGAAGGTGTCCGTCAAGGTTGGGAAGTAACTGACGATGCCGCTTTATTTGAAAAGTGCGGTATTGAAGTGCGAATTGTCGAGGGAGAGGAGACAAATTTGAAGGTGACAACTCCACAAGATTTAGCGATCGCAGAATTTATTCTTACAACTAGAGGTGTTTGAGAGATTGGGGATTAGGGATTGGGGAAATAACTAATCCCCAATACTTTGACAACGCTCAGTACAAGTACCCAGTCCCAAATTAAATACTTTCAAAAAATACTTTGACAATTTACGATATAATGCCACACACTTGTTGATTGTTAGTTGTCATGTACTAATGACCAATGACTAATAACCAATGACTAATGACTAACAACTAAATGATTACAGCCACAGCGACGAAGATAGAAGCAATTCTCTATTTAAAGGGTAAACCCTTGTCGCTCGGCGAAATCGCCGAGTATGCCGCGTGCGATCGCGCCACTGTCAAAGAAGGCATAATTGAACTAATGGACAACTATGCCCACCGAGATAGCGCCCTAGAGGTAATAGAAACCCCAGATGGTTATAGTTTGCAACTAAGGTCTGACTTTCATGATTTAGTGCAAACGATGATACCAGTAGAGTTGGGTGTAGGTGCATTACGGACTTTAGCAGCGATCGCCCTTAATAGTCCCATACTCCAGAGCGACTTAATTAACTTGCGCGGTTCAGGAGTATATCAACATGTTCCAGAACTCGTAGAACTTGGTTTCATCCGCAAACGCCGAGACAGCGATTCTCGATCCTACTCACTCCAAGTAACCTCAAAATTTCATCAATATTTTCAAATCGAACAACTCCCGCAAATACTTTCCAACAGCCAGAAGGAAGAACAACTAGAACTAGAATTAGAACTAAAAGCAGTAGGGACTGGGGACTAGGGACTAGGAAAATAATCCAATCCCCATTCCCAATGACTTACCCGTGGTGAATGCGCTAGCCTTGTACTATGGTTTAGAGTAGAGTTAGCAATTAAGCTAAATAAAACTGCCAATGGTGTTTAATCCTGACTTTTTAAATGACAACTCTGAGGAACACCCTAATCAACTTCTTTCCGACCACTCTGAAGAATACCCCAATCAGTTACTCAAATATTTACAACATCAGTCTCCTGATGTTTTAGCGAGGATTGCTCAATCCGCCAGCCCCGAAATTAAACAAATTATCTCGCAAAATGTCCAAGGGCTAGTGGGAATGCTCCCCGCAGAAAATTTCAACGTCCAAATCACAACAGATCGGGATAACTTAGCTGGGCTTCTAGCGTCGGCCATGATGACGGGGTATTTTTTGCGCCAAATGGAACAAAGAATGCAGTTAGAGCATTTGTCTAATGGTCAGTAGTTATATAGTCAATAGTCAAACATTCTGGGACTATTGACCAAATAATTCGTAATGACGCTCTCTTACTAATTACGAATTATTCTGACTACTTCCTTTCAGGATAAGCTCCTGATTGTATTTTGAAGGTTTGAATTTTCCCGCTACGGTTAACTTCGATAGCTAAAATGTCACCAACTTTGCTGGACTCTACCAGCTTTTGAACTTGGGCTGAGGTTTTAACTGCTTTACCGTTAACTTTTTGAATCACGTCTCCAGAAAGCAATCCTCCACGCTTGGCTGGAGAATCGCCTGTGACTCCTTTAATCACAATTCCAACATCCTGCTGAATGTTAAGTTGATTTTCTTGATTAATCTGCTGTTTCTTGATGGGAGAAAGGTCTGCCATTTCAATACCCAAAAAGGGATGTTCTACACGCCCTTTGGTAAAAAGTTCATTGGCAATGCGGGCGGCGGTTTCAATAGGGATAGCGAAACCGAGTCCTTGAGCATCAGCGCGGATGGCAGTATTAATACCAATAACTTCGCCTTGGGCGTTTAACAAGGGGCCACCGGAATTACCAGGGTTAATTGCGGCATCAGTTTGAATAAAGGTGACTCGCTTATCTGGGACACCAACCTGAGTGCTAGTGCGATCGGTAGCGCTGACGATGCCAATAGTGACAGTATTATCTAAACCTAGAGGATTGCCAATTGCGATCGCCCATTCTCCTGGTATTAAGTTTTGCGAATTACCCAGTTTCACAGTCGGTAAATGATCCGCTTTTATTTTCACCACTGCCACATCTGTCACAGAATCAACTCCTACCACCTTTCCCTCTAAACTTCGCCCATCCTTGAGGGTAACTTGTACTGTATCCGTATCTGCTACTACATGAGCATTAGTGAGTAATTCTCCATCTTCGCTCAAAATAAATCCCGATCCCGTACCCCGCTCAATACGTTCTTCAGGAATTGGTTGCTCATCCTCTCCAAAAAACCGCCGCAAGAGGGGACTTTTCAATGCGTCAGAGATGGGATTGGCAACTTTGCGAGTGGCATTAATTCGCACCACAGCCGGGCCGACTTTTTGCACTGCCGTCGCAATAAAATTCACATTACTATCGCCCCCACTAGCCCCAATTTGGGCGCTAGAAGGATTCGGAGTTACGGATTCTGGAGGCGAAGCCATTGTTACATTTTTTAACTGTTGGAAAGAGGGATTTTGTAGCAGGAGATAACGACTGCCAAACAAACCTGCACCACAGCCGAACACCAGTAAGAACACATAAACGCCCAGTTGCTTTAAAGATAACTTCATAATCATTCTGCTTAAGGACAGCAATGCAGTTGCTAATTTCTAAGTGTAGTCAAGCTAACGATAAGTGGACAGATCAATTTACAAGGAATTAAGTATGGGGATTGGAGATTGGGAATTAGAGATTACGTAATATGCAATCTTCCCAGTCCCCAGTCCCCTGCTTTCTCATCTCCCCACTTCTCACACTCTCCATCTAAAATCTAAAGTTAATGCGCTATTGACTTGTATACATGACTTTACCCTTTCGTCAACTTTTTCTCTGTAGCTTAGTTAGCGCCTTGGGCCTAGTAAGCATACTGCCAAACTTGAACAGTGCTAATGCTGCTGTAGGTGGTTGCCCGATTCCAGCCCTATCTCGCTTCCAACGCCATAAAGTTGTCCGTGGCGAAACTTTGGAGAGTATAGCGCAGCGCTACAATCTCATTCCTACAACTATTATTGGCATGAATCCAGCTTTGCAGAACGGTGCAATGGCAGCCGTGGGTAGTATGCTTCAAATTCCTCCCTACAATGGGATTGTAGTTGAAGTACCTCGTGGTGAAACTTGGCGACAAGTAGCAGCACAATACAAAGTTCGTGCTGATAGCCTTTTTGAGGTGAATGGTTGCCAACAAAACCCCAGAATCGTGTTTGTTCCGGGGGTAAATTGGTCGCCCAATGGTGTTATAACTAAAGCCCCTTTACTCAATGATGCCAGTACGCCAAACCGTGCATCTCTGTCTGGATATCCTTTAGCACAAGTAGCAACTCTGGGATTAGCTTACGGGTGGCAAATTAATCCTACGACAGGTGAAGTTTTCTTCCATAGCGGTGTTGACTTATTAGCACCAGTTGGTAGCAATGTGTTAGCGATCGCGCCTGGAACTGTAGCTTTTGCTAATGACCAAGGTTCATACGGTAAGTTAGTCATCATTAACCACAGTGGCGGACTTCAAAGCCGCTACGCCCAGCTTGACAGCATCAAAGTTACTGTCGGTCAGCAAATAAAAAAAGGCGACTTACTAGGAACAGTAGGTACCAGTGGAAAACCAAGTTCTACTCAACCGCATCTCCATTTTGAAGTGCGTTCTAGCTCATCTCTAGGTTGGGTAGCAGAAGATCCAAAGGGTTATTTGAAGAAATGAGGTTTGTTTTGCAACGCAGAGGAACGCAAAGAAAATCTCTGTGTTTCTCTGCGAAACCTTTGCGATCCTTTGCGTTAAATAAAGGATGCTATATTTTCGCTAGATTTTACGATGTGCATTCCTGCCTTTGCAAACCTTGTAAATGCTGCATCTGCCTGTTCTGTATAGTCCACAACACCAGGAACAACAACAGGGGAAGTGCAATCTTCTAGCAAATAGATTTTTTGAGTAAGGGCAGCATCTACCTGTTTAATTTCTGTTAATAAATCGTCTATTGTCCAAGCGACGCAGTGACTTTTAGCTTGACCACCAATAATAACAGTATCAAATTCTAAAAGTTGCTTAATCAGGTGCGTGTTCTTTTGGGCAAGTGGACGTTGCTCAAAATCTTCCAACACCTCTGGACGCAAAATAGAATAATTTTCTGTTAAGGAATTCTCACCTTTAATTTCAAATTGCGTCTGACTCTGACGAGCAATACCGTGGAAAAATATCGCTTCTTCTACCGATGGAACTAAAGCATGACCAATACCACCCAACATAGAATGATAAGGCCAAACTGTAAGGGGATATTTACCGTCTTGACTTAGTTGCTTAACATAATGGTAAGTATGTTTTTCTAATAGTTCATAATTGCCATTAGTAACAGTGTCGGCAACTGCTGGGTTGACTTTCCAAATACCTTGTTCAATATCTGCTGGGGTGATGCTAGTAGCTGCTGGAGTGGGATGTTCTCCCGCAGCGTTCACCCAAAATATCGGATGGAAGATTTGGGTTGCTGTGTGGGTATCTAGAGTAGGTACAATTTTTGTAATTACTCCCAAGTTGCGATAGATAAACTCACATAATCTTACATTATCATCCACCGCCCCTTTCCCAGATTTTCCACCTACAAATAGTTCAAATCCAGGGATGCAGAAGGTGTTTTGGACATCAATTAATAGTAAGCAAATCCGGTTTTTATCTAAAGATGCAGGTTTGATATCGTGTTGTTTTGCCCAGATTTCAGCTTCGGCTGCACGTTCTTGGTAAGGTACGCGCCAGACTTCGCCGACTTCTTCAGGATTAAAGTGTAGGGGAATTGGTAGTTGGGGTGTTATTTGGGTGTTCATAATTACAGCCACTTTTATTCTGTAATAACATCTATCATTTCAATCCCCAAATTTCCTCAAGCCTATGCTCAATAGTAGATTTGTATTATAAAACACAAATTTAGCGATCGCTCTTATGAACCGAGATGAATTGCTCAGACGCTATGCAGGTATTGTAGATGAAGTCAGAGATTTTCCTGATAGAAGTAATATTGATAACTCAATAAAATAGCGATCGCTACTCAGCTACATATTTTTAAGAAGAGATGAGAAAAAACCGTTAATTTCTTCTGCTACGTCATTCTCCATTTTTTTATATAACTAATCGTCCAAAAAAGCGCTAGCTGTGGCAATCTGGGAAACAGAGATTTATTAAATCTGATATTTAATCTACAGCAAATTTACCTAATCAGGTTATGCAAACTCTGCCCACAGTAAACACTTCAAGCATCACATCAACTCAAGCCACCTTTGATACAACTATCAAACGGCGTAAAACCCGTCCTGTAAAGGTTGGAAATGTCACCATTGGTGGTGGCTACCCCGTTGTAGTGCAGTCAATGATTAACGAAGACACTCTTGATATTGATGGTTCCGTGGCTGGTATTCGTCGTCTGCACGAAATTGGCTGCGAAATTGTCCGCGTCACAGTGCCGAGTATGGCTCATGCTAAAGCTTTAGCAGAAATTAAACAAAAATTAATAAAAACTTACCAAGACGTGCCCATTGTGGCTGATGTTCATCACAACGGACTAAAAATCGCCGTGGAAGTCTCCAAGCACATAGAAAAAGTGCGGATTAATCCGGGGTTATATGTCTTTGAAAAGCCCAACGTCAATCGAACTGAGTATACTAAATCCGAATTTGATGAAATTGGCGAAAAAATCCGCGAAACCTTAGAACCTCTGGTAGTTTCTTTGCGCGATCAAGGTAAATCGATGCGAATTGGGGTAAATCACGGTTCTCTCGCTGAAAGGATGCTATTTACCTATGGTGACACCCCAGAAGGCATGGTGGAATCTGCTATAGAATTCATTCGCATCTGTGAATCCTTAGATTTCCACAACTTGGTAATTTCCATGAAAGCCTCACGAGTACCAGTGATGCTAGCCGCCTATCGCCTGATAGCCAAGCGCATGGATGAACTGGGTATGGATTATCCGCTACATTTAGGCGTTACCGAAGCCGGTGATGGCGAGTACGGGCGAATTAAATCTACGGCTGGTATTGCTACTTTGCTTGCTGATGGCATTGGCGATACAATTCGCGTCTCACTTACAGAAGCACCAGAAAAAGAAATTCCCGTCTGCTATAGCATTCTCCAAGCTTTGGGATTGCGAAAAACGATGGTGGAGTACGTCGCCTGTCCTTCTTGTGGACGCACTTTGTTTAACCTAGAGGAAGTGCTACACAAAGTTCGGGAAGCCACTAAACACTTAACTGGTCTTGACATAGCGGTTATGGGTTGCATTGTCAATGGCCCCGGAGAAATGGCAGATGCCGACTATGGTTATGTTGGCAAAACACCTGGTTACATTTCCTTGTATCGTGGTCGAGAAGAAATTAAAAAAGTCCCAGAAGACAGAGGTGTGGAGGAATTAATTAACCTCATTAAGGCAGATGAACGCTGGGTAGAACCTTAAGGGGGGCAGGGAGAGAAAGAATAAATAAATTAATACCCAATCCCCATTACCCCCAATACGGTTCGGTTAGGGAGCAATGCGATTTTGTGAGGTGAGTAAGCAGGGGAGGCAGGGGAGGCAGGGGGAGAGAAATAATTTAAGTATATTTTTTAGCTTTTTAGTAGTAAAACATACTAAAGTTTTTTCTTTACTCCCCCTGCTCCCCCTGCCTCCCCTGCTCCCCCTGCTCCCCCTGCTCATTAGATGATGATCTCACTTTTTCGCGTTGCTCCCGTTCGGTTAAGATCCCCCCGCCGATGACGACCCTCTTAAAAAGGGGGTAAAAGATGGTTATAAGCCCCCCTTTTTAAGGGGAGTTGGGGGGATCTTCGAGGAATAAACACCTTAACCGAACCGTATTGCCATTACCCCTTATCCCCAGAAGGGGCCCCACCTTCCGTAATTCTTAAAACTTTTGTGTTGATTAACAACTAATATCGCCAGATTGTCAAGTATTTTGTTTAAATTAAGAATGCATACTCAGTCTGTACAGTAGTAGCCTGTGTTAGATTGAGCATACTGACTATATATTTTCCCTCTGACGCAGCTGTCATTATGGTGATTACAAAAAGTAGGCTTGTTTTGGGTGCTACGGCAGTGACACTCTCCACGATCGCAGTTACTAGCCTTGGCATTCACTCGCGAGGTCAGGCTTTATTTAAAGCAAGTCCCAAAGAATTAGTAGATGAAGTTTGGCAAATTGTTCAACGCCAATATGTAGACGGTACTTTTAATCAAGTAGATTGGCAGGCTGTTCGTAAGGAATATTTGAGCAAGTCCTACAGTAATCAGCAGGAAGCATATAAGTCCATTCGGGAAATGCTGAAAAAGCTACAAGATCCATACACCCGATTTATGGATCCAGAGGAATTTAAGAGTATGCAAGTGGATACCTCTGGAGAACTTACAGGGATCGGGATCACGATTAGTCAGGATGAAAAAACTAAGCAATTGGTTGTAATTGCGCCAATCGAAGATACACCAGCATTTAAAGCTGGTGTTTTGGCAAAAGATGTCATCCTCAAAATCAACGACAAAAGTACCAAGGGGATGGATACGAATCAAGCAGTATCCCTCATTCGAGGTGAAGCAGGAACGCAAGTTAGCCTAACGATTCAGCGCGACGGCCAGACAAAACAATTTGACATCAAGCGGGCGCGGATTGAAATTCATCCAGTTAAATATTCCCAAAAGTCAACTCCAGCAGGTAATCTTGGCTACATTCGCTTGAATCAGTTCAGCGCTAATGCTGGTAAAGAAATGCAAATTGCTATCAAGGATTTAGAAAGCAAAAAGGTAGCTGGATATATTCTGGATCTACGTGGGAATCCGGGTGGGTTACTGTTCTCCAGCGTAGACATTGCCCGAATGTGGATAAATAAAGGTAAGATAGTCTCTACCGTTGAACGCCAAGGAGAGGCAGAAAAAGAAGAGGCGAATGGACGTGCCTTGACAAATAAACCTTTGGTGGTGCTGGTAGATAAAGGTTCAGCCAGTGCGAGTGAAATCCTTTCAGGGGCTTTGAAGGATAACAAGCGTGCTACTTTGGTTGGAACTCAAACCTTTGGTAAAGGACTAGTGCAATCGGTACGTCCTTTGGAAGATGGCTCAGGATTGGCGGTAACAATTGCTCATTACTATACCCCCAACGGTACAGATATTAATCATAAAGGCATTAATCCAGATGTGAAGGTAGAGTTGACTAAAGAGCAGATGCAGGAATTATGGCTGCATGGACGCGACAAACTTGCTACCCTCGCAGACCCACAATTCGCTAAAGCAGTTGAAGTAATAGGTAAAAAGATTGCTGCGAAGGGCACACCCACAGCAGAAAAGTGAACAGTTAAGAATGAATTGAGGAGTAGAGACGCGATTAATCGCGTCTCTACTCTTACCTTAAACTGGTTGGCACTTTCCAGCCCTAATAAGTCCGACACGCCGAGCGATCGCTTCTCCTTCTGAACTAAAAGGCCCCCACTGTTCTATACTTTCTAGAATCTCTAGATTATCGTCCGCAACTTTATCGCTAGGGACGATTTCGCAATTACCAGCAGAATGTTTGACAATATACCAAGTTTGTGATTCATTCATACTTGAAATAAAAAATTTGTTTTTTACAGTAAAAATTTTACGACATAGAGAAAAGATTTTCGTACCTAGGCGATCGCACCAAAGTTAATTGCTAAGGTAAGTTGGATTAGATGTTTGAATCTTAGTGTAGAGACGTAAAATTTCAAGCCATCGCGCATCAAAAAAGCAGATTTTTGGATTCGTAGTATTTATAGTGGAAGAAAGCAACGCTGAAGCGATCGCACCTTACTAGCAAAATATCAAAATCATATAATTTAAATTATGTCAACTAAAATTATCAAGCAGATTTATGTCGATTAATTATTGCGATGGCAGATTTAATCACTCCTCAACTCCGACCAAAATATCGAGTAGCGGTTGAGAAACGAGTATATAAAATGACAATACTACACTCGTGAAGTAGTTCCGCTGTTTGTGATCGCTAATTTTTCTAAATGTGCTAACACTGTATAGCCAATTGCACAAAGTTGATCTAAAAAAGCCGATGTATTCTTCATCGGCTTAAGTAGCAATATTGAATAGATGAGTAGTCTACTGTTCTTGAATAGCTGCTGTTTTGGGAGGAAACTGAATTCTGGGATCTGGCATGAAATTGTATCTCAAGTACAATCCTCCCCAGACAAACAGGATAATTAACAACGCACCAATACCAAGAGGACTGGGAAGCCAGAAAACTGCTTCTATGTGGTTGAGTTGACCAGGCTGGAGTTTCCACAGCAGTTGATTGCCATTTTTTTCTGGTTCAATGGCTGTTTCAGTTAGTTGAATATTTTTGGCTCCCCAAGGAGTCTTCAAGCTAAATTCCAAATCGAGAATTGAACCAGCATTAGCCAGAACATTACCTTTGCTGGCAATTAGAGACAGCGATCGCAAATCCAAATCATAAATCAATCGATTTCGGACTAAAAGTAAAAAATAATTCTGTTCCAAAAGGACGTTTGATTCAATTTTCGGCAGTTCTGAGTCAGATTTGCTCTGCACAGACTCAGAAGTTTGATTTGCGCGGGGGTTAAAAAACTCGTTGAACTTCTCTTGCAATTCCGTACCACTACTAAAAGGAATTGTAACGATGATTTCTTCTTGGGAAACTCGCTGCGTTTTACCTTCTAATTGACGGGCGCGGCGTTCTATACTGTTTAACCATTCGTATACAGAATCGCCACTAAAACTGGTTAGCCGTTCTCCTAACTTAATATGCTGTACTAGTTCACCACTATTTGAATTATCAAAGTTCAGCCCCACATCGTACTTAACACAGCCAGTCAGTAACAGTGATGTCAACAGCACTAGCCACAGAATAGGATTTCGCCTGGGAAAGACGTGCTTTATCCGATTTCGACCATTCAGTGTGAATACAAAACTAAATGGTCTGATGAACCACAAGAAAATCTTTCCGAAAATTGAATAAGTTGAAACCATAAATTTTCCCAAAAGTCAACATGGTATCAGCCAGCCCGCATTTCTCACAAGCTTGAGGGGAAGGATGGGCAAGAGGGGCAGAGGGGAAAGAACTTGGTATTTGAACTCTCCTCTACTCCCCTGCTCCCCTGCTCCCCTGCTCAAGCGCAGGCTTAATCGAGATGTGGTGAGAAATCCGGGCCAGGGGTTCCTGAAAAATTCAACCAAACCAAGTACGAGATGGTTAAACCAATGGCAATTAGCGCCACCCAGATAAAGCGATTATCTCTGGTATTGACCTGACTGAGGTCAACAAATTCTGGCTCCGTAGGTTTAGGCTTCTGCTGCACAGAAGATTTAGTAGGTTTAGCAGGTACAGAAATTTTGAGTTCATTATCAGGTAGTTTGTCCAAATCGGGGATTTGGGTCATCCATTCACTGGGTCTTTTCAGCTTTGGTGCTTTTAATATGTAAAGCATCTGTCGCGCTTGTTTGCTGGTTTCAAGATATGGATGGCGTTTGAGTCTTTCGCAAAGAGCGATCGCATCATCCGTGCGTCCAGCCGCTTCATAAACTGTCACCAAAGAAATTTCTACTTCACCCCCAAAGCGAGAATTACGAGCTAAGAGGGCGCTGGCCTTTTCTAAATTTTCTACGGCTTCACGGTATCGCCCATTTTCAAAGGCAATTTTTCCCGTCTGGTAGAAGGTTTTAGCAATTTCTAAACTTTCTGCACTCACGTCTTATACAAAAATTAGCACTGTTTTAATTTTGCCAACACCAGCAATCTTTTTGGAATCTTTTCAAAGACTGACAATCTGAAATTGGATAAACTTCTAAAATTTTAACTATGTCGCTGCAACTATTTTCTGATTAAAAATTCCGGTATCAAATGTAGGTGAGCAAAATTATGTTGAAAATCAAGCATTCGCAACTGAATTGGCTCCTAGCAGGTATGACTTTAGCAGTCATGGGCGTAAGCATTGCTCCAGCCTTTGCCCAGCGTGCGATCGTGATTGATGGTGCTTATGGAGTTATGCGTTCGCCTGCTGTTGGTTCCTTTATTTATGGTAGTCCGATTCCTACACCTATACCTGTAGATCCAACAACCGGACTAATACCACAACGCACTAATTACCCTAATTATTCCTATCCCCGGATAAGGCAGAATGTGAGAAATCCCACGCCCATTAATCCAGTAATTAGGGACTCAACTCTAGTTAATCCGGTGATTATCAATAATTCATGGCAGCGTACACCATTTAGCGGTGGGCGATGTCCGGCGATAAATTGCTCCGCACCTTCGCGGGTTATTATTACTTATCCTTGGTAGAGTCGGGAGTGTGGAGCAGGAAAACGGAAAACTCCTCACTCTTAACTTCTATGATGTGAACTGCGAACCGAGAATCATCGTCCCAATCCCAACATCAGTAAAGATTTCTAGTAACAGGGCGTGGGGAATGCGACCATCAATTATATGTGCTGCCCGGACTCCTTGAGCAAGCGATCGCACACAACAACTGACTTTAGGAATCATCCCACCACTAACAATACCACCAGCAATCAGCTCGCGGGCTTCACGAATATCTACTTTCGGAATCAAAGTAGATGGGTCTTTGTAATCTTTTAAAATTCCACTGGTATCGGTCAGTAAAATTAACTTTTCTGCTCCCAATGCAGCGGCGATTTCTCCAGCTACAGTATCAGCGTTAATATTATAAGCTTGCCCTGTTTCGTCTGCGGCGACGCTAGACACTACCGGAATATAGCCATTGCTAGCGAGAGTTTCCAAAATTTTGATATTAACATTGCTGACTTCCCCTACAAAACCAATGCCTTCTTGACCTTGGGGACGAGCTGTAAATAGATTACCATCTTTACCGCAAAGTCCTACAGCCAATCCACCTGCTTGGTTAATTAAGGCGACAATTTCTTTGTTAACTCGACCAACTAAAACCATTTCCACCACATCCATTGTGGGAGCATCAGTGACTCGCAGACCATTCTTAAATTGTGGTTCGATTCCCAGCTTATCTAACCAACTGTTAATTTCTGGGCCACCGCCGTGGACTACAATTGGCCGCAAGCCCACGCAGGATAAGAATACAATGTCGCGGATCACTTTGTCTTTGAGTGTGCTATCTTTCATCGCTGCGCCACCATATTTGACAACAACAGTGCGACCGGCGAATTGTTGAATATAAGGTAGTGCTTCGCTTAATACACGTACACGAGTGGCTTCAGTTTGTCTGATGTATTCAGAATCGTTGACCGTCATGAGGAGCCTAACAGAGATTAAAACCTATTTCAGTCAGTGTAGAAGACTTTGTAACTCGTCACAATCTCTGATGCAAAATTCGAGTATGTTTGTACTGATTATTCATAGCTGTTTGGTTCAGTGACGAGTTCACCATCTGGCATAACCGGATTGTAGAAATAAGCCCCATACATTTCTGCACCGTGTTAACGCACTCTCCAAATTAACTATTCCCACATTGCCTGACACAATAAGCAAGCGATCGCTCCTTCAAACTTCTAGAATTGAAATCATTCGGTTAAAGCTAGGGATTGAAAATGACCACGCTGCTAATCCAAACTGAAAGCACACCCCTAACGGTAAATTTCCCCTCACTTGTGCAGATGACAAATGAGCAGTTCTACGAATTTTGTCAAGCTAATGGAGATTTGCGAATTGAGCGTACTGCCAATGGGGAAGTTATCATTATGCCACCAGCTTTTTCAGATACGGGCAACCGTAACTTTAACATTGCTGCACAGCTTGGGTATTGGACTGAACAAGATGGGACTGGGATAGGCTTTGACTCCAGTACAGGTTTTACGCTACCTAATGGAGCGATGCGTTCCCCTGATGTTTCTTGGATTGAACTGGAGCGCTGGAACGTCTTAACAGATGGACAAAAAGCCTCATTTGCACCAATTTGTCCCAGCTTTGTCATTGAGTTACGCTCCTCTAGCGATCGCCTGATAAAATTACAAGAGAAAATGCAGGAGTACATCGATAACGGTACATTGCTAGGCTGGTTAATAGATCGGCAGAATCGAAAAGTCTACATTTACCGTCCTAATCGAGAAGTTGAGATTTTGGAAAATCCCGAAGCAGTTAGTGGTAATCCAGAATTACCAGGGTTTATCCTACGGATGACCAAAATTTGGTAATTTTAGTGTTTTTAATGAGAGACTTGTGGTTTGAGAACGCTAGGAATTACCTCAATTATTCTGTTTGCAATTTCTTCAGGTGTTTCTCCCTCTTGGATGGTGATGTGCAAATCGGCTTGAGAGTAAAGTGGTGTTCGTTGTTCGAGGAGCGATCGCAATTTACCTTCGAGGTCAGCATCTTGCAACAGTGGTCTGGTGGTATCTTCAGCTAAACGGCTGTAAATGAGTTCAACTGGCACATCTAGCCACACTATCAAACCGTGGTGTAAGTAACCCCAATTTTCTCGCCGCAGGACAATTCCCCCACCCGTTGCTATGGTCAACTTTGTAAAAGCACAAACTTGTGAAAGCACATCACTTTCTACCTGGCGAAACCCTGCTTCACCAACTTCTGCAAATAACTGACTGACAGATTTATCAGTTGCTTTAGCAATGACACCATCGATATCTATAAACCCATAACCCAGATGCTTTGCGAGTAAGGGCCCTACTGTTGTCTTACCAACGCCCATCATCCCAATTAAGTATAGGTTGACTCCTTGTAATAAGCTCCTCACCAGTTGTCTTCGCTCCAATTATTAGTTCTGAGTTCTGAGTCACAGTTTCCAATTATAAACTCAACGACTCATCCGTGCGTATTCAAGCGATACCTGGGTTGGGCTGCGCTAATGCACTTGATTGTCTGCAATTTTGAACAATAACATTAGTAATTTCCGCAGGAATATAACCACAAAAGAAACCTCTGATAAATTTATTTTCAATAAGTATTAAAGCTTTTCCTTTATCTATATCAAATTTACGTATAACTTTTATAACTTTAAATCTT
>NZ_JBALDK010000025.1:0-51208 GCF_036917455.1 Nostoc sp. | reverse complement strand
CAAGGGCCAGTTTACCTAAAATTGGTGAAGCACCAACAATTATCGCCGCTTCACCTGAAATTATTGAAGTACCAGTAGCAAGGGCCAGTTTACCTAAAATTGGTGAAGCACCAACAATTATCGCCGCTTCACCTGAAATTATTGAAGTACCAGTAGCAAGGGCCAGTTTACCTGAAATTATTGAAGTACCAACAATTATCGCCACTTCACCTGAAATTATTGAAGCATCGGTAGCTAGCGCCAGTTCGCCTAAAATTGGTGAAGCACCAACAATTACCGCCACTTCGCCTGAAATTGTTGGAGAAGCAAATATTTTTAGAAAAATTCTTGATAATGAACAAACAGTAGAATCAGAAAATCCTGAAATATTAACCTGGGATAATGCAGATATTCTAGAAAACCCAATTTATCCACAAGATGAGGTAAGCACAGCACCTAAAGTTGAGCAAAATGCGATCGCACAAAAACCCGCACCTAAAGGTTATGCTACTGGTGGTCATGTTACAGACTCCCCCGTTGAAAATCGCCAGCAGATAGCACCGTCGGATACAATACCTGCAATGCTTACACCTGGGGAGTTTGTGATTAATACCAGGGATGCACAGAAGAATTTACCCCTACTACATCACATCAACACTGGTGGAACACCGCACGATATTATTCTTCCAAGTTTACAGACACCCAATTTTACAGAACCAGAAGAAATAACTTCTCTAGAGACTCCGACTAAAGTCGATTCTTTTTCAGACACTTCATTACAGCTAAAAAGTACTGAGACTGATTCACCTGAGATATCTAATTCTTTAATTCCTTCTTCCTTGGGGTTGAATATTAATCAAAATAAACTTTCGATTCTCAATTCTCCACAGCTTAATCCTCTTCAAAATGAAACAATAGATGTCGGTGAATCTTCACCTCAATACTCATCGCCTCCCCTGATTTTCCGAAAAGCCAATTCTACTACAACTAAGACATCTTCCCAATGGTCAAACACACCTTCTCAATGGTCAAGTGTGGAAGATTTACTAAATGAAAATAATGATGATTTTACTAGCTTTAACTTTAATGAGGGAGAATTGAGCAGCCAAAATTATGAATTTTCTCATGTTTCAGAATCGCCACAAGTTTTTGCCAAACATTTTCCTTCACCTAGAGGTTTTGCTGATGGTGGAGAAGTCACTCTACCCGATATATCTAGAGAAATACAACCGATAACTGAGACTATAGAGAGTGCATCTTCATCTTTTCAAGGAGATGAAAAAGATGATACAGCCGATTTGGAAGCTCTAGCGCGTGAAATTTATCATAGGTTACGACAACGGATAGAAATTGAGCGAGAACGTCATGGCGGTTACTCAGGTAGATTACCTTGGTAGATTTACATTCAATAATTAATTTTTGGAGAATATTCAAATGGCAAGTCCAGCAATTATTGTTATTCAAAAACGTCAACCGCAACTTGAAAAAGCCAAACTTGTTGCTTATAACGGTGAAGCGCCAGATATTGAATTAATGTTTAATCCTACAGATATTAGTTTTGCTCGGACTGTTAAGTGGGAAAGTAAGGATGGTAATAGAGGAACTACTCTACTTCCGAAAGTAAATTTTTCGGGTGTTGAGCCTTACAGGTTTACACTTAAACAGTTACTTTATGATACTTATGAAACGAAAGAGTCGGTGATGAAAAAATATATAGACAATATCAAAAAAGGTGTGGAAACTATCAGTAAAGCAACTGATAAACGCCCACCTGTTTATATATTTACCTGGGGGAATGAATATTTCTATTGTGTAATCACGAGTTTAACTTACACTTTAAATATGTTTCTGAGTGATGGGACCCCAGTCAGGGCACTGGTAGATATAGCCTTACAAGAAGTAGATAAAAATAACCTTCCTGGAGGGCGTGAATCTGCTTCTAAAAACGAAGCTCGTAAGGGAGATAAAAAGGGTAAACAATTAGGTAAGACAAATTAATAAAGTGATGAATTAATATTTACTTTGTGATTAAAGGCGGAACTGAACATTTCATAAGTCATAGAATAATAGTTATGCCTCCTAAAAAAAGCCTTTATTTAAGCGAACCTAAAATACAGATAGATGGAAAACCAGCTTCTCCTGAATTAATGAAGGATTTGTTGCAAATTACAATCGAAGAAAGCCTTCATTTACCAGCAATGTTTACGCTAGTAGTCCATAACAGCTATATTCCTGCATCTGACCGAGCAGAAAACAAGGCTTGGCGACATGAGCAGTTGTTTAAGATTGGAAAAAAAGTGAAGTTAGGTTTTACTTCTAGTACTACTCTAGATAATAATTTTCAAGAGGAGGTAGGAGAATTTCTTATTGAAGGCGAAATTACAGCGATGGAGGTTCACTTCAATGAAAAATCTGAAGCTGATATCATTGTTCGCGGTTATGATATTTCGCACCGTCTGCACAGAGGTCGTTATAATCGTTCTTTTTTAAATGAAACTGATAGCGGTATAGTCAAAAAAATAATTCAAGAAGTAGGTATAAGACCTGGCAATATAGAGCCAACTGGTGAAGTTCATAAGTACGTCTTTCAAGAAAATCAAACTAATATGGAGTTTTTGCGAGAAAGGGCTGCTCGCATTGGGTTTGAGTTATTTATTACAGAGGAAAAACTAAATTTTTGCAAACCAAAAACTCAAGGAGCTTTATCACTAAAATGGCTAGTTGATATTAATAAATTTAGTACTCGCGTTACCAGTGCTGAACAAGTAAGTTCTGTGGAAGTACGCGCCTGGGACTATACCCAGAAACAATTGATTAGTGGAACAGCTAAGAAAGAAAAGCAAGTAACCGAGACAGGTAATAAGCTAGGAAGTAGTACTAGTAATGCATTTTCTAATCTTAAGTCTCCCAAAATGATTGTCGTGGATAAACCTGTTGCTAGTAAAAAACAAGCAGAGACGATGGCTCAGGCTTTGTGTGATGAACTAGGAGGAGAATTTGTTTATGCAGATGCAAAATCAGAAGGGAATCCTGAGATTCGTCCTGGACGGGTTATTAATCTTGAGGGTATGGGCGATCGCTATAGTGGTAAGTATTATGTTACAGAAACGCGCCATTTCTTCAGTCAACGCGTTTATGAAACTGATTTCAGTGTGCGGGGACTCCGTTCTGGTAACTTATTCACAACTCTATCCCCAGAAAAACGTCTACAGCCGTCTGAGACTTTATTAGTCGGAATTGTGACTGATAATAAAGACCCAGAGAAAATGGGCAGAGTGAAAGTTAAGTTTCCCACTCTCACAGAAGACCATACAAGCGACTGGGCGAGAGTTGTCTCTGTGGGAGCAGGTCAAAACAGAGGCTTCGACTGTTTACCAGAGGTAAACGATGAAGTTTTGGTAGGTTTTGAACATGGCGATATTCACCGTCCCTACGTCATTGGTGGGGTGTGGAACGGGAAGGATGCACCACCGGAAAACGTGGGTGATTCAGTTACAAGTGGTGTAAGATTACGCACCATTAAGACTCGCGTTGGTCATGTTTTACAGTTTGTTGAAGAGGATAAAGGAACTAGTAAAACAGGTATTCGCGTAGAAACTAAAGACGGTCATAAAATATATCTCAATGATAGTCAAAGGTGCATAGAGATTGAAACTAAAGGCGGACATAGAATCAAAATGGACGATATGGCTAAATCTGTCTCGGTGAAATCAACAGGTAATATGTCATTAGATGCTGCTGGAAATATAGACATTTCAGCCAACGGCACGATTACAGTCAAAGGTGCATTGATTCGACTTAATTAATTTGTAATTTTTAATTTTCTATGTTTTTTCTCAGCGCTCTCTGTGCCTCTGCGGCTTAAAAGTAATTTATCTAACCACAGAGACGCAGAGAACACAGAGGCAAGAGATTAAAAATGGATTTTTTGACTAACTGTTTTTAACCATCTTGAAAGGGTTAGGGCGTGTTTTCAAAGTCTTAGATCCCCCCAACCCCCCTAGGGGGGCTAAGAATCTCTTCAAGTCCCCTTTTTAAGGAGAATTTAGGGGGATCTAAACAATTAGGAGGCTAAACGAGTAGTTTGAAAATATGCCCTAGTACAGTTGCGAAACAGCTAATTAAAAACACTATAGGAGGTTGTGATGGGTAAACCAGCAGCAAGAATTACCGACAATGTAGCGCATCCTTTACCCCCAGTCTTAACAGGAGGGCCGGGTAGTCCCAATGTGTTGATTGGGTCTTTACCTGCGTGGCGCGGCGTACTTGCCGCAGCAGTACCAGGTTTGCAGTCTGCCAAAACAGCTTCTGATACAGCTATCCAAGCGGCTGAGGCTGCTACCCTAGCGGCGGCAGGTACACCAGGCGCACCTGCTGCCTTAGCTACCGAACAAACTACAAAGGCAACATCAGCAGCTACTATGGGTAGTGCGATCGCTGCTGCTGCTGCTGGTGCTGATATTCATAATTGCGCTACACCTTTACCCTTACCTCCTCACGGCCCTGGGGTTGTAATTGATGGTAGCCAGACTGTGCTGATTAACAATCTACCCGCCTCTCGGATGGGCGACACTATTATAGAAGCATTAGGGCCACCGAATAAAATTATCAAAGGTAATCCCACTGTTTTGATTGGTGGCTGATTGAAGAAATAAAGAAGATTGGGCAGAAGAATACTGCACGTGTGAGTATCAAAGACTCGTGTATGAGTCTTAAAGTTACAAATCATTCAATACAGTTCAGTTAAGCTTTTTTCTCTCCCCCTGCTTCCCCTGCTCCCCCTGCCCTCCCCCCCGCCTCTTCATCCTCGACCTTTGGCGAATAGGCTTAAACCATCTGTGCCGATATCTTTAAAGGTATAAATATAATCAATATGCCAGATATGGTTTATGGTCGTGAACGAGCCTATTTGGGAACAGGTTGGGCTTATCCACTGGATTTAAGCGTGCAAGGTGGAATACAACTTAGCCGTGAAGATCAAAAAGTTAAAGAATCTATTTGGATTATCCTCCGCACGGGAGTAGGTGAGCGGGTTTATCGACCTACCTTTGGTTCGCGCTTATCGGAACTGGCATTTGCACCTTTGAATAGCGAAACCTTACTGCGAATCCGTCTTTATGTTTTGGAAGCTTTAGAAGTTTGGGAACCACGCATTATTATCGATGAAGTTGTCACCGATCCTGACCCTGTGCGTGGCAGAGTGGACATCATCATCAATTATCGACTTAAAGACAGTCCCGATATTTATAGTTTTGTTTATCCTTATTATTTGGTTTCAGCTGGGGAGGAATCGTGAACTTTGACTTTTTACCGAAATTACCTTCTTCTAACTTAGACGATCGCGCCTTCGATGATTTGGTGGAAGAATGTATGATGCGTATTCCTCGCTACTGTCCAGAATGGACAGACCACAATCTCAGCGATCCAGGAATTACGCTAATTGAGTTATTTGCTTGGTTAACTGACCAAATGTTACTCAGATTTAACCAAGTACCTCGAAAAAATTATGTTGCTTTCTTAGAATTACTGGGTATTCGTCTTCAGCCTCCCGCCTCAGCCCGCACGGAATTAACTTTTTATTTAAGCGCTGCATTACCCGAAGCCTATACGATTCCAGCCGGATTAGAAGCCTCAACTATTCGCACTGAAACTACAGAAGCGATTACCTTTAGTACAGATGCTCCTCTAATTATCGGCAATCCCCGCATCCAACACTTCTTAACTGCCCAAACTACCGAAGATATTCCCCAATCTCTGCGCGAAAGAGTCACAACTTCATGGACTCGTCAATCTAACGGTTTCTGGACAGGTAATGAACAACCAATATTTGAAGAGGAACCCCAGCCTGGTAACTGTTTTTATTTAGCAATTAATTCTGACGATCCTTTAGATGCTAATGTTTTAGAAATTATTTTCCAAGGGGCTGCGGCTACTCCTGCTGGGATTAACCCCAATCAACCACCCCGCAAGTGGGAAGCCTGGGACGGGGAAAATTGGCAACCAGTTTTATTGCAAGAGTCGGATGATAAAACTCGCGGTTTCAGTTTTTATGAAATGGCCCAACAGGGTGGAAACCCGTCTCAAGGTGCAGAGGTACGTTTGCATTTACCTCAAATTTGGCCTGTGGCTAATTTTACTTCTTACCGAGGTCGCTGGTTGCGATGTAGCTTTATTAGTACAGAAGCCAATGAATCTGGTTACAATCGTCCGCCAAGAATTATTGGTTTAGCAGCGCGGTCAATTGGCGGTACTGTTAGGGCTAGTCACAGTACGCTGATTGTAGATGAGCGATTGGGAATTAGTGATGGTACACCTGGTCAGAGTTTCCAGTTACAAACAGCACCAATTTTAGAACGCCGAGAAAATGAATATATTTTAGTTACTCCCAGTGGTGGTTTGCCTCAGCAGTGGACTGAGGTAAGAGATTTTGCTGATTCTGGGCCGCATAACTTCCATTACACCATCGATTCCATCACTGGTACAATCCAGTTTGGGCCGTTGATTCGGGAACCTAGCCAACTTAAACAGCATACCCAGATGCGATCGCGAATTCAAGAACCATCGCTAGATAACACATCTGTACAAGTTTTAGAAAATAACCAGTCGGAACACCAATATGGGGCGATTCCTCCCCGTGGGGCAGAGATTAAAATTGTTACTTATCGTACAGGCGGTGGGAGAGAAGGCAATGTGCAAATTGGGGCAATCCAGTTTTTGAAGTCTGCGTATCCTTACATTACAAGTGTGGTCAATCGTGTACCTGCAATCAATGGAGCCGATGCCGAATCGCTAGAACAGGCTGTAATGAAGGCTCCCCGCATCCTCCGCACGCGCGATCGCGCCGTCACTGCTGAAGATTTTGAAGTTTTGACCCAACAGGCGGGTGCTGGTGCGATCGCCCGCGTCCGGTGTTTGCCAGCAAATTCTCGCAGACAAGCTGGTATAGTTAGTTTACTTGTAGTTCCATTCGCAAATACAGATGCGATCGCTCAAAGTGGTGGTATGGCACCAGAAGAATTTGCCCTCAGTAACGCCCTGCAAGAGCGAATTTTGAGTTACTTAGATGAAAGACGGTTATTAGGGGTACAACTAGAATTACAAGAGCCGAATTACGTAGGTGTTTCGGTACAGACAGAAGTTGCTTTAGAGCCAGCATACAACAACCCTTTTGCCAGCGAAGAAATTCGCCGGAATTTAAGGATATCACTGTATAAATATTTAAATCCCTTAACTGGAGGAATGGACGGCAAAGGTTGGCCATTTGGGCGACCAGTTTATACATCAGATATTGTCGCACTACTGCAACAAACTCCAGGCGTGCGTCATTTAGGCCCCGTCCTACTGTTTCCCATCCGCAAGCAAGGAGAAAATTGGCGACGACAACCATCACCAGAACAATTAATTGACCCAGGCTCGGAAGGTTTGATATGTTCTTGGGCTGACACCAATCTACGTTCAAATCACGACATCCAAATAATTCGGAATTAGTCATTAGTCATTAGTCATTAGTCAGAAATTCTTTTCTCCTCTGCTCCCCTGCTTCCCCTGCTCCCCTGCTCCCCTGCTTCCCCTGCTTCCCCTGCTTCCCCTGCTTCCCCTGCTTCCCCTGCTTCCCCTGCCCTCCAATCCCAATCCCCAATCCTATGGTTCAAAGTCGCTCTAGTCCGGCTGTAAGCATTCAATTAACGCCAATGCAAATACCCGAAGCTTTACCTGTGGCGGGTTTAGGATTTACAACTGCGGATATTGATATAGGTGGACGTACTTTACTTTTGCATCCTGGACATCCCAGCGAGATGATTGTGCAAGTGCAAAACTTAGAACAACGTCCTTTGCGGGTAAGCTTAAGCGTTGACGGAAACTTTCCGTCCCAGTGGTGTCAAATTGGCACAGAAGGTAGTGAAATACCGCCTCGTGGACAAATGGATGCTGTTCTCTACTTCTCAATTCCTGACACATTTTTTGAAGACCAAGAAGCGATTTCCCCTGGAAAAAAAGATAAACTAACACTCAATTTTCGCAGCCTAATTACTTTACATATAGACTCAGGCACGGAGAACGAACAAATCGAGAGAAGCGAGTATTTCGATTTATATATCCGTCCCTACACCGCCTACATGGAGTTCTTGCCAATTTTGTATCGAGAAGTAGACTTTATTGGTCGCTTCATGAAAATATTTGAGCAAGCTTTTCAACCAATAGTTGATAGTTACAATGTCATGTGGGCAAACCTCGATCCTTTGACAGCACCGCAAGCATTACTACCCTTTATGGCTCATTGGGTTGCTTGGCAAGTAGATTCTGTTTGGGATCTCCAGCAACAGCGGCGTTTAATTCGTCGAGCCGTAGAACTCTATCGCTGGCGCGGAACTCGTAAAGGATTGCGTCTCTACTTACATCTTTATACTGGTTTACCGCTAGACGAAGATTTACCGAATGAAGCTGATAAACATATTAGTATTACAGAACCTTTTGGGCCAAGTTTTATTATCGGAGACGCACAATTAGGAAATGCAGTTTTAGCAGGTGGGCAACCATATCATTTTATAGTACGTTTGCGTTCCAACATTTCTAGTGGCATTATTAACGAACAACTTATTCAAAGAATAATAGAACAAGAAAAGCCAGCTTTCTGTACCTATGAACTATCTATCGAAAATCCCTCTAATTAAATAATTCGTAATCCGTAATTTTTTAAAATTAAACAGATTATTAATCTAAAATCCAAAATCTAAAATCGCTATGTCCCATCCTTTCCCACCTCCACCAATCAAATCCCTTGAACGCCTACAAGCCGCAGACGGTTTACTAATCAATGCGGAACGCTGGCGCACAGCCCATGATTATCATCGAAATCGGCAAAATGCTCAATATCAAAGTTTAAATCAACCAGGAATTGTCTGCGGTTTAGGCGTTCGAGATGTGACAGCCCCAAGCCAAGTTGAAGCTAGATATCGAGATGGGCGTTGGGTACAAATTCAACCTGGCATTGCCATTGATTTAGCAGGTAATCTAATTGTTGTACCGACTTCTTATGATTTTCCCATTGATATAGAAGTAGTAAGTTCTGAACCACTCACGATCTACTTAGTAGTTAGCTATGTAGATCCTGATGAATTGCGGCGTGGACAGCAAAGAGATATTGTTCAAGAAACCTATCGAATTGACCAAATAAACTCCATACCAGCCAGTTCAGAAATAGAAATATGTCGGATACTTCTGCAACCAGGACATACTGAAATTACCCAACCTGCGGATGCTTTCTTTCCGGGATATAACAACATTGATTTGCGTTATCGTCGTCAGGCACAAATGCGTCCTCAAGCACTTGTGTGTATGGCACAGGCGACTCATAGCGATCCTGATTGTGCGCGTAATTTTTTCAGCCTTTCGTATTTGTTACAAGCAGTAGAACCCCTGTATCCCAGTTTACGAGGGTCTGATGAACCAGGTCAGGTTTCTTTAGGAGAAAATATTCAAGATTATGACCTCCTTTATCTAACAGGTGGACAGGCAATTTCTTTAAATAGTCTCGAATTTGAATCGCTCAAAAATTACTTAAATTTGGGTGGTGTGCTTCTCGTCGATGCACCAACAAATGCTAATGCTTTAATTGAGAGTACTCAAGCCTTAGCACAACAGTTAGAAAGTCCTTTAAGACCTTTAGAAGAATTGCAACGGAGTCATCCTTTAAGAACAAAACCTTTCTTATTTGCTGCCTTGCCAATGGTTAATCAACAGCAAATTAAATTGTTAATCGGTGGTGGAATTATTTTAATAATTGGTGATTTAGCAACTGCTTGGGGACTGGATAGAGATTTGAATTTACCCAGATTGACCATTCGTACAGCCCAGGAACTTGGAATTAATATTCTTCACTATGCTTGGAAACGGCGACAGTTGATAGGTTTGCAACAAGAAGATAATTCCGGGCAGTGGTGAAAGCCAAATTAGTCGGGTGAGCATTGCTGCCAATAATATACAGCAGATTGCAGGTAAGTTAGGTACAAAATGCCGGACTCACGCATTAGAGATAAAGAGTTTCTATTTCCTGCCTCCTGCCTCGAAACCCGTAGCTTTGTACTTCATGCAAAGAAATACTGCTGTATATTGCCCCTACGACATCTCTATCAAACCAACCGCGTACTATTAGATCGAAGCAAGCTACGCGCAACGTCGCCCAGAGAAAGCGGTTCAATAATTTTCATAAATTAAATAGGATTCCTATAGTTGTTCGTGGTTATAGGAGTTCTTTTATAGATTGACTAATTTACAGTCTGCAATGTTTGACAGGCTGTAAATTCAACGAGAAATTTATACTTCCAGGATTTTAGATATTTTTTAACTTGCAGTTGTATACAAATGTTCTCAAGTAAGTTATTATTCTCATGATGATTTAATAGTAATTATAACTAATAAGGTTATCCATGCTTTTTCCCTTCTTGATCATGTTCCGAGAGGGCGTTGAAGCTGCACTTGTCGTGGGCATCATTGCCAGTTATCTGAAGCAAACTGGGCGTACCCATTTGATGAAGTCAGTTTGGATTGGCATCGCACTAGCGACTTTTATTTGTTTAGCTGCTGGGATTATTTTGCAAATAACCAGTCAGGAGTTTCCGCAGAAACAACAGGAACTATTTGAAGGGGTAATTTCCATCGTCGCAGTTGGGGTTCTCACCTGGATGGTTTTCTGGATGCGCCGTGCGGCTCGTTCGATCAAAGGCGAGTTACAGTCTCAAATTGAAACTGCCATTCAGTCGGGAGATAAATGGGGTACAGCACTGGTGTGGATGTCATTTTTTGCAGTGCTGCGGGAAGGTTTGGAAACAGTAGTGTTTCTACTGGCGACGTTTCAGCAAAATTTGGGAATTCAAGCTCCTGTGGGAGCATTGTTTGGATATGCAGCCGCATTAGCCGTTGGTGTAGGCATCTATCAGGGTGGTATTCGCATCAACTTGAGGCGATTTTTTAAATGGACAGGAGCCTTTATTATCCTGGTTGCTGCTGGACTCTTAGGAAGTGGGGTGAGAGCTTTTCATGAAGCCGGAGTGTGGAATTTACTACAAACAGTGGTATTCGATGCTAGTGGAGTAATTCCCAATAACGGGTTTCTAGGTTCACTTTTGGCAGGATTTTTTGGATATAACGATGCCCCTACTGTCAGTGAGGCGATCGCCTATCTTGGCTATCTAATTCCTACCATGTCGCTGTTCTTCTTAGGGGATAACGCTAGACAGAAGACTAAAGCAAGTCATTCTTAGCTACTTCAATAATTTTTAGGAAAATACAACAATGAAAAATGTTTTAAAGTATTCAACAATTATCTGTCTAATTGCCTTGACAGTAGCCGCCTGTGAATCCAAGAAATCAAGCGATACTTCCGCGAATAGTACTCCAGAGGCGAAAGTAGCCAGTGATACTTCTAGCAGCAGTTCTGCAGAAACTGCTTTGGCTGTGACAGATAAAGGTTGCGAACCCAATCAGCTAACGGTAGCATCTGGGCAAAATAGTTTTGTGTTGACCAACAAAAGCAGCAAACCTGTGGAGTGGGAGATATTGTCTGGGGTGAAAGTCGTTGAGGAAAAGGAAAATATTGCTCCTGGCTTCGTTCAAAAACTCAAAACCAATCTAGAACCAGGTGAATATGACATGGCTTGCGGTTTACGTAGCAATCCCAAAGGGAAAATCACTGTGAAAGCAGGTGGAGATTCTCAAGCCAAAGGGACTGTAGATCAGGGTCAATTAGTCAGTGCGATCGCAGAATACAAAGTCTACGTCACCAAAGAAACTGACCAGTTGGTGGCAGATAACAAGACCTTCACAGATGCCGTAATTGCTGGCGACCTTCCTAAAGCTCAGAAACTCTATGCCTCTACCCATGTTCATTGGGAACGTGCAGAACCGATAGCTGAATTGTTCTCCGACCTTGATAAAACGATGGATTCTCGTGCTGATGACTTTGCTAAAAAAGAGGTCGATCCACAATTCACTGGATACCATCGCATAGAGAAAGCTTTATTCCAAGACAAAACGACAAAAGGGATGAAACCTTTTGCCGAAAAGCTACAGAAAGATGGACTGGAACTACAAAAGCGCATTGCTACGTTGACCATTGAACCAAAAAATATGGTTGGCGGTGCTGCTGGGTTGATTGAAGAAGTAGCTGCTACCAAAATTTCTGGAGAAGAAGACCGTTACAGCCATACTGACCTATGGGACTTCAGCGCTAATGTAGACGGTTCCCAAAAGATTGTCGAGTTATTGCGTCCCGTCATCCAAAAAGCCAACCCAGATTTACTCGCGCGTGTGGATGCTAACTTTACCAAAGTTAATCAAGGACTTGCAAAATACAAAACCCCTGATGGTGGTTTTGCTACCTACGACAAAGTAAGCGAAACAGACAAGAAAGACATGAAAACAGCGATCGCTGCTCTTTCTGAAGATTTGTCTCAACTGCGCGGCACTTTGGGCGTTAATTAAATTTTTGCATAATTCCCACAACAGTAAACTATGTCTAGTTCGGAACAACCAAGTTTACGCATTACTCCCCGGATCAGCCGTCGTGATTTGCTGATTGGCATGGCAGCAGCCGGTGGAGTAGCAGCTTTGACCAGTTTGGGTTATCGCACTTTTTCGGAAACTGCTGAAGACCCATCTGAGGAGACTGTGCCATTTTTTGGTATTCACCAAGCAGGTATTATTACCCCTGTCCCAGCTTCTGCCCTGATGGTGGCATTTGACACAACAGCTAGAACGAAAGCGGATTTGGTGCGGTTGTTTCAAACTCTGAGCGATCGCATTCAGTTTCTCATGGCAGGGGGAACACCCAAGCTCCGCGACCCCAAATTTCCACCCAATGATTCGGGAATTCTAGGGTCTGTAGTGGTTCCCGATAATCTCACCATCACCCTAGCAGTAGGTGACTCGCTTTTCGATAACCGTTTTGGACTTGGCAACTTGAAACCCAAACGGTTAAACACTATGCCAGGTTTTTCCAATGACCAACTTGACCCGGATTTGTGTCATGGAGATATACTGCTGCAATTTTGTGCCAACACAGAAGAAGCGAATATCCATGCTTTGCGGGATATTATTAAGAATCTGCCTGATTTGCTAACTCTGCGTTGGCAAATAGAGGGGTTTTTACCACCTAATACTCATAAAAAGCTTGGCAAAACCACAGTGCGTAACCTGCTTGGTTTTAAAGATGGCACTGCAAATTTAGATGCTAGCGATGATAAATTGATGAACCGGATTGTTTGGGTAAGGCCAAACAATGGCGAACCAGCTTGGACAGCAGGGGGAAGCTATCAAGTGGTGCGGGTAATTCGCAACTTAGTCGAACGCTGGGATCGGACACCACTACAAGAGCAACAGACAATTATTGGGCGTAGTAAGGACTCTGGCGCACCCTTGGGGATGAACCACGAGAAAGATATTCCCAATTATGCTCAAGATCCCAAAGGTCAACAAATCCCTTTAGATGCTCATATCCGCCTTGCTAATCCCCGCAAATCAGAGTTAGGTTTGATTCTGCGGCGTGGTTTCAACTATTCACGCGGGTTTGACAAATCTGGACATTTAGATATGGGTTTGTTGTTTGTCTGTTTTCAGGCTGACCTAGAAAAGGGCTTTGTGACGGTGCAAAATCGCTTAAGTGGGGAACCTTTGGAGGAGTATATTCGCCCTATTGGTGGTGGATATTTCTTCGCTTTACCTGGTGTCAAAGCTGAAGGAGGTTATCTCGGTCAGTCATTACTAGATGGATCAACAGTGTAGATTTATGATTTAATTTTTAATTTTTTGACGGTGGTTAGCAGCTTGCAATAACAGAGATTCGGCAAAAGCGATCGCATCACTTGCTGATTTACCACCAGCTAACTGTGCTAGTTCTTCCCGGCGTGTGGTTAAATTATCTAAGGTAGTAACTCTCACAACAGTACGCTGTTCACCATTTTCATTGTTAGCTTTTTTACCTTTGCCTTGATTTATAGTTTGCTTATCCACCCGGAAATGGCGATCGGCCATTGCTGCAACTAAAGGCTGGTGGGTAACACACAATACTTGGTTGCGTTGACTTAGCTGGTGTAATTTTTCCGCGATCGCTTGGGCGACTCTTCCCGAAACCCCAACATCAATTTCATCAAATACCATAGTTCCAGCCGCATCAACCTGAGAAAAACAAGCTTTCAGCGCCAGTAAAAAGCGGCTCATTTCCCCACCAGAAGCAACTTCTGTTAGAGGTTGCAGTGGTTCTCCAGGGTTGGAACTAAACATAAAGGTAATTTTATCTGCTCCCATAGCAGTGGGGAAAGCAGGTACTATCTCAACTAGAAACTTCACCTTTTCCATCGCTAAAGGCTTGAGTTCAGCTATCAAACGTGATTCTAAATTAGCAGCCGCCTTACTCCGCAGTTGAGTTAACTGATTACTTGATTGGGTAAGCTTTTCAAAACACGCCTTTTCTTGCTGTTCTAGTTTTTCAATAGATTGTTCGCTATCGTTAAGTTGGGCTAATTCCTCTTGGATACGTTGGTAATAAGCGATCGCTTCTGTAATTGTCGGCCCATACTTCCGGCAAATTTGCTTTAATTCCTGAATTCGTTCTTCCACCTCTTCCAATCGCTGCGGATCGGCTTCCAAACCATCCCCATAAGCATTAATCTGCCTTCCCACTTCCGTTACAGCAGCTTGCGCGTCCCTAACCAATTCCAAAAGGTATTGAAGTTGAGTATCGTACTCCACCATGTCATTTAATGTCGTCTCACTATCTCCCAGTAAATCTGCTGCGGCTGGAGTTTCATTATCGTTTTGATACAAAGCCTGATAGACCTTGTAACTCATCTGTTGCAAATCTACGACATGATTCAGGCGTTCCCGTTCTTGTCCCAACTGTTCCAACTCATTAGGTTCGCACAGATTAGCTGCTCCCAATTCCTGCACTTGATAAGCGAGTAAATCAAGTTGTTGTAACCGTTCCCGTTCCGATGTCCGGCGTTTTTCTAATGCTAAATGCGCCTGTTGGTAAGCACTGAAATTTGTGGCAACTTTATGGCGCTGTTGCATTAGAGAGTCGCCGCCATATAAATCTAACCAGTCGCGAACTTGAGCAGATTGTCCTACTTGTACCGTTTGACCTTGAGCCGTGATTTCCACCAAGCGATCGCGCATTCCTCCCATAATCTGCCGATTTACCAACACACCATTTACCCGCGATCGACTGCGGATATTACTAGCAGTAGCTGTGATTTCTCGGCTAATAACTACGGAATTTTCATCAAGCAAATCTATTTCTTGTTCGGTCAACCAAGCGGCTAAGGGGGCATTTGAGGTGAAAGTCGCTTCTACCATTGCGCGACTCGTCCCTGTGCGAATCACTCGACTAGAGACTTTACCGCCTAAAGCAGCATCAATGGCATCCAAAATAATCGATTTTCCAGCGCCGGTTTCACCTGTAAGCACATTTAGTCCAGCGCCAAATTCCAATTCCAGTTGGTCGATTAGGGCAAAGTTTTCAATTCGCAGACAAAGCAACATCAAGCCAAATTCTCCATAAGGGCAGATGCCGAACACTTCTAATTTACAGGACAATAGGTATGATATTTCAGCAACTAGCAATACCTAATATTATTGAACTAGTATGCCCGTTTAAGTGTAACAAACCTTTAGAAAATGGGGAATGGGGAAGAAGCAAGGGGGCAGGGAGATTAGTTTTCCCCTCTGCTTTTGTCAATTCTCAATTCCCAATTCGTAAAGATATTGTTACAATCCTTAATGTGATCGTTCTGACTGGTGGCCTTTTTCATGATTGTTAAGACACTTCCCCCTAGTTCCCGACCGATTCAGGAGGACAGTCACAACGGCACAGATAGCCGAGGTGAACTGGATATTATAGATATAGTGCCAGAAGAAAATGGTACACCAAACTTAGTTGTGCGCTCGCCAGGACTATTAGCAGCCCAAAAGGTGAGGACATCTGCCCAACCAGAGATGCTTTACGATCCTGTGGGCATAGCGGCACATTACCAAAACAGACCCTTGGAAGTTTTACGGCGGATTTTTGCCGTGTTGGGGCCAACTTTATCCTTTGTTTTTGGGTTGTGGTCGGATAGTAAACGGGGAATTGTCGTCAAAAATGACCGCCGCCGAGCCACTCAGCTACGAGAATTGCTGACCAAACTGGGGCCTGCTTACATTAAAATTGGTCAAGCTTTATCCACTAGACCGGATCTAGTTCCTACCGTATACCTAGAAGAATTAACCAAGCTACAAGACCAATTACCACCTTTTCCCAACGAACTTGCTTACCAGTTTATCCAGGAAGAACTAGGCGCACCTCCAGAAGAGGTTTACGCCGAACTCTCCGCCCAGCCAATTGCTGCGGCTTCCTTGGGACAAGTCTACAAAGGTAAGCTAAAAACAGGTGAAGAAGTCGCTGTAAAAGTCCAACGTCCTGACTTAAGAGAACGAATCGCTATTGACTTGTATCTTTTACGTAATATCGCCGCTTGGGTGCAGAAAAAAGTCAAACGGGTAAGAAGTGACTTAGTTGGGATTCTTGATGAATTAGGCGATCGCATCTTTGAAGAGATGGACTACATCCATGAAGGTGAAAATGCTGAAAGATTTTTCGAGTTATACGGTCACATAAAAGACATCTACGTACCAAAAATTTACTGGGAATATACCAATCGTCGTGTATTGACGATGGAATGGATTAATGGTATTAAATTAACCCAGACAGCAGAAATTAGCGCCCAAGGCATAGATGCTCGTTATTTAATTGAAGTGGGTGTTCAGTGTTCTTTGCGCCAGTTACTAGAACATGGGTTTTTCCACGCCGATCCTCACCCTGGTAATTTATTAGCAACACCAGATGGCAAATTAGCTTATCTTGACTTCGGAATGATGAGCGAGATTAAGCCACCACAGCGTTATGGTTTAATTGAAGCGATCGTCCACGTCGTCAACCGTGACTTTGAAGGTTTAGCAAAAGACTACGTTAAATTAGATTTCCTATCACCAGAAACCGATTTAACACCAATTATCCCAGCTTTTGCCAGAGTCTTTGCTGATGCCCAAGGAGCCAGTGTTGCTGACCTTAATATTAAAAGCATCACCGATGAATTATCGGCTTTGATGTATGAGTATCCTTTCCGCGTACCGCCCTACTACGCCTTAATTATTCGCTCCCTTGTTACCCTCGAAGGGATTGCAATATTTATAGATCCCAACTTTAAAGTCCTCAGCGAAGCTTATCCCTACGTTTCCAAACGCCTGTTAACAGACACAGCACCGCAATTAAGAGCATCATTGCAAGATTTGCTATTTAAAGATGGTAGATTTCGTTGGAATCGCTTAGAAAACTTGTTACGTAATGCGCGTAATAGTCAAGACTACGACTTTAACTTAGTACTGAACCAAGGCATAGAATTTCTATCATCTGAACGCGGTGCTTTCATTCGTGACAAGTTAGTAGATGAATCTGTTAATGGACTCGATGCTTTAGGTAAAAATGTTTTGCATAACTTTACCTCCCTCTTGCGAAAACGGGTAGGATTGACAGCAGTTAATGAAACTCCAGCAGCGACAGTTGAGCAACAACAAACTTTGGAACATATCAAACGTATATTAGGTATTCTCCAAGAAACACGAGGTTTTGACCCACTACAACTTGCATCCCAAATTTCCCAGTTGTTGGTAAATTCCGATGTACAACGTTTAGGTCAACAAATTGCCAATCGCTTCACACAAAAAGCTGTAGCCAGATTGATCCGGCAATTATTGGCATCCTAGTAAGAGTTATGAGTTAAAAACTTTCTTTAACTCATAACTCATTAACATTAGCAACTATGTAACCCAACTCTTCCAGCTTTTCTAAAACCTTAGTTGCACTTTGAACAACACTTTCTTGGTTAGTCTTGCATTCAACTTCAGAATGAAGTGGTATTTCATACAGATCGTCAATACCAGTGAAGTGCTTAATCTCCCCAGATCTGGCTTTTTTATATAAGCCTTTTACGTCTCGCTGTTCACAAACTTCTAATGATGCATTGACGTAAACTTCAATGAAATATGGAATATTTTGGCGCACTTCTTCTCGAATTTGGCGGTAAGGAGAAATGGTCGAAACCAATACAATTACATTATTTCTGGCAAGAAGATGAGCCACAAAGCCAATGCGCCGAATATTCTCTTCTCGATCTTCTTTACTGAAACCCAACCCTTTGCATAGATTCTGACGCACCGCATCGCCATCCAGAACTTCAACTCTGTAGCCCTGTATCCGCAGTTCCTTCTCCACAAATTGACAGATAGTAGTTTTCCCTGCACCACTGAGACCAGTAAACCATACTGTCACACCATACTCTTCTTGTCTCATCCTCCCTCCGCAGTCCACTTCAAATAGCACGTCCAAAAAAGCTTTTTTGGATAATTTCAGGTTAAATAGCAATTTTATTTATAATCCTTTTTGAGCAGAGATTTCAGACATTGCTTAGTACTTGTTGTAGTATTTATTACTTTCTTTTCACTAATTTCAAGCTTATTTATTGCACTTATACGGATCTCGGCTCAATACCTAATATACCAGTTGGCAATGTCACACCTACAACTTTCTCAAGCCTAATGCTTCTTGACATACCAAGAAAACTGCTGAGGTAGGCTGCAAATTATTAAAGTTTTGAATAAGTTTTATATTCAGTACATATACAGATTTTATTTAAAAAAATAGTCTTTATTATGACAATACAATACTAAATAAAATTTACCATTAAGAAATTATAAAAAAACTAAGTTCAAAATGTTTACAAAGATTAAATCCAGTGCAGCTTTAGCTTTATAGCGGCGTGACTTTTTGTTTGGGGGCGATTAGGTGTGTTTCTAGTACAGGCTTGTTTATTGACAATAATGACACGCTTAGTAGTCTATGAAGGCAAGTTTGCTGAGTGAGATACTTCTTAAACATCTTTTTTCCTCTGATTCTGTGTTCTCTGTGCCTCTGTGGTTGATTCCCCTTCAAACTTCACCTTACCAATACTATTCAGTGTCATTAGTTTTTCACGATTCATAGTGAGCGATTTATCGCTCAATTTTAAAGGCTAGAGCCACTGACTCTTTTTTTGTATTCAACTAAATCCAAATTTCCCCGACAAAATTTGAAATTTAATTCAACTTATTTATGTTAGCCACCTCTACCACTACTGCCCCAGAACAGAATAACTTCATTCAGTGTGATGCCGATCGCGGATTTATCTCCTGGCTAAGTCAAGCAGGAGGCTCAGTTGCCATCACCACCTACCAAGCCGGGAAACTAGCAGTTGTGGGCTGGAATGGACAACAGATAACCATGCTGTTACGCCAATTTTCTAAACCAATGGGGTTAGCAGTGAATGGTTCGCGTCTAGCACTGGCTAGCCATCACGAAGTCTGTTTGTTAACCAATGCCCCTGCATTAGCTTATGAGTTTTTAGAAGACCAGCCCGGACGCTACGATGCCCTCTACCTACCACGGATGGCATACTTCACAGGCGACTTGAACATTCACGACCTAGAATTTGGCAGAGAAGGACTATGGATTGTCAACACCCGCTTTTCCTGTCTCTCTGCCTTGAGTCCAGACTTTAGCTTTGTACCGCGCTGGCATCCCAAATTTATTTCCCAAGTAGTACCAGAAGACCGTTGCCACCTGAATGGATTGGCAATGGTAAATGGCAACCCCAAGTATGTGACTGCCCTTGGTGCGACAGATACCGTCGGCGGGTGGCGACCAGGTAAAGCCAACGGTGGGGTCGTTGTGGAAGTAGAGAGCAATGAAATTATTGTAGATGGATTATCAATGCCCCATTCCCCAATCTGGCATGACGGGTTTTTGTGGTTGCTCAATTCTGGTGCTGGGGAAATATGGCGCATTCATCCAGAATCAGGGGACAAACAGGTAGTCTGTGTACTCCCTGGATTTCTGCGAGGGTTGTGCTGCGTGGGATATTACGCCCTAGTCGGACTTTGCCAGATTCGGGAACAGCATATTTTTGGGGGGTTGCCTATTGCCCAACGCTTTGAGCAGTTGCTATGTGGTGTGGCAGTAGTGGATTTACGAAATGGGCAGCAGGTAGGGATGCTGAAATTCACCGCAGGCTGCCAAGAACTTTATGATGTGCAGTTTCTTGCTGGTGTACAGCGTCCGATGGTTTTAAATCAGGAACGAAAAGAAACCCGCCAAGCGTTTACCGCTCCAGAGTTGAACTACTGGCTGCGACCAAGTGCAGTGATTCCGAATGATTAGACCTCTTGCATAAGTCGAATAGACCCCCCTTAATCTCCCCGATATATTGGGGGGAAACTTCAAATCTTGGGCCCTCCCTTTGTGAAGGGGAGGGTTGGGGAGGGGTGATTCAAGGATTTTTGCAAGAGGTCTATTAAAGAGTCTGCTTAATCAGAGCGTAATTGTTGAAATCAAACTTTTAGTTTTTTTCAGAGGTTTTTTCATGACTGAATTCCAAGTTAATACTTACACCAGCAACGAGCAAGTTAACCCCACAGTAGCGATAGATGCCACTGGGGACTTTGTTATTTCCTGGACTAGCTATGGTCAAGATGGGTCTGGCAATGGGATATATGCCCAACGCTACAACAGTGCCGGGCTAGCTCAAGGAAACGAATTCAAAGTCAATACCTCCACCACCGCCGATCAAATCAACCCGACAATAGCGATGGATGCCGCTGGAGACTTTGTTATTTCCTGGCAAAGCCTTGGTCAAGACGGTTCTGGCAATGGGATATATGCCCAACGCTACAATAGTACCGGGGTAGCTCAAGGAAACGAATTCAAAGTCAATACCTCCACCATTGGCGATCAAATCAACCCTACAGTAGCGATAGATGCCACTGGGGACTTTGTCATTTCCTGGCAAAGCCAAGACGGGTCTGGCACTGGGATATATGCCCAACGCTACAACAGTGCCGGGGTAGCTCAAGGAAACGAATTCAAAGTCAATACTTATACTGCCGACAATCAAATTAACCCCACAGTAGCGATGGATGCTGCTGGGGACTTTGTAATTTCCTGGCAAAGCTATTATCAGGACGATTCTTACTATGGGATATATGCCCAACGCTACAACAGTTCAGGGGTAGCTCAAGGAAACGAATTCAAAGTCAATACTTATACCACCAAGAATCAAACCAACTCCACAGTAGCAATGGATGCTACTGGAAACTTTGTCATTTCCTGGCAAAGCCTTGGTCAAGACGGGGCTAGCTATGGCATATATGCCCAACGATACAGCAGTGCCGGGGTAGCTCAAGGAAACGAATTCAAAGTCAATACTTACACCACCAGCAGTCAAGATAACCCCACAATAGCGATAAATGCCAATAATGGAGACTTTGTCATTTCCTGGACTAGCAATGGTGAAGACGGCTCTAGCGAGGGGATATATGCCCAACGCTACAACAGTGCCGGGGTAGCCCAAGGAAACGAATTCAGAGTCAATACCTATACCGATAGCTTTCAAAGTTACTCCACAGTAGCACTCGCTGCTAATGGGGAGTATGTCATTGCTTGGCAAAGCCTTGGTCAAGATGGGTCTAACAATGGGATATATGCCCAAGTCTACAACGGCTCTATTCCCCCGACAATTACCTCTACTTCTGCCTCTGCCCTGGGCTACACCGAAAACGCCATTACAGCTATTGACTCAAACATTACCGTCAGTGATACAGACTCTCCCAACCTGGCTAGTGCCACCGTCAGCATTAGCAGTGGTTTTGTTTCTGCTCAAGATATTCTCGCCTTCACCGACCAAAATGGGATTACGGGCAGCTACAACAGCAGCACAGGTGTCTTAACCTTAACTGGCAGTTCCAGCGTTGCTAACTATCAAACTGCACTTCGTTCCATCACTTATACCAACAGCAGTGATAACCCCGATACTACACCTCGTACCGTCAGCTTTATAGTTAATGATGGGACTGCTAGTAGTACTGCCCTTACCCGCAATATTAATGTTACGGCGGTGAATGATGTACCCGTTGCAACTGGCACTAACGCTGCCCTGACATACACCGAGAAAGCCACTACAGTTATTGACTCAGGCATCACCGTCAGCGATGCAGACTCCCCTAACCTAGTTAGTGCCAGTGTCAGCATTAGCAGTGGCTTCATCTCTACTCAAGACGTTCTCGCCTTCACCAACCAAAATGGGATTACGGGCAACTATAACAGCAATACAGGTGTCTTAACCTTAACAGGTAGTTCCAGCCTTGCTAATTATCAAACTGCACTGCGTTCCATTACTTATACCAACAGCAGTGATAACCCCAGTACCACAACTCGTACTGTCAGCTTTATCGTCAATGATGGGACTGCTAATAGTACCGCCATTACGCGCAATATTAATATTACGGCAGTTAATAATGCACCCGTTGCTACTGCCACCAATTCTGCCCTAGTATACACTGAGAATGCTACTACACTTATTGACTCAGGTATCACCGTTAGCGACGTAGACTCCCCTAACCTGGCTAGTGCTACCGTCAGCATTACCAGTGGTTTTGTCTCTGCTCAAGACACCCTCGGCTTCACCAACCAAAATGGAATTATTGGCAGCTACAACAGCAGCACAGGTGTTTTAACCTTAACTGGCAGTGCCACCGTCGCTAACTATCAAACCGCACTGCAATCTATTACTTATACCAACAGTAGCGACAATCCCAGTACTACACCTCGTACCGTCAGCTTTATCGTCAATGATGGGACTGTTAATAGTACTGGCGTTACCCGCAATATTAATATTACGGCGGTGAATGATGCTCCCGTCGCTGTTAACGACAAAATCACCACAAACAAAAACACACCCTTTGTCATTAGCGCTACTAGTCTGTTAAGCAATGATACAGATGTTGATATTAGTGACGTATTGAGCATTACTAGCTTCACCCAACCTAGCCAAGGAAGCTTAGTTAACAACAACAATGGTACTTACACTTATACGCCTGGCCAAAACTATTATGGCTCTGACGGCTTTACTTACACCATAAGTGATGGGCATGGAGGCAGTAGCACTGCTACTGTCAACTTGACTATTAATGAAATCACCCCTCCGATTAATGGCACTTCAGGTGCAGATAACCTGACTGGTACGGTGAACGGCGATAGCATCTCAGGATTGCTGGGCAATGACACGCTCCAAGGATTAGGTGATAGTGACACACTCGATGGTGGTGACGGCAATGATTCCTTAGATGGTGGTACAGGCAACGATAGCCTCATTGGTGGTAAAGGCAATGACACTTATATTGTGGACAGCATCGGTGACACTATTACTGAAGGCTTAAATGCAGGCACAGATTTAGTCAAGTCTTCAGTGAGTTGGGTGTTGGGAAATAACCTGGAGAATTTGACCTTAACTGGAACCGACACAATTAATGGTACTGGTAACAGCCTTAATAATATCTTGACTGGAAATACTGCCGCTAACATCTTGAGCGGAGGAGATGGTAACGATAATCTGATTGGTGGTGCAGGTAATGACACCTTGTTGGGCGGTGCAGGTAATGACACCTTGGATGGAGGTTTAGGAGCAGATAGTCTTAATGGTGGAATCGGCAATGATATTTACATCGTAGATAACCCCAGCGATACAATTACTGAAGGCTTAAATGCAGGCACAGATTTAGTTAAGTCTTCGGTGAGTTTTGTGTTGGCAGATAACGTGGAGAACTTGACCCTGACCGGAACCGACGCAATCAATGGTACTGGTAATAGCCTTAAGAACATCCTGATTGGAAATACTGGTGCTAACATCTTGAGCGGAGGAGATGGCAATGATAGCCTCTTTGGTAGCTCAGGTAATGACACCTTATTGGGCGGTGCAGGCGATGATACTTTGGATGGAGGTTTGGGAGCCGATAGTCTCAATGGTGGAGCCGGCAATGATGTTTACACCGTAGACAACCTGAACGATACTGTTACTGAAGGCTTGAATGCAGGCATAGATTTAGTTAAGTCTTCGGTGAGTTTTGTGTTGGCAGATAACGTGGAGAAGTTGACCCTGACTGGAAGCGGGGTAATTAATGGTACTGGTAACAACCTTGATAACGTACTGATTGGAAATACTGGTGCTAACATCTTGAGCGGAGGAGATGGCAATGATAGCTTAATTGGTGGTGCAGGCAATGATAGCCTAATTGGTGGTGCAGGCGATGACACTTTGGATGGAGGTGCAGGGATTGATAGTCTCAATGGTGGAGCCGGCAATGATACTTACACCATAGACAACCTGAAGGATACGATCGCTGAAGGCTTAAATGCAGGCATAGATTTAGTTAAGTCTTCGGTGAGTTGGGTATTGGGAGATAACCTGGAGAACTTGACTCTGACTGGAAGTGCGACAATTGGTACTGGTAACAGCCTTGATAACATTCTGATTGGAAATGGTAGTGCGAACACTTTGACTGGAGGAGATGGTAAGGATAGTCTCTTTGGTAGCTCAGGTAATGACACCTTGTTAGGCGGTACAGGCGATGACACTTTGGATGGAGGTGCAGGGATTGATAGTCTCAATGGTGGAGATGGTAATGACATTTACACGGTAGACAACCTCAGCGATATTATTACTGAAGGCTTAAATGCAGGCACTGATTTAGTTAACTCTTCGGTGAGTTGGGTGTTGGGAGATAACCTGGAGAACTTGACCTTGACTGGAACCGGAGCAATCACTGGTACTGGTAACAGCTTTAATAACATCCTGATGGGAAATACTGGTGCTAACACCTTGAGCGGAGGAGATGGTAACGATCGCCTCTTTGGTAATTTGGGTAATGACAGCTTAGTAGGCGGTATAGGTGATGATAGCCTCTATGGTGGAGTTGGTAAAGATACGCTGACTGGTGGAGCTGGTCGAGATAGCTTATATCTGACTGATACCCGCACTGGAGGCTATGATACAATTACCGATTTTACTGGTGCTGATGATACTATCTTCATTTCTAAGGCGGAATTTGGACTGAGCCAAGCTCAGGATACAACACTCGATCCGAGCTTGTTCCGACTTGGTACGATCGCTACAACCGCAAGCGATCGCTTCATCTACAATCAAACTACGGGTAACTTATTCTTTGATAAAGATGGATTAGGTGGTACAGCACAAGTTCAAATAGCCCAATTCTCGAATAACGCACTGCTTGGTAGTGCAAATATTACTGTGATTGCCTAACTTTGCTAAAACAATTAACCTAGCATAAACCTATGTAGAGACGCGAAGTTTCGTGTCTCTACACGTTTTTTAGGTAAGTCTTGCCTTCTTCCCTCTGCCTTATTTTTGGTCTACAGTTTGAATTGTCAACATTTGAGGGGGTGTAGCATCTGGTGGGTAGAGAAAATCCACTTCTACCGATCGCAGCTGGCCTGGAGACATTTTTAATTGAGCAAGCGGTTGTCCCATCTGTCCCCGTTGTTGAACTAAATGCCAATATTGGGTTCTGGGTAAGCCATTATCGTCATTGTAGCGAATACGAACTGTGCCTCGAAAAAAGACGGATGGTTGGGGTGGTGAAAAAAAGCGAAGCCCAGGTTTACTTAACTCGTCTTCTTTGATAGGCGTTTGGAAAAGCACATTTACAGTTTGGAGTTTGTCCGTATTGTTGATTAAGGGTAGAGAGATGTTGTATTCAATGCCGTAGTTGCCGTGAGCTTCGTAAGCAGTACCAGGATAACGCACCGCGAGTTTGGCAGTTTGGTTTTGTCCAGTACCCATTTTACCTGCCAAAAGGGTACTTAAACCGTATGAAAAAGCTTGTCCTGAAGCGGGAATTGTCAGGTATGAACTATTGGAGTTGGTAACTCGTGCTTGCCAACGAGAGCCAACAGCTACCGCCGCTACCCGACCGTAAATTTCTGCTGTCGCTGTCAGGTTATTTGGAGGACTAGGAGCAGGTTCGCGCGGCCCTGCAAAATCACCATTTTCTAACAAGCTTTCCCATTCTTTTAAAGTGGGCGCTCGTTCAGTAGCATCTGGATTGGGTTTGGCAAACATGGCTAAGTTCGCCATATAAATTGGACTATCACTGTACAAACGCAACAAAGTAGAACGTCCATTCAATGGCGGTGTTAAAGGACGCACTGGAATTGGATGATTCATTAACATCCGGCTTTGTTTTGGTGGAATTACCAACTGGGCTGGCCATCCTAACTGCCGTTTTCCTCGCAGCACATCATTCATAACGCGATCGCCTGGCCCAGCATAAATGTTTCCCGAATTATTTGACTGCATGGGGGGAAGTTTGAGAAAAGGTGCATCAGGTTGACTAACATAACTGGCGGCTTGTAAGATATTTATAGTTGCAGAGCGATCGCTAGGATTGTAAACAATCACCCCCAAATAAAGAGTCCGCAAATCATTTGGAGTCTCAATGGCTCTAGCAATATGATGAGAAAAGAAATCAAAGCGTCCCTTCCATAAAAAGTTCAGGTGGGCGCTAGGCACTCTTTTACCCTGGGGAGGAAATGTAGACAGCAGAATACCTTCACTCTGAACTACTTCTGGGTTATTACTGTTAAATACTGGTATTGTATCAAGATGTCCGGGTAAAGGTCTTGTTTGCTGGGGTATGAAGATTTCCTGGGGTTCAGTTGTTGAAGAAGGCGTTGCTTGAGCAAAAAGCAAATAGGAAATAAAATCAAGCATTTATATCAAAAATAAATTTATCGGTGAAGTTAAGAATACAGCATACTTATACCAATTCTGTATGAGGTTGTGCTTTATTCACCTACGCCATAAAATTTTTATAGTTGACATTGACTTAAAGCCAATACCCGTGAATAAAATTCTTAAACTGTCTTTGGAGAAAGAATTTCTAAATTTTTACTCAATGTCACTCGGAGGATAATTTGTCCGAGTCTGGGAGCATAAGCTAGAAGTTTAATATCTTTTAAATGATTAAAAAACCGCAGAGACGCTGAGAAGCCAGTGCGTTGCGGTGAATCCAGCGCTGTAGGCAGGTTTCCCAACCTAGGCGACTGGTTTTCCCGTTGGGGGGTTCTCCCCGTTGAAGCAACTGGCGCGGCGCAGAGGCAGAGGAAAAAGGAATAATTTCGATACAAACGGATTTGATCTGAAAGCCTGATTTTGGGGAAAGTCGGCCAAGCTGTCACCAGGCGCTATGCGACTCTCAAAAGCATTGCTTTTAACTTTCCTCTTGGGGATAACCGTTTTTCTCGCGTTTGAGGCTTTCTTCTAAGGCTTGAATTTGTTCGCGACGGGCTTCTAATTCTAAGGAACGCCGCGCTAAGTCTTGGTTTTGCAACGTCAAGGATTGTCGCCAATGTTCTGCTCGTTCGGCTTCGTGCTGCAAAAATTCTGGGGTAATACCAATGGTGAGATAGTTTTGTACCAGATGGAGTACCCAGTTGGTAGCGTCTTCTATTTTTTCAATGTCGCCTGTAGGGGAAAGTTCTACTAAAACAAGTAAGTTCTCACTGACGATCTTTCCCTTTCCTAGCAGAATGAAAGCCTCTTCTGGAATTATCGCCCACAAGTTATCAGCTTCTTGACGCGCCAATAAGCGTAACTGGTGCTGGTCTAAAAAATCGTTTTTACGCACCTGGGCTAGATATAGCATGAAAGTCGCTTCGCTCCAATTCAAAATCACCGAAGTTGAGATCGCCAGAAGTCGGCGCTCCGACTTCTCTCAAAATTCAAAAAAAATTTAATAAAATAATTAACTACCAGAATTGATATTTTGATTTTGGTAATGGGTAATAGCTAATGGGTAATTGGAAATTATTGACACTCCCATTACCCATTACAGTTATCCTAAGCCATGCAGGCGATACCTACGACAATGCCTTTAGGCGATCGCGCAAAATTTCCACTTGTTTCTGTGCTTCTATTAAAGTATCCCGCGCCCCTTGTACCACATCGGCTCTAGCTCTGTCTACGAAACTAGGATTGTTTAATCTGGTACTGAGGGACTGAACTTCTGCTTCAGCTTTACTCAAGCTTTTCTCTAGCTTGGCACGCACAGCTTCAATATCTACCACACCGCTCAGAGGAATTAGCACTTGTATTGTACCAATTACACCTGCGATGGTATTTTCTGGTTCTTGTGGTTGTTCTAATTCTCTCTGCGGGAAAAACTGGCTCCATAACTTAAGTCTCGATTGAGCAGTTAGGAAATTTTGGCTGACAAACCAAGCTGTGTAACCAAAACCAACCATTTCAAAGAAAGTTCCAACGATGGGAATATCATTAATGGCATTTCCCGCAGCCAAACCTAATCTACCAAAGATGATGGCCACGATAATTAAGCCAATTGTCTTTAAACCCCTCTGAGGTTTTTTAACAGCAACAGTTTGGCTTGTTTCTTTGTCAGTAATGGTTAAAGTCTCAACTTTCGCCAAATCTTTAATATAAGACTGTCCAGCAGTGAGAATTTCCCGCTCCTTCTGGCTTTCAGTTTGCAAATTCGCGATTACTTTCAGCCCTGGTTTAATATCCGCTTCAGCCCGCAAATTCCGAATTGTGCGGATAGTAGCAATTAGCAAATCAAACTGTTCTTCTAATTCGGAATCAATTAAATTTGCATCCACCTGTGGATAGATTTGCAATGACAAAGTTTGCGGGGAATCTGCTGATTGTTGGGTGAGAGTTTGCCAAATTTCTTCGGTAATATGAGGCATGAAAGGATGAAGCAGTTTCATAATCCCCTCCAGAACGTAGCCAAGGGTTTGCTGTGCTACCTGCCGCGATGCTCCCTCGGCATCTGCTTGCAATCTGGATTTTACCAATTCAATATATTGATCGCAGAAATCACCCCAAATAAACTCATAGAGTCCTTTGGCTGCTTCCCCTAAACCGTAATTATCGATGTAATTAGTGGTTTGTTTGACAACTTGATGATACCGCGAGATAATCCAGCGATCGCTCAATTCGGTAGCAACTGGGTTCCCCAATTGTTGCGGTGTTTGTCCATCCAAATTCATCATTACAAATCGGGCAGCATTCCACAACTTGTTGGTAAAGTTGCGGGATGCTTCTACAGATGCTGATTCATCCTTTTTGCGATCGTACTCCAACCGGATATTTTGTCCAGCGCCAGCCACTTCTCTAATTAGGGTATAGCGCAGGGCATCAGTACCATATTTGTCAATTAATAACAACGGGTCAATGCCATTACCTTTGCTCTTTCCCATCTTCTGACCTTTTTCATCCAGCACCAAGCCGTGGATGTAAACTGTTTTAAAAGGCATTTGCCCGGTGAAATGACTAGCCATCATGGTCATTCTGGCTACCCAGAAAAAGATGATGTCAAAGCCTGTCACCAAAGTGGTAGTTGGGTAGTAAGCTGCTAAATCTTGAGTTTGTTCTGGCCAGCCCAAAGTCGAAAACGGCCATAGTCCAGAAGAAAACCAAGTATCTAGTACATCAGGGTCTTGTTCAAGCTGGACATTTTCACCAAACTGTGCTTTAGCTTTCTCCCAAGCTTCAGTTTCCGATTTCGCTACCAAAAACGGCGTATTATCGGTAATTTGCCCACCCGTTTCACTGACAGCGTACCAAGCAGGAATTCGGTGTCCCCACCATAATTGACGAGAGATACACCAATCAGTGAGTTTTACTAGCCAATCACGATAGACCTTTGTCCAGCGTTGGGGGACAAACTCTGGGGAAGTTTGCTGGTCGAGGAATTCGAGAGTATTGTCAGCTAGGGGACGAATTTTGACGAACCACTGAGTTGAGAGGAGGGGTTCAATAGGTACTTTTCCGCGATCGCTGTAGGGAACGGTATGCTTATAATCTTCAATCTTCACCAAAAAGCCATCTGTTTCTAGGCGAGAAACCACATTTTTTCTAGCAACAAAGCGGTCTTGTCCTTGAAACTCAACAGCATTGGCGTTGAGAGTGCCGTCTTTATTCATAATATTAATCAACGGCAGATTGTGACGCTTACCCATGTCAAAATCGTTCGGGTCATGGGCGGGAGTTACCTTTACGCAACCTGTGCCGAAAGTGGGGTCAACAAATTCATCGCCAACGATCGGAATTTCTCGTTGTAGAATGGGCAGAGTTAGAGTTTTGCCGATAAGATGTTTGTAGCGATCGTCATTGGGATTAACAGCTACAGCCGTATCGCCTAGCATCGTTTCTGGTCGAGTTGTCGCCACCTCTACAAAACCAGAACCATCGGTGAGAGGATAGCGGAAGTGCCAGAGATTTCCATTAACTTCTTGATTTTCCACTTCCACATCAGACACAGCCGACTGGGAAGCTGGACACCAGTTAACTAAATATTCACCACGATAAATTAAGCCTTCCTCGTAGAGGCGAGTAAACGCCTCGACAACAGCTTTGGATAAACCTTCATCCAGAGTAAACCTTTCCCGTGACCAGTCCACAGAGACACCCAAGCGTCGTAGCTGATTCAGAATCGTTCCCTCAGACTCCGCTTTCCATTGCCAAGCGCGTTCTAAAAACTTCTCGCGCCCCAACTCGTAGCGAGTCTTACCCTCTGTTTTGAGTTGCTTTTCCAGCATACTATGCACAGCAATGCTGGCGTGGTCAGTTCCGGGTAGCCACAGGGTATTGCGTCCCTGCATCCGGTGGTAGCGCACGAGGGTATCAATCAATGCACTTTCAAAGGCGTGACCCATGTGTAAGCTGCCGGTGACGTTGGGCGGCGGGATGACGATGCAGTAGGGTTCGCCGCCTTTGGTGGGGTCAGCTTTGTAAATTTGGTTGTCTTCCCAGAATTTTTGCCACTTGGCTTCGGTGGAAAAGGGGTCGTAGAGACTGGGGAGATTGGGAATGGTTGCGGTCATGCGGGAAAACTAAGGAAGGACTTTTATAAATTTTGCCATAGGGTTGGGGAGGGATTATGGAAACGAACCGCAGAGGCGCAGAGAACGCGGAGGGAAGAGAGTTAGGAGAGGAAATGAAACGGCTTACGGGTGAGGTGATTGGGGCGGCGATTGAGGTGCATCGGGTGTTGGGACCAGGGTTTTTGGAGGAGGTGTATAAGGAGGCGTTAATTATAGAATTTTTCAGGTGCGGGATACCTCATCTGGTTGAGAAGTCGGTAACAGTAAATTACAAAGGACATGAAGTTGGTAAGGGGAGACTAGACTTTTTGGTTGCTAATTGTCTAATTGTGGAATTAAAAGCTATCCAAAATTTAGCCCCAATCCATGAAGCTCAAGTCCTCTCCTACCTTAAAATGACTAATTACCCCCTAGCCCTCCTTATCAACTTTAACGTCCCCCTCCTCAAAGACGGCATCAAACGCATCATCTTCTCTTAAATCCCTCTCTGCGCCCTCTGCGCCTTCGCGGTTCGTTCCCCCAACCTATGAAACACCAAACAACCTCCCCCTGGAAATTCATCCCCACCCTATATTTCACCTCCGGTATCCCTTACATCATCATCAACACAGTTTCCGTAATCTTTTACAAAAAACTCGGAATCGATAACGCCCAAATTGCCCTTTGGACAAGCTTCCTTTATCTACCTTGGGTCATCAAAATGTTTTGGGCCCCAATTGTAGATACTTACTCTACCAAACGCAAATGGATACTTTATACTCAATTTGCCATGTTCTGCTGCTTAGGTTTAATAGCCTTCTCTTTACAACTACCAAATTTCTTTTTCATCTCCCTTGCAACATTAACAATAGGAGCATTTATTTCTGCAACTTATGACATTGCCACAGATGGCTTCTACCTCCTCGCTTTATCTCCAGAACAACAAGCGTTTTTTGTAGGCATTCGTTCACTTTGTTATAGACTTGCCGTAATCTTTGGCTCTGGGATATTAGTAGTCTTAGCAGGACAGCTTGAAGTCTCTCTCAACAACATTCCTTTAAGCTGGACTATTGCTATTGGCTTCTCAGCTTTAATTCTAGCAATCCTGTTTATTTCCCATCGCCTAATTTTACCATTACCTGAATCAGATAACCAAAGGCAAGTACAAGTTAGAGAAGATATGCCATTTTGGTCAATCATTAGCTCATATTTTGCTCAGGATAAAATTATCAGTATTTTAGCCTTTATTTTGCTCTACAGACTTGGTGAAGCAATGCTTGTCAAGATAGCCTCTTTATTCTTATTGGATAAACCAGAAGTAGGAGGCTTAGGGCTATCAACGTCAGATGTTGGGTTAGTCTACGGGACTTTTGGGGTAATATCTCTAATTTTAGGAGGAATTTTAGGAGGCTTACTAATCTCTAAATATGGATTAAAAAAGTGTCTATTTCCTATGGCTTTGGCATTAAATTTACCGGATATATTTTACGTATATATGGCTTACACGAAACCTTCGCTAACATTAATATATCCCTTAGTTTCCTTAGAGCAATTTGGGTATGGTTTTGGATTTACCGCTTTTAGTGTTTATTTAATGTATATTTGCCAAGGCGAATACAAAACTTCTCATTTTGCCATATCAACTGGCATTATGGCTTTAGGAATGATGTTACCAGGTTTAATTAGCGGCTATCTGCAAAAAGCACTTGGTTATCCATTATTTTTTGTCTTGGTCTGCTTGCTTACCATTCCTGGGATGATTGCTATCTTTTTTATACCTTTAAAAGAAGAACCGAAGCGTCAAAATAATTAATATTATTACAGATCATGAGTTATGTTTTAGGAATAGATGGCGGCGGTAGCAAGACTGTTTGTATTTTGATGGATGATTTGCGTCAAGTGTTAGGTCGTGGTGAAGCTGGGCCATCTAATTATCAGAGTATAGGAAGAGAAGCAACTTTCCAATCTATTCAGTCAGCAATTCAAAATGCTTTTGAGGCAGCAATAATTACAAATACTGATAAAATTGACGCGATATGTTTAGGTTTAGCGGGTGTAGGGCGTGCAGCAGATATTGAATTAGTAAAAGATTTAGTTAAAGAATTACAGAATAGCAAATTGCCTATTGTCTGGGCATTGCAACCAGCGAATATTGTAATTTGTAACGATGCTTTAATCGCTTTAGTTGGTGGAATTGGTCAGCCTGTAGGAATTGTGGTTGCAGTCGGCACTGGTTCGATAGTTTTCGGGCAAAATCATCAGGGATATACTAAGCGAGTCGGCGGCTGGGGTTATATTTTAGGAGATGAAGGGAGTGCCTATAAAATTGCGATCGCAGGGATGAATGCAGCATTAAAATCTTATGATGGACGGGAAATATTAACGAGTTTGATAGAGGCTTTCCAACAGCATCTTGATTTGGAAAGTATAGAAGATTTAATAGAAGTAGTATATCGCCGAGAATGGGGAGTTAAACAGATTGCAGCTTTAGCACCAATTGTAGATTTGGCAGCAGCATCAGGTGATGAAGTAGCGAATAATATAATTGATGATGCTGTCAAAGAGTTAGTAAAAGCGACATCTACAGTAATTGATGCAATTTTTAGTTCTGACTCAGCTTTAGAAGTAGTCACAATAGGAAGTGTGTGGCGCGGTAGATGCAAGATCCATGATAGATTTACAGCGTCTATTTGTAAGAAGTTTCCTGAAGTAAAGGTGATTTTTCCGAGATATGAGCCTGCTTATGGTGCTGCTTTGTTGGCGTTGCAGACAATTCAAAATTGATAAAGCATTAACAATTCAAAATTCAAAATTCAAAATTCAAAACAATTTCAGGCGGGGATTTAAACCCCGACTGAAACTGGGGCGACCTGTAGAGGTAGGGGTCTTAAACCCTTTTCTTTACGAGAATAACGTTTTCAGGTTGTAAATATGCGCCCTAAGAAAGTTATTATTTCAGACCAAGCAGAGGTGCTAGCACTAGAATCATAACGATAACCGTCGTCGCGCATGAAGGTATGTTCTGCTTCATACAGAAAAACTTGGTGAGGTATGTTAGCACCTTCGACTGCTTTAATTATAGTTTGGCGATCGCTCTCTGGAATATGAGGATCGAGAGTACCAAACACCATTAGCATCTCGCCTTGAATTTCATTTACCCTCTGGATTGTATCCGCTACCTCTTTACCCAGTTTGCCACTGGGAATACCAGTCGGGTAACAGCAGACACAAGCCCGAATTTCGCTTTGAAATGCGGCGCGGAAAGCTAAATGTCCACCAATACAAAAGCCGAGAGTGCCTATTTGATTTGGAGAAACCGCACTTTCTCCTTTCAGAAATTCAGTCACAGCAAGGCAATCGGCATCATAATCCGCTATGGAGGTTCGACGAGCATCGTCATTTCCCCGCATCCGTCCCAGATCGTCTGGCTCAATTACTAAACCAACTGGCTCAATTCGGTGAAAAATTTCTGGGGCTGCTACTACATAGCCATATCCTGCTAAATAGTTAGCTAGACGAGTTATAGCATCACCTAACTGATAAATATCACTGTAGAAGACAATACCAGGATATTTTCCTGCTGCTTTGGGAGCCGCAACGTAAACACGCATTAAGCTGCCATCTACTCTTAACTCAACGTTGCGCTTAATGATTTGCACTTTTTTGTCTCCGTGTTCTGCTTGCTCTCATTAAAAAAATACTCGAAGTTTTTCCAGCATCAGGATATCCTCAATTCCCAATTTGGTCATTGGTCATTGCACATCTACTTTTTTGGATCGTTTACTTTTTTTGGTAGTCCTTAATGCAATAATTTCTTCAAAGCAGAAGCAGTCTACGAGATTGGTTAGTGCCTCGATCAGGCGATCGTGCTGCTCAGGAATTTGCTTAATCAGCATCAGAACTTCCTTAGCATTTATTCTAAGCGCTGCCTGATGCAGTTGCTCGATCCAGTCGCTGGGCATGACGCTTAAATCTGCAACTGTTAATAAATTAGGTGTGAAGGATGAAGTCTTAGAAGTCCAAGATGCTTTTTCCTGATTTTCTAGTTCATCAGCATAAACATAACGAACACCCAAATATTCAGCCATCTTTTCAAAAATTACAGTAGTCCGAAATGGCTTTCGCACAAAGTCATCAAAGCCTACAGACATGGCTGTTAAGCGGTCTTCTTCAAACGCACTTCCGGTCAAGGCGATAATCACTGGTGCTTGAGCGCCTGCTGCTTTGATATGTTTGGTTGCCTCAAATCCGTTCATAATTGGCATCCGCAAATCCATCCAGATGAGGTTAGGCGAGCAGGTTTGCCAAAGGTCGATCGCAGCTTGACCATTTACTGCCTCATGCACCTCAAAGCCAATGGGGGTTAATAACTCAACCAATAGCTGGCGATTTTCTAGTTTATCCTCAACAATCAGAATGCGATAGCTGGGTTGCCCCTTTTCTAAACCGATAACTTGCCGATTTGGTGCAGGTGTTGGCAAGGTATCCATAATTACTGCACGAGTTCGGATCTCAAAGAGAAAAATTGAACCTTTTCCTAGCGTGCTATTCACTCTGATATCTCCGCCCATCAGCCGGACAAATCGCTGGCTGATGGGTAATCCTAGTCCAGTCCCTTCCTGAGCTTTTTGTCCCGCCTCTGTTTGGACAAATGGCTCAAATAGACGATTAAAGTCAGAGTTCGCAATGCCGCAACCCGTATCTTCGACGCTGAAGTTCAGGGTGATGGGTTCATTCGGTGTGATGTTTTGGTTCAGAGTTTCTACCCGCAAAGTTACTTGACCAATCTTGGTAAACTTTATGGCGTTTCCTAATAGATTAACCAAAACTTGGCGTAATTTACTTTCGTCAGCGCAGATGTATTGGGGAATCGCTGGCGATCGCTCCAAAATGAGTTGTAACCCTCTCGATCCCGCTTTCAATGCAAACATCTGTTGCAGTCGATCCAAAAGCCCGTAGAGGTCAAAATTTGTTTCGCTGAGAATAACTCGACCTGCTTCAATTTTGGACATTTCCAACACATCATTGATTAAGGTCAGTAGGTCTTCGCCACTGCGGTTGATCGTGTCAAGATATTCTTGTTGCTGTGAGTCGAGCGATCGATTTCGCAGCAGCAGTTGGGTAAAGCCAAGGATGATATTAAGAGGAGTCCGCAGTTCGTGGCTCATGTTGGAGAGAAACTGGCTTTTGGCAAGGTTGGCAGCATCTGCGGTTTCTTTGGCTTGTTTGAGCGCGGCTTCGGTTTTTTTCAGCTTGGTGATATCACGAGCAACCCAAAGTACTGTATTGTCAGACAATGGCGAAACACTAGCTAAAAACCAAGTTTCTCGATTCTTGTTGGATAAGTGGTATTCAACAAAAACATTTTTGCGGCTGCCATCAGGGTTTCTGGGTTCTTCTCTCAGATGCAACGCTTGCTGAATGGCATCGATTATTAAATTGGCGATTTCTTTTGGTAAAACTTCATCAACTTTTTTGCCAATGCGATCCATATCAGGTTTGTAAGCGAAGGATTGGGTTAGCACATACTTAGTTTGTACATACTTTTGATAACGACCCTCTGCATCAAAAACTACTACCATATCAGTCATGGCGGCGAACATTAACCGGAGTTCTGCTTCGGATGTTTTTAGTGCTGCTTCTACTTTTTGGCGACCCCTTTGGGCAGCTTCGCTAACGCGAATTTCCCGTTGAAGTTGGGTATTTTTCTCTCCAAGTTCTGTGGTGCGTTGCGTGACTCGGCTTTCTAATTCCTCGTTGGTTCGGGCTAAAGCTAGAAAGGACTCACGCAACTGATGGGCCATAAGGTTAAAAGACTCTGCCAAAGAGTTTAACTCGGTTGTACTGTTCACAGAAACCTTCTGGTCTAAGTTTCCTGAGGCGATCGCTTTGGCTGTACTTCCTAGTTGGAGAATTGGCTGTGTAATCCAGTGAGCGGTAAAAATACCCAATCCGGTTGCGAATGCAAAGGCTACCAGGCAAAGCAAAATTGTAGAACGAGTATTGGCATTGATTTGATCCATGAAATCAGTTTCTGGAACAACCACAACGATTAGCCAGTCCAATCCCTGCTGATTCTTCATTGGGACAATCTGTAAAAATTGCCGTTTACCCTCAATGTCAAAATCTAGTTGTTGTTTTTCGATAATCTGGGTTAAGTCTTTAAAGTGTTGGTGCAAATATTCAGCAGTGTGTCGCGTCAAAGGATCGTTACTTGCGATCGCCTGAACTCGAACCGGATTCTGCGCTGTGATTGGGGCTGTGGGATTTTCAATTACGTAGGGTTGTTGAGTGGCGGAACTGCCAACCAGCAATCCTGTACGGCGTTCTAGGATGAAAGTTTCGCCCGTGCGCCCGATTTTTAGACTCCGCAGATATTGACTAATCCCAGTCAGTGAAAAATCGACAGCAGTAACGCCTAGCAGATTGTCGCCTCGATCGTAAATGGGTAAACTGGCATTTAGTACATATTTTGGCGTGGCAAATAGTCTATAAATTCCACCCCAATTAGCCTTCTTAGACTTAACTGCCGATTCATACCAGGGACGAGTTCGCGGATCGTAATTAGGCTTGGATCTTAAAAGGTTAGTGTAATGTCCCGGTCGATCTGCGGCATAAATCCGAATTTCATTCCCAGTGGACTTGCCTGAAAGTTTCACCTGAAACTGTCCATCATCTGCTCTTTCAACCGCAACGTGTTCTCCATATTTTGACCCAACGTAAACTGCTGTCACCGTGTCAAAGGTCTTCAGTTGATACCAAAGATGTTGTTCTAATGTTGATAATTTTTGGATATTAACTTCACCCAGTTGAATGGCATTAGCATTTAGTTGATTGATTTTATGAGGCGTTTCAACATATATTTGTAAGTACTGCTGGATTCGAGCCGTGATTTCATTTCGGAGTTGAATTGCAACTTCATTGACTGCCCGTTGCCCATTCTGTATGGATAGCCACCCGGTTAGCCCTACAGCTAAAGAAATTTGCAGGATAAACGGCACTACAAGAATGTGACGCAACTGCACATTTTTAGTTAGCTTTGAAACTTGAAGGGTGAGAGGATGCATATCCAAACTCCTGAAATTAAATAGCAATGTTGGGGTACGAATATTTACACAGAAGCTTCTTAATTTTTGTGAATTTTATTTGCATAATTATAGAAGATTAACTGTCTCAGATGATATTACCCTCTTGGGTAATATTGACAAATAATACACAACTTAATTATGTGAGAGTTGGAATTTATCACTCTCTTAACAACTTCAGAATGTCCTAAGTCTTTTTGCTTTAGCAGACACTAGGCGTAGCTGGGTTGTACTGAGCTAATTTTGGACAATCAAGCTAAAAAGCATATAAAAATAAGGTTGTAACTTGATTTTTAATTGTGAAAGAATCATTTAAACAATTAAAGTAAAAAATTTTTATGTACTCAATTTATTTTTAATTACTGCCAACAAAAATAACTTAAGTAGATAGACGGATATCAAGATAACTATATAAATAAATGTAAATATAGCAGCGCTTTTGAAATAACAAATATCATCAATAGATTTGTTACACAGATGGAATTTAGCATCACTTATAATCCACAATTTCTGTACAATACATTATCAGTAACTTGATAATCAACAACTCTCTTAGCCCTTTGAGAAGTATGGAATTAAGCCAATCAGCCAAGGGAGATATTCTCATCGTTGATGACACCCTAGATAATCTTCGCCTCCTATCAGCAATGCTTACCGAGCAAGGATACGAAGTTAGGAGTGTTACCAATGGTTCTATGGCGTTGATTGGCATACAAGCTCAACCTCCAGATTTGATTTTGCTGGATATTACTATGCCCGGAATGAACGGCTATGAGGTATGTCAGCACCTCAAATCGAATCCTCTAACACAAGAGATTCCAGTCATTTTTATTAGTGCTTTAAATGAGGTATTTGATAAAGTGAAAGCCTTTTCGGTTGGAGGCGTTGATTTTATTAACAAACCTTTTCAGATTGAAGAGGTAGTTGCACGAATGGAGCATCAACTGAAACTTTGCCGCTTACAACTGCAACTCCAAGAGCAAAATCGGCGCTTGCAGGAGACAGAAGCAGAACTGAGGCGATCGCTCAATCATCAGAGGGCGCTGAATCAACGCATTGAGGAAATGGTGGCGCTAGAAGAACGCAATCGGATTGCGCGTGACATCCACGATTCTCTAGGACATTCCCTCGTAGCGCTAAATGTGCAAATGGAAACAGCATTAACCCTTTGGGAAACCGATTCCAATCGAGCGCGATCGTTTTTATTAGAAGCGAAAAAATTGGGTTCCGAAGCCCTGCAAGAGGTGCGAGAATCAGTTTCGGCAATTCGCTCCGATCCACTCCACGGACAATTGCTCGAAAATGCGATCGCTAACCTTGCAGAGGAATTCTATCACCTCACTGATGTCTTACCATACTGCAAAATTGATTTATCACAACCGCTATCCGATTCAGTAAATCATGTTGTATACCGCATTATCCAGGAAGGGCTAACCAATATTTATAAACACGCCAATGCTACAGCTGTGCAAATCAAAATTCAAACAACGGCGGCGGGACTATCATTGATACTCCAAGATAACGGCAAAGGTTTTAAATGCGATCGATCTGTAGCAGGATATGGACTCCAGGGAATGCGAGAACGAACGGTTACAGTAAACGCCCAACTAGAAGTTGTCAGTAAACCTGGCGGAGGTTGTCGAATTGTTGCTAACTTTCCCAGAGATTAAGCATTGGGGAAGGAATCTAGAGACGTTACATGTTGTAACGTTTCTGCAAGGGTTTCAGGTAATGCTTCATTCATTTTTGAAGATATCTATGCGATCGTTCATCAAAACCAGAAAGAGATAATTACCATGAAAAATGATAAATCCTCTCCTATTCGCCTGTTAATCGTTGACGATCAGAGTCTCATTCGTCAGGGACTGAAAGCAATGCTAGAACAGGAACCTGACTTGGAGGTAGTCGGTGATGCTGAGAATGGTAAAGTTGCTCTAGAGCTTGTTGCAGAACTCCAGCCCGATGTGGTGCTAATGGATATTCGGATGCCCGAAATGGATGGGCGAACTGCAACAAAACTGATTATGCAAAACTTTCCTAATATTAAAGTTCTCGTCTTGAGTACATTTGATGATGATTCTTATCTAACAGGGGCAATGCGTGCAGGTGCAAAAGGATATTTGCTTAAAGATATGCCTTCAAGTGAGCTAGCAGATGCAATTCGCTTTGGTCATTCTGGCTATACTCAATTTGGGCCGGGGTTATTTGATAAACTTTTAGTTACACAAGCAGCTTCAACAAGCCAAAATTCCGCCTCATCAAAGCCATCAGAAATTACCGCCCGAGAACAAGAGGTTTTATGTTTGATCGGTGTTGGCGCAACGAACCGCGAAATTGCCCAACAACTTTATATTACAGAAGGAACGGTAAAAACTCATGTGACGAGTATTTTAAGCCGCCTCAATCTCAAAAATCGATCGCAACTTGCAATCTATGCAAATTCTGCTCTTAATCAAGAAAAGAAACTAGCCGGGAAGCTACCAGAATAAACCGGAGAGCGATGAACAATTATTATAAAAACATCTCAACAAGGGGCTTATGCCCGAATGGCACGCTTGTAAAGGGAAAATCGTTGAGGCTCTTGGGTGCGGAGGAGCAGGGGAGCGGGGGAGCAGGGGAGCAGGGGAGCAGGGGAGGAAGAAGAAGTTTTAGGTATTGCGTTTGGATATTTAGAAATTCCCCTCTGCAATCCTTACGCTGCATACTCTTCAGCTTAACTTAGTGTCATTCGGGCTTATGCCCCTTGTTTATTAATATTTATTGTTTAAAATTATAAAATAGGTAATCAGCCGTATAATTCACGGGGATTTCTTGGTTTTGAGATGATTTGTCGCACCCTTTAACAGGAGCTTTTCCACCAACTGTATTAATTCGTTGAATCCAATTGACTTGGTGGAAGATACCATTTCCCTGATGAGATTGTGCCTCTAATAATAGCCAGGGAATAGCATCTTCTTGTGGTGCATTTGCCTTAAATTTCAACTTCCCCACAACTTTGCTACCGTCTTTGGCTTCCCAGGTTGGGCCTGCATAATGCTTGCCCAAATCTTGCCCTTGCTCATTCATTAACACGGCATCAGGAGCCTTAAACGTCCACTCATACTGCTCAGGGGATTCTGATTTCGGTTTGCAGATATAGATTTGTGAACCCTTGGCAGATGCTTTCAAAAGAAGTTGCTCACCATTTGGAACTTTTATACTATCAGGGATTGCAGCCACATCTGCTATGGGTTGGAGAGGCTCCATAGTTCCGGCGATCGCAGTTTTGCTCGAAACACCCCAGCCATTCAACATCAGCAGTGAAAACACTAGGCTGCAATTAATCTGAATAATTTTAGAAAAAGTATGTAACATCATGATTTCTCTTTCAACACTAAAGTCTCATGTCTTCACCACATTCATTAGCTAAATAAGTGAATTACGAATTAGGTTAGCCTAGCCCATTACGAATTACGAATTATTTTAAAGCTTTTGTCGCGCCATCAGTTGGGCAAACAATCCTGGTTGATTGGCGAGTTGATTAAAACTGCCTTCTTGGACTACGCGACCATTCTCGAATACATAGATGCGATTGGCGTTGCGAATGGTACTCAAACGGTGAGCGATCGCAATGCGTGTCACCTTCAAACGCTCTAAGCTTTGACTGACGATCGCTTGGGTGCGATTATCTAAGGCACTGGTAGCTTCATCAAATAACAAGATTTTAGGTTTTAATACTAGCGATCGGGCAATCAATAATCGCTGCCGTTGTCCTCCAGATATATTAGTTCCCCCTTCACTAATTACCGTATGCATTCCCATTGGCATCGATTCAACATCCTCAGCAAAGCCAGCCATCCGCGCAGCTTCCCACGCTTCATCCATCGATATCGTTGCGCCACTGGCGATATTTTCAAATATGGAGGCAGATGTCAAGCGGCTATTTTGCATCACAACGCCTAGTTGACGACGCACTGCATGAATATCTAGCCCCGCTAAATCTTGTCCGTCGTAGTAAATTGTGCCAGATTCCGGGACATCAAACCCCAATAATAATCGGAACAGCGTTGACTTTCCACTTCCCGAAGCTCCAACAAAAGCGATAAACTCGCCAGGTTGAGCATGGATGCTAACATCATCCAATGTTAATGGCCCGTCATCTCGATACCGGAAAATCACACGATCCACAACCACTCGCCCAGAAAGCCGACCTGGATCGCTTTTTTCAGAGTCAACTTCCGGTTTGGATTCCAGAATTGGCTGCGCTCGTTCCCACAAAGGAACCACTTGCAAAACATCTATAATTGTGCTGCTGAGACTAGTTGCTCCACCGATAAATGTGCCAAATGCCGCATTAAATGCTAAAAATACACCTGTAGATAAACTCCCTTCTTGGGAATTAGTTTGCTGAAGTAAACTGCTGGCAAACCAGAAGAGAATTGCTGTAGTCAATACAGGCAAGATTTTATTAATTACGGCTAGAGCATCTTCAATACCTTGGGTACTCAGCATCCATTTAATTTGCTGACTATACTGTTTTCCCCAAAAAGCAAAGGCGCGGGCTTCTGCGCCGGCGACTCGTAATTTGCTAACGCCGTTGATTAACTGCACCATCACCCCTGAGAGTTGTCCTTGTAACTCTAGTAAGGGACGAACCTTCCGCAGAGTGTAGATTCCCGAAACTAGAGTAATAGTAATGTTGACAAAAGCAACCAGAGTGGCAATTAACGCTAGCGAACCGTTGTAGTAAAAAAGCAGTCCTAAATTTAGAAATGCAAACAAACTAGTGAAAATACTTCTGAGAACCGTGCTACTAAGCTTTTGGCGGATTTGGCTAATGGCGCTTACCCGTGAATTCAAGTCTCCAGTTGAGTACTGACGGAAGAATGATGCTTTCAGATTCAATAATCGATCCCAGACTGCTGCTTGGGTAGAAGCATCAGCAAAAGTTTCCACCCGCATGATGGCAAAGCCTTGGGCAAGTTGAAACAAGGTGCTACCAAATGCAGTTGCTAGCAGCGCTAAGGCAATTTGCACTAATAAACCGCGATTGGCATCAGGAATCGCACTATCAATCAAGATCGCCATAGCTTGCGGGACAATCATTCCTAATAAACTTGTCGCCATCCCCGCAGCCAAGACAATCAGCAATTCTTTGTAATGTCCTTGGAGAGCAAATTTCAGTAAATCAAGGGTGGTGAGGACTTTATCAGGTAATGGCCGATAGAACGTATACCCAGTGAGCGCCAGTTTAATCGCACTTTTAGCATTAACCGGAGTGCGCGATCGCGCAATTGGATCAAAAATCTCATAGTGTGTATCAGATACAGGCAATAGTGCCACCGGATGGTTATCTTCCATCGTGTAAGCCAGCATAGCACCGCAATCCTTCTTCCACCATTGACCCTGCAAAACAATTGTTCGGGTTCGTAAACGAGAAGCACGAGCGATCGCTTGTAGCGGATCTTGAACTCGTTTCAGGTCTTCAGACTTGGCTGGTGGTAGAATCGTCACCCCCAAAGTTCGCCCAACAGCACCCGCAGCAATCAGCAAAGCTTGGTCAAAATCATTAGCTTCAACTTGAGCAGAAACGCCAATTTGCGGAGATTGCAGCAACGAGGACAACTCGCCCAGCGTCTCCTTCATCACGCGATCGTTGAGGTGTTGTCGTTCCTTAAATCGGTTTAATTCTACCGCTTTTTCCTGCTGTTCCAGAAGAAAAAGGCTTTGTAGAAAATAGACTTGCAGTTGAAAAAGTCCCCGAAACAGAATATTAGCATCCTCAATCTCAGCCGTATTCAAGGTTTCCAACTCGACTGTATCTTCAGCTTGAAACCACATATCGGCGCTCAACGGCAACAATCCTGATTGAGGTGTGACTAACAGTTCCTCAAACCCCATCCAAATCGCGTACCCACGCTGAATTTGCACCCAGGATACAAGCTCCCGTTGTGGTTGAAAAATCTGACCATTGCTAAGTGAGAAATAGCGCATCCCTTCTTCTTGAAACGGTAGTGCATGTGGAGTAACAGAAGACAAAACCAATCCTAGTTGCTCAATCCATCCCTCAATTAAAGTTAGGGCTTCGTCATTGCCAGCAGCGAGAAATTTCTGAAAATCTTTGATTGAGACTTTTAGAAGTTCCGTTTCTTCAATCGACACCGCCAGAAGTTGATACGGCATCGGCAGAGAATCGCTGACGATACCAAACATTGCCTGTCTCGATCGGGTAGTAAATAAATAGCGGCGACTTCCTTCAGCAATTCCCCCTTTCATCGGAACCGCAAACACCGCCAATGAACCCGATTTCACCACCCAAATCGTCTCTGGATCGTTAAGAATAATTGGTTCATTGCCCTTAAACTGATAATACTCTCCCGACAAGGTGGCAATCCGAATTTGATCTAACATATCTATTCCTGCTCCATAAAATTAATTCAAAATCTTGACGGTTCGATAAATAAAGTAATTGTGAATAAAAATTTTGCTAACCTCTTAATGTGTTCTCTGCGCCTCTGTGGTTAAATAAAAGATTTTTTAACCGCAGAAGACGCAGAGAGAAAAAAGAGATTTTATAGGTATATTTCACTTCTCTTGGAGTGCTTCTCCTTCACTGCGGATTAATTGTAAATATTTACCTTCAACTTGCTGTAATTCTTCGTGGCTACCGCGTTGCACCACCTTGCCGCGATCGAAGACAATAATTTCGTCACAATCTCGAATTGTGCTTAACCGATGTGCCACAATTACACAAGTGCAGCCACGCTCCCGGAGTTTCTGATCGATCGTTTTTTCTGCCTCAGCATCAAGCGCACTGGTCGCTTCATCCATCACCAAAATTGCCGGATTATTTACTAAAGTGCGGGCAATTTCTAATCGCTGTCGCTGTCCACCGCTCAAATTAGATGCTCCTTCTGCGAGGTCAGCGTTGTAGCCTCCAGGCATGGAAAGCACTACATCCTGAATGGCGGCATCTTTACAAGCGCGAACCAAGTTACTAAAAGGAACAGTAGAATCCCAAAGGGTGAGATTGTCGCGCACACTACCTGCAAATAGCGAGATATCTTGCTCAACCAGGGCAATTGAATTAGTGAGAATCGATCGCGGAATATGTTTTCTCGGTTGACCATCAAATAAAATCTCACCCGCCCACTGTTCGTATAATCCACACACCAGCTTGGCAACGGTTGACTTACCCGAACCACTGCCACCCACTAAAGCGACTCGTTGACCGGGTTTAAGTGAAAGACTGAGATTTTCAATCAAGGGAGGTGCAGAGCGGTTGTAGCCAAAGGTGATGTTACGGAGTTCAACATAACCTTGGAGTCGAACGTTTGCGGCAGGTAGTTGAGTTGTTGATGCACTTATGTTTTGCTCTACAGCTGGGTCGATCGCATTGCGTAACACATCATCCAATCGACCTAAATTGCCTTCCATTTCCTGGAGTTCACCCGCTAAACTTACCAGATTATTTACAGGTTCTAGAAATCTTTGCATCAAAGCTTGAAAGGCAATGAGCATCCCAATACTGAGTACCCCATCCATTACCCGTAGCCCTCCCACCGCCAGCAAAAGCATAGATGTAATCGAGGAGAGAAATGATGGCAACACACCCAAATTTTGATTAGTTGTATCCATTTCTTGCCGAGCATTAATGGCTTTAGCGTAATAACCTGCCCATCGCGAAAAGAATTCTGACTCTAGCCCGGATGCTTTGAGCGTTTCCATACTTTGCAGTCCAGAAATCGCTACCCCGCTCACTTTGCCTTGTTCTTGCATTAATCGCAAGTTGGCATCGACACGCTGCCGGGAAACCCATCGCCAGACGCTAACATTGACGATGACAAAAGCAATGCCGATCGCAGTCAGAACAACATCATATTGCAGCATCACTAAAGCATAAAAGACAACGGTGAAGGCTGAAATAACTGTAGTTGCTAATCTTCCTGAAAGCAGATTTGCCAAGCTATCATTCAGGCGAACACGGCTGCTAATTTCTCCGGCAAATCGCTGATCGTAAAAACTAACTGGTAAGCGCAAAATATGCCACAAGAATCGGCTAGACATCCCCACAGCTAGCTTAATTTTCATCCGTCGCAGAAATTGCAACTGAAGCAATGTTAAAAAACCATTCAATATAGCTGTGAAAATCATCCCTAAAATTAACGGCCGCAACCAATCACTTCTGCCTTCAATTAAGACATTATCAACAAAGGCTTGGGAGAATGCAGGGATGGCTAATCCGGGAATCACTAACAACAAACCGGCGATCACACAATAAACCAATGCTCCCAGAGAACTCTGCAATCGATCCCATAAGGATAATGTCAGGCTGGGTTTCCGTCCTCCTGGCTGGAATTCTGCACTCGGTTCGCCAATTAAGACTACCCCAGTAAAAGACTGATCGAATTCTGGGAACGAAACTGTCCGCGGTCCGGTGGCAGGATCGTTGAGATAAACTTTGTCTTTGGCAAATCCTTCAACTATCAGGAAATGGTTGAAATTCCAAAAGACAATATAAGGGCATTGTAGTTTGCGTAACCCAGCCAAATCGACCTTAAAGCCTTTCGCCTGCAATCCATAGCTGCGGGCGGCATTGAGAATATTAGATGCTTTACTGCCATCCCGTGAAACACCGCAAGCTTGACGGAGTTCTGCCAGGGGGACAATGCGATCGTAGTATCCTAAAATAATCCCCAGTGCGGCTGCACCGCATTCCACAGCCTCCATTTGTAAAAGAGTGGGAGTCCGCCGACGGCGATCGGGACGGCTGATGAGGCGTTGAATTTTTTTAAATCTACGCCCAATTTGTGATTGAATTTGCCGCATAATCAATACATTCCACTCCACGATCGCAGAATCGGAAATACAAAAGAAATCGGGGATTGTTCATCTATCTTCACGCGCACTGAAGCAGTGGTTCCAGATGTGATTTGGCTATCTGGCCCTTTAGACGACGACCACTGAAAACGGGTTTTAGTCGAAGGATCTGGCTGAAGTTCCGCGAAAACTTGAATTTGTGCTCCTTCTGTGGTTAACCCTTGCAAAACTTCCAGACCGCCAACCACGCTCGATGCGCTGTCCTTACTAACCGGAAAGGCAGAGATACTTGTGACTTTCCCGATAATGCCACCAAAGCGTTCTCGTTTAACGGTAGAAGGAGTGACTTGCAACTCCATCCCCTTTTGAATCTTTTTGCCTTCGCTGACCGGGAAGAATGCCACTCCAACTAGCTTATTCCCAGAATCTCTAGCTTCGATTGTGCCAATGCGAGAGCCTTTTTCCAGGGTTTGTCCAGGAACGGCAGAAAGTTCTAAAATCCGTCCATTGAAACTGCTGATAACTTGGCTATTTGCTTTGATTTCTAATCTTAATTCTGCGATCGCTCGCTGCGTGTCTTGAATCTCTTTTTTCCGATTAGTAGAAATAGTTAAATCTTGTTCTGCTTGCCCAGCAAATTTACTATCTAGTACTGCTAACTGAGCTTGTAGTTCTTTAGTTGAATTTATATTTGCTAAGAATTCTCGTTCTGCATCAGCTTCTTTAACATTAAGTTGTTTGAGTTGCGATTTGATTTCATTGATTCTAGTTTTGCTATTGAGAAATTCCTGTTGCGCCTGAAGAACGGTATCACTCGAAACGGCTCCTTCTTGGCGTAACTTTTGGCGAATTTCAAATCGTTCTTTGAACGTGGGTATTAAATCTCGCGTTGTCTGCAACTGTTCTTGTAAGTTCTGACGCTCTTGCTGAATTGACTCCAGACCTTTACTTCTGAGAATTGGCGTTAGCGATTGGGTTGTTTTGAGAGTTTGCAGGAGCGCCTGACGTTGTTGTGCGATCGCACCCTTATCTAAAACCGTTCGCTGAAGTTGCAAAGAATTGGCATTTTGGTCTTGTTCTTGAAGTTGAGCAAGCTTGACTCGTGCAAGTTTCAACTTATCTTGAAGTTCAGTTTGGTCGATTGTCGCTAGTACCTGTCCTTTCTTCACCTCATCGCCTGTGCGAACAAAGAGCATAAGAATCTGCCCAGAACTAGGAGATTGGAATCCAACGACTTTGCTAGGAAAAACCACTACGCCTTGTCCGGCTACGGTAATGGGAATGCGACCAAAAACACTCCAAGTAAGTCCAACGGCAATTAGAGATCCCATCGCAACCAATGGAATCCACTTCTTTGGTTGAACCACCTGCATGAGTTGATCGAGCCGCTCTGGGGAGGATAAGCGATCGAGTGCTTCTTTGCGAAATAGATTGCTTTTATTGGTCGTCACCATAATGACTCCATTCAATTTGTATATTAGGGATTGGGGACTGGGGACTGGGAATTGAATACTTTAAATTAAGAGCTAAAGACAACAGAGATAGAGATTAGAAATAGAGATAAAGAGTAAATTTTTTCTAATACCCAATCCCTAATCCCCAATCCCCAGTCCCCAATCCCCAATCCCCAATTCAATTACCGCGAATCTGCTTCAACATCCAATCAAATCGAGTCCCCGCTAATGTCACTTGAGCCAAAAAGCTAGAACTCAATTCATCTTCATAAGTCAACCGTTCATCTAAAGATTTGCCTGAGCTATAGTTGATTCTGCCGTAACCCAGACTATTGATAATTCCTTGCTGTTTATCTGCTAACAAAATCGCTAATACTCGATAAAATCGGGCAGCAAACCCTACATCGTGGAGTAATTTGGCAGAAAGTCGCCATCGGGGAATCGATAAGACGATCGCATCCTCAACCGCCCGAATGGTCATCGCGGGTGGACTGGCTTCGACAAAGGGCGTTTCGCCAACTATGTCACCCCGCGATAATCTTGCAAACTCTCGTTCGATACGATCTGTTTGTTCTAAAGTTGAAAAGGCGCGGGTGAGAGGATTGCTTGTATCTTCAGCAATAGAAGCCACCATCTTGCCATCTAACAAAATATAGAGAGCGTCAACGGGTCTTCCGGCCTGAAACAACACTGTTCCCGCAGGAAGTCTCATCGCATTGCCTGCAACAATCATCCAACCAATATCGCTATCATTTAATTCTGCAAATGTAAATAGAATTTCTCGAATTTGTGGCTGAAAAAGCACGACTGTACTTTGGCCAATTTGGCCGATCATCTGCTCTACTCGGTGAGCAAGTAAAACTGCGATCGCTCGATAAAAATGGGCAGCAAAGGTGACATCTTCTTGCAATTTTTGAATCAACTGCTGCTGAGGAATCATCAACACCAGTGACTTTCTCGCGGCTTTGACTGTAGTTGAAGACTGGTACGAGGCTAAAAAGGGCATTTCCCCTACAACTTCACCATTAGCCAGCCGTGCAACCTCTCGTCCTGATAGTTCACCACCTTCAAGAGCCGCAAACGCCCGACCAATGGGATTATCGTCAGATTGAGCAACAGTAACGCTTAATGCGCCATCAAGCAGAATGTAGAGGGCATTAACAGGTGTTCCTTGGCGGATGAGGATCGTACCAGCAGTAATTTCTTCTCTTTGACCCGTTGCCAAGATCCAGTCAATATCGCTATTTGTCAGTTCTTTAAGTAGAACTTCTGTCATAATTTAACTTCCTTGTGTTCTGCTAACGGGAGAGAAATGGGGAGCGGGAAATAATACCAATTCATCATTGAGAAATTCAGATTAAATCTGGTTTGCAGATAATTGCATTTATTGTCTTATTTTGTAGAATTAGTATAATTACCGAACAATCTCCTCATCACGGATCAACCAGATGCATAGCAACTAGAAGCACGGATCGATGTCTGGTGTTTTGTGATTGAAATCAGGAAGCTTTACATCTTCAAGCTTTTTTGCGATCGCTTCAGATACATTGCTATATAGATTGTCGGTAGGATACTCACCTGGATAATGCTCACCTACGGCAATACCACCTGAAAGATTTGCGAGTTCTTGAGCCGATAGCTCTTGTGATTCATTTTGCTTTTTGTTTTCCATTGCCATTCTTTTTCCTTGTCATTTCATCTATGAATAAATTTGTCTAATTTTATGAAAGTGAAGTGATTAATCACATCAAAACAATTTCAGAAAGCAGTTGAGCAAGACTTGTCCAACTGCAATTGATTGATTTGATAAACCCGTTTACGTAGAACCTTCGATTGCAGATATATCTCCAAACAACTCGCCAAGAACTTTTAGATCCTCCGTTGTCGCGTCGGTGATGGTGAGTTGGAACAGAGAAGAGTCTGTTGTCTCTGCATGAAAAGACGACCGTGTTGAGTGACACCCTCGCCTTCGTGATGTTTCTTGGGTAAATCCCCTTGTCGATTTGTGAAATCGTGCAGCCGTAAACTGCAAATTGAAACCACCCGCTACATCATCTAACTCTTCATCCGATAGTTCAATCGCTTCATCTTTCGGAGTAATTTCGTCATCTGACATAGAAACTCCTTTACGTCACGTGTTAAAGTTAAATAAGGCGGAGGGAGTTAACCATGAGCCTAGTAGCAACTCGGTTAACAACCCCTCCTGCTCCTGAAATCCGTCAAACTGAGAAATTCAGATTAAGCTTCAGGGCTAGGAATACCCGCTTCCTTAAACTCTTTAAGATCCTGGTCAGAAAAAACACTCACTTGGAAGGTAACGCTTGTAATACCGCCTTCTTTAGGAATTTCCACAAAACCAAGCTGATAATCTTCGGCATTTGCATTTTTTCCAAATACATCGCTAGTAGCGCCACCTGCAATATAATCAAGTTCTTGATTGGATAGTTCCAGCATTTCATTAGGCTGCACATTTTCTACAATCATTGTTATTCTCCTTGTGGTGTTAATTATGAGCCTAGAAACAAATTACTAGGAATCCCGCTAGGAAATTCTTCTCCAGTGAATTTGATTTCGCGTAAATCTTGTTGAGATATAGTAGTCTCCTGACTGTTGAAAGATGCAATACCGCCATCAGCACCGATAATTACTGCACTAGTTTGCTTATCTGAATAGTTGAAGTTGTGAGCATCAACAAAGCTAAAAGCACCACCAGCAACGTTATCTAATTCTTCAGCAGATAGCTCTACGGCTTTAATGTCGTCAGACATAATGTTTTCTCTTCAATTTGTGATGTGTGCTGTATCAAGCAGAATGCAATATTTAAGTTCTGGTTACTAACTTGCAAGAGTGGGAGTCAAGAAACCAGTTGCTTTGATTTCGTGCAAACTTTGATGAGATATAGCAGTTTGTTGAACGGTAGAAGATGTAATACCGCCATTAGGGCCAACAACGGTTTCACCAGCTTGCTGATCTAATGCATTGAAGTTGTCAGCATTGACAAAGCTAAAAGCGCCACCAGCAACGTTGTCCAATTCTTCAGCAGATAATTCTACGGGCTTAATGTTGTCAGACATGATGTTTTTTCCTTAATT
>NZ_JBALDK010000024.1:0-12757 GCF_036917455.1 Nostoc sp. | reverse complement strand
CTCTCCCCATACACGATTATCATTCTTGTTAAGACTGTTTTGAGTATTTTAGCTGATTGACAAAAGGCGCTTTATTCTAACCTCTCACGGATGACGTAGAGGCGGAAAACAACCTTCGAGAAGCTATTAACTTGGCAAGCGATAGCGCACCTGCTTACTGTCTTATGGCACAAATCAGGGAACGCCAGAATGACAAGAAAAATGCGCTTTTGGAGTGGGAAAAATGTCTTGCATTTGCTACTGAATATAACGCGGATGAGTATGCATGGGTTCACATGGCAAAGCGATGTTTGCAAGCTCAACAGTGTTTGGAAACTAAAAAAGGAGATGATTAATAATGCAATATAAATTCTATATTTTGAAGGTTTTAACCCTAATCTTTGCAATTTTTGTGTGGTGGATGAGCGGGAATATAAATATCACTGGAATGCAAGCAGTTGCCGCATCTTGCCAAAAAATCGGACAGATACAAAGTATAAAAGATGGCACGGTAGAACGAAAACAACCTGGAAGTAAGTTCCAGAAGGTGGCAGAGGGTGCAAGTTTATGCAAAGGGGATCTACTTAACACAAAATCGAAGGCAGGAAAAATTGTTATAGTTAAAATTACCTGTACTGACCCTTCACTACCGAATTGGATTTTGTCTGGAAACAGTCAAGCAGGAGTAAATAACCGATGCACGCCAGGATCGAATCCAAACATTCCCATCTGAATAAGTAAGCCTCATTAGGCTGCCTCTGTATTGTCTTTTATATTTTGTTAAAAATGTCATCATAGTTAAGGTAAAAACATTCTGGAGATAAGACAACGGTTTACGCACGCCCTTTAGCACGGTTAATTGAGCAATTGCAACGCCTGCCAGGAGTTGGCCCTAAATCTGCCCAACGACTAGCTTTGCATATTTTGAAGCGACCAGAAGCAGAAGTAGAAGCTTTGGCACAAGCTTTAATTGAGGCAAAAAAACAGATAGGTTTGTGTTCTGTTTGCTTTCACTTATCTGCTGAACCTGTTTGTGAAATTTGCCGCAATGCCAATCGTGACAACAATACTATCTGTGTTGTAGCAGATCCCCGCGATGTGATTGCGCTGGAAAAAACCCGCGAGTACAAAGGCAAGTATCACGTTTTGGGCGGGGTGATTTCGCCAATTGATGGAATTGGACCAGAACAGTTGACTATACTGCCTTTGCAGCGACGGGTAAATCAGCAAAAGCCTCAAGAAGTGATTCTGGCAATTAGTCCGAGTGTAGAAGGGGAGACAACAACACTATATATAGGTCAGCTACTGAAACCATTTACCAAGGTGACACGGATTGCCTTTGGTTTACCTGTAGGTGGTGATTTGGAGTATGCCGACGAAGTGACCCTGGCAAGGGCATTAGAAGGACGTAGGGAGTTAGATTAGCGACATACTGTGAAACAATATGCTTTATAAAATCCCCTAAATTTATGGGGATTACCTTTTTTCTTTTTATTTCTTAACTGACGAATTATTTTGATTAAGTTTCAAAGGATTAATTCGGTTTACCTGTAATCGTAAATGCTGCCCAGTAGTAAGGATGATTATAAAGATTTTTATCTGATGCCATCTTACTATTTCTATATAGTTGTGTCGCTAAATAAGTTTGAATTCGTAATTCTTCAGGATGAAGATTATTCAAGATATCTTCATACCATTTTGTTAGTTCTCCAGCTGTTAGTTCTTTCAGCCATAGTGTTGCTTCAGCTAAGGCAGTAACTGCTGATTTATTAGGCTGTAATCTCCGGTAAAACTCTATCATTACCAAGGCACTAGCTGAAGATTCTACGCTCCACAGAGTACTTACTACATGAGGGACACCGTGACTCACTAAACCACTGGCTAAACTCACATATTCACTACTGGTAGTGTAGTTACTAGTACTTAAATTTTCACAGGCAGAGAGAGTAATAAGGTTGTAACTTGCTAGATTTTGTTGGACGATTTCATCTAGAGTGAGTTTGTCTTCACCTGCTAATGCTAATTCTGACTTTTTGGGTTCAGCCAAATTATTAGTGACATGCCCCGTAAAATGAAAGATATTGTAACTATCAAAAAAGGCATTTTCTACAACATTTTTTGTAGCTTCTACTCCCTGAATTCGTTGGATATTATTGAACATCTGGCTAACAACTTCAGACTCCAGTTTAGCAAATTTTACTGTAGGATAAGCTGCACTTTCAGGATGTTCGACACTGAGCAATAACTGATTTTGCCACTGCCAAATATCTTCAGTTCTTATTGATAAACCTGTTTGGGCACTAGGCAGATAGGTAACAGTGAAATTTGACTCCACATTCGGCAACTCTTCTTGGGATGGGGAAGAGAGATGGAAAAGGGTATGAATGGGCAATCTGTACAAGTCGCGGTGAGGAATTAAAACTAGTTGGGTGATGCCTTCGAGTTCCTGGGAAATTGTGGAAATATTCAATATCCCATACAACTCCACCAATTTATGTTCCATATCCACTCGCCAAGAATGCTGGCTTTTACTTTCTTTGTCTTGGGCTGTGGTGCGATATTCTTGGTATTGTTGATGCCAATCTTCGAGCCAAGTTTCAAATTCAATTAGGCGTTGCACTGCTTCGGGTAAAGGCAATTCGTTTAGACGGATAGCGTCTTCTCCTAAAGGTATTCCCCCAGCATCTTGCATGGGTGTAAATAGGAGGATTGGTGATGGCGCTTGGTCTTTGAGAATGAAAGTATGCAGGGCGACTGGACTAATATGCCAGTAAATAATTGCTGTTGTAGGATTGAATAGTTCTTGAATTGCACCATAATAGGGCGAGTAAATATTATCATTCCAGCCAGAAATTAGCCAGTTTAAACAAGCATTTTTGCCTTGTTCGGCAATTTCCCAGGCTTCTACTAAATCACCAGACTCTACTGCTAAATCAACTGCCAATTGATCGAAGCCTGCAAATTTCAAAGATAGCTGTTTTTTACTTTCGGATGAGCGAGTTTCTTCACTCACCAATTGTCGCAATAAATCTGTACCGCGTTGCAGCAATTCTTGGACTTGTGTTGTTTGTCCCAAACCCATCAAGACTTTGCTTAGAGATTGCAAAACCTCTAGGTGGAACTGGGGAAAATATTCTAGTGTCAGGGTTAATAGTGCCTGATGGTATTCAGATGCAGCTTTGCGCCAATAATCGCGGGGATTAGTATGTTTTTTGCCTTGCTCGTAGTAAGTATTAGCGATCGCCAAATGCAATCTCCCCCAACCTTCTGGGTGGGTATCTGTTCGCAGATGCTTTAACCCTTCTTCGTAGCTGGCTAGTTTTCCTTCGTAGCCACCCTGTTGTAAGTCGGGATTTATCGCTGTGATATTACTTGAGAAATTCCGCAATGCGTCAGAATTTACTAAATTACCGATCGCAGTTCCCCGACCAATCCAAGCTTCCCAATAATCTTGTTTAATTTCCAAAGCGTTGTCATAACAAGCGATCGCTTCGGTAAATTGTTCTAGATAAAACAGCGCTACTGCCTGATTATACCAAGCTAGATGGAAGTCGGGTTTAATGGCGATCGCTTGTTGATAGGAGGCGATCGCTTCTTGGCGACGACCTAAGTTATCTAACGCTATACCTCGGTTGTACCAAGCTAAGTAGAAGTCGGCTTGAACTGAAAGGGCTTTATCCCAGGAAGCGATCGCTTCTGACCACCTTCCTAAATTAAACAGCACTACACCCCGATCTATCCAAACTTCGTGATACTCTGGGTTAATTTCTAGGGCTTTGTCGTAGGATATAATTGCCTCTGCAAATTGTTCGCCTACAGCTAAGGCTATGCCTCGGTGATACCAGTTTTCCTGGTCTTCTGGTTCAAAATACAGGGCTTGGTCATAACTAACAATTGCTTCGGGTAGCCAACCTAATTTCAGCAGCGCCAAACCTTTGCTAGACCACGCTTCTTGGTAGTCTGGCTTTACTTCTATGGCTTTATCAAAAGAAGCGATCGCTTCTTCAAAATATCCTAATTCTCCGAGAGTTCCACCCCGGTTGTACCAAGCTTTGTAGAAGTCGGGTTTCAGTTCTATGGCGGTTTCGTAAGATGCGATCGCTTCTTCAAAACGTTCTAAATGGAACAGTGTCAAGCCTCGATTAAACCAATACTCTGAAAATTCTGGTTGAAGTTCAATAGCTTGATCGTAAGATGCGATCGCGCCTAATAAATCTCCTGTTTTCGCTTGGCTTAGACCTTGGTAAAACCACCCTTGAGCGTGGGTAATCGGATTATCGCTATGTCGCTCAATAATACCAGGAGAATTACTGCTTTGAACTGCCAAATTAGAAGCAAGTTGCTGGACTAAATTGGTACTCTGATCCAATCTCACCCACAACTCATCTAATGTATTAGCCACATTTGGCTCTAAATTTGTCAAAGCGTTATCCCAGGTTTCCACTGAGGGAGAAGTTGTTAATTCAGTTCTTTGTCTTGTAGAAAGGAGATTTGCTCCTGTTGTACTTTGAATAACTTCTTCATCATCGAACCTCACTTGGGCTAATGAGGTGATTGAATCTTCCTTGGCGGGGAGAGGAAGATTTTCGGGTATTGTGGTTTGGGCTTCTTCCCTTTCATACTCCAATACCAATTCCTCTGAATTCTCGGTGAATCTTTCCTCAAAAGAAGCATTTTCAGGCGCTGACGCGATCGGTTCAACATCTGGCACATCATCATATTCCCATAATTGCTCACCTAAGCTCCGGATTAGCTCTTGCCCAGGCGAAGTTGGGATAATTTCTTCATCGGTTGTGATTTCTCCAACATCTGGCTCATCAGACTCCCATAACTGCTCGCCGAAATTGCGGATCAGTTCTTGCCCAGGAGTAGTTTCTATGACATCTGGCTCATCAGACTCCCATAACTGCTCACCTAAGTTGTGGATCAGTTCTTCTCCAGGAGTGATTTCTACCCCATATTCTTCTGGAGTGATTTCTAAGTCCTCTTCGGGATAATTCTCCTCATACTCTATCTGTGTAGGTGAGTTTTGCATCATTCGGATGCCAATGTCATAAGCAACATCTCCAATTCTGCCAACACCAAGTTCCCCCAATTGCACCATCTGGGCTGCTAAAAGAGGATTCGGTGCAGGTGAAGCTAGCAAGCTTTCGCCAAACATCACCAACCAATCTATCCAGCGTTCAGCCGGAATCCGATTTTCGACCCGTTGCAGATACCTCAATGCCCACTGTCGTCCTCGTGCTTGATGCACGCCTTCTAACAATTGGATAAATAATTGTTCCAAATCGGCATTGGTTAGTTCTGGTAGTACCTCCACCAGATTGTGTCCTCTCGCACCCTTGAAAGAACTAGCCTGCTTACTTTCAATGAGGCGCTTTAAAAACCTTTTAAGCGACTGCGATATCCGCCTGAGCATCTGCCACACTATTGGATTTTGTTTTTCTAGATTGTAGCCATCGTTGTGTTAAAAAAGTCATCAATTACGTAAAAATCCATTAGATTGGGACAGCGCTTCCGTCGCAGGTTAGCAAAAAATATACAAACATTCAACAGTATAGTATTACAACGTTACAATTCCCCGATTCAATTAATTTTCTGTTTGCTCTGTAGTCGATTGACCAGCTGGATATAATTGCTCGATCAATGCCTGGACAAGCACTTGTGGATCGTCTGTCTCAACGGCAAGTTGTTGAGCAATCTGCTGGCGTAAGTTTTCATCGTCTTGCAACATCACAAACAACTCTTCTAGGGTGACAGTTTGGTATTCTCCCTCTGGGGGATTCTGTGGTGCATCTGCTGACTCTAATATGGGGGCAGTTGTCTCAGATGGTAAAATCGTGCTAATCGCATCTGGCCCTTCATATTCCCAAATTGGTTCGCCTTGATTGCGTGTTAACAACTGCATCCCAATACTATGGGCGACATCTCCGATTTCTCCGATGTTCAACTCACCCAGTTGTACTAACCGCGCAGCAATTTCATTATTGGGTGTAGGTGATGCTAGCAATTTTTCGCCAAAGCGCTCTAACCACTCAACCCAGTCTTCAGTCGTAATCCGATGTTCAATATTATGCAGCCACTTTTGCGCCCAGGCTTCCCCTCGTGCTTGATGTACTCCTTGCAACAGCTCCGTAAAGAGAAATTCCAGATCCGTATCGCTTAGGGGTGGTGCTGGTTCTTTTTGGATATTTCCTCTAGATTTTGAGGTAGTCTGTTTTCCACCAAACAAGCTCTGAAAAAGCTTTTTGAGCCATTGAAATAGCCGCTTGAGCATCTGCTGCACCATCGAGTTTTGCTTATCCTAAAATTGTAGCGATCGCACTGGACTATGGCGTTAGTTCAGTCAATAAAACGTATAGTCATTAGTCATTAGTGATTAGTCATTTGTCAAGAGTTATTTTCCCCTGCCCCCCAATTTTAAATAGAACAAATGTACTAAATGCTATGCTATAATTCCGATACGTTGATGTTGAAATCATAGTCAAGAATATGATCTAGTTGCTTGCTTTCCTGAGTGCCAAAATTGACGGCATTAGTTGAGTGTAAGCGCTATGGCAATATCGATAAACATAGCAGGTACGAGAGTTTAAAATAATTGAATCCTAAACTCGACTCGGTGCTACTAATTCACATTGAAAGGCATTGAAGTCTATTTTTCCATGTCTTACGAACCCCTGCACCACAAATATCGCCCCAAAAGTTTTGCTGAACTGGTGGGACAAGAGGCGATCGCTACCACCCTCACGAATGCGATCGGCACATCCAAAATCGCCCCCGCCTATTTATTCACTGGGCCAAGAGGTACGGGAAAAACTTCTAGTGCCCGGATTTTGGCTAAATCCCTCAATTGTCTCAAAAGCGATCGCCCCACTGCTGAACCCTGCGGCGTGTGTGATGTTTGTCAGGGAATCACCAAGGGTTATGCCTTAGATGTAATTGAAATCGATGCCGCTAGCAACACTGGTGTCGATAATATCCGCGAATTGATTGAAAAAGCCCAGTTTGCCCCTGTGCAGTGTCGTTACAAAGTTTATGTAATCGATGAATGCCACATGCTCAGTACCCAAGCATTCAACGCGCTACTTAAGACCCTAGAAGAACCACCGAGGCACGTAGTTTTTGTATTGGCGACAACAGACCCGCAACGGGTGTTACCAACAATTATTTCGCGCTGTCAAAGGTTTGATTTTAGACGCATTCAATTAGAGGCGATGGTTAAGCATTTAAGTGTGATCGCCTTTAAAGAAAACATTCATATTTCACCCGATGCTGTAACCCTCATCGCCCAACTTTCTCAGGGAGGATTACGGGATGCTGAAAGTTTACTCGATCAATTGGGTTTGCTAGCGGGTGAAGTGACACCGGATAGAGTTTGGGATTTGGTGGGGACGGTAAGCGAACAGGACTTACTGGGGCTTTTAAATGCGATCGCTCAAGATAAACCTGAAGCGGTTCTAGACTGTACTCACTACATTCTAGATCGTGGTCGAGAACCCCTAACTCTCCTGCAAAACCTCGCCGCATTCTACCGCGATTTACTCATTGCCAAAACTGCACCCAACCGCCACGATTTGGTTGCTTGTACTCAGCAAACCTGGACGGCGCTGGTTGAGTTTGCTCAATACTTCGATATGAGCGTGATTTTGGCAGGACAGAAACACCTGCGAGAAGCTGAAGTGCAAATTAAAAATAGCACCCAGCCGCGCTTATGGTTAGAAGTAACATTACTAGGATTGTTACCGAGTGCGACGAATATTCAGCCACAAGCCCCAAGTGTCGCGCCGCGAGTTAACTCACCTGTTGTTTCTCCTAGCTATCCTTCAGCAGTTCCCCAAAATCATGCAGTCTCTTCTTTACCGATAGCTGAACCGCAAAAAAATCATAATTCTACAAACAATCATGTAGCGGCTGCTCAAAATCAGCCCGTTATTTCATCTGGCGCAGTTTCCTTGCCAGCAAATAACACTTCTTCTAGTAACTCAGTATCATTACCCCCAGCAAGTTTACCTGTTCCTCCACCAGCCACTGAAGAGAGGCCACTAATAGCGTCCATACAATCGATACCCCCAGTAGCACCAATAGAGCAAGTTATTGAGGCAGCACAATCCGATTTAACTCAAGTTTGGCAGCAAGTGCTTGATTGTCTGACACATCCAGGAAGTCGCGCCCTATTTAAGGAACACGGACGCTTATTAACTATGAATGATAATGTTGCTCAAGTGTGGATGCCGCCAGCGCTAGTTAAGTTTGCTCAACCAAAATCGGCGCAAATTGAAGCGGCATTTGAAAAACTTTACCAACAAAAGATAAAGGTTATTTGGGCTCAAAACCAGTCTAAGAATGCTTCTGTGAGTGGGAATAGTGTAGTTCCTCCAAAAGAATCTACTCGCGTTCAGCAACCACCAACTCCCAGTTACAACCAACAAATTTCGCCTCCAGCGCCAGTACCACAGCCAGCAACGCCAGCGCCAGTAGCGACACCAGCGCCACTAAAAACCGAGCCGACAGCAAGCAACGGAAATGGTGTAAATAGGAATGGTGTAAATGGAAATGGGGTAAATAGAAATGGGGCGCAAACTTTGCCTCCATCGCCACAGCGAACACCTGCACCCGATTGGGAAGTTGATGAAGTAGCGATCGCAGCTCAACGTTTAGCAGTATTTTTCAACGGAGAAATTATCCGCTTTGCAGATGATTTCCCAGAATCCTCCGATTCCATAACTACACCTGAGTGGATAGAAGAATCAGAAGTTGATGATGAATAAAAAAATGCAAAATTACCAACAATAATTTTGCATTTTTAATTCTTTTAGCGCAGCGTAAAGCCTTTGGTATGGCTTCTCTACGATAGGCTACACCAACGCTTAGAGCGAGTCCGCGTTCGTTTTTAGCGTCTCGTAGAGAGCGTCATTTTTAATTCCCCAAAGGGGCTATTCCCCATGTCCTGTATGCAATGTTTTCACCCATTTTAGGCGCTTTGGTCTTACCGACATGCGTGCAGTAGTACTGCTCATGACAACTAGCCAGTGCAACATATATAAACTGCCACGAATAGTTTGCACTAGCATCAGCAAATATGTAGAAAGTGAGAATTTCGGATCTTGACGTATACGCCTTAGACCTGTATACATTCCCACCATCGACATGGTAACGGATAAACCTGTAATGGGACTTAACATTGGTGGACGATGACGCGCGATCGCCATTAATAAATCTGGTACTGCTGCTGTAGGTAAGATATACATAATCAGCATAAAAATCAGCAAATCCCAGCTTTTGCGCCATCCCATGCGATTTTTGAGAATTAAATCCCAGTAATCTAGATAGCGTTGATAACCGCCTTCTGCCCAACGGTTGCGCTGATGCCAAAGTGCGATCGCATTTGTCACACCTTCTTCTTGCACTGCTGGATGGAAAACACACTCAATATCCCATTTTTCCAAATGTAAGCGGATTGTCAAATCCAAATCATCGGTAATGGTTTCCTCATTCCAGCCACCGCAGCTTTCCAAGGCTGAACGCCGGACAAATTGACCATTGCCCCGCAGTTCGCCAATACCACCAAGGGCAGTGCGCTGTTGCTGAAACCAGGTATCAAGGGCCATTTCGGCCATTTGCCCCTTAGTCCAAAAGTTTTCTTTAGCGTTGGCGATGGCTTTTCGCACCTGCACCGCCCCCACTTTTTCTCTTTGAAATAAAGGTATTACTTGTTGCAGCATATCTGGTGCGACTTGGGCATCAGCATCAAATACTGCTATAATGTCGCCCTTTGTCAGTGGCAACACCTGATTCAATGCCCCTGATTTGCCGCCACTAGCTTCTGCTGAACGCCTTAGTACTTTCAGTTGGTTGTGTTTTTGCTCTAGTTCTGCTAATAAATCCGGCGTGCGATCGCTGCTGTGATCGTCAATTATCCAGACTTCATACTGCCCACCTGGATATTCCAGATTACAAAGATTTTTGACTAATTTGGTAATTACTGCTTCCTCATTTTTCGCAGCTACCAGCACAGATACAAAGGGCAAATCTCCCTGTATTTCTTTTGGATAGCGACGGGATTTAGTAAACACTACCACCAAAGCATGGAATCCTAGAATGGTGGTCAGTCCTAGAATAAATATAGAAGCCCAAGAAACTAAATGTAGAGCGATCGTGCTACTCCAGACAACGGTCAAGACTAGAGCAGCCTTACGTCTACGACCTTGAAACCGGGATGTTAGAGACACAGGATCTGTCTCTAACACTGGCTCCTCATCTACTGATAGGTCAGACAACAAGGAGTTGAGCGGATCAAGCTCTTGATAAGAATCTTCTTCGGGCCAGGAATTCGCTGGCATAGGTTAGGTTGCTTGATTCAAAAACCAGTATTTGTCTACAGTTAGTAATTTTACGGACAAATATCCCTAAGCTACTTTTCCCGATTTAAATCGGAATGGGCAAACTGCAATACCCGCTATCCTTAAGCCAAAAGCTGCTGGGACTACCTTTTTTGTCACTGCCACTCTGGGTAATTACTTAGCATTAACCACGTTTCCTACTCTTAGACAGAGGCTTGATTCCTTTGATAGCCAGTTGGGCAGGAAGCTTGTAGAGTCTGACTTTCTCCAATGAGAATTCCGGTTTAGGCAAAGTGATACCAAGATAACAGCAGCTTGTTGTTGGGAGAAACAGCAATAATAACATCCACAACTTTAATAGTGGGGATTTTTCATGTCATGTTATTGCGCCCAGCTTCGATCTAAGTTAATGCAGCCTTATTGTAACTGAAATTTTAATATTTCTTAGCAGTAACTTCATTTAGGAGCATTGGGATTATAGAGAGGTGACAAAGAATTACCTATCACCTGTCAGTTATTCCCTTCTTCACTGACCACTGTGTGCTTTAGACACATCTTTTGGGAACACTACTAACATCCACTAATATCCCTAGTTGCCAACTAACTTGAGGAATATTTAACAATGTCTATTGAGCAACTCCAGCCTGCTACCCAACAACAAGCCAGTGTTTACTTACCTTACGTTCAGGGCACTAAGCGCAATTTCTTACCCTATGCCATCAGTCTTTATCAAAAAGGGGTTTTGGAGGGACACCGAAAGATAGAAGCTAGTGAACATATACCCTTCGTAGCCTCCTGGAATGTTGCCACTTTACCCTCAGACTTAACCCGTTGCCGAATTCAGTTTGATGGCAATGCCGATCTGAGTTACGAACTAATGATGGCTAGCTTCGAGTTTATTAATTTTTTGATTGAAGTTATGGAAAACTATAAACGCCATCGCTTGACCGATTTTTCACAACCGTTTTACCGCAAGTTACTGCGTATAGACGATTAATTAAACTCAGCCGAACTTTTGCTAGTTCGGCTCGTTTTTAAAACTACTCTGAATTATGAAATTTATCAACTTTTCAGTTTAAAAACATCTTCTGATGAAGATGTTTTTAAAGTCGAATTTATTACTCTCCAAGGTAAATATAAGTCTTGGCTACACAAGACTTTACGTGCCTCCGCAGGTTAAGCAAACCCTTGATTTTGTATTAGTCCACCTCTGTAGACTAAGCCCGGATTTCTCACCACATCTCGATTAAGCTTGCGCTTGAGCAGGGGAGCAGAGGAGAGTTCAAATACCAAGTTCTTTCCCCCCAAGCTTGTGAGAAATGCGGGTAAGCTTTGTGTAGTAGCGACTTCTAATCGCCCAATACTTTCTTAGGGCCGATGTCTTTTTTTCGTTTCAAAATCATACCAAAACCAGCTACCAGAAAAGTTCCGAGAATGCTAGCGGGTTCTGGAATAGAAGTTTCATCAATAGGTACTTTGATTCTTAAATTCGCAAGAGTAGCGTTAGTGATGGTCAAGGATGTTACAGTTGGCGAACCTGGGATATCAGACTGAAAATCAAAGACTGTGGGAGTTAAGCTACCATTGCGATCGCTATATCGCTCCCCATATCCGCTCACTTCAAAAGTGCCCTGATACTGCTTTCCGGTGTCTGGGTCGGTAACAGTACCAGTGTATAAGGCTTTTATGAAATTAAATTCATCCTGAACTACTCCTTGAAATTTGGTTCCGGCTAATTGTCCTTGGTATTTATAGGGAGTCAACTGACCACCAGAGAGAATCGGCGATGTCAGAACACCATCAAAGGAGACAAAGGGAATACCTTTAAAGTCAACAAAGTAATGCAGACTTCCATCAGAGCGTGTTTCTACCTGTAAATAATCTGACTGGTATACAGGAACATAATTAGGATTATTCTTAGTACCTAAATTCCGGTAATAAGTTCCAGTGTCATCCGTATCAATACGAGTAATACTGTTATTGAAATTGGGATTATTTCTAGGAAGTTCGATTGTTCCTGATAATGTGCCAGTGCTTTCAATTGTGATGAATTGAGCAGCCGAAGCACTGACTCCACTAAAACCGATGATTACTGCCGCTAAACAACTACTGCTAACAAATGCACAACCTAGCTTAGTCCCTGATGAACTTACTTTCATTAACAATTGGCTCCTTGAACCGCCGATAAAAACACACCTAAAAGCCGAGATTTATTTAAAATATTTCTCAGGCACGATTTATTATTCCCAAGCTTGTGGTGGAAGTTTCATCAGCAATAGAAAGCCTTGTTAATCGCGATCTTTATTCTTGTGTTTGCGGAGCGTGTCGGAGACAATCACCTCATAACCCGGATTTCTCACAAAGCCTGAGAAAAGAGGAGTCAAAAACTGCCAAAATGTCTATTGCACATGAATTCCAGCAGTTTTAAGCATGACCCC